>JBCCXT010000066.1:0-20314 GCA_039191215.1 Pseudomonadota bacterium
CGCCCACCCACCCCGGTGTGTCGAGGCAAATTCGAGGCCATGGCATGAAAGGATCGCGCCCGGACCAGGCGGCGCTCAGCCGCGATACCGATATGTCCAAGACCGATGCGACTCGCGCGGTGATCGAGGATATGGTTGACGGTCTGAACGACCACCGTATCGACGATATCGGCCAGTTTTTTGCCGGCAGCTTTCGCTGGATGGGCAATCAGGGCTGCGGGACGAAAGTTGGCCTCAAAGAGTTTCAGGACAATTGGCAGCGCCCGTTTCAGGCGGCCTTCTCTGACAAGGTTTGCATCGATGAGGCGCGGCTATTCATGGGCGAATGGGCAGCCGCTTTCGGTCGCCAAGAGGCGACGCATTCGGGCGAGTTTATGGGCCTTGCGCCAACCGGCAAGCGCATCGAGATCCGTTACATGGATTTCTGGAAGGTCGTTGACGGCAAGATTACCGACAATTGGGTGATGGTGGATTTCCCGCATGTGCTTGCCCAGCTTGGCCGCGACGTTTTCGACGGCCATGGCTGGGAAGCGTTTGACCGTGGCAAGAAGGTCCTGCCGCAGCCCTAACTAATGATTGTGAGGGAGAGACATGGCAGTCACATATCTCAAACGCGGCAAGCCTGAGACCGAGCGAGCCGCAGACGATGCCAAAACACGCAGCATTGTCGAGCAGACGCTGAGCGACATCGGCACGCGCGGTGACGCCGCAGTGCGCGACTTGTCAGAAAAGTTCGACGGTTATGCACCGGCAAGCTTCAGGCTCAGCGCCGCTGAGATCGAGGCGCTGATCGGCACGCTATCGCCGCGTGAGCTTGGCGATATCCGCTTTGCCCAAGATCAGGTCCGCCGGTTCGCCGAAGTCCAGCGCGCCTCAATGACGGATGTCGAGGTTGAAACCCTGCCCGGCGTCATATTGGGCCACAAGAACATTCCTGTGCAATCGGTCGGCTGTTATGTGCCGGGCGGCAAGTTCCCGATGGTCGCCTCGGCCCATATGTCGGTTCTGACAGCCGCGGTGGCTGGCGTGCCGCGGATCATCGCGGCGACCCCGCCTTGGCAAGGCAATCCGAACCCGGCCGTGATCGCGGCAATGCACATGGCCGGTGCGCACGAGATTTATGTGCTTGGCGGCATCCAGGCGGTTGGTGCCATGGCCATCGGGACTGAGACGATCGCCCCCGTCGATATGCTTGTTGGCCCCGGCAACGCCTTTGTGGCTGAAGCCAAGCGCCAGCTCTATGGCCGCGTCGGCATCGATCTTTTTGCTGGTCCGACCGAAACCATGGTCATCGCCGATGATACGGTCGACGCAGAGCTATGCGCCACCGATCTGCTTGGCCAGGCCGAGCATGGCTATAACTCTCCGGCTGTTTTGGTGACCAATTCGCACAATCTGGCCCAGGCCACGTTGACCGAAATCGACCGCCTGCTGACCATCCTGCCGACCGCCGATACGGCTGGTCTAAGCTGGCGCGATTACGGCGAGGTAATCTTGTGCGACAGCTATGACGAGATGCTTGCTGTCGGCAATGATATCGCATCCGAGCATGTCCAGGTCATGACGGATCGGGATGATTGGTTCCTGGAGCACATGCACTCTTACGGCGCGCTTTTTCTCGGCCCGCGCACCAATGTGGCCAATGGCGACAAGGTCATCGGCACCAACCACACGCTGCCGACAAAAAAAGCGGGGCGATATACCGGCGGCTTATGGGTCGGTAAGTTTCTGAAGACCCATTCCTATCAGCGTGTGGTCACCGATGAGGCTGCAACTCTGGTGGGCGAATATGGCTCGCGGCTGTGTATGCTTGAGGGTTTTGTTGGCCATGCGGAGCAATGCAACATTCGCGTGCGCCGCCATGGCGGGATCAACGTGCCCTACGGTGAGGGCGCGCCTCATAAAGAGGCGGCGCAGTGACCGACAGGCACACGAAACACAAAGCCGCATTGGCACCGTTTCGCGCTGCAAGTTACGACTTTTCGGCGGCAGCGGTCGGCGCTGCTTTGGCGGAGATTGCCCCCGAGGCTACCTTTCGGCTGGGCGCGCCCTTTGGCGATCTTGCCGGGCCGGACGCGCTTTTCGACCAGGTTTACCGGCCGCTTTTCGCGGCTTGGCCTGATTTGGAGCGGCGCGATTTCATACTCATTGCCGGAGAAGATGAGCATGGCATGGATTGGGTCGGTTGCGCCGGCCACTACCTGGGCACGTTCTTGCAGCCCTGGCTGGACATTCCCGCCACAGGCCATCTGGTCACGATGCGCTATCACGAGTTCTTCCGGTTTGACGGCGGCCGGGTGGTCGAGGCGCAGGTACTCTGGGATATCCCCGAGGTGATGATGCAGGCAGGCGCCTGGCCGCTGGCACCGGCCCTTGGTCGGGAGTTGACCGTGCCTGGCCCCGCGACGCCTGACGGTATCGTCGCCGGACCGCGTGACGACGCCCGCGCCAAACTGAGCCGCGACCGGGTGGTCGATATGCTCGCCCACTTGGTTCGCCATCCCCGTGAGGGCGGGGTCGAGGTTATGGAGCTTGAGCGCTTCTGGCATCCGCGGATGAACTGGTATGGCCCGGCAGGGATTGGCGCTGCGCGCGGTATCCAGGGGTTCCGCAATTGGCATCAGATCCCGTTCTTGGCGGCCATGCCGGATCGGGGAAGCGCGGATGCCGATTTGGTCTTTCATTTCTTCGGCGATGGCAGCTACGCGGGCGTGACGGGTTGGCCGAATATGGTCCAGACTTTGAGCCAGCCTGGTTGGTTGGGTATCGCACCTGCGGGCCAAAGGGTCGAGATGCGATCGCTGGATTTTTGGCGCCTAGGTCCCGATGGCCGCATCCGGGAGAACTGGGTGCTGGTCGATATGCTTGATCTCTATGGTCAAATTGGCGTCGATCCACTGGCCCGGATGCGAGAGTTCAACAAAGCACGGCAGGGTTTTGACGCCGCAACGGGTCGGGCGGCGTGAAACGTCCGCGCTCATATGCCGGGCTTGAGGTTCTGGGGCGCGCACGCCTATCGCGCCATTTCTACCTGCGCGACTTTCTCTATTCCGAGATCGGCAGCTTTCACGCCATTCCCAACATTCCCGACAACCCCGACTTGGCGATCGCGGCGGGCACGCAGTTGTGCCAAGAACTGCTCGAGCCGATCGTGGAAACCTTCGGCCCGATCCATGTGCGTTCCTCTTACCGATCGTGCGAGTTGAACCATTACGGTGCGACCCAGGCCAAACCACAGCGCTGCGCGAAGAACGACGCGAATTACGCCCATCACATCTGGGACCGACGCGACGACAAGGGCCGGATGGGCGCTGGCGCCTGCATTGTCATCCCCTGGTTCGCAGATCAGTACGAAGAGGTCGGGCGCGACTGGCGCGATCTGGCCTGGTGGGTTCATGATCACCTGCCCTATTCGGCGATGTGGTTCTTCCCGCGGCTTGCCGCATTCAACCTAACATGGCGCGAGCAACCCGCGCGCAGCATTGACGGTTTCATGCCGCGCCGCATCCAGTTGCTCCGCCAAGGCGACGCGCCAGCTGAGCCAGAAAGTATGCGCGCGGCGCGTTATGCCGATTTCCCGCGGTTTCGCGGCATTTCCTATCCAAAAATCGCCTGATGCCGATGACCAACGAGCTTCCCCGCACACCTTCCTTTCGGCTTGATGGTCGGCGCGCGCTTGCGGTCGGGGCCAGTTCCGGGATCGGCCTGGCCTGCGCGGTAGCACTGGCCGAGGCGGGCGCCGCGGTCACGCTGGCGGCGCGATCTGCTGACAAGCTGGCTGAGATAGCGGGCCAGATGCGTGCCGCAGGCATGGCGGCTGAGGCTCTGCCGCTCGACATCTCCGACATTGCCGCGACCGAGACCACGATCAGCGCAGCGAAGCCGTTCGATGTGCTCGTGAACGCGGCCGGCTTGGCCCGTCATAGCCCCGCGCTTGAAACCCAAAGCGACGACTATGACGCGGTGACCGATCTCAATGTCAAAGCAGCCTACTTTCTGACGCGCGCCGTGGCCAAGGGCCTTGTCGCTGCTGGAAAGCCCGGCTCCTTGATCAATATCTCCAGCCAGATGGCCCATGTCGGCGGCATTGACCGGGCGGTCTATTGCGCCACCAAACACGCCGTTGAAGGCTTTACGAAGTCGATGGCCATCGAATGGGGCAAGGCCGGCATTCGTGCCAACACAATCTGCCCGACCTTTATACGCACGCCGCTTACGCAGCCCAGCTTCGACAATCCGGAACGGCGAGCTTGGATAGAAGACAAGATCAAGTTGCCGCGTATTGGTGAGGTCGAAGACATCATGGGCGCGGTTGTGTTTCTCGCCTCAGACGCGGCGGCCATGATCACCGGCACCTCGCTTTTGGTCGATGGCGGCTGGACGGCGGATTGAGCAATGGCGGAGCGGGTGACATCGACACAAGTGGCTGAACGCGCAGGCGTCAGCCAATCGGCCGTAAGCCGGGTCTTCACACCCGGTGCAAGCGTGTCAGAGGCAACCGCCGAAAAGGTTCGGCGCGCAGCGTCCGAATTGGGCTACCGGCCCAATGTTCTGGCGCGCGCGATGATCACCGGGCAATCGCGGATGATCGGCCTCGTCGTGGCCTATCTCAACAATTATTTCTACCCCGAGGCCGTCGAAGCGCTGTCGAACGCGTTCCAGGCCCGCGGCTATCACGTCTTGATGTTCATGACGCCTGCAAATGCAGGCAACATCGATCATATTCTAGAAGAAATCCTCGACTACCAGATTGACGCGATTGTCATGGCGTCGGTGTCGATGTCATCCGATCTGACCAGCCGCTGCGAGGCGGCGGGCGTGCCGGTGGTCCTGTTCAACCGACTGCAAGACGACACGCGCCTATCCGGTGTGGCGTCAGACAACTTCGATGGCGGCTACGGCGTGGCGAGCTTTCTTGCCGCAGGCGGACATCAGCGCATCGCCCATATCGCGGGATGGGAAGGCGCCTCGACCGCGCGAGACCGCGAAGCCGGATTTCGCGCCGGTCTGGAGGCCGCGGGGAAGTCGCTTTTCGCCCGCGCGGTGGGTGAGTTCGATGAAGCCGCTGCATGTGACGCGGCGCGCGAAATGTTTGCCGGGCCAAACAGGCCCGACGCAGTTTTTGTCGGCAACGATCACATGGCATTTGCGGTCATGGATGCTCTGCGTTTTGAACTTGGCTTGGATGTGCCGGGCGATGTCTCAGTCATTGGCTATGATGATGTGCCGATTGCCGCTTGGCCGAGTTACGCGCTGACCACAGTGCGCCAACCGGCGCAAGACATGGTCGACCAGACGGTCGAACTGGTGATGGCGCGCATTCATGACGCCAAGGCGCCGCCCAAACGGGTGGCGGTGGCCGCGCCACTGATCGTCCGCCGCTCGGCCAGAATACCGCAGGGATGGAAGCCATGAGCATGCAGGGATTTGCCCCGAAATTCGCCGATTTTCCGGACTATATCATCGGTATCACCAAAGAGATTTGGGAAGACCGCGGCATTGCAACTTTGCACGAGTATTATGCCGAAGACATCGTCGTCCGGTCGCCCGCCTCGCTGGTCATCGGCAATAGTGGTGTGATCGCCGCCACGATGGCGACGCTGGCGGAGTTTCCAGACAGGCGCTTGCTTGGCGAGGATGTGATCTGGTCGGGCAGTCCGGAGACTGGCATGTTAAGCTCGCATCGGATCCTATCGACGGCGACTCATGGCGGTGACGGCATTTATGGCCGCGCCAGCGGCGCGATGCTGCGCTACCGGATCCTCGCCGATTGCCACGCAAAAAATAACAAGATCGACGATGAATGGTTGATCCGCGACCAAGGCGCCATCGTGCGCCAGCTTGGCTGGGAGCCCAAGGATTACGCAGCCAAGGTCATCGAAGATGAGGGTGGCCCGAGCCAGGCGACACCCCCGTTGACGCCGGAAAGTGATCAGCCGGGGCCCTACACGGGCAAGGGCAATGACAGTGAATGGGGCGCGCGGCTGGCTGAGCTTCTGACCCGGATTATGGCGGCTGATATGGCCGCGATCCCGCAAGCGTATGACCGCGCGGCAAACTTGTACTATCCAGGCGGAGTAGAAGATCAAAGCCATGACGGCGCGGACCGGTTTTGGATGGGGCTGCGGGCTTCCTTTCCCGATGCGACCTTCACCATCGATCACACGATTGGCCGTGACGATCCGATGATGCCACCACGCGCGGCTGTTCGGTGGAGCCTTTGGGGCAAGCATAGCGGTTGGGGCGCATTTGGCGCGCCGAGCGGTGCGATGGTTTACGTCCTCGGCATCACGCAAGCCGAGTTCGGCAGCCTTGGCGCGGCCGCGCCGACACTTCGCCGCGAATACACGCTTTTCGACGAGACCGCCGTGTGGAAGCAAATCCTGTTGGGCGGGGTGTAGGCGCGATGGAGAGCTATGCAGATCTGATGTTCACTCCGCGCGTACGCGCCGAGCAAGATACTGTCGGCATGGGGCAGCGTTACGCCCGGACCTATGAGCATCGCCATCGCGGCCCGCTTGATGCCGATACGCGTGCGTTTATCGAGACGCGGAACAGTTTTTACATGGCGACCGTGTCGGAGACGGATTGGCCTTATGTGCAACATCGCGGCGGGCCGGCAGGTTTCTTGAAGGTTTTGGGCCCCGAGCGGATCGGATTTGCCGACTACCCGGGAAACAAGCAGTTTATCTCTAAGGGGAATCTGGGTGCGTCGGATCGGGTGGCGCTGATTTTGATGGACTATCCGCGCCGCGCCCGGTTGAAGCTTTTGGGTCATGCAACTGTAATGCGTGCGGCCGATGACGCGGAGCTTGCCGCGCAATTGGCGACAGAGGGCGCGGCAGTGCCGGAACGCCTGGTCACGATCGATCTTGCGGCGATGGATTGGAACTGCCCAAAATACATCACGCCACGGCTTACCGAGGCTGAGATCGACGCAGCACTTGGCCCGCGGATCAAGGAGATGGCCGACCGGATCGAAGCGCTGGAGGCGCGGCTCGACCGGGCTGAGCCGGGCTGGAGGTCGTCGTGACCGCCCCGAGCCGATCTGTCAGCCGGTTTCACATGTGGCGCCAAAGCCTGCGCGCGCGCCGCCTCAATCTGCGTCCGCCCGGCGGGTTGTGAGTTTTGGTCACACACCCTGAATGCAAGAAATTTTTGAAAGACACATACATGACCCAACTTGACCTTTCCACGCGCCTTGTCCGCTATGGCGATCTTATCCCTTGCCGGACGGCCTTCATCGATGCCCATACGCCGGGTTCCGACCAGAAGGAAAATTTCACCATCATCGGTGGCGGCGTCAGCGAAAGTGCCGATCAGCACGTCCATATCTCCATCCCGCATGGCTTCAATATCGGTGCGGCAGGCCAGCCGCCGAAATGCCGCAACAGCCTGCACAGCCATCACACCGCAGAAGTGTTCTTTGTCCTCAATGGCCGCTGGCGCTTTTTCTGGGGCCGGTGGGGTAATGCCGGCGAGGTTGTGCTGGAGGAGGGTGATATCTTCAACATCCCCACTGGCATCTTTCGCGGGTTTGAAAACATCGGCACCGATTATGGGATGATCATGGCGATCCTTGGCGGCGACGAGGCCGGTGGCGGCGTCGTCTGGGCGCCACAGGTTATCCAAGACGCACAGGCCCATGGCCTGGTACTTGCTGAAACCGGTAAGCTTTACGACACCAAAAGGGGCGAGGCGCTACCAAGTAACGTACAGCCCATGACCCCGATGAGCGATGCCGAGGCTGATGCCTATCCCGCACCTGATCCAGCGGAAGTGGTCGACGGCTATGTCAGCCGCTATTGGGATCTGACCGCGCGTGCCGCGGCCGGAGAGGTGACGGTCATCGGTGAAACTGGTATCTTGCGCGACAAGCCAGGCTTCGAGGTCAAATTCATGACCCGCGACAATGCGGCATCGACCATGACAAGCTACACGAAACCCTCGGTCTTGATGCCGGTGCGTGGACATTGGCGTGTCGATTTTAGCGATGGCGCAACAACACTGGCCCCAGGCGATACGCTAAGTGTGCCGGAGGCCATGGCCCATGCCGTCACGCCGTCCATGTCGGGTGAGGCGGCGCTTTACCAAGTGATCGGGACAGATGATCCCGCGGGGCATACCTGGGCGGGGTAGAATGCGCGAAGACCCGGTCAAATCACTGGGCGATGATCGCCTCGGCTTTGCGGATATCGCTCAGCAATTGGGCGAGGCGCTTTACAGCCAGCCTGCAGATCGTGGATTTGTGGTTGGCGTGTCGGGGCCATGGGGGTCGGGCAAATCCTCGATCGTGTCGATGGCGCTCAGCCATCTTGGCGACAAAATCGAGGTACTGCATTTTGAGCCCTGGCTTGTCGGCGACCGCGATGAGCTTTTGGCACAATTGTTCGAACTGGTCCGCGGGTCGCTGACAAATTCCGGCGTGATGGCGCCGGATATGGCCCGCCAGGCGCGAAAGCTCATCGACCGGTTTGTGGTTGTCTCAAACGGCGCCGCGCGGCTTGCGCGCATTGGTGCCGCCACCGGGATCCTGCCGGGCGCGGGCCTGGTTGCCGACGGTCTCGATAAGCTCAACGAGGCCGTCGGCACCGGTGATGGCGAGGACGAATTACCAGACCTCAAGGCAATAAAGGACGAGCTTACAAAGGCGCTGACGGGTCTTAAGAAAAAGCTTGTGGTTTTTGTCGACGACCTTGACCGGCTCAATCCCGATGAGGCAGTCGAGGTTTTGCGCCTGATCCGCGCGGTCGCTGATTTCCCCAATGTCCTTTACGTGCTGGCCTACGACAATGACGTTCTGGCGGCCAATCTCGAAGCGGCGCTGAAAGTGCCCAATGGCGCCCAATACCTCGACAAAATTGTGCATGCCAGTTTTCGGGTACCGCGCGCGTTGCCCTATGACCTGGCGCGCTGGACATTGACCGAGTTGACCGGCTTTCTGCCTGAAATCGACGGCCGCATGGAACACGCGCTTGATCTCGTCAGCGGGCTTTGGCTCGAGACGCCGCGTGACGCGGTCCGCCTAACTAATGCGATGCGGCTTTACGCGACCCACCAAAAACATCGCATTCATCTGGGCGATATGGTCGTCCTGCAAATGTCGCGGCTGAAAGCACCAAGGCTCTACACTTGGATCGAAAACTACCTCCAACCTGTGATCCTGGTCACAGGCTACCCAGAAGTAACACCAGCTTCGGGCAATGAACGCGCAGCGGAGCTGTGTGACTTGCTGAACGCGCAAGCCAGCCGATTTGAACAGCTCGTCCAAGTATTGCGGCAGATCGTGCCCGGGCTCCTTGTCGAATGGGTTGACGAAGGGGTGCGCTCGGAGGTCGTTTCGCTTTGGGATGTCGCCGCAGAAGAGGCGCGCGCGCTTTCCAATGACCAGCGCTTGGGCAGCCCTGATCACGCCTCGCTCTATTTCTCGTTCGCGCGCCCGATATGGGCGCTGCCCGCAGATGCTTGGGCGATGATCGCTGACGCCAAAGACAAAGATGCAACGCTGGATGATCTGACCGAATCCCGCCTGGTTTCGGTCTTTGCCGCGATCGCGAGCGACATGCAGGATTGCAGCGAAAAGCAGGCCGAAAACGCTCTGGCTGTGTTCATACGGCGCGCCGAAGACATCTATTCATGGCGCGACCGCTCTGATCTTGGCGTTCTAGCCGGCACCGCTCAGGGCTTGTTCGGATTGGTGCCGAAAGTCCCCGATCCGGTTTCGATGTTGAAACGGATGGCCGAAGGCTTGCCGATCTGGCTTGCCGTCGGCCTGCTTTGGGATCAGCTGGTCGAACGCGGCTTGGAGCCTGGTCCACTTGCCGAAGAACGCACATATCTCCTGACTGAGATGGAATTTGAGACCTTCAAGACGAACATCGTGGCACGTCTGGAGTCGATCTATGTCGGAGACTTGGTTGCCATGCGCGGCCCGGGCTACGCGCTGTACCTGATCGACCGGTTTGGTGACAATCGCAATAATGCGTTTAAGCGGCAAAAGATCAAAGAAGATCCCGACCTTCTCGCAAAATACCTGCGGAATTCCGCAACGATTTCGACAGATGCGGCGGGCGATTACGATCTGATCGAGCCATGGGCGGTACTGCAGGTCTTCGAAACTCTGAACGAATGCATCCTGCGGTTGCGCGAAGTAAATGACCTGGAAAAATTTGTTGCCCTGGTAGACGCTGGCGCGAAGCAAGAAATCGGCTCAAGCCGAGGCGAGGGGGAGACACCATGATCCAGACAACCCATGTTGGCAGCCTGCCGCGGACTCAAGAGGTGGTCGATTTCATCTTCGCGCGGGAGCGCGGCGAAGAATACGATCTCGGCGCCTTTGATGCCGCGATGGCCGACGCTGCGTCCGAGACCGTGCGCCGCCAGGTTGCGGCGGGGATTGACTGGGTATCCGATGGCGAGACGTCGAAGATCTCCTACGCGACCTATGTCAAAGACCGCTATACCGGATTTGACGGTGACAGTCCGCGCAATGCACCCGCGGACCTGAAGCTTTTTCCCACCTTTTTGCAGCGGCTGGCAGAAGCGGGCGGCACGCCAAAATATGCCCGCCCAATGTGCGTCGGCGAGGTGCGGTCAAAGGGCCAGGGAGAGTTGGAGAAGGATATCGCGCATCTCAAGGCCGGGATGGCCGACCATGGCGCTGGACGCGGCTTCATGAATGCAGCCTCGCCCGGTGTGATTGCGCTGTTTCTTCAGAACGATTTTTACCCGACGCGTGAGGCCTACCTGGCTGCATTGGCAGATGCGATGGCCGATGAATACCGCACGATCGTGGAGGCCGGGCTCGATCTTCAGCTTGATTGCCCTGATCTCGCTCTCAGCCGTCATATGCTCTTCGCCGATCTTTCCGACGAGGCGTTTTTGAAGATTGCCGCCTCCCATGTCGAGGCGCTGAACCACGCGCTAGCCGATGTGCCGCAAGACCGGGTGCGCATCCATATCTGTTGGGGCAATTACGAGGGCCCGCATGTCTGCGACATCGCGATGGACAAGGTGTTCTCAACGCTGATGGCGGCGCGTGCGAGATATGTCCTCTTTGAGACGTCAAACCCGCGTCATGCGCATGAATGGACGGTTTTTCGCGACCGTCGCAGCGAAATTCCCGACGACAAGGTTTTGGTGCCGGGCGTCGTCGACACAACCACCAACTTTGTTGAGCATCCCGAGGTTGTGGCGCAACGGATCGAACGTTTCACCGACATTGTTGGCGCCGATCGTGTGGTGGCCGGATCGGATTGCGGGTTTGGCACTTTTGCCGGGTTCGGCGCGGTCGATCCAGAGATTGCCTACGCCAAGCTTGGCGCGCTGGCTGAAGGTGCGGCACTGGCAAAGGCGCGGGCGTGACGCTGGTTCTGCTTCCTGGGTTTATGTGCGACGCCCGCCTTTTTGCGCCGCAGATTGATGCGTTGCGCGGCCAGTGCCAGGTCATGCCGCTGACGCCTGTCGCCCCAAGTATGGACGAGATGGTGGCAGCCGTTCTTGAAGCAGCGCCCACGCGATTTGCTTTGGCGGGGCTGTCGATGGGCGGGATTGTCGCCCTGACCTTGATGGCCCGCGCGCCGGAGCGGGTCGAACGCTTGGCGCTGATCGATACCACGCCGCGGGCTGATGCGCCTGCAAATCACGCCATCCGCACAGGCCAAATCAAGGCCGTTGCCGATGGCGCGCTGCGGCAGGTGGTGCGCGAGGAGTTGAAGCCAAACTACCTGGCCGATGCCCCCGGCCAGCCGGAGGTTCTGGACCTATGCCTTGCGATGGCCGTTGCTCTTGGACCCGAAGTTTTTGCGGCGCAATCCCTGGCGCTGCGCGACCGCGCGAGCCAGGAGGCCGTTCTGCCGCAGATCACCGTGCCGAGTCTAGTGATGTGCGGCGCACAAGACGCGCTTTGCCCGCCCGCACTGCATCGCGAGATGGCCGAGACCATACCGGGCGCGCGGCTGGAAATCATCGAAGGGGCCGGACATTTGCCAACACTCGAGCAGCCCGGCGCGGTTAGCCGCGCATTGACAACATGGTTGGAGGCCTAAACAGCAATGGATGATGCCCTTTTAGACGTGCTGCGAGGCGCCGATACGCCCACCATCTGTAACGCAATTGAGGTTGTGCAAGGCGGGCGCGGATTTTCGAATTTCACCAAGGCGACGATGCTGTGTTCCCATCCTGCAGCAGGCGCAATTGTCGGCTACGCACGCACCGCCAAAATCCGCGCGGCCCACCCACCCGCCGAGCCGCCTGATGTGATCCGGACAAGGCGCATGGCTTATTACCGGCACATGGCCTCCGGCCCGACCGAACCCATGCTTGCTGTCATCGAAGACGAAGATGGCGCGGGCGCTGTCGGCGCTTTTTGGGGAGAGATCAATACCAGTGTGCACAAGGGTCTGGGCCTGTCCGGAGCTGTCACCAACGGCGTGATGCGCGATCTGGGCGATTTGCCTGATGGCTTTCCGGTCATTGCCGGCCATATCGGGCCAAGCCATGCCTTTGTGCATGTCACAGAGATCGGCGGCGCGGTGGGGATCTTCGGCATGAAGGTCTGCGATGGCGATTTGGTGCATGCCGACCAGCACGGCGCCTTGGTCATCCCAAAAGATGTCGTGCCAGAGCTTGGCGCAGCTGTGGCCAAGCTTCGCGCAACCGAGGCGCTCATCCTCGGTCCCGCCCAGGCGCCTGGCTTTGATTTGGCCCGTTTTGAAGAAGCTTGGGCTGCATTTGAATCGGCGCGCACCTGAAGCGAAAGTCACCCGCACCCGCGGCAATCGGTTAAAATACCGTGTAAACTCTGTGCCGTTTTCAGC
Organism: Pseudomonadota bacterium; assembly: GCA_039191215.1. Taxonomy (GTDB): domain Bacteria; phylum Pseudomonadota; class Alphaproteobacteria; order Rhodobacterales; family Rhodobacteraceae; genus HKCCE3408. Next base: position 12,819 of record JBCCXT010000066.1, read on the forward strand.
CTGTTTTAACGCCTGACCCCTAACGCAACAGTGGGTTAGAGCGCGCCGAGGCGCCTCTGGGGCTAGAGCTGGCGCGGGGTGCCACATGGCGACGATGAATTCCGGCCTGGGCGGGTCCCAGGGCTATGGCGAGAACAGTTTCAAGGCCAACGGTGTCGATACCGGGGACTTGGACGACGGCGCCGTAAATGTGGACGTGTCGTCGGTCTTCTCCGGCGGCATGAACGTTGCCGGTTCAAACTACTCGTCGATCTGGATCAACTCCAACGGCTCGATTACTTTCGGCAGCGCCGAGACCAGCTACCTAGAGACCGTTCAAAGCGCCGACAACCCGATGATCGCCGCGCTCTTGACGGATGTTGATATCAATGACGGCGGCGACATTTTCTGGGACCTCGACCCTTCCGCCGGGACGGTCACCATCACCTGGCACGAAGCGGCACCGTATTTCGGGTCCGGCACGAACAGCTTTCAGGTTGTTCTGACCGATACAGGCAGCGGCGACTTCGATGTCACGTTCATCTATGAAGACATCCAGTATTCTCAGGGTGCAACGGCTGGGTTCTCAGATTCGTCGACATGGTTTGCACTTGCTGGTTCCGGCAGCAATTCAGCCGTTGAGGCCTATGAGACCACCGATTTTGGCGGCGGTGATCCAGCAGGCGTCTACACCACAAGCTATTCCAATGGCGCGCCGCCGGAACTCTCTGGACTCGGTGGGCTCAACGTCACTGACCCTTCAACCGGCGACGACGTGCTCGACGGGTCCGACTTTGACGACACCCTAACCGCAGCCGATGGCAACGATACCCTCAACGGCGGATTCGGGGACGATATTCTCATCGGCGGGGACGATGCCGATACGTTCAATTTGGGCGACGATTATGGCGCCGACACGATCACTGGCGGTGAGGGCGGCACGGATGACGATGTGCTGGATTTCTCCACTCGTACAGATGGCGTCTCAATCCGCTTTACCGGCGACGAAGAGGGAACGATCCGGGAAGGAGCGCATTTCAACAGCGGCGAAGATGATATTCTCGGTTTCTCGGAGATTGAGCGCTTCATCCTCACCGATCACGACGATGACGCAAACAATGCCGCTAACAGCTACGATTCCCGCTACATCGACGGCCGCGGCGGGGACGACTCACTTTCGGGATCCTGGGGCGCGGACACAATTCTTGGCGGTGCAGGCAACGACTCGCTTTGGGCCAGCGATAGTGGCGACAGCGTCGCCGGGGGGGCTGGCGATGATACGGTGGAAGGCGCCTGGGGTGACGATACGCTCTCGGGGGGCACCGGCGACGATTCCATTGATGGTGGGGATGATGCGGATTCCATCCTGTTGGAGGATGCGTTTGGCAATGACACGATCATAGGTGGCGAGGGCGGAACTGACGCCGACGTGCTGGACCTTAGCGCACTCACTACCGGGGTCACTGTTGCCTTTTCGGGCGACGAGGCTGGCACCATCACCGATGGCACAGACACGGTCAGCTTCTCGGAGATCGAGCAGATCATTCTGGGGGATGCGGCCGAGACGGTAGCTGCGGCTGACCTCACCTCGGATATCGTCATAGACGCCCAAGCGGGCGACGATTCCGTCACTGGCGGCTCGGGCAACGATACGCTGACCGGTCGCACCGGGGACGACTCGCTTGCCGGTGGCGATGGCAATGATGTGCTGACCGGCGATCAGGGCAACCTCATCATAAACGGATCGTTCGAGCTGGATGCCCAGGCCATCGGCGGCACGCCAACGGGCTGGGTGCGGGGCGGCATCGATAACAATAGTGGCATCAACTTTGACGCCGCGCGCGCGACCGATGGCGTGAATGCCTATGCCTTTGGCGGCTGGGGCAGCTCGATCGGCAACGCTCTCAGCCAAGACGTGCCCATGGAAGCCGGGGAGAGCTACCGGCTCACCTTCGACACCGGAGCTACGCTGGGCACGGTCGATCAGGTTATCCAAGTTGAAGTTCTGGACGCCAGCAGCAACGTGATCTTGGACCAAACGATCACCGTTCCCGCCGGCACGGTCACCACTCAGTCCTTGGATTTTGTTTCGCCGACCAATGGAGGGACGCTTCGCTTTACCCATATCGATGGCGAAGAGGGTGACTTGGACTTCGACAATGTCGTCTTGGAAGCGGCTGGCGAAGATACGCTCGATGGCGGTGCCGGCGACGATACGCTCTATGGCGGCGGCGGCGATGATACCTTGGTCGCCGGTGACGGCGCGGATGTGCTCGATGGCGGTGAGGGCAACGACGCCCTGGAGGCCGGGCCAGGCGCGGGCGACACGCTGGACGGTGGCGAGGGTGATGACACGCTGGTGTCTGGCACCGGCGATGACGAGCTAACCGGCGGCGGCGGTTCAAACACGTTCCGCATGCTCGATGGGTTTGGCAATGATACCGTTCTAGGCAGTAACCTGGTTGATGACACGGATGTGCTTGATTTTTCTGGAGTCACCGGAACGTCCATCCATCTCGATTTTTCTGCCGATGTTTCAGCCGGAACCATCACCGATGGCAGTGACACCGTCGCATTTTCAGAAGTTGAGCACTTTGTCCTGACCGATCAGAACGACCTGGTCACAACGGTCTGGAACACGAACAGCTTCACTTTCGATGGTGCCGGCGGGAATGATACAATCTCGGGCAGCCGCGGCGATCATACGATTTTGGGTGGCTCCGGCGACGACGTCATCTATGGCGGACAAGGCCAATCCTCAATTGACGGCGGGACAGGCAATGACACAGTCCACGCCAATTTCTACTCCGTTGCGGCCAAGCCAAATAGCTACGCGGGCGGGGATGATATCGATACGTTCGTTATCGCTGGCACACCCGTCGATGCCTATAGCTATAATATCGACCTCATCGCCGGCAGCGATCAATACAACAACGCCTATAGCGGCTTCGAAAACATCCTGGGTGGCAGCGGCGATGACACGCTGAGCGGCGGCACCGAAAACAACATGTTCGAAGGTGGTATCGGGGCTGACCGTCTCTATGGCGATGGCGGCTCGGACACGCTGATTGGCGGCAGCGGGGATGATAGCCTGGAAGGCGGCGATGGGGCCGACTTCCTAAAAACCGGATCGGGGCAGGACACGGCCATCGGCGGTGACGGCAACGACACGCTGATGAACGCGGCTGGCGATGACAGTTTGGTGGGGGGTGCGGGCGATGACAGCATTGTCGCCACGGCCGGGCGCGACACGTTAGAGGGCGGCAGCGGCAATGACACGCTGATGGGCGGCACCGATGGGGACAGCCTGGATGGTGGGGCCGATGACGACCTGCTTTTGGGCGATCTGGCCGGCGTGCGGTTCAATGAGACCGGGACCGACGGGGTTGGGCTGGCCTCCAACCTGACGGATTTCCCGTCAACCGATCTCAGTTATGAGATCACTTTTGCCTCCGTCGATGCCTCAGGCTTTACGCCTCTGGCCTCCTATGCGGTTTCTAACGCGCAGAATAATGAATTCCTAATCGCCGCGGACGGCGGTCAAATCCGTGTGTTCATTGACGGGGTTGTGACGGACACGGGTGTCCCGCTCACCACGTTATTCGACGGCTCCACACACACACTGGCCGTGACATGGAGCAGCGCGACCGGAGCGCTGGAGCTCTATGTCGATGGTGTCAGTACCTATAGCGGCACCCACGTTTCCGGCGGTACGCTCGAACCTGGTGGCACGCTCGCCCTTGGCCAGGAACAAGATTCCCTTGGCGGCGGGTTCAGCGGCTCACAGATCTTTGACGGCACGATCTACGGCGTCCGGCTTTACGATGATATCCGCACCCCGGCCGAGATCGAAGCCTCTAGCCTGGGTCCCGTCGCCGATACCTCCGACCCGGCCCTGGTGGCCAATTGGGTCGCCGATCCGGCCACTGGCGGCTTCACCGACCAAACCGGCAGCCACCCCATGACGATGTCGGGCGATACCGCGCTGACCTGGAGCGCTGGCGCCGATACGTTGGATGGCGGTGCAGGCGACGACACGATTTATGGCGGCGGCGGTGATGACCTGATCGATGGTGGGGCGGGGAGCGACAACCTGTCAGGCGACGATGGGGGCGATACCATCAGCGGTGGCCTTGGCGGGGATGCAATTTCCGGCGGCGCCGGTGATGATGTGGCACTTGGCGACGCACGTTTGCTCGACGTTCCAAATCACAGCTTGGAGGACCACGTCCATAGTGACGGCGGATACTCTGGCGGTGCGCCCGGTTGGACATTCACAGGAGGCGCCGGTGATTGGAACCCGCTGACATCGCATTTCCCCGACGGTGAGATCGACGGCGATAACGTGGCCTATCTGCACGCGGGTGCCCGCGGTACGACGACGCTCAGCGAGACCTATGACAGCACCCAAACCTATAGTCTCTATCTCGATATCGGCGCACGGGCGGGCTACCAACCCCAAGATTTCACCGTCAACATCTTTGCCGGCAGCACCGTGGTTGGCACCTTCAGCGGCTCCACCGCAGAGGGTGGCGGTGTGCTCGATGCGGTGTTCGTGGATACCATGGGCACCTCAAATCCGGCCCTGGATGGTCAGACCCTGTCGATTGAAATCGTCAATGATGGCAGCCAACAGATTAACTTTGATAATCTGCGCCTTACTGCCGAAGCGACCAGTGGCGTGGATGCTGGTGCGGACACGCTGACCGGCGGCGACGGTGGCGATCTTTTGGCCGGCGGTGCTGGTGATGATGACCTGAGCGGCGATGGCGGTGACGACACGTTGGATGGCGGCGCCGGTGCTGACACCCTGAGGGGTGGCGCGGGGGACGACACTCTGACCGCGGGTGCAGGCGCGGATAGTTTGTCCGGTGGTGATGATGCCGACAGGTTCATTCTCGGTGACAGCTTTGGCAACGATACCATCACCGGCGGTGAAGGCGGCACGGATGAAGATGTGCTCGACCTTTCCGCGCTGACCACTGGTGTCACCGTCAATTACACCGGCGATGAGGCCGGCACGATCACGGATGGCACCGATACGCTCACCTTTTCTGAGATCGAGCGCATTATCCTCGGCGATCAGGCCGACGTGGTCGATGCAATGTCCGACGGTGCCGGGATCAATGTGCACCTTGGCGGTGGTGCTGACAGCCTAGATGCTGGCACTGGCAACAATACCATCACCGGCGGCGCTGGCGACGACACCGTCAACGGCAATATCGGCGACGACAGTATTGATGGCGGTGATGGCGACGACGTCATTCGCGGGGTTGCCGGCAATAACACGTTGGAGGGCGGGGCAGGCAATGACAGCCTGCAAGCCGGCTTTGGCAATAATACCCTGTCGGGCGGGTCGGGCGATGACACGCTGGTGGCCGTTGGGGCATCGACCTTGTCAGGGGGCGCGGATGACGATCTGTTCCTAAGTGGCTCCTTCGCCGACAGTATCGAGGGCGGTGACGGCGCGGATACCGTTATCATCTCCGATGGTTTTTTCGGCAATGACACCATTGCCGGCGGTGAAGGCGGCACGGATGACGATGTGCTCGACCTCTCCGCGCTGACCACTGGTGTCACCGTCAATTACACCGGCGACGAGGCCGGCACCATCACCGACGGCACCGATACGCTCACCTTTTCTGAGATCGAGCGGATCATCCTCACCGATCAAAACGACAGCGTGGATGCCAGCAGCGACACGCTCGGCGTGGACATCACCGATACAGGTGGCGACGATACGATCACCACCGGCAGCGGCAATGACACAATTACCGACCAAGACGGCAACAATAGCCGCGATGTGATCGATGCAGGGTCGGGGGACGACTCCATTTTCGCGGGTGGTTTCGACACTGTCCACGGGGGGTCAGGGCACGACACCATTAGTATGGAATACAGCTATGGTGGAAATGAGGCCCATGGAGGACAAGGCAATGACAGCCTGACTGGTGCGAATGGCAACCAAGCGCTCTACGGCGGAGAGGGCAACGACACGATCCGGGGTGGCAATGACGGCTCCACCCATGACAGTGATACGCTCGATGGCGGCGACGGCGACGACTACATCGAGAGTGGTACCACTGCGACGCCCAATGATGCCTCATGGCAGACGCACGGCGACAGCTTGTCAGGTGGTCAGGGCAACGACACCATAATCGGCGGCGCTGCGGACGATACCATTTCCGGTGGAACTGGCAATGACAGCATGGAGGGTGGCGAAGGCGCCGATACATTCATTGTCCAAGACGGCTTTGGCAATGACACAATTATCGGCGGCGAGGGCAGCTCGCCAGGCGACAACGCGGACGTGCTCGACCTCTCTGCGCTGACCACTGGCGTCACCGTCAATTACACCGGCGAAGAGGCCGGCACCATCACCGACGGCACCGACACGCTCAGCTTTGCTGAGATCGAGCGTATCATCCTTGGCGATGAGGCCGACGTGGTTGATGGCACCTCGCTCGTTGCTGGCGAGGACATGATCGTCGATGCGGGCGGCGGGAACGATACAATTGCCGGTGGCGCGGGTGGCGATAGCATCGATGGCGGCTTGGGCGACGATTCAATCGACGGTGGTGCCGGCGACGACACGATCTTTGATGGTGACACTGCAAGCGCCGACTGGATCGACGGCGGGACTGGAAATGACTCCATCACCGTCTCTGGCCGCGACACGGTTTATGGCGGGGAAGGCGATGACACAGTCACCCTGAAATGGAGCAACTTTGGGGTCAACCATGCCTATGGGGAAGAGGGTGACGACAGTCTTGCCGGTACAAACGGCAGTCAATACCTCGACGGTGGTGACGGCAATGACACGCTGACCGGCGGGTCTGACGGAGGGACGCAAGACGCCGACACCCTCATTGGCGGCGCGGGCGATGACAGCATTTCGTCTGGCTTCACAAACGCCGCGCAAGCCACATGGCTTGGCGACGTGCTGCAAGGTGGCACGGGCAACGATACCCTGGAAGGCGGCGCGGCGCGTGACAGCATTGAAGGCGGGGCCGATGATGATGTGATCACTGGCGGCGGCGGCGATGATACGATTGCTGGCGGCAGCGGCGACGATCAGATCAGCGGTGGCGACGACGCCGATACCTTTGTCATCGAAGATGGTTTTGGCAACGACACGATCATCGGCGGTGAGGGGGGCACAGATGCTGATATCCTCGACCTCTCCGCGCTCACAACTGGGGTCACCGTCACCTATACCGGTGCTGAGGCCGGCACGATCACCGACGGCACCGACACGCTAGTCTTCTCCGAAATTGAGCGCGTCATCCTCACCGATCAGGATGATAGATTCACCTGGCCTAACCCGTCTACAGAGCCAATAACCGTGGACGCGGGCGGTGGGGATGACCTCATCTACGGCGGCACAGCCAGTGACGGCATAGTCGGCGGGGCTGGCGCAGACATGCTCTATGGCGAGGAGGGCGATGACACGCTTTCCGGTGGCGATGGCGCTGATACGCTCTACGCGGGAAGTGGCAACGACTCCGTACTGGGCG
>JBCCXT010000067.1:0-18221 GCA_039191215.1 Pseudomonadota bacterium
CAGCGACATGGTGGCCACGGCCAAGCGCTTGGCCGAGGATGGCTTCCAGGTCATGCCGCATTTCCCGGCCCGCTCCATCCGGGACCGCGCGATGCTTGAGGACTGGGTTGCGCGTTACAAAGGCGAGGCAAACGTCACCCAAGCGCTGCTTCTGGCCGGTGGCATCGACAAGCCCCACGGCGCGTTTCATTCCTCGATGCAGCTTTTGGAAACAGGCGTTTTTGACGGCTTTACCGATCTGCATGTCGCGGGCCATCCCGAAGGTAACCGCGATATCGACCCAAAGGGCGGCGATGCATCCGTCATGGCGGCCCTGCACTGGAAACAGGCCTTCGCCGATCGCTCCGACGCAAAGATGGCGATTGCCACGCAATTTGCGTTCGATGCCGGGCCGATCATTGCTTGGGCAGACCGGCTGGCCGCCGAAGGCATCACGTTGCCCATTCACATCGGTATCGCCGGGCCGGCCAAGCTGCAAACATTGATCAAGTTTGCCATTGCCTGCGGCGTCGGCCCGTCGCTTAAGGTGTTGCAGAAGCGCGCCATGGACGTCTCAAAACTGCTCCTGCCGTATGAGCCGAATGATGTGTTGGCCGCGCTGGCCGCGCATAAAGCCGCCAATCCAGGCTTCAACATTGAACGGGTTCACTTCTTTCCGCTTGGCGGGATCAGGACGAATGCCAATTGGGCGAAGGAAAACGGCGGCGCATCGGGGATTCCGGCCGCAATGGCTGCGGGATAACAACAAACGCTGCGTCACCGGCTCGCCGCCAGGGAGGTTCGGGCCAAAACGCATGGGCGTGCGTTGCGTCGAGGGCGGCGTGTCTCGCTGCGTGTCTCTCCAGGTGACGGTGCCGAATGGGCGCCTGTTGCGGGTGGATCAGCCCGGCATCAACCCTCTGCGCAAGAGTGGCCAGCCAGCCGATAAGCGCATAATCCAGGCCCCGGACCCGCGCTTTAGGCTGCAAGCCTCATGACCAATATGTGCAGATTTCAACACCAATGGGCTCGCTAAATCGCGCGCCGCGCCGTAGGTGTCTCTTAGAGCCACCCTAGCGTCGGAAACCGCCCTGCATCTTGGCCAATTCCGCTGCATCAGGGGACATCGTTCCGCTTCGTGGCAAGGGAGAGCCAATGACCCGCACCGTTCTCGAGTCGAAGTCAAAAACCGTCGTGATCGGGTTTGATGAGCCGTTTTGCGTCATCGGCGAGCGGATCAATCCCACCGGCCGCAAAAAGCTTGCCGCCGAGCTTGAAGCAGGCGACTTCGCCACCGTTGAAAAGGACGCGCTCGAACAGGTCGCCTGCGGGGCGATGGTGCTCGATATCAATGCAGGCGTTGTCTACAACTCCAACCCCGATCCGAACGAGACCGAACCGCCCTTGATGCGCAAGATGGTGGAGCTTGTGCAGGGGTTGACCGATGTGCCTTTATGCATCGACAGCTCCGTGCCTGGCGCGCTTGAGGCGGGTCTGGATGCCGCCGAAGGTCGCCCGCTTTTGAACTCCGTCACCGGCGAGGAAGAACGCCTAGAGCTCGTTCTGCCGCTTGTGAAGAAGTACAATGTGCCGGTTGTGGCGATCTCAAACGACGATACCGGCATCTCAGAAGACCCGGAGGTTCGGTTCGCCGTTGCCAAGAAAATCGTCGAGCGTGCGGCAGATTTTGGCATCCCGGCGCATGACATCGTCGTCGACCCGCTGGTCATGCCCGTAGGCGCGATGGCAACGGCAGGCCAGCAGGTTTTTGCCCTGGTGCGCAAGCTGCGCGCGGAGCTTGGCGTCAACACGACTTGCGGCGCCTCCAACATCTCTTTTGGTCTGCCCAACCGGCACGGGATCAATGCGGCCTTCTTGCCGATGGCCATCGGGGCGGGCATGACCAGCGCCATCATGAACCCTGTTCGACCCGTGGAAATGGAGGCGGTGAATGCCGCCAATATGCTGATGAACCACGATCCCAATGGCGGGAATTGGATCGGCTTTGCCAAGGTGCTTGACGCCATAAAGGAGGGTCAAGCGTTCCCGGAAGCGGCTCGGGCGGCGGCGGCATCGGGCGGGGCAAGAGGTGGCCGCCGCGGGGGACGCCGCCGTGCCGGCTAGTCTCGATTTGGCGCGGTCAAGGCACGGCCCAATTGCTGGGCGCACTGGCTGGCATGCAGCCGCGGCCGGGCCAAGCATCGCGCGTGTCGCACACCAAGCGACGCCGGGTGCGGTGCGGCTTACGGACCCGCCCAAAGCACCAGCATAGCAAGATGAGCCAGGACCCCCTAGTCGTCTTCACACCGTCCGGCAAACGCGGTCGCTTCGCTGTTGGCACACCGGTATTGACGGCTGCGCGGCAATTGGGCGTCGATCTCGACAGCGTCTGCGGTGGCCGTGGTATTTGCTCGAAATGTCAGGTGACGCCGGGCACCGGCGACTTCCCGAAACACGGTGTCACGGTGGCGCCCGACAGCCTCAGCCCATGGAATGAGGTTGAGGCGCGATATGACCGGGTCCGGGGCCTCAAGCCCGGCCGCCGGTTGGGCTGTCAGGCCCAAATCAGCGGCGATGTGGTGATCGATGTGCCGCCCGAAAGCCAGGTGCATCGCCAGGTCGTGCGCAAAGCGGCTTCTGACCGCGAGGTGGAGATGGACCCGGCCACCCGCCTGGTCATGGTCGAGGTGGCCGAGCCGGATATGCACGAACCCTCGGGCGATCTAGAGCGCCTGCGCGCCGCGCTCCAAGATCAGTGGCAGATCACGGTCGATGCGCCCGATCTGAGCATTCTGCGCAAGATGCAAAACGCGCTGCGCAAGGGCAATTGGAATGTGAGCCTTGCGCTCTATCAGCCTGTTCACGCTGAGACTTTTCAGATTCTGGATATATGGCCGGGGCTTTATGAAGGCGGGCTTTACGGGCTCGCAGTCGATCTGGGGTCAACAACAATTGCCGCCCATCTTACCGACCTTTCCGATGGACGGATCCTGGCATCCTCGGGCGTCATGAACCCGCAGATCCGCTTTGGCGAGGATCTGATGAGCCGTGTCAGCTATGCCATGATGAACCCTGGTGGCGATGTTGAAATGACCGCCGCCGTGCGCGAGGCGATGGATGCGCTGGCCGTTGAAATCGCTTCTGAGGCTGGCATCGATACAGACCAGATCGTCGAAGCTGTGATCGTCTGCAACCCGGTTATGCACCATCTGCTTTTGGGGATCGACCCGGTTGAACTGGGCCAGGCGCCGTTTGCCTTGGCCAGTTCCGATGCGCTGACTGTGCCTGCCCGCGACCTCAACCTGAATTCCCTAAACCCCCGGGCCCAGACTTACCTGCTGCCCTGCATTGCCGGGCATGTCGGCGCTGATGCAGCCGCGGTCGCGCTGTCGGAGGCACCGAACCAGTCCGAAGACCTGGTGCTGGTCGTGGATGTCGGCACCAATGCAGAGATTCTGCTCGGCAACCGCGTGAAGGTGTTGGCCTGTTCGTCGCCAACCGGCCCGGCCTTTGAAGGTGCGCAGATCTCCTCAGGCCAGCGCGCCGCACCGGGCGCGATTGAGCGAATCGAGATTGATCCCATAACCAAAGAGCCGCGGTTTCGCGTCATCGGGTCGGATTTGTGGTCCGACGAGCCTGGGTTTGTTGAGGCCATCGGCGCCACCGGTGTGACCGGCATCTGCGGCTCAGGCATTATCGAGGCGGTCGCAGAAATGCGGATGGCGGGCCTTGTTGATGCCTCAGGCCTGGTCGGCGGGCCCGATCACACTGGCACGGCCAGGTCAGAGCCGCAGGGCCGCACCTATTCGTACCTCATCTACGACGGTACCGCCCAGAACGGGCCGAGGGTCAGCGTCACTCAAGGGGATATCCGTGCCATTCAGCTCGCAAAATCAGCACTTTATGCAGGCGCGCGGCTTTTGATGGATCAGTTGGAGGTGGACCGCGTCGATCGGGTTGTGCTGGCAGGCGCGTTCGGCGCGCATATCTCGCCCAAACACGCCATGGTGCTGGGCATGATCCCGGATGCGGAACTGGAAAAGGTGACCAGTGCCGGCAACGCGGCCGGTCATGGTGCGCGGATTGCGCTGTGCAGTCGGACGGCGCGGGCAAGGATCGAACGGGTCGTGCGGCAGATCCACAAGGTCGAAACGGCCGTGGAGCCGAAATTTCAGGACCATTTCGTCGCCGCAAACGCTTTGCCGCATGCAAGCGACCCTTTCCCGCGCCTGGCCGAGATTGTTGCGCTGCCAAATGTGAGTTTTGGCGCGTCAGGCGGCGAAAACTCCGGTCGGCGGCGCAGGCGGCGCGGCTAGAGATCCCATCAACATCAACGCGACCCAAGGAGCTTGGGGGTCTTGGGGGGCCTTGCCCCCAAGCGAAGGGTTTGGGGGCTCGTGCCCCCTAGCGGGCCGTTGAGCGGCTGCCAAAGGCGGCCCGAAACTGCCGCCCTAACCCACTTAAATCTGGGCGCAGCTACTTGCCAGCATCTCCACCGGCAGGTGCGGTGCCCTGGCCAATGACAGCCATCTCATCGACCACATATTGCGTATACATGGCCACATTCAGATTAAATGGCGCCGACGGGTCCGGGTTATCGCGCGTATGGCTCTCGACCCCGATGATCCGGTATCCATCCGCCGTCTCAATAAAGAGCGGTGAGCCGCTATCACCTTGAAGGGTATCACATTCATGGAAGAGCTCATTGGCTGCACCGACGCCCACAAACGGGCAGCCGACATGGCCGGTCATCACACCCTGCTGGTCGTAGCTATACCCGGCCTGCAAAATCGCGATGCCTGCACCACCCGTTTCCAGCGCCTGCTGCTCCTGCGGGCTCAGCGGGCCGACATCCATGTATCCAAGCTGACTACCCAAAGGCTCTGAAAGGAACAGGAAGGCAAAATCCGTACCCGTCTGTTCGCCCTGCATCCATCCCTGCGGCACGTGGCTACCGGTGATCTGCGCGCTGGCGACATAATTGCCCTGATCATATCCCGCATAAAAGGCGACAGGCTGGCTGTCCATCACGCCGGCATTGGCCAGGCAATGTGCGGCCGTCAAAACTGTTGACGGGCCGATAAGCGCACCGGTGCAGCTTGCATTCGACAGATCGACAAATCCGATCATGTTCCAGGGCGTAACAGTCGCATCCATAACCTCGCGGTTATCCTCGCCAAAGAACGCGATTGTGAAGTCGAGCGTCGCAAAGGCCGATACTTCTGTAATCCCAAGCGTGGCGGGGGGGTATTCACCATTTGTCGGGGCATAAGTCCCGACCCAGATATCATACTGACCGCTGAGCGGTTGGCCGAACTCGATGGCCGGGTTCAGCGCCATCGTGTCATCGTTGCAATGCCAGGCGCCATCAGGTGTGTTGACCAAAAGCACCGTGTCGTCGCGCGAATCCACATAAAAGGCGAGCGGGTAGTCGGAGCCTGCATCATAAAAAACCCGCATATCCGGCGCGCTGGCAAAATAGCCGTTGCACGCGCCGCCCGTGGACACATCCGTATAGCTGCCGCGATTGTCGCCACCGGCCAGGATCGTGATCCAATTTGGATCGGGCACAAAACCTGTGCTGATACTGACCACGCCAAAAGTTGGCGGTAAGGTATAGTCCTGCGCGCCTGCTTGGCTCCCGAATGCGACAAGCGCGCATGCGGCGATATAGATTGAACGGACCATGTCGCCCTCCTCAACGAAACTCTACCGCGCAACGGTTGCACGGCAGCGCGGCTTTGTTAATGGCGAATTTTCAGTGCCTTCGCTTGACCTCCAAGCAGACCTTGGCCTACACGCACTATCCTGGGCGGGTGTAGCTCAATGGTAGAGCAGGAGCTTCCCAAGCTTAAGACGAGGGTTCGATTCCCTTCACCCGCTCCAAATTCGTTGCACCAGATCGCAGAAATCCGCACAGGTAGCAGGCCCGCTGGGTCAGGAGGCCCTAAATCAGTCAGGCTGTGAAAAACGCCCCGAAATAATCGTCCCAGCTTTGGTGCGGGCGACCGGCGGCTTTCTCGAAATCACTATCTTGGCTGTACACGCCACCGCGAATGCCCTCATAGATGCCAGCGATGATCGTGCCCATCATCTCGCCCAACTCACCGATACGGTCGTCCCGATAAGCCGCAACTGACATGGGCCGGTAAACAAGCGCGGTGCCAAAGGCCCTGTTCATATGCGCGACCAACTCGGCCTGGGTCAGGAACGCGCCATGCAAGAAATAGGTCTGGCCCGAATGCTGTGGACCGGTCAGCATGCTTGCATAAGCCTGTGCAAGCTCCTGGCGGGTGGTATAGCCGCATTGTCCGTCACCCGCCGAATTGGCAATCTCACCTTTCTTTCGATAGGTCTCGAGATACTCGAGATCGGGCTCGATGTAGATCCAATTGCGCCCGATCACCCAATCGAGCCCGCTTTCGCGAATATCAGCCTCCGTCTGGCGATTACTTTGGATCACCGGCGAAAAGGACGTGCCCGTATCGGCACCCTGAACGCTTGTATAGACGATCCGCCGGACACCGTTGGCCTTGGCAGCTGCGATCACATTGCGGTGCTGCTCTACACGCGGCTCCGGCGGGCCGTTGCCCGATAGCAGCAAAACTGCGTCCACGCCCGTCAATGAAGACTCAAGAGCTGCCCGATCATCGTAATCACCCGGTCTTATCTCGATCCCCAGATTGCGCGCTTTTGCCGGGCTGCGGGCAAGGCCGATGACCGTTTTTTTCGGGTCGTTTGCCTGTAAGGCCTTGATAATTTGAGAGCTGAGTTGCCCGTTCGCGGCTGTCACAGCAATTGTCATATGCGCTGATCCTGATGTTTCCTGCGCCAAGAGGGTCAAGCAAAATGGCTGCAGCGTCCAGCGCGCCGATTTGCGCCTTCGTCAGCCTCGAGTTTCAGGGTTTTCGAATGGAACGGTGCGGGCGCTCAGCCCTTGCTGGTCCCGTTGGAAGGTTCGGATGCCCAGGACGGGCGCAACACGGGGAACGATCCGCCAAATATCTCTGCGAATTCGCGTGTGCCAACATCTGGGCATCCGATGGAGAGAAGCGGAACTTCGCCTGCAACAGTCCAGACGGGATCGCCTGAACGCCAATCCACGATATCGTCCGAGAATATTGTCACAGTCATGTCAATCGTCACCCTTCACAAACCAGGCCGCACCCCAGACACGGCGGCCGGAAGTTCCCTGGTTCTGGCTTCAATCCGCAAGGAATTGTCTTTGCGTAAAGTCTTTCTAACAAATCCTCCAATTGCCTGGCGTGATTTAAGCGTGAAAAGTTCACCCTGCGTCAGCTAATCAGAATGGCAGCTTGCGGGATGTGTCGCGCGAAATGTCATCCTGCAGGGCCAGCGGCGGATCGAGGCTGCCAAGCTCGGATCGTTCTTCCCGCACGACATTGTTGCTGGCCAATTCCTTTTCGCCATTGGGGCGGACCGGGGGCCGGGCCTGGGCGGCGATGCTGGCATGGGCTGAAAACGTGCCGTAGTCGCCTTGCGGCGTTGCTTCCAGCACGTCGGCCACAAACCGCGCGATCTGTGGCGCGGCGCTGCTTGTGCCACTGAGTGCGACGCGCGCTGATCCGCGGGTCGCACTTGCCAGCACGCCGGACAGCACGCGTGACGTGTCACCCGCGGCCAGTACAATTGGGGTGTTGTTGGGCGCCATACCCGCCGCGCTATAGATCGCCGGTCCGGCAATATCCCATCGGGATGCGCCGACGCTGATCTGCTCTGCCCCGCCAGAGGCCGCAACCGGGCGCGACGCGATGCTCGATATTGTCCCGTTTCGGCGCACATCGCTTGCCGATTGGTCGTAGACGGAAATGTCCGTCATCGCATCGAAACGCGTATCGGCATATTCGTCGTCGTCGAAATAGGCCTGCCGGCCACGCATCGGAAATCCAAGACTGCGCTCATTGCGTTGCACCCAAGCCTCTATCCGGCCCGATGCCGCGCCGGTTGCCGTTGTTATGACCTGCCAGATGCCGGGCGCTACAGTTGGCGCGCCAGCAATTAATGTTCGGCTCGGCGCGAAGGCCAGCAATACGCGCCATGCACCAAGCGGCGCGCCAGCCCGCCTGGGATAAGCAGACGGGCAGTCGACCGAAAGCCGCGCCACGATCGTTGACGGATCGAGGTCCGGGCCAGCGGCAGCCAGGACGCGGTCATTGTCCAACGTCACCTGACCGGGATCAGGTGGATTGCTGGGTAAATCGATAGAAAAGCTGCCGGTGCTGCCATCGGGGCCGGTGACCTGCACCGCCACATTCAGCGTCCCATGCGGCACCCAAAATTCCGCGAAATTCGAGCTACGATCGTCCGGCTGCAGGCGGATTTCAGTCGAAAAGGTTGTCTGTTCACGCGCACTCGGCGCGCTGCGGGCGTGTGTCGTCGACAGATGTTCATTGCCAGCGGGAAGCACATTGACTGCCGGCGGCGCGGTCCCGGTGATCCGCTCAACGGCATCACGATAGGCGTTGGCCTGCGCCGACAGAGCGCGTTCAACCACCCCCTGACCATCGAGCACGCCGCCACCCAGCCCATAGCTGAAATTCAGCACAACGGGGATCGGCACGCCTGCCCTTCGGCTGAGTGCACGGGCGCGGTCAAAGATAAACTCGCCGCCCGCGATGATCGCGGCTTTCAGCGTCGCACCGGACGTGTCCATCGAGGCATAAACCGGCAATTGCACAGCGATCACGCGGCGGTTGATATTGCTGTCATCGGGCGCGTAGCCCGCCGCCAGATCGGCGACATGTGTCCCGTGAGAGACCGCCAGTCGCAACGGCGTGGGTCGATACGGCGCGCCGGGCCCCGAGATCAGATCGAGCGCGCGCATGGCGCCTTCGTCATCATCGGGAAAGGCCGCGATTGCCGCATTGATGTCGCCGCGATCCCAAACCCGGCCGAACAAGCGGTGAAGCGGCGGGCGTCCGGGGCCGGTTGGGGCCGGACCGACAAAGCGCGCATCCTGAATCCAAGCCGCGTCGACGCGGCTTTCGCCGGAGCCATCGCGAAACCGGCGATGGGCAATGTTTATCGCATCGTCCATCACCGCCACGATCACCAGCTTCGATGGATCGACACCTGCCGGCAATTGCGGCTGCCAGCCGTCATCCGTCAGCTCTGCATCCTCCGATGGCAGGCTCGGCGCCACAGATCGGCGCCGGACGGGCAACCTGCCGACCCAAAGCCCGTCGCGCGCAGGCTGCGTGCTGGTCGCGGGCTTCGTTGAGGTCAAAAACCCGTTCGGCGCGCCGTCCAGATCGGGATAGGCAATGGCAAAGTCGAAATCGTCAGGCTCGCCGTCTGGGCCGCGGTATTCCTCGGTCAGGTTGAACTTTGCGCCATGCCCGATCACCCATTGCGAATAGGCGTCATTGACCCGTGCGGGCCGGTTGGGCAGATCAATGAGATAACGGTCGGGATCCTCGAACCAGGCCAGTTGTGCCATGGTCCGCCCTCACCTTGCCGTCCATTCACTAAGCGCTTTGCCCCACATAAACTCCAACAGCTCGCTTTTGTTCACGGCAACCGGGTTTGGATCAACCGCGACAATCACATCGCCGCCCTGCCCGTCGATCTGCGGGGGGGCCACAAGTGGATTGTTGCCCGAGGCAGACAGATACGGCGCGACCTCAAAATCTACCGGGACGCCGCCACCGGCAGATTTTGTGCCGCTGAAACTGGCGCTTGGCACGGTCGGATTCCCCGATGGTTTGGCACGGGCCACCATGTATTGGCCCAACAACAGACCCAGCATCGCACCGGCAATGCTGTCGACCGGAAAATGCACACCCGCCACGTGGCGATTGATCGAAATGCGCGCTGCTTGGGCCATCAATTGATCGACATGGGTCCGATCACTTGGCTGCCCCATCTCCGCATCCATCAGATGGGCCAAGACGACCGCCTGGGCAAAGCTCTCGGTGGCGTGCCCTGACGGCAGGGTGCCGTGGCCCGGCGTGGGGATTGCGGGCTGAATTTGCGCCGAATAAGCATCGGGTCGCAGGCAGGCCAGCATATGCTTGATGCGGAACACAATCTGCGTGGCGAAAACCTGGGTGATGGCCATCAATTCATAGCTGTAGCGGCGCCGGCCAGGATGCAGACCGGCGACCGATCCCAGATAATCGGTGATCCCGCCCGCTTGCGTCAGGATCTCGGGCAATCGGTCGCCGCGCAGATCAGCATAATTGCGCACAAGGCTTAGCTGCGCCTCAAAATCCGCCTGGGTCGGTCGGGTGAAGCTGGCAAACGGCGTGGCGGAGAAATTGGACGCGATAGAATAGACTTTCGCTGCGCCGCCCTCGAAGCGGACTGCGGTGTCCGACACAAGCTCTTGCAACAGCGTCTGGACCCGGACGGCCTGGCTCCAATCAGCAAGGTTTTCAGCCTTGTCTTCGCTGCGTTCAACCGGGTCGAGTGTTGCACCTTTCCAGGCGCCCATAATGCCGTCGCGCGCGATCAGGATGCCCACGGCCGTCGTGCCGTCATAGTTTCCAGCGCGGTCCCCCATCCCCGACATGCCGGACATTCCCGACATCCCGGACATTCCTGACATACCGGACATCCCTGACATGCCGGACATACCAGACATTCCTGACATGCCGGACATTCCCGACATGCCCGATCCAATTGCTTGTGTGGACATGAAATCCCCCCTCTTTTCAAATTTGGCGCGCCGGGCGCCTTTTGATCTATGTGTCGGGCACGCCCGCCCGCTTTAATGCCTCAGCCCAAAGCTTGGTCATCTGCCGATCAGCCCCGGCTGGGTGGTGCCTTAAGTAAGAGGTCACGGTAAGCTCCGGCTCCCAGGTCAACAGCTCCTGCGCGGCGAGCTGAGCCTCATCCATCCGATCCATCAACGACAAGGTGATGGTGCGCACGCGATGCGTCGAATTATGTGACGGGTTGGCCTGCAAAGATCGTTCAGCATAGCCGAGCGCGCCTTCATAATCGCCGCAAACGGATTTGGCGCAGGCCAACAGCAGATCGTAGAAGTATTGATGCGGATCGCAGGGCGACAGCATGCAAGCGCGTTCGGCGTAATCTAATGCCTGCTGGCCGTTACCGTTGAACATATGCAGGCGCGAATAAAGCAACCAGGCCAGTGCGTTGCTTGGATCAAGTTGGAGCGATTGTTCAAACCGGTCCGTGACGATCGCGCCATCGGCATCGAAATGGCTGTGCACCATGCCGTCAACAGCAAGAGAGAACGCGCATTTCGCATCCGTGTCCAACGCGCGGGCCGTATGATCGGCGGCACGGCCAAGGGCGATAGATTCAAAATCCCAGCCCTGGCTTGCCATCATCACATGCCATTTGCCCAACCACGCATGTAAAGTGGCTTGGTTCGGCAACCGCCGGATCAATTCCTCCAGATACTCTTTTGAGCGGACGAAATCGGCGCGGTTGCGGCCATGCATCAGCGTCACCGCCGACATCAAAAGCGCGTGGCTATGAATGTCGGCAACCGGCCGGCCTTGTGATAATTCCACCGATGCCTTGAGGATGCCGTGGCCAATACGCGACGACAGATCGGAGATCAGGCTCGTCTGGCCGTTGATGAGCTCGGCCATGCGGCCGGTGAATTGCTCGGTCCAAATAATGCGGCCGGTTGTTGTGTCGGCCAAATCCGCCTCAATTCTAAAGCCGTCATCGCTCATTTGCACCGAGCCGTAGACGACATAGTCAAAGCCAAGCGTCTTGCGTATCTCGCCCATGTCGAGGATGCGGGCATTCAGCCGGCGCGCGGAAAGATGCGAGATCACATCAATCAGGCGGGAGCGTGACAGCGAGCGGCTGACCTCCATGGCCAAAAGATCCGCCAGGTGCTGTTCGTCTTCGCTGCGGCTGCGCGGCATGAACGGCAAGACCGCCAACTTTGGCGCCACGCCCTCGCGCGCGGAAAGCAGCATCGTGCCAAAGTCATTTTCATAGTGCCGGCGCTTTTCAGTCAGCCATTCGCGGAACCCCGGCTCGGGGATGTTCAGCCCATCGAGGAAAACCCCGTCCGTGCGCCGTCCGATTAGGTCGACACGGTCCAAATTGATCCGCACATCGGCGTTTGTGGTGGTAAATATCTCATCGAAATCACTACCAAAAATCTTGCGCAGATCCGAAAGTGCCCGGCGCAAACTTGCCCGACCCAATTCTTCGCCAGAAAGCATCCAAAGCGTCTCTTGGATCCACGAACGCGTATGCGCGCCATTGGCCGCCGTTGCTAAAATAGCCAGAAGGGCGCGGTGTTTCACACCACGCAGCTCAACCTCTTTGCCGTCCGACCAACGGCAAAAAAATCCACCGAACAGTTGGACTTCCAGCTTTTTTTTCATCATCCCGGCCCGCATACGACCCACCGAACCCATGATGACCATGGCTGAGACAAGGCGTTCTGCCCAGCCAATTCACGTTTTTTTCACGTTTTTTGTAGCGTGACGCAATTTGGCGTCGCCATTCTTGGCTAAATTGCTGTGCATAGGCACAGTGGTTATTCGAAATGCGAGTAAAACAGGCAATTGGACTGATCCAAAGATCGGCAATTGCCGGCCCTTTTTTGCCGCGATTGTCTGCCTCAATCCAGTGACATCTCACGCAAGGCTGCAATCAGCATCGCGGTGGATCCATCTTTGCCGGTGACGCTGCCATTTTCTAGAAGCGGCGCGAGTTTCAGCGCCAGTTCCTTGCCAAGCTCAACACCCCATTGATCGAACGAGTTGATCCCCAAAATTGTGCCTTCGACAAAAACCCGGTGCTCGTAAAGTGCAATGATCTGACCCAGCACTTCGGGCGTGAGTTTGGGATAGAGCAACATGGTCGACGGCCTGTTGCCGGGAAACACGCGATGTTGGGCCTGACGCTCCAGCTCTGACCCGGTTAGGCCTTTTGCCGCCATAATCTCCCGCGCGGCCGCAAGATCACGGCCCAGCATCAACGCTTCGGCCTGGGCCAGACAATTTGCCACCAAGAGCCTGTGGTGATGGGCCAAAGTCGGTTCGTGACCGGTTGCCGCCAGCAGGAACTCACAAGGGACAATTTCAGTTCCTTGATGGATCAGTTGGTAGAAGGCGTGTTGTCCGTTTGTGCCCGGCTCGCCCCAGACAACAGGACCAGACACACCCGT
Organism: Pseudomonadota bacterium; assembly: GCA_039191215.1. GTDB lineage: Bacteria > Pseudomonadota > Alphaproteobacteria > Rhodobacterales > Rhodobacteraceae > HKCCE3408. Next base: position 13,112 of record JBCCXT010000067.1, read on the forward strand.
AAGCGCAGCGCCGTCCATTGCCACCCGTTTACCGTTGCTCTCCATCTCAAGCTGTTGAAGGTAGGCGGGCAGACGCAACAACCGCTGGTCATAGGGCAACACGGCACGCGTTGGAAAGCCACAGCCCTGGTGGTGCCAGATGCCAACTAACGCCAACAGAACGGGCAGGTTGTCGGCTAGATCGGCACTGCGGAAATGGGCATCCATCGCCGCACCGCCGGCCAAAAACTGATCAAAAATGTCCGGCCCCACGGTCAGCATCACGCCCAGCCCAATCGGTCCCCACAGCGAATAGCGCCCGCCGACCCAATCCTCAAAACCGAAAACATGTGACGGATCGATCCCGAACGCATCGGTGCGCTCAACCGCGGAAGACAGCGCGGCAAATTGCGTGGCGGGGTTTTCGACCGCCGCACCCAGCCAGCCGCGCGCGCTTTCGGCATTGGTCATGGTCTCGATTGTGGTGAAGGTTTTTGACGCCACGATGATCAGCGTGCGGGATGGATCAAGCCCTTGCAGCGTGTCGTGAATATGGGCGCCGTCGACATTTGAGACATAATGCACGCGGGGCCCGTCGGCATAGGGGGCAAGTGCCAGCGTTGCCATGACCGGGCCAAGATCGGACCCGCCGATGCCGATATTGACAATGTCAGTATAGCGTCCGCCCGCCCCGGCAATCGCGCCACTGCGCACCTGGCGGCAGAAATCAGCCATGCGCGCGCGCGTCGCTAGCACCTCTGGCATGATATCATCGCCGTCGACCAAGATCGGGCCTGCCGGTGCGCGAAGTGCTGTATGCAGGACCGCGCGGCCTTCGGTTTCATTGATCTTGGCGCCTGCAAACATCGCGTCGCGGCGCGCCTCGACCCCCGTAGCGCGAGCCAGCTCCAGCAAGATCGACATGGCCGCGTCGTCGATATTCGTCTTTGAGTAGTCAAACAGCGTCGCGCCGTGCTGTGCGGAATACCGGGTCGCCCGATCGCTGTCGGATGCAAACAGGGCCGCGATCGGGCGCTCGGCAACGGCCGCGGCATGGGCGGAGAGATCACTCCAAATATCCATGGACATGTCCTTCGATCCTAAAAAAAGTCAGGGCGCCCAATGCACTGTTGCATCGGACCATACCGCGCGAATGGGGGCCTCGGTCACCGGTAATCTGGCAGCCCGGTCCAGTGCCGCGCGCTTTTCGGCCCCGGTGATGACGATATGTTTGGACATCGCACCATTGAGGAAGGGTGCTGTCAGCGTCACCCGCGGCTCAGCCGCCGCATCGGGCCGCATCGCCATCAGAACGGGCGCATCCGATGCCAGCGCATCTTCAAGGCCTTCTGTCCCGGGAAAGAGACTGGCCGTGTGCATATCCGCGCCCATCCCCAACAGCAGAACTGAGATCGGAAGATGGCCGTCAAATCCCTTTGCCAATTCCTCGACCGCCGCCAATGGCGGCTCGACCGGCCCATAAAGCGGTATGAAGGACGCCGCCTTAGCCTTTGATACCAGTAGCCTTTGCTTCACCAAGGCCGTGTTTGAGCGCGGGCTTGTCTCCGGCACCCACCGCTCATCGCTGAGAAAGACGACCACCCGGTCCCAGTCGAGCGATTGTTCCGAGAGAACGTCAAAAACCGGCCCCGGTGTTGTGCCGCCCGGCACGCAAAAGCTCGCCGTTTCGTTGCGTCTGAGGCTGTCGGCAAGCTCTGAGGCGAGTTGGTCCGCAAGATCCATCATCAGCACGTCCTGGTCTGGGTATTCGACCAGGTGTCTCACGGCTCAAGTTCCCGCCAGCGGCGGCCGTCGCGATGCATCAGCATCAACGCATCCGCCGGCCCATCCGTTCCGGGATCGTAGGCCAGCGGCTTGTCGCCCCGCTCGTGCCAACCTTCGATGATCGGATCGGTCCATGCCCAAGCCGCTTCCACCTCATCGCCGCGCATGAACAGCGTTTGGTTGCCACGGATGACATCCATGATCAGCCGCTCGTATGCGTCGGGTGCATCTTCTGCGTCTTGGCCAAGCGCATCGGCAAAGGTCATATCAAGGGGCACATCGACCAAACGCATGCCGCCGGGCCCCGGCTCTTTGATCGTCACACGCAAGTCCATGCCTTCATCGGGTTGCAACCGGATCACCAGCACATTGGCATGACGGCCAGCATCTTCGTCAAAGATCGAATGCGGGACCTCGCGGAAATGGACGGCAATCTCTGACATCCGCGCGCGCATCCGTTTGCCGGTCCGCAGATAAAACGGCGTGCCCTTCCAGCGCCAATTCGAGATATCGACACGCATCGCAATAAAGCTCTCGGTCCGGCTATCGGCGTTTTCGGCATCATCGATGTAAGCGGGCAGCTTGTGGGCGGCTTTGTACTGGCCGCGCACGATGTTATCGCGCGGCACCTCATCGAGCGCGCGGATCACCTTCAGCTTTTCGTCGCGCACGGCATCAGGCTCAAACCGGGTTGGCGCTTCCATCGCGGTCAGACACAACAGCTGCATCAGGTGGTTTTGGACCATGTCCCGCATCGCGCCGGATTTGTCGTAATACGCGCCGCGCCCGCCGACGCCGACCTCTTCGGCGACGGTGATCTGGACGTGGTCGACAAATTGGCTGTTCCAAAGCGGCTCAAACAGGATGTTACCGAAGCGAACGGCCATCAGGTTTTGCACTGTTTCTTTGCCGAGGTAATGGTCGATGCGGTAGATTTGAAACTCGTCAAAATGGGCCGCCAAAGTCGCGTTCAGATCAATGGCCGAAGCCAAGTCACGGCCAAACGGCTTTTCCACAACGATACGAGCATCTTGCCGGGCGACCTTAAACTTGTGCAAACGCTCGGCCAACGCACCGAACAGCGCCGGGCCGACAGAGAAGTAAAACGCCTGAACCACATCCTTACGCATGATCTTGGCCAGGGGCTTCCAACCGGCCTCTCCGGTGGCATCAACCTTCACATAGTCCAGCTTATCCAGAAACCCGGCGATCTGGTCGGCTTCAAGTACCGATTTCGGCAAGAACTCAGCTAAAGCATCTTTGATCAGCGCGCGGTAGCCCGCCCTATCCAGATCGCCGCGGGCGGCGCCGATCACGCGCGCCTCTGCAGGCATCTGCCCGGCAATGAACCGGCGGTAAAGGCCCGGCAGGATCTTGCGCCGCGCAAGATCACCGGTCCCGCCAAAAATCACCAGGTCGAACGGATCGACGGGGATGACACGAGATACCATGACCGCCCTCTCTGCGCCGTTGCGATCGTGCCTCACGGAGAAGCCTCCTTCGTCGCTGTTAGCGCTAACTAGTGTGCCTTCCGGGCTATTAAGCGCTGACAAAGCCTAAGTCTAGCGATGTTGTCGGACAGCGCCAATCAGCTACCGGAAGATGCAAGCATCGCACATAATATTTCGAACATGATCGACGCGCCAAGCCAAGATGTGATGCCACCATTATCAAAAGGTGGCGAAACCTCGACCAAGTCCGCGCCGACAATCTCCAGCCCATGGGCCGCGCGCAGGCAGGCAATCGCCTCAGCACTGCTTGGGCCGCCAACTTCCGGCGTCCCGGTCCCCGGCGCAAAGGCGGGATCGACGAAATCGATGTCAAAGCTGAAATAGCTGGGCCCCTGCGCCACCGTGTGTGCTTTGGCCATGACCGAGCGCCAGCCGATCTCTTGGCAGGCCTCGATCGGCAGGATCGTCACGCCCTTTTCGCGGCCGTAGTCGAAGTCTGAATTGTTGTAAGACGTCCCCCGCATGCCCGCCATGAAGCATCGTTTGGGGTCGAGATGGCCTTCCTCAATCGCTTGGCGGAACGGATTGCCGTGGGTCAGCGTCTCACCGCCAAAATAGGGCGGATAGAGGTCGGTATGGCTGTCCAACAGCACCAATCCAAGCGCCTCGCCGCGGTGTTTGGCCAAGGCGCGCAGACAGGTGAGCGTGCATAAATGATCGCCGCCAACCATGAAGGGCCGGATGCCGTCCGACAGCATACTGGCAATTTCGGCCTCAGCCGCGGCAAGGGCCTGGTCCTGGCTGACCGGGCTCATGGCGATGTCGCCCATATCGGCAACATTTGCCTCCTGGAACGGCTGCTGGCCGGTGGCTCGGTTCATCTCGCGGATCATGGTTGAGGCATCGCGCAGCGCACGCGGTCCGTGCCGCGCACCAGGCCGGTTTGACGTCGCACCGTCCCACGGCATTCCGACAAACCCGATATCAACTTCCGCGCGTCTTGGATCGCCGGGCGCGATGTAGGGCAGCCGCATGAACGACGGAACACCCGCGTAACGTGGCAAATCGGTACCCGATGGGGGGAGAAAGTCAGTCATGGGCTCACACTATCGATAGGGTTCAAAATCACAAGCGCTGCCACTGCTGGTCTCAGGCTCAATCAAATTCGACACGCAGAATTATCCGTCAATCAATCGTTAATAGTGCTCAAGCGTGCTTTCCAAATTTCTCGCGATTGGCATCATCTCCGTCATCGTTCCCATTGATAAAGATAGATTAGGTATGAAATCGGCTCTTTTTCCTCTTATTCTCGGCCTTATGGCGTCACCGCTGGCAGCCCAGCAAACCCTCCCTTTGGAAAGTATCATCGCAGCGAAATCAGTCCGCGAGTTTACGCGCCTGGGCGCCGCAGGCCTTGTGGCCCCGGATATCATGGCCGACCTTGTTGGCATGCGCCTGGACGAGATCAATGGCCGTTGGTCGATGACCTTCAATGCAGACGGCACGATTTCGTATTCCGGCAATATGCAAAGCGCCGCGCCGCATTCTTGGCGCTTGGCTGGCAATGTCAGTGATCCTGATGACCGCTATTTGCTTTGCCTAGGGACATTTCGGGGCAGCGAATGCGCCCGTGTTTTCCGCATCGGAAATGTGTTGCGCTTCACTGCGCAGCCACAAGGGGACAATGGCTATGCGTTGAGCCCGTGGATTGTGCAAATCGCGCCTATGATGGCGCCGGGCGACTGAACCGCTAGGCCTCGAGCTCGGCGTCCCAATAAAGGAAATCGAGCCAGGTTTCATGCAGATGATTCGGCGGAAACTTTCGGCCCATATTGCGCAACTCTTCCGCACCGGGCTGGCAGGGCGGCTTCAACAGGCTCAGCCCGGCTTGGCGC
>JBCCXT010000068.1:0-17366 GCA_039191215.1 Pseudomonadota bacterium
CATCGCTGCGTACGGGTGACATTTTGCTAGCAAGGATGGGCTCAGGCGACATTGCCGGCTACGCGGCCCCGGGCCTGCTGCTGACCATCGAAGCCGACAGTGCGACCCGGCTCAGCTTACATGATGAGGCCGGGGCGTCGACCTATTTCGGCACTTGTGAGGTTTCGCCATGAGGTGTGCCCAAATGCATTTGAGGCGTGAGTGACATGGATCTGATCAATGCGGCTGTGACACTGCTGAATTTTGTCGTGATCCCGGCTACATCCTACGGCGCGCAATTGGCGCTTGGGGCGCTTGGCGTGACGTTGATCTATTCGATCCTGCGGTTTTCAAACTTTGCCCATGGCGACACGATGGCCTTCGGCGCCATGGTCACAATCCTGGTCACCTGGGCCCTGCAAGCGCTTGGCATCAGTTTGGGGCCGCTGCCAACGGCACTTTTGGCGCTGCCGGTGGGAATTGCGGTGACCGCTGGCCTGCTGTTGGGCACGGACCGGGTGATCTACCGGTTTTACCGCCAGCAAAAGGCCCGACCGATCATTTTTCTGATCGCCTCAATGGGGATCATGTTTGTCACCAACGGGATCGTGCGCCTGATCATTGGCGTAGATGACCAAAGCTTTGCCGATGGCGAACGTTTCATCATCTCTGCGCGCACATTTCGGACGCTGACCGGGCTTGATGAGGGTCTGGCTTTCCGCACCAGCCAAGCGATCACCATTGTCGTCGCCATTATCGCAGTCGCCCTGCTCTTTTGGTTTCTCAATCGCACGCGGACCGGCAAATCGATGCGCGCATTTTCCGACAATGAGGACCTTGCGCTGCTGTCGGGGATCAATCCCGAGCGTGTCGTTGCGATCACTTGGATCATTGTCGCCGCATTAGCAACCACGGCAGGCGTGCTCTATGGGCTTGATAAAAGCTTCAAGGCGTTCACCTATTTCCAGCTGCTGCTGCCGATTTTTGCCTCGGCAATCGTTGGCGGTCTGGGATCGCCCTTGGGCGCCATTTTGGGCGGCTTTCTGATCGCCTTTTCCGAGGTCACTGTCACTTACGCGTTCCGCCGCGTCGTCACCTACGTTCTGCCGGAAAGTTGGGAGCCGCAGGGCCTCGTCCAGCTTCTGTCGACGGATTACAAATTCGCGGTGAGCTTCGGCATCCTGCTGATCGTGCTGCTCTTCCGCCCAACCGGCATCATGAAAGGCAAAGCCCTATGAATGCCCTGGGATCGGCCCGCGCACCACTGCTTTTTGCCATGGTGGCCGTGCTTTTCATCGGCACGGGCCTGTTTCAGTCTTGGAACTCCGCGCTTACGGTTCTGAATATGAGCCTCATCTCGGCGATCATGGCGCTCGGCGTGAATATGCAATGGGGCTATGCGGGGCTTTTTAATGTCGGCGTTATGGGTTTTGTCGCACTTGGCGGGTTGGCGGCCGTTTTGGTGTCGATGCCGCCGGTGCCGGAGGCATGGGCCGCCGGTGGGCCCCGGCTGATCCTGGGGCTTCTGATCGGGGCCGGCACAATTGTCGGCGCGATTGTTCTGTGGCGCAGGTTGCCCGCCTCAAACTATCGCGGCCTGGCTCTTCTGAGTTTTTTGATCGTGGGATTTGTCGTCTATCGCAGCGTGATCATGCCTGCGGTCGAGGCGGTTGAGGCGATCGACCCGTCGCTCACCGGCTATCTCGGGGGTCTGGGCCTGCCGGTCATACTGGCCTGGCCGGTCGGCGGGCTGATCGCGGCGGGTGCGGCTTGGATCATCGGTAAAACAGCCCTTGGCCTGCGCTCGGACTATCTGGCGATTGCAACCCTTGGCATAGCCGAGATCATCATTGCGGTGCTGAAGAACGAAGATTGGATGGCACGCGGCGTCAAAACGGTCAGCGGTTTGCCGCGGCCCGTGCCCTATGAGATTGATTTACAGCGCGCGGATTGGTTTTTGGCCTTGGCGGAGCGGATCGGCGCCGACCCGGTCACCTTTTCGTCGCTCTACGTGAAGCTTGGCTACATGCTCCTTTTTGTCGCGGTCCTCGGCGCGCTTTTATGGCTGAGCCAGATGGCGCTGAAATCGCCCTGGGGTCGGATGATGCGCGCGATCCGCGACAATGAGGTCTCTGCCAGTGCAATGGGCAAAAACGTGACCGCGCGCCATTTGCAGATTTTTGTGATCGGATCGGCCGTTTGCGGGCTGGCTGGTGCTATGATGACAACGCTTGACGGCCTCTTGGCACCGACCGGATATACCCCATTGCGGTTTACGTTTTTGGTCTGGGTGATGGTGATTGTCGGCGGTTCTGGCAACAATTGGGGCTCTGTCTTGGGTGGGTTTTTGATCTGGTGGCTTTGGATCCAGGTTGAGCCTATGGGCCAGGCGGTGACATCGCTGATCACTGCTGGGATGGATCCAAGCTCCTGGCTCTATGGCCATATCAATGAGGCGGCGGCGCATATGCGGCTGCTGATGATGGGCGTGGTGCTGTTGCTGGTGCTGCGCTTCAGCCCACGCGGTTTGATCCCCGAACGATAGGCTGCAGATGCGGCTCGTCGGCTCCCCCAAAGCGGGGAGCCCTCCTCACCGCTGTCGCTGAGCGCTCCCGTCTTGGCAGGCCGATGATGCAACGATAAATCGGCCACCGCTCCGGGGGCAAGGGTCTGACGCGTTCCGTGGCAACGCGGGCCGAGGATGGCTCCCGAAGGGGGCTTGACGCGGCGCGCTCACCTTCCTTCAAAAGCTGCCGGTCGTTTTTCGAGAAACGCAACCACGCCTTCTTTGAAATCCCGCGTCTTGCCGCATTCGCCCTGCAGCTTGCCCTCAAGTGCAAGCTGCGTCTGGAAGTCGTTTTCGTAGGATTCCCGTATTACCGATTTCACTCGCGCATAAGCCGCCGTTGGACCAGCGGCCAGATGGGCCGCACGAGCGCGCCAATGGGCCTCAAATTCGTCTTCCGGCACGGCTTCCCAGATCATTCCCCAATCGGCGGCCTGGCGCGCGGTGATCTTGTCGGCAAAAAGTGCAGCCCCCATTGCCTTAGCCATTCCCATCGCCCGTGGCAGCACCCATGTGCCGCCGGCATCCGGGATCAGACCAATCCGCGTAAAGGCTTGAATGAAGCTTGCCGCCTCGGACGCGATGACCACATCAGCTGCAAGCGCGAGGTTTGCGCCAGCACCTGCCGCCGAGCCGTTGACGGCTGCAATTGTCGGCACCGGGCAGCTGGCAATCGACATAAGCATCGGGATGTATTCATCCCGCAACGTGCGTTCGAGATTGATATTGGCCGCATTCGCCCGATCGCCCAGATCCTGGCCAGAACAAAACGCCCGTCCCTCGCCCGTTAGAACCACAACACGGGATTGTCTGCCCGCTTCGGTCACGGCATGGGTGATCTCCGCCCGCATCTGCGTGTTAAGCGCATTCATCACATCGGCCCGCCGCAGAGTGATCAGGGCAACCCCGTCTTGATCTTCACGGGTGATGGTTTCGTACTGCATGGCCGACCCTTCGAGTTAACGTCTGCAAACCATAAGCCGCAGCCAGGCAGCACGCTAGCGCAAACGCGGCGTCACATCTTGTCGCGCGTGTCGCGGTCCAAAATCTGTTTAAGCCGGTCCGCCTCATCAGCATCGAGCGATATCTCCGCCTCTGGTTTGGCCGCCCGCCGCCGCACGAACGCAATCGCTAAAGCAGCACCGGTCAGTGCCAGGACCGGACCAGCAAGATAAAGGATCAGCGTCGAGCCACGTGGCGGCGGTCGCAGCAGGACAAACTCGCCGTAGCGATCTACAATATAGGCGACAACTTCGGCATCACTATCGCCCGCAAGCAAACGTTCGCGGACCAGCAGCCGCAGATCACGTGCCAGGTCGGCACTGGATTCATCGATCGACTCGTTGCGGCAGACAAGACAGCGCAACCCGCTGGAAATGTTGCGCGCGCGCTCTTCCATTGCCGGGTCTTCGAGGATTTCGTCAGGTTCAACAGCAACCGCCGGAAGCGCTATGAAAAAGCAAAGCAGCAAGGGCCATATCGGTTTCATTCCGCGGGCACGCTTTTGCCGTCTTGGCGAGTCGCGCCCGCAGCAAACCGGTATCGGCGATCAAAAAGCGACATGAGCCCGCCCAAGGACATGATAATCGCCCCGCCCCAGATCCAGTTGGCGAACGGCTTGATCCAGACACGGACTGCCCAGCCGCCTTCCACTTGCGGGTCGCCGATCACAACATAGAGGTCGCGCCGAAACCCGCTTGCAATCGCAGCTTCGGTCGTGGGCATGCCAGCAACCGGATAAATGCGCCGCTCCGGCGTAAGCGTGGCAATCTCAGCGCCATTTTGGCTCAGCCGGACGCGCGCCATGGTCGAAAGGTAATTCGGACCCTGCACCTCTCGCACATCCAAAAGTGTGACATCATAACCCCCGACCGTGTAGGGCGCGCCCGCTCGGGCCACGCGTATGTCTTCGATCTCAAAGGTGATCAAGCCCGCGACACCCAGCATGGTGATGCCGACACCAGCATGGGCGACCATCTTGCCCCAGTCGGCGCCCGGCAAGCGGGTCAGGCGCGAGAGCCGCTTGGAAATCGCGCCCCGCCCGGTCCGCAGCCAAAGATCAGTCAGCGCGGCGGCCACCAGCCAAACGCCAAGCGCCATCATCACCGGCCCAATCGCAGAGCGGCCTGAGGCAACCGCATAGGCCAAAAGAAACGCGGCGAGACCTAAGCAGGCCGCCGGCACAAGTGCCAGGGCGATCCGGCCAAGCTTGGCCCGCTTCCAAGGCATGAGCGCGCCAAATGGCAGGGCGAGTGCAAGTGCGACGACAAACGGATTGAAGACGGCATCAAAAAACGGCGGGCCCACAGACAAGGTGCGGTCAAAAAACATCTCCGCGATCAACGGCCAAATCGTTCCGATGAAGATCACAAAACACGACACGGCGAGGATGAGGTTGTTCACGATAAGCCCGGACTCGCGGCTGAAGACGCCAAAAACGCCCTTGGCTTCCAGCTGATCAGCCCGCAGCGCAAACAGCAGCAGCGCGCCACCCATGAAGATGCCGAGGATGACCAGGATGAACACGCCGCGCTCGGGGTCATTGGCAAAAGCATGCACGCTGGTCAGCACGCCCGATCGCACGATAAAAGTCCCGATGAGCGAAAATCCAAAGGCCAGGATCGCCAGCAGGATCGTCCAGCTTTTCAGCACTTCGCGCTTTTCAACGACAATTGCGGAATGCAACAGCGCCGCGGCAATGAGCCATGGCATGAAAGACGCGTTTTCCACCGGGTCCCAGAACCAAAACCCGCCCCAGCCAAGTTCGTAATAGGCCCACCAAGAGCCCAAGCCGATCCCGATGGTCAGAAAAATCCAGGCCGCTAAAGTCCAAGGCCGAACCCATCGGCCCCAGGCCGCATCAACTCGGCCCTCGATCAGCGCGGCTACGGCAAATGAAAACGCCATCGAGAGGCCGACATAGCCGAGATAGAGAAAGGGCGGATGGAATGCGAGGCCGGGATCTTGCAGCAATGGATTGAGGTCTTGGCCGTTGAACGGCACCAACTCGGCGCGCAAAAACGGATTTGAGGTAAAAAGGATAAAGGCGAAAAAAGCCACGGCGACAGAGGATTGCACCGCCAAAACCCGCGCTTTGAGCCGCGGCGGAAGCGCTGCACCGAACCATGCGCAGCAGGCGCCGAAGAGTGTGAGGATCAACACCCATAAGAGCAGCGATCCCTCGTGGTTTCCCCAAACGCCGGTCACTTTGTAGAGCATCGGCTTGAGCGTGTGGGAGTTTGCGGTCACCAACCCGACAGAGAAATCTGACGTCACAAATGCGTAGGTCAACGCGGCAAAACTGACCGCTGTCAGGGCAAATTGCGCGCTCGCGGCGGGTATGGCGGTTGCCATCCAACCATGCCATCCCTTTGCGGCCCCGAGCATGGGGACAATTGCCTGAAACAGCGCGACGGCGAAGGCCAGGATGAGGGCGAAATGTCCAAGCTCCACGATCATTAGGCCAGCATATAGGCTGTGCAACTGCGGTCCAGCTATCCGGGCGATACGAAATGCCACAGCGCGAGCCGGCGGGCGGTCGCGGCTCCTCACCTCCCCACAAGGGAGGCCTCGTCGCCACGGTCGCCGCATGGCGGCGCCGCGCGCGGGTCCACGGTTTGCCTTAATGACCGCGTTAAAGAAGGCCAAAACATCCGATACAAGCGCCCATGATTGCGCCAGCAATCATCGCGTGGCCGAAGGCTCCCCCGAATGGGGGCCTGAGATCACGCGTCCACCGTTGCCCTAAGCCAGCGGCTCAATTCCCACGAAAGAGCCCGCCCAACACGCCGCGCACGACCGCGCGACCCGCCTGTGTGCCGATCTGACGCGCGAAGCTTTTTGCCATCGCCTGACCCACGCTGTCGGATCGTGACGATCTTTTTGGCCGGCTTGTCGACCGCCCGACACGGCTGCCCGTATAGCGTCGCCCGGCACTGTATTCGCGCATCGCCGCGTCCAGGTTTTCATCCTCTTCGGCGCGCATCTCCGCACTCTGTGCGGCTTCTGCTGCCTCTTGTGCTCGGGCCCGGAGTATTTCAAACGCACTCTCCCGATCAATCGAGGCATCATACTTTCCCGCTAGGCCTGAGCCCGAAATCACAGCCGCCCGATCGGTTTCAGATAGCGGGCCCAGCTGCGTCGATGGCGGCCGGATCAAGGTGCGCTCGACGATCCCTGGCACGCCCTTTCGCTCCAGCATCGAGGTCACAGCCTCACCTACTCCGACCTCGCGAATCGCATCCTCGGTATCAAATGCCGGGTTCTCGCGGTAATTTTCCGCCGCTTGGCGCAATTCGCGCCGATCTTTTGCGGTAAATGCCCGTAACGCGTGTTGCACGCGGTTCCCCAACTGGCCCAAAACGTCCTCCGGCACATCCGCCGGGTTTTGTGTCACAAAGTAGACGCCCACGCCCTTTGACCTGATCAATCGCGCGACCTGTTCCACCTTATCGACCAGCGCTTTCGGTGCGTCGTCAAAAAGCAGATGCGCTTCGTCAAAAAAGAAAACGAGCTTCGGCTTGTCCGGGTCGCCCATTTCGGGAAGCATTTCAAAAAGCTCCGACAGGAGCCAAAGCAGGAATGTCGCATAAAGGCGCGGCGCTTGCATGAGCTCATCGGCGGCAAGCACATTGATCTGCCCGCGTCCAGCATCATCCCTGCGCATCAAATCGGCGATCTCAAGCGCCGGCTCACCAAAAAGCTGCGCGCCGCCTTCGTTTTCCAATACCAGCAACCGGCGCTGGATGGCCCCAACAGATGCCGGTGCGATATTGCCGTAGCGCAGGCCCACTTCTTTGCGGTTCTCACCCAACCATACCAGCAGTGCCTGAAGGTCCTTGAGATCAAGCAAAGCCATGCTTTGTTCATCGGCAATTCGAAAGGCGATGTTGAGAATGCCCTCCTGCGCCTCGGAAAGCTGCAATAGCCGAGCCAGTAAAAGCGGGCCCATCTCGGTGATCGTGCAGCGGACAGGATGACCCTGGCGGCCGAAAATGTCCCAGAATGTGACGGGATTTGCGCCGTATTCGTAATCGGAAAACCCAATTTGCTCGGCCCGTTCGGTAAACGCGTCATGCAGCTTGAAGCCCGTTGAGCCGCTTGCCGCCAGCCCCGATAGATCACCTTTCACATCCGACAAAATGACCGGAACGCCGTGATTGGAGAACTGCTCGGCAAGGATCTGCAATGTCACGGTTTTACCCGTCCCCGTCGCCCCTGCGATCAATCCGTGGCGGTTTGCATAGCCCAGCAACATGTACTGGGGCACCGCGTAATCGCTGCCGCCACCGCCAATAAATATGGCATCGTCGCGCCAAGTCCCTGCCGTCATTGCGTCCTCTCCGTCAAAAATGCCCCAGAATTGTCACCGCCTGAGCATAGATTGTTAACCATTACCAGTCATGATGACACCTGTGCCGCTCTCCCTCCCTTGGGTGGCACATCTTCCTCCCTGTCAACTGGCCGTGCCTTCGGGCGCGGCTTTTTTCTGACCGGGCGCGCCATATCGCCGGCCTTTCCACAGATTAAGATACCCTGTTGACGGATCGAACACTGTAACGTAGCGTCCGCACCATCAAGTCGGCCAGTCCGACAGGGAGAGAAAAAACTACCAAGAAGATCGTGAAAAGGGCCTCACTCAGGCCCTTTTCTCGTTTCTGGCCATCCGCTGCATTTTGCGCTGACAGCGGCGCTCTTTGATGGTAGCCCCGTCTGCGTATCGATCGCCCGTTTGGGGCGCAAAAAGCAGGATGACAGGTATGACAGGATCTTTGCGAGCAACCGCGGCGCTTATCGCAATTCTACTGGCAAGCGGCGTGCCCGCCCAAGATGCGCCAAGTGCCGTTGACACCGTCAATCCCGATGATTTGTCGCTCGGCACGCCCGAGGGCCAGGAGGCTGGCGTGGGCGAGACCTATATCGCTGAGGTGCACGGCGACTGGGAAGTTCGCTGCATTCGGGCCGAGGAAGGCCAGCCCGAGCCGTGCCAGCTGTACCAATTGCTGCGCGATGCCGGTGACAGCCCCGTGGCCGAGGTCAATATCTTCGATGTCGACGACAATGGAGAGGTTGTGGCCGGTGCGACAATTGTCACCCCGCTGGACACACTTTTGACCCCGCAAATGCGGCTGCAGGTCGATGATGGCCAAGCCTTGCGCTACCCGTTCAGCTTTTGTCAGCAGATTGGCTGTTTCGTGCGCATCGGTCTCAGTGAAGCCGACCTTGCGGCCTACCGTGCCGGCAGCGAAGTGACCGTCACGATCGTGCCGCTTCAGGCGCCAAACCAAACCGTCGATCTGACGCTTTCGCTGGTTGGGTTCACCGCCGGGTTTCAGGACTTGAACGAGCGTGTCATCGCGGCACGCGAAGCGATCCGCGCGCAGGAAGAAAGCGCGTCCGAGTAATTCTGACCCGCGGCAGCAGCGGTGGCCGAGGGCTCCCCCAATGGGGGGCGCGAGGGCGCCGCTTTCACCACTATTTTGCAGCGCGCAGGGCCAAAACGGCGTTCAGGCCGCCAAACGCAAACGCGTTCGACAGAACGGCTGACACCTGTGCCTCGCGCGCGACATTCGGCACAACATCAAGCGCGCATTCCGGATCAGGCTCCTCATAGCCGACCGTGGGTGCGATCACGCCATCGCGCAACGCCATGATACAGGCCAAAAGCTCAACAGCGCCGGTGCCGCCGATCAAATGGCCATGCATCGATTTGGTCGATGACAGCATAACGCGGTCGGCATGGGCGCCAAATGCATCCGCGACCGCGGCGCATTCCACCTTGTCATTGGCCGCTGTTCCCGTGCCATGGGCGTTGATGTAGCCCACCTCTTCGGGCAAAAGACGCGCATCCGTCAGCGCCGCCTCGATCGCTCGGGCAGCGCCTTGCTTTGTCGGCATCACAATGTCGGCAGCATCCGATGTCATCGCAAAGCCGGCAAGTTCGGCCAGTATCTCGGCCCCTCTGGCCCGTGCGTGGTCCCGCTCCTCAAAGACGAAACAGCCCGCCCCCTCCCCTTGGACCATGCCGTTGCGCGTCGCCGAAAACGGGCGGCAGGCATCTTGTGACATCACCCGCAGCCCCTCCCAGGCCTTCACGCCGCCAAAGCACAGCATCGCCTCCGATCCGCCCGTGACCATCACATCAGCCATGCCGGATCGCACTAAGTTGAAGGCCTGCCCCATCGCGTGGTTGGAACTTGCACAAGCGGTCGCGACCGTAAAACTTGGGCCTTTGAGGTTCCATTCCATCGAAACATGGGAGGCTGCGGCATTATTCATCAGCTTGGGCACAATCAGCGGATGGACGCGATTCTTGCCCTCTTCATAGACGGCACGGTAGTTTTCGTCCTGCGTACTCAGACCGCCGCCGCTGGTGCCCAAAACCACGCCCGACCGGGCGGCGAGCGCACCTGAGAACTCCAACCCCGCCTGTCCCAAAGCCTCGCGCGCTGCGATGAGCGTGAACTGCGTGAACCGGTCATAAAGCGCGATTTGCTGGCGGTTGAATAGCCGCTCGGCATCATAGTCGCGGACTTGGCCGCCGATCTTGACATGCAAGCGGTCGACATCGCGGATATCAAGCGGACCGATCGCGCATTTCCCCTCGCGCATGGCCTTAAAGGTTTGCGCCGCGTCATGGCCCAGAGGATTGATCGTCCCCATACCAGTGATGACAACCCGCCTCATGGCCTTTGATCGGTGACAAAGCCCTCAACTGCGGCAATAATTGACGCGACATTGCGGATATCCAGGCCCGGCGCATCCGGTTCGTTAGCATTAAACGGGACCTGGATGTCGAACGCCTCTTCAATGGCAAAGATCGCCTCAACAAGGCCGATACTGTCGATCCCAAGATCATCCAACGTTGCGTCCTGTTTGACCTCTGAGACCGCCATCATCGCCTGTTCGGCCAAGATGGCGGTCACGCGCGCACGGATGCTCAACTCCGTGCTGGTTTCCGTGCTGATCTCGGCCATCGCATTCCTCCGCATGGGCGGCGATTTAACCCCGGCTGCCGCGCTTGGAAACGGCATTTTTCAGCTCCGCAACGGTCTGGGCTAGCCGCGGCAAGCGTCGCAGCGCTTTGTACATCTCCACATGGGTTTCCAATTTAACCGCGGGCGCGCCCATCAGCATCCGCCCCGACGGCACGTTTGAATAGATCTTTGTCGCGCCCGCACCCACCACATCGTCGCCGATCACGATATTGTCGGACACGCCACATTGGCCGCCCAAGACCACCCGATCACCGACCACGGCCGAGCCCGCCATACCAACTTGGCCACAGATCAGGCAATCGCGGCCGATTTTAACGTTATGGCCGATATGGACCAGGTTATCGAGTTTGGTGCCCTGGGCGATCTCGGTATCAGCGATCGTGCCCCGGTCGATGGCACAATTCGCGCCGATCTCGACGTCATCACCCAACCGGACGGACCCCAAGGAATGGATCCGTGTCCAAGCCTGCGACAGACCCGCAGCGTCCTGCTTGCCAAGGCTCTCACGCGCGGTTTCGACCTGGCCTTTCTGCGGTGTGACAAAGCTGAACCCGTCGCCGCCAATAACCGCGCCGGGCTGCACGATCAGACGCGTGCCCGCCCTCACACGCGCGCCAATGCGCGCGCCCTCCAAGATTAGGGCGTCCGACCCAATCTGCGCGCCAGCGCCGATGCTCGCATGCGGCGCAATCCGCGCCCCTGGCCCAATCTGCGCGCCCGCACCAATGACGACAAACGCGCCGATGGCGGCGTCATCGCCGACAATGGCGGTTGGATCGACGATTGCAGAGGGATGGATGCCCGCAGCCAGCGCCGGGCCTTCGTCGAGTGCGGCCGTCAGGCCCGCCATGGCATAACGCGGGCGCGGCGCGACAATTGCTGCCTCAAGACCCAAAGCCTGCCAATCCATGCCATCCGCGATCAGGGCCGCGCGGGCCTGGCCTGCGAGCAAACCTTCAGCAAATTCCGGCTTCATCGCCAGCGCCAATTGGTCCGGGCCGGCAGCAGCGGGCTCGGCCGCGCCTGTGACCTCAATGGAAGAGGCGCCCAGGGCTTCCGCCCCAAGCGCCGCTGCGATCTGTGCGATTGTGTATTGGCGGCCCATAAGGCCGGATTTAGCTGCTGATGGCGCGAACCTCCACCCCTGCAGCATTCATCGCCCGCCAAAGCAGCGCATTGCGGCCATAGACGTCGCGGCGGTATTGCGGGCGCCCGTCCTGGTCGACCCAGGCCGTCCAATAGACCAGATGCACCGGAATTTCGTCGTCGAGATACACGTAAGTCTCCTGGCCGGTATTCAGCACGGAGGTGAAGTAGCCCTGCGGATCGGTCTCTTGCGGCGCCAAGAGGTGGTAGGCGAGCTCCAGCGGGCGGTGCACACGCACGCAGCCATGGCTATAAGCCCGAACCTCGTGACTAAAGAGGTTCCGCGACGGGGTGTCGTGCAGATAGATGTTCCACTGGTTGGGGAACATGAACTTCACCCGGCCCAATGCGTTGCTTGGCCCCGGCGGCTGGCGCAGATCAAACGGAAAGCTGGTCGCCGGTGTATCAGCGTAAGCCGCCCAATCGACCGCCGCGCGGCTGACCGCCTGACCGCCCCGCATCAGCTGGAGATGCCCGGATGAAGCACCGCCCGAGGCGATCATCCCCGGCAGATATTCACCAACCGCGATTGAGCGCGGGACATACCAGCTTGGATTGATGACCATGTGTTCCATGACATCGGAAAATTCCGGCGTGTTACGGTCCGCGGCGCGGTGGCCCACGACAACGCGTGTCTCGAAGCTGACATGTTCGTCATCGATCACATAGGCGTGGAAATCCGGAATGTTCACCAGGATGTGGCGCTCACCCCGTTCCCGGTTCATCCAGCGCTGACGCTCCATGCCCAAAATGACCTGCTCCAAGCGTTGGCGCACACCGATATTGAGTTGGGTGATCGTCTCTTGCCCGGCAATCCCATCTGCGGTGAGCCCGTGATCTTCCTGAAACGTCATCACCGCATCGCTGAGCGCATCGTCATAGCTGGCCGAGGCAGAGCGATGCAGATAGCCCATCCGGATCAATCGGTCGCGCAGCTCAACCACGGCCGGACCACGGTCACCGGGTTCTAGGCGGCCGGAATTAACCGTCTGGCCCCAGCCGCCATCGCCCAAAACACGCTCCAACCGCAGCTTCTCGCGCATCAAGCGCAAATAATCGGGATGGCGGGGCGGCAGCGCACGCATGAAGGCAAAGGGATCGGCTTCGGTGAAGCTCTCAAGCTGGTCAAGCTGATCGCGGCGCGGGACCCCCATGACGATCCCAGGCACGACGGTTTCGGGATCTAAAAGACCCGTCTGCACGTCGCGCGCATAGGTAAGGAACATCTCGGTCGCGAGCACTTCAGCCTGACCGCGGGCATACGGCGTGACCGCGCCCCGGAACGCAGCGCGCAGCGCATCGGCGTCATAGCGGCTGGTCGGCAAACCGTGATCTCCAGCCTGGTCCAGCGCTGCCAGCAAGGCCGCCCGGCGGTCGGCTGCGGTATCGTCGGTCGTGGTCCAGATCGGGGCAAATTCGCGCGCCCGGTAAAAGGCCGCCATCGACTCGTTGTCAGCAGCACCTTCCGCGATCGCCTGGTTCATCGCAGAGAACTGCGCCATAGCGGGGGCAGCCGTCAGCAACACCGCGCTCATCGCGACAATAGCGCCAGTTTGAGCAATAGTTTCTACAAAAGACTTCATGTTACATCCCAAGTTGTTGGCACCCGCCCAGACATCCTTCTCCACCATTTCCTGACAAATCGCAAAGTCCATTCACAATCCCGAAAGTGCTTGTGGATAGATCCGTTTTCCGATGGGTGTCGCAGGACGGCAACGCTTCTGACAAAACACCCAATCATTCGGCAGGACGGCCGAATTAGCCAATCTTTGGCGGATTATCGCCGATTCCAGGAGGCAGAATGCCTAATCCGTGCACAATGCCTTTTATACAGCCCGCCCATATGTCATCCACAGGATGTCTGTGGGGGTGGACATGCCAAAGCCGAAAAACGGTGGTCGCATGTTCTTAAACGGGCACAAAAGGACGGGGCACAGCATTTTATGATCGCTACGGGAGTTACGCGTCGCGCCGTGTTGCGCGCATTCGCCGCCACAACAGTTGCTGCGGCACCTGTTTGCGCAAATGCTTTTGGTTTCCTTCGCGGCGCGGGCGATGTGCGCTCGATCCGAATGCATAACGGGCGCACCGGCGAAAGCCTGAACATGACCTACTGGATCGACGGCGATTACATCCGTCCAGCTTTGGAAGAGGTCAACTACTTCATGCGCGACTGGCGCAGCGACTCGGTCCGCGCCATTGACACCCGCACCATCGACATCATGGCCGCCGCCCACCGCGTGCTGGAAGCGTCCGACCCCTACCTTCTGCTGTCGGGATACCGCTCGCCGGAAACCAATGCCATGCTGCGCTCCCGGTCGGCGGGTGTGGCGCGCAATTCGCTGCACATGCAAGGCCAGGCCGCAGACTTGCGCCTGTCCTCGCGCACCGTCAGCCAAATGGCCCGCGCGGCCAGTGCTTTCCATGCCGGCGGCGTCGGTCGCTATTCAGGCTCCAACTTCGTGCATATGGATTGCGGGCCCGTCCGTTCATGGGGCCGCTGATTGGAAGCCACTATCACGCCTGTGCGATTTTGTAACAAAGCTTGAACATCGCCGGGTCGATGCCCCATATCTTGCCTCACGCTTCAGAAATTGGAGGTGAGATGGCAGAATATCAAAAGTCCGACGAGGCAATTGCTCGCCTCAGCCCCGAGGAATACCGGGTCACCCAACTCAGCGGCACCGAAAGGCCTGGTACGGGCAAACTGCTCTATAACAAAGAGCCCGGCATCTATGTCGACATCGTCTCGGGCGAGCCGCTATTTGCCTCCTCTGACAAATACGAATCTGGATGCGGCTGGCCCAGCTTCACCAAGCCAATTGTCCCGGCCCATGTGACCGAACATCATGACACCACCCATGGCATGGTCCGCACCGAAGTGCGTTCGACCCATGGCGACAGCCATCTCGGCCACGTATTTCCCGATGGTCCACGCGATCGGGGCGGGCTGCGGTATTGCATCAACTCGACCTCGCTGCGTTTTGTCCACCGTGACGACATGCAAGCGGAAGGCTATGGCGTATATCTCGAACAGGTGGAGGATGTCGCATGAGCGATCTGGAACGGGCTGTCCTGGCGGGCGGGTGTTTTTGGGGCATGCAGGATTTGATCCGTAAAATGCCAGGCGTGGTTGAGACGCGTGTCGGCTATACCGGCGGCGACGTGCCCAATGCCACCTACCGCAACCACGGCACCCATGCCGAAGGGATCGAGATCTGGTTTGACCCGGCCCGGCTCCGTTACCGCGAGATCTTGGAGTTTTTCTTTCAGATCCACGACCCCACAACGCTCAATCGCCAGGGCAATGACCGCGGCATGAGCTATCGCTCAGCGATTTATGTCATTGATGACAGCCAGCGCCAGACAGCGCTGGAAACGATTTCCGATGTCGAGGCCAGCGGACTGTGGCCCGGAAAAGTAGTGACCGAGATCGAACCGGTTGGCGATTTTTGGGAGGCCGAGCCAGAACATCAAGATTATCTGGAGCGCTTTCCAAACGGCTATACCTGCCACTTCCCGCGGCCTAACTGGGTTTTGCCGAAAGCCAGTCCTACGGCGGCAGAGTAGCCGCGAGGCAAACGCGACGGGCCTTATAGTGCCCGGTGCTAACCCTAAAGCTCGTCTGTGATCAGGTGCCAGATCGGCAGATGCGCTTTGGCCATTTGGCGTACGCATTTTACCAGGCCTGTGCGGCGCCAATCATCCGGCAGGTTCGCGCCAAGCCCCAGGCCTTTGCGCTTCAATAGCTCTGCGTGGGGATGGTCCTGCTCAAACGGTTTGGGGACGCGTTTGAGCGGCTGGGGCCCAAAATCCGACAATGCTGTCCCATGCGTCGTTTCAAGCCCGGCCAAAAGATCTGTTAGCTGCGTGCCATGGCTGTCGATGAAGCGGCGGTAGCGCGTCAACATCTCACCAGACAATCCAAAAATACCCAGCCCCAACCACATCGCATCCGGTTCAATCGCGAAAAAGAACAAAGGCGTTGTCGGCTGGCCTGCGGACCAAAGCATGTGCAGATGCGCGTTATAGGGGCTTTTGTCCTTGGAAAAGCGCACATCACGATAGATGCGAAACACTTTGGGGCTGAAGGAGGCGCCAGTCAGCCGCGAGATGTCTTCGGCCAGCAGATCCGCGAAAAGTTCTGCCGGTTTGCGAATGTCATTGACGTACTGGGCTTTGTGCGCCTCAAACCAAGGCTTCTCGTTGTTGGCCCGCAATTTGGTGAAGAACGGCTGGGCCGCATCCACCATGGTTTCAAATCCGTCCGACATAAGACCTCACAAAGGATCGATATCACCCGCTTCGCGCGCAGCATGAAACGCGGCTTGAAAAGATGCAAACTGGCCGGTTGAGATCGCCCGCCGCATCCCGTCCATAAGCTCCTGATAGTAGTGCAGATTATGCCATGTCAGCAGCATCGAGGAGATGATCTCGCCGGCGCGGAAGACATGGTGCAGATAGGCCCGCGAATAGCTCCGGCAGGCCGGGCATTGGCATTCCTCATCCAGCGGGCGCGGGTCGTCGGCATGGCGGGCGTTTTTGATATTGACGACCCCGCGCCGAGTGAAGGCCTGGCCAGTGCGACCAGACCGCGACGGCAGCACGCAATCCATCATATCGATCCCGCGCGCGACGGCCCCGACGATGTCATCGGGCTTGCCAACCCCCATCAGATAGCGAGGCTTGTCTTCCGGTAGCTGACCCGGGGCCACATCAAGGACGCCAAACATCGCCTCCTGCCCCTCTCCGACGGCAAGCCCCCCCACGGCATAGCCGTCAAAGCCGATCTCGGTCAGCGCCGCGGCTGAGGTCGCGCGAAGATCGGCCTCTAACCCCCCTTGTTGTATGCCAAAAAGCGCGTGCCCGGGGCGTTCTCCGAAAGCGTCTTTTGAGCGCCGTGCCCACCGCATCGACAGCTCCATACTGGCGGCGATGCGATCACGATCAGCCGGCAGTGCCGGGCATTCGTCAAAGCACATCACAATGTCAGAGCCGAGCTTGGCTTGGATCGACATCGAGGTTTCCGGGCTCAACAGATGTTTGCTGCCGTCAATATGGGAGCGAAATCGCACGCCCTCTTCGGTCAGTTTGCGCAGATCGGCCAGCGACATGACCTGGAAGCCGCCGCTATCGGTCAGGATCGGTCCGGACCAGTTCATGAAACGGTGCAATCCGCCCAATTGCGCCACCCGATCCGCCCCGGGCCGCAGCATCAGGTGATAGGTATTGCCCAAAAGCACATCAGCACCAGTTTCAGCGACACTTTCGGGCAGCATGGCTTTTACAGTGGCGGCCGTACCAACAGGCATGAAGGCAGGCGTGCGGATCGGGCCGCGCGCTGTCTCAATAAGCCCCGACCGGGCGCGCCCATCGGTGGCGTGTAGGGCAAAGGAAAACGCATTCATCAGCGCTTCATCATCCCCCGCGCGACGGCTTGGACATTGCGCCCGCCAGTGGGATCAGTTGGCCTGGTCACGCCGCCCGAACGGCGCGGAAAAAATGCAAAACGGCCGGAACATGCACCGCGCCATTGCTTGCTTGCATGGACTCAAACTGGGCCGTGATCGCGGCGCGGATCGCCGCGATCTTAGCGGGTGAGGCGGCCTCGTAGGTGATCCGTCTGGCGGCCCCACCCAGTTACAGCTGCGTAGCCGCAAACTCAGCAGGCGTGCCGG
>JBCCXT010000069.1:0-17120 GCA_039191215.1 Pseudomonadota bacterium
ATGGCGCGACAACCTCATGATTGCGCGTCTGTGGCGGTCTCTGACGCAGGAGGCGATCTATCTCGAAGAAATCGATGACGGCTTCCAGGCCCGGCGCGTGATCAAGGATTGGATGGCATTCTACAACACCGAACGGCCCCATTCCGCCCCTGATCGGCAGACGCCAGACGACGCATATTGGGTGCGCTTGGAAGAGCAAAAAGCAGCATGAAAGTTTAACCCGATACATCTTAGAAACGCTGCAAACCTGCCCGAAAAGGTGGGACCACTTCAGGTTTTTAACCTCGTCGGTCGTCGCAGCACGCGCTGTGTCGCCTACAAGGCGCCGCTTGCCCGCCTCGAGGAACTCCTCGGACCAGCTGTCATTGAGGCTCTGGGCACTACCTTCGCGACGGCACAGCTCTGCAATGCCGCCTACGCCGCGCAGACCGGTCCCGATCTTCTCTTCCGCTGAACATTACTTGCGCGTCGCACGACGGATGTCCTTGACGACCGTCTCGCCGTGGCTCTGCTTGGTTCCGGGTTTCTGTCTCATCTCCACGCTTCGGTGGCTGAAATGTGCCAGAAAACCTGCCTCATCAAATCGACCTAAACTGCCCCATCGCTGCTGACGTCGGACATTTCAGTCCCAATTTGGAGGGCCAATTAAGCGTTGTCCTTCGTCATTTGGGCTTTCATACAGTGGTTGGTGCCGGTCCAACGGAGGAATGTCCCAACAAGATGCGATCGACTGTCGGCGCTGGCGTCATCAGGCGCGAGCTCATCGAATTGTGCAGCGAAGGGCGGGTGCATGCGGCGTATGCGCGGCTCATGGAGAGCGGCTTTGAGGCGGCCCACCATCCGAGCCTATGGGAGCTTCTGGAACGTCGCGCCATGGAGATGGGTGATGCGCCTCTTGCCCATGAACTGCGCCGCGAGCTCCTTGCCGCAGATGTTGCCGGCACCGAGATTGTTCTCCATGAGGCGCGCCACGAGATCGAACACGGGCGCTTGCGCACGGCGCGCACCTATCTCGAGCACGCCTTTGGGCCTCTGCCCAAGGTCACAGAGGCCCGCATCTTGCTGGGCGCCGCATTGGCACCAGATGAAAGAGACCGCGCCATAGAGTTGTTGGGCGCCGCCGAAAACGGCTCTGAGGCGGATATGCTGTGGGCCATTGATGCGCTGCGCGGGATGGGCGAATTGCGCCGCGCGATGACCTTATGCGTTGCTGCGCGGAAGCGCTATCCGCAAAATGGTTCTTTTTCCAATCGCTTAGGATGGCTTGCCGAAAGCGTGCGAGATTTTGGGACGGCGCGCGAGATCGCAAAATCTCAGCTCGGGGGCGATAGCGATACCAAGGCACAAGCGCTCAACAGGCTGGTTCGCTTATCGCAAAGAACCGGCGACAACGACGCAGCGTTGGCATTTGCGGCCGATCTGCTGCGGCATGACACCGGGCCGCTGCAAAAGCTGCGTTTGGCACGGATCTTGCGGCTGCCGGGTCTGATTGAAGCCGTGACCGCCGCTCTGCCCGAGCAGTTCTGGTCCGGCCAGCTCGATCCGGTTGAGGCGGAAAAAATAGCAACTTATCTGCTCGATGAGGGGCAGGTGGGGCTGGTTTTGTTTCTTTGGCAAGCCGGTCTGCCTATTGCTCTACATGAAAAACGCCTGCTGGAACGCCACGGGTTCGGCAGGGAAGGTGACAAAGGTCTTCCGACCAATATGGCCGAGGCCATCTCGATCAAAAGCCCCGACCTGTTGTTCCCACTCTTTCCCGAACGCCGCGGCACGGCCGTGCCCGCGGGTTGGGCACCGGCATTGCGGTTGGGCGACCGCATTCTCATTGTGAATTCGGTCCTCGCGGCCGGTGGGGCGGAGCGTCAGTTTCTCATGGTCGCTCGGGCCCTTGTTGAAGCGGGAATTCAGCCTGATCGGGTGCATGCGGCCTTGTTTTCGATTGAAGGCGACCGCGGGCATGATCATTTTGAGGGCGCGCTGCGCGCCACTGGCATCCAGGTGCACGACCTGTCGCGGGGCAATCTTGCAGACCTAGGCCTGCCGGAGCGCGAACGCGATTGCATCGCACTTATGCCCGCGCGTCTGCGCAGCGATGTCTTGGCGCTCCTCGGCCTGGCTCGCGATCTCAGACCGGCCGTGATCCATGGCTGGCAGGACCGCGCGGCAATTGCTTCTGGCTTGGTCAGCCAGTTTTTGCAAACGCCGCGGACCGTGCTGAGCATGCGCAACATGCGCCCCAAAAAACGCGGCGAAAATGCCGATTGGATTTCCCGCTCGGCCTATCAGGCGATTTTGGCGGAGCCCTCGGTTCGCATCACGGCCAATGCCCAAGAGGGCGCGCGCGATTACGAGGATTGGTTGCAGCTCGACGTCGCAGAGGTCTCGATCCTGGCCAATGCCGTGGATCAGACGGTGTTTCGGCCGCGCCCGACACCGCGCCAACAGGGTGAGGCGGTGCGCCTTCTTGGGGTGTTTCGCCTGACCGAGAATAAACGCCCGCTTCTATGGCTGGAAACGGTCGCGGCACTTGAGGCAAATCACGGGATCAAGACCGTACCGCAGATCCTTGGCACCGGTCCGCTCGAAGGCCAGATCCGGGCGCGCGCGGCCGAGCTGGGCCTTGATCATCTGCGCCTTGACCCGCCGGTGAACGATCCGTCCGAGGCGTACCGGCAGAGCGATGCGCTTTTGTTGATGTCGAGCGTTGAAGGCACGCCCAATGTTATAT
The DNA here is from genome assembly GCA_039191215.1 of Pseudomonadota bacterium. Lineage (GTDB taxonomy): Bacteria > Pseudomonadota > Alphaproteobacteria > Rhodobacterales > Rhodobacteraceae > HKCCE3408. Next base: position 2,729 of record JBCCXT010000069.1, read on the forward strand.
TAGAGGCGCAAGCGTGCGGCCTGCCGGTTGCCGCCTGCCGTGTCGGCGGTGTGGCGGAGGCGCTTTATGTCAACGGGCCGGGCGGCGGTCTGCTTTTGGATGCCGAAACCTCCGTCCAAGAGGCGGCAGCGCGGATCGCGGCTTGGCTTCCAGGCACAATCAACACACCCGACGATGCGCGTATTGATTTCATCCATCGCCGGTATTCCACGCGGGCCTTGGCCAGGAGCCTGTTGGGTCTTTACGGGGCCCCGACATGACCGCCCTGCAGCCCTGGTCGCGTCACAGCAGCGATCCATTGCCCCAGCTTTTGGCCGACCACGGCAGCTTTGGCGGATCTGGGAACTTGGTTGTGCCGTCACAAGTAGAGGCCCTTGCCCATTGGCCGGAGATCGAAGGTTTCCAGGGCGAGGTTGCGATTGTGTTGCGGCGTCAGGGCCAGGAGGATACCGGGGAATGGCGCGATGTGCTTGCCATCTTCCGCAGGTTGGTTTCGCAGTCGGAAAGACCGATCCGCCTTTTGGCCCTCACACAAGCGGCCGCTGATAGCCTGGCCGCCGAGTTAGCGCTTTCCGTGACGCCAGCGGAACCTCTGCCGCGCGGTTACCGCGGCACCACCGCGCGGGTGGCTTTGTCACGCAGTAACGGCCCGTTGCAGCTGCGCAAAGGACCACTCGGCCCGTTTCCTGCCCGGCGTTACAACCTGGCGCGCTTGCGCCGTCGGGCGATCATTGAGGCCGATCCGAACGACGCCGATCTGTCAGATATCGCAACCTTTGCAAACGGCGAAAAGGCCGCGCAACCGGCAACGCAGAACCCACAGCCGGTGATCGTCATCGTGGTGCCCAACGGCACCGGGCTGGGCCATGTCACGCGCATGTTGGCCGTTGCAGGCAAGCTGCGGCAGAGCCACGCCGCCCGCGTAGTTTTCTGGAGCTTTTCGCATGCCGCCGGGATCATTCACCGCGCTGGCTTTGAGACGGTGCTGCGCCAGACAGCAAAACATCTGGGCGCGGATCTTGACGATTGGCTGCTATGGGAAACCGAGGAATTTGCCAGCGCGCTTGGGCATTTGCGGCCTGATCTGGTGGTCCAGGATGCCAGTAACTTGCAGCATTTTATCATCGACGCGCTTGCACGCCCGCAACGTGGCGCGGCGCGATTGGCGCTGATCCGACGCGGTATGTGGCAAAAGCACGTCCTGGGCACCGAGGCCTTGGCCGCCGAGCAGCTCGCCGATCTTGTGGTGGAGCCTGGCGATCTGGCCGCGCCAGCCGATCGCGGGGTGACCCGCGGCCGCTTCGAACGGACAGACAGCTTTGCCGACATGGCGGTTTCGGCGCCGGTGACCCTGACACGCAAGGATCAGCTTCTGCCTGCCCGCCAAGCGCGCCGTGCTTTGGGTCTGGGATGGGGCCGCCATTGCCTTGTGTCGCTTGGCGGCGATGAGTTGTGGGACTGGAGCCCTGTGTTGCGCGACATCGTTGAGGCGGCGCAAAAGCAGCGCATTGGGCTGGTCTGGGCACGCTCACCGCTATCGCTGCGCGATCCAGGGTTTGCCGGGAGCCGAACGGTTCTAGGCCAAAGCCGCTATCCGCTCGCCCCCTATCTGGCGGCGTTCGACGGGGTCATCTCGGCTGTGGGCTACAACAGTTTCCACGAACTCATGCAGCTTTACGATAAGCCTGTTTTGCTGGTGCCACGACAGCATTCGCGCCTGGATGATCAGATGGCGCGGGCGCAGTTTGCGGCCGCACAGGGCTGGGCCACGCATCTGCCAGAAGGCGAACCCGCACAGGCGACGATTTCTTCCTTTATGGCCGATATCCGGCAAGGCAAGGTCATTTCCAGCCGTCCGGCCTGGCGCGACGGCGCGGCTGAGATTGCCGATGCTTTGGGCAGGTTATTGGAAAGCGGGGCCTGATCGCGATGTCTGATGCCGGAAAATCTAACAAACCTTATGCCCTGATCCGGCTGCTGGAGCAGGAAAACGAGGCCTTGCGCCTGAAATCGGCGCGCCATGAATTTCGCCAAATAGCGCGTGAGTTGACCTCAGCGGAACCGTTTGGGCTCGCCATCGATCTGCCGCAACAGGATGATCCCGAGGATCTCAATTTCCCGCCATCCGCTGACGCCCTTTTGCCCACGCTGCCTGTTCCCGCAGGGTCCATTCAGCCCGAGGCGCTGGCCCCCGATCTGCCCGTGGTCGCCGTTTATGATGACGAGCTTTCGGGCCGCCAATTGGCGGCCGCCCTGCTTGGCCTATTAAAGACGCAATACCGCGCCCCCTTTGCCCGGCTGCTGTTCCTGTGTTCCAGCTTTGAGGCCGTGCCGTTTTTGGGGCGATACGGCTATGCAATCGACCATATCGGCCGGTCCGATCCTGCGGAAGCGCTTACACGGCTGCATCGCCGATACGGCGTCAGCCAGATAAGATCGGTTGGGACGGGTGCGTTGATCGCCCAAATCAACGCGGATTAGATCTTCACAGTCGCGAAACAGAGAAGGTTCTGCGTCTCAAAATCACGGTCTGTGAGGTAAGGATAGAGGCCGCGCACTTTGTCCGTGAGCCTGCCCAGGCCTGTTTCCGGGCGCGACGGCTTTTCCTCGGCAATATCGATCTCAAAGTAGCGCTCGGTCAGTGCGATCAGATCGTCGAGCCGGATCCGATTTAAACCGCGCGCGATGTAATGCTCTGGCGCCGGGGCATATTCGACATGGCCCCAATCAAGCATCTCCGCCTGCGACGGATCGGTTGCGTCAATCGCGCTGACAACTTTGGGCGGCAGGTGGTGGCCGTTCCAGGAATAGAAATTGTGATGATTATAAAGAAGCGTGCCGCCTGGCTTGAGGCGCAGGGCGATGGCTTTGAACACGCTCTCGATGTCTTGGAGATGTTCGGTCACGTTATGCATGACCGCGACCTCATAAAGCCGCTCTTCCGGCAAATCCTCGATGGCCGTCGGCCGCACCTCCCAGGGCTCAATCATGTGCCCAAGCTCGGCTGGCGTCCAGCCAAAGGCCATCTTCGCTGATTTGGCCGTCAGGTTTTTAACCCGGTCGCGGTTGGGATCGACAATCGGATCGAGGCCCAGATAGCTTGCCGCCCCAGCGGCGAGATAGCCAAAGCCGTGCAGCCCCGGGCCGCAACCGACATCAAGGACCGAGCGGCCCCGCACATGCTCCTGAATGGTATTTGCCCAGCTGATATAGCCAAATTGGTGAGCGCGCTCCAACACTTCGGGGTGGAAGGCGCCGGCGCGCCAGGTTTTGTCTTTGTTGTTGGTCCAGAAGGCCCGCCGGGTCATCGCCGCCGAGGCTTTGAAGGATTTCGGCGCAGGCGGTAGGCCTCCTTTGGTGTGTTGAAGCGACATGATCTCGGCAAGCCAACCCAATTGCTCCGGGTCGGCGCCGGCCCGCGACAGCTCCAATTCCTGCCGGTCCCAGGCCCGCAGGATGCGGCGGCTGGGCGCCATCCGCGCGATCACCTGATAGGCGTCGGTCCAGGCACTTTTGCCAACAAGCTCACAGGTGAGCGCCAATTGGAACGTCCCCAAATCGCCGAGCTCGCCCTCGGTGAGCCGCAAGCTTGGGCTTATTTCTAACCGCGCCTGTTCGAGGATGTCTGTGAATTCATCATTGGTCAGCCGCACTTCCCAGGCGGCGGTATTACACAAGCCTTCCGTGTCGGCTTCCACCAGGCCAAGCGCGCCTTGTTCCGCAAGCTCCTGCAGGTAGGCCATCAGGGCAAAATAGCTCGGATTGTTGGCGTTTTTGACCAGCAGTTGGGACCCCTCAGCCAGGCCCGGTGCGACTGCCCGAAACGCGTCGCGCAATTGGGCGGGTTTCTTCGGTCCATCAATCACCGCAAGGTCGATCCGGCCGCCATCCCATCGGAACGCCTCAAAGGCGCTTTCATACGCAACCACGTCCAAGTCGCGCGCTTGCATCAGCTTCTCAAAGACCGCGCGAAAGCTCTCACCGGGCTTGAGAAGGCCCGGGACCCGCTTTTCGTGATCCTTTGTCCAAACAAAGGCATCAACCGCATGCAGTTTGCCTTTTGTGGCAAGGATTTGGCTTATGCCACCCAGCCAAGGTCCAAGCTCCACAATTGTGGCATCGGGCGGCAAATCCTGCAACGTTTTGCGCGCAAGATCGCCATCATGGCTCGATGTCATCCTCGGCGTTTCATCCATCTCAAAGATTGCATGCCGCCGTTTTGCCATATCCAAATTCAAGACCTTTACCTTTGTGAGGAATCGACCCAAAAACGCCGCCATATTCGGGCTGAAACCGGCGTCAGCATCGCGTCGCTCGGGCTCGGATTCAAGCCAAGACCAACCTTAGCATGGCGCATATTCGCTGCTCTGAAACTCACTGTTTCCTTATGGCCCAGACTTTGCCAACATTTGAACACCGGCGAGGCCCATTGCATGTGCAGAAATTGTGGCAGGAGAACCTGAAATGGCTGATGCGCGGATTTGGTGGGCGTCCGCATGTGGTCGGCGAAGCTGCTTATTTCGAGGGTGAAATACATGAAATTCCGCAAGTCTCTCTTGCTTACCGCCGCCTGCGCCATTCAAGGTCTGATGGTCACGGCTGCATCCGCAGATACGACCACTTGTGCAGACCGGGGACAGGTCGTTAACGCACTGAGCGAACGCTTCGGCGAAGCGCTGACCGGCAATGCCGTGTCGGCGACCGGCAATGTGCTGGAGGTTTACTCCAACACGGCCAACCAAACATGGACTATTCTTGTTACTTTGCCGGATCGGGGCCTGTCTTGCCTTGTTGCCTCCGGCACTGGCGATCACCATCTAGCGACCCAACTTGCCGAGTTGACGGGCTGATCTTGGCGCCGCCTCGGGCGGCCACCAATCCCAAATATCGCTTGGTGTGGCTCAAAACCTTGGGCCCACCGACACAAACGGACCGCATTCAGGCTCACGCGTCGTAGGGCGTGCGTTTGTAGATGCGCTCGACCGTGCGCAATTGCGCCACAGTTTCGACGTCGGAATGTTGCGTCAAAAGCAGCGATGACATCGCCCGTGACCGCTCTGCCAAGAACCGATCGGTGGCGTCCGCATTGGCGCCGCTCTGCATCAGACTGTCCATCCAAAGCGAGTCGAGTCGCGCAATTTCATCGGCTGAAACGTTGAGATATGTCGAGCGAACGCGATATTCGAGGTCTTCGGCGCCGGTTTCCATCACCAAACGGCGGATGTCCGCCGAAAGCTCTGTTTCAGATGACGTGCGCGTCAGACCTTCGCGTACCGCCATCCAGGCCAGCTCATGCTGGAGCCCGTTTTCAGGCGCCTCCGCGTCGCCCGTCGACCGGGTCACCACAACCGAGCCAATAACGACCAATTTGATTACGCGGCCGATCTTCGAAAGAAACGACCGGGTCATGATGCAGCGCCAAGCAGAAGGCAGGTCATCAAGATACTCCCTCAATACGGGCAGCCCATTTCATCGCGACGAGCCCTCCGCAAAAACAAGACCGGCAACTGAATAGTCGTTGCTGCCGCCGAAGACGGACATGAAGACAAGCATGTCCACATCGATGGACGGATCCATCGCCACACCCAGTTCGCCGTTGGAGACGTCGCTGACCAAGCGCGTCTCCTCGACGCTTTCGCGAAGCTCCTGTAATGCCTCGCGATCGGTGATGTTCTCTTCCATCACTTCGGCATTGAAACTGCCGCCGAAATAGACCGGCGCGTCATTAAAGCCGACGAGCACGTCGGTCAGCGCAAGTTCGACGGTTTCGATCCCGTCAAAAAGCTCCAGCTTGGCATCATCAACTTCGCTGATCTGGAAGCGTAATTCATCCATCGCGCCTGAATCGCTTCGCTCCGGCACGATGACCGAGATCATCTGGTCGTTGATCACCACACGGCGCAGCAAGTCGCCATCTTCCCGGGAATCAGCCATAACTTCAGCATTGAAGGGGTCGGGCGGCAGGACATTGGCGCCGTCTGCGATCTCTTCGGCGACGATCGAGCCGGCCCACATGGATTGGATCACGGCGACTTCGACATCGTCATTGCCAGCCGGATCGTTATTGCCGTATCGCTCGTCTTCGCCGATGAAAATATCGCTCAGCCAGGCGCGTTCGATGTTCACGGTGCCGCCTTTAATGCCTTCAAAAGTCACCAGCAGACGTTCGTCGAAATCAATCTCGTCATTCTGGCCGCCGGCGATGACGCCAAACCCGTCCACCGGGTCCCAGTAAATCTGCGCCGAAACCCATGTCTCGCCATCAACCTCACGCCGTTCGGCGGTGATCGTCAGACCAAGGACCGTGCAGGTTGGCTGCTCAAAGCAATCCGCGAAGGCGACATCGCGGAAATCGAGCTGCTCGCGCAAGTCTTCGTCGATGGCCGCAAAGTCACCGGATTGGGAGAGCGCCACATCTGGCGCGAGCAGGAGCGTCGCGCCCAAGGCTGCGCCCGCGATCTGAGCCAAGCCGGTTTCAATTCTCCGCCAGGGGAAAATCAAAAAGACTGGCAGGGGCACCTTCCAATCCGTCACCTTTCAGCCACCATATTTTGTGTCTCTTCCATGCCTAGAAAGCGTTATTTTCGAGGCTCAAGTCAACCAGTGAATGTATATGCGCCGCGCGATTTGGGTTCGATTGGTTAACGACAACCGCAAGCCCCCTGCATCCAAGGCTTCGCTCACAACACTGTGCTGATGCAACTGCCGCGCGTTGGCACCACTTTGCGTACCAGCTGTCGATCCTAAGGCGCGCGCCGGACACCCGGGTGCCGCGTTGCATCCACATCGTTGGTGCCACGCGCAGGGCGTTTGGAACAAAAAAGCGCAGCAAAGAAAGGGCCCATGGTGCGGGAGATGCTTTCATTGCATGGCCTTTGGCAACGGAATTTCAGACCCGGCGCGGCCGATTGCGGTCGGGCGGATCACGCGCTGGCGCCGCCGCGCTGCTGCCTGCGTCGCGTCACCGCCAAGGCACCAATGCCCGCGCCCAAAAATAGGATGCTTGCCGGAATTGGGATCGGCGCGACTGTGAATATGTCCTGACTGTCTGCGGATTGGAAATAGTTTATGCGGTAATTCGCTTCAAACTGATCCAGCGTGGAAAGAAACAAATTCGCTGTTTCCGCCACATTGGCGGTGGAGGAGGCTGCAGTGAACCGGCCGGATGTCACATCCAGGCCCGACGGGACGTTGGCGGATTCTTCCTCAATGATCTCCCACGCCGCGAGCTGTAGGGCTGCTGCCCCGACAGCGGTTGCTGCGGCATCGGCATAGCCGGTGAAGAGGCGGCTGATCAGGCCCTCGCGCAGCGGGTCCAGCAGGGTTGCACCTGCGGTATAGTCGGCTTGGGAAGCGATGAGCTGCGTTACCTCTAAGCACCAGGCAACAAAGTCATTTGGCGCCCCAACTTCCTGGAAACTTAGCGATCCGGCCTCGAACTCTCCACGTGGTTCGACCTCGTCTCCGTTGATCTGCGCAGAAACATCTGCCCCTTCAAGGTTACCGAGCCAATCAAAAGTCACGGTGGTGGCGGAAGCGGGTAGGGCTGTCAGTGCAACCAAGCCCATGGCAAACGCGGCCCCAAGGATTTTCATCATTACTTCCCCCAAAGGACAAATATTTTACACAATTGGCGTATCGCCGGATTCAACACAAGTCAATGTAGAGAAGGGTTAACGAAACACTACTGGCAGTTGTGCGCCGAAATGCAACACCGCATTACGTGCGTGAATTTCGCAATTAATTGACGGGTAGATCGTTCGTAAATTGTGAGCAATGCGGGGCGCGTATTTGGGTCCAGGTCTAGGTTCAGGTCCGGGCCGGGGCGGGGGGCGCCTTGGTTCGGGCCTCGCTTCCCTAAGACTTGGCATTAAAGTTCGACTGTGCGGTCAGGTCAGGACGCCGGCTCGACGGGCGTCACATCACTACGCGTCAGCTCGGAACTATTGCCGCAAGACGTGTTGCGATGGCACCTGGCGTTATCCGTCGCGCCCCGGTTCGTTTAGGTTGCTGGCATAAATCGCGATCTTGTTGCCTTGCGGGTCACGCAAATAGCCCGCGTAGAAATTCGGCCCATAGGCGGCGCGAAAGCCGGGTTGGCCCTCATCGGCGCCGCCTGCTTGAAGTGCCGCGGCATGCAGGTCGCGCACCTGCTTTTGGCTTTGCGCCTCAAACGCGACCATGGCGCCGTTGCCAGCAGAGGCAGGGCGCCCATCGAAGGTCGGCTTGACGTAATACTCGGGCGGTGCGGGCGACTGGCCCGGCATCGCGGGCAGCGCATAGCTCAAGCCCTCTGGCCCTTCGCGCAATTCATAGCCAAGGGCAGGCATGAAGGCTGAATAAAACCGCTTTGCCCGGGCAATGTCATCGGCGCCGACTGTGACGTAAGAGATCATCTGCGGCGCTGGCTGCACGTGGCCGGGTCACGCCGAGGCCACGGCCTTGTTCCTTCGACCAAGTCAAAAATCGGCCTCATAAACAACGTCTTATCTGCGCAGGGGTTGACGTTGCCTGCCGCGCAATGACGCCGTTTCATGCACAAATCGATTGGCCTCAAAGTAGCGCTCTCGCGGCTTCTGCGGTGGCCTCGGCTGTGATGCCAAAATGTGTATAGAGATCGCCCGCAGGCGCCGAGCCTCCGAAGCCTTCCATGCCGACAAAAGCGGCTTTGGCTTCGCGTCCGCGCTCACCCAAAAGCCACCTGTCCCAGCCCTGGCGCACGGCCGCTTCGACAGCGACACGCACGGCACCGCCAGGCAGGATGCGCTTGCGATAGGCCTCATCGGCCTCGGCAAAAAGCTCCATACAGGGGATCGACACGACCCGCGCGCCGATCCCGTCGGCCTGCAACAGTTCGCGCGCGGCCATCGCGATCGAGACCTCCGAGCCGCTGGCCATCAAGATCACCTGGCGTTTGCCCAACGCGTCAGCAAGCACATAGGCGCCCTGCGCGGTCAGGTTCTTCGCTTTGTGTTCCTTGCGCATGGTTGGCAGGCCTTGCCGGCTTAGGGCCAAAACCGACGGGCGCTTTGCCTCGGTCAGCGCGCATTCCCATGCCTCTGCCGTCTCGACCGCGTCTGCCGGGCGGAAGACCAGCAAATTCGGCGTTGCCCGCAGCATGGCAAGATGTTCGACCGGCTGATGGGTCGGGCCATCTTCGCCCAAACCGATGGAATCATGCGTCATCACATATTGCACGGAGATCCCCATCAGCGCCGAAAGCCGCATCGCGGGCCGGGCATAGTCAGTAAAACACATAAACGTGCCGCCATAGGGTCGGACACCGCCATGCAAGGCCATCCCGTTCATGGCTGCGGCCATGCCGTGTTCGCGGATGCCGTAGCGGACATAACGGCCCTTGCGATCATCCGGCGAGAAATCGGTCATGCCGCCCGTCTTTGTGTTATTCGACCCCGTCAGATCGGCCGAGCCGCCGATGGTCTCAGCGACCACCGGGTTGATCACCTCCAGCGCCATTTCGGAGGCCTTGCGGGTCGCCACTTTGGGCTGATCCAGCGAGACCTGCTTTTTCAGCGTCCGCACCGCACCGGCCAGCCGCTTTGGCATCTCGCCTGAAAAGGCACGGGCGAACTCGGCCCGTTTGTTGTCCGACAGGCTGGCGAAGCGGTCCTCCCAAGCGGCGCGTTCTTCGGCACCGCGCCGGCCGACCTCTTCCCACCAGGCTTTCAGATCGGCGGGAATTTCAAACGCGCCATGATCCCAGCCATAGGCGGCTTTGGTGTCGGCGATCAGCTGCGCATCGGTCAGCGCGCCGTGGCCTTTGGCGGTATCCTGGGCGCTTGATCCGATGGCGATATGGCTCTTTGCGGCAATCATCGCGGGCCCGGGTGAGGCCTTCGCCGCAACCAGCGCGCGGTCGATATCATCGGGGTCGTGGCCGTCGCAGTCAAAAACATCCCAGCCCGAGGCCGCGAACCGCGCCTTTTGGTCGGTCCGGTCGGCGATCTCGACCTTGCCATCGATGGTGATGCCGTTGTCGTCGAAAATCAAAATGAGATGCGACAGCTGCTGGCGCCCGGCCAAAGCAAGCGCCTCTTGGCTGACGCCTTCCATCAGGCAACCATCGCCCGCGATGCAGTAGGTGAAGTGATCGATGATCTTTTTGCCCCAGCGCGCGCGCAGGGAAGATTCGGCAATCGCCATGCCGACGGCATTGCCGATGCCTTGGCCCAACGGGCCGGTTGTGGTCTCAATTCCGGTGGCATGGCCAAATTCCGGGTGGCCTGCCGTGATCGAGCCCAATTGGCGGAAATTCTTGATCTCTTCGAGCGTCATATCGCTGTAGCCGGTCAGATAGAGCAGGCTGTAAAGCAGCATTGAGCCATGGCCCGCGCTCAGCACGAAGCGGTCGCGATTGGGCCAATGTGGGGCGCTGGCATCGAAGCTCAGATGCTTGTCAAAAAGCACGGTTGCGACATCGGCCATGCCCATCGGCATCCCCGAATGCCCGGAATTTGCGGCCGCAACCGCGTCCAGCGTCAGGGCGCGGATGCAGGCGGCGCGGCGCCAATGGTCCGGGTTGCGGGTGACAAAAGGTGTCAGGTCCAAAGCGATATCCCCCTTGGCGCCAGATCGGGCGCTGATTTTCTTGCGCCCGCGTGATATCAGAGCGGTGCCTAAGCGCAAGCGGCGGGTGATGGGCAAAAATGCCCTGTCAACTTCAATGCCGGGTCGGAAACGGTTGCAAAAAAGGCATCTTTTTGATTGCGTGCAGGTAAGAGCGCAGGTTTTGCGCGAATGGTCGGGGCAAAAGAAGAACAAATTTCTGAAGACAGGGTGGAATTGGATACCATCATTGGCCTGGAAAGCCGGATCACGGCTGCGTTGGACCGCATCGCAGGTGCAGCAGCCGCCAATGCCGTCGCGGCGGCGGCAAATGCCGCGCCTGATCCTGCATTGGCTGAGGCTGAGGCGCGGATCGATGCGCTGAGCGCGGAATTGAGCGCAGCGAGCGACGCGCGTGCTGCGGCTGATGCGGAGGCCGAACGATTGCGCGGGGAATTGGCGACCGTTCAGGCATCTGCGGCGGATGCGAGTGCCATGCAGCATTTGCGCGAAAAGGCTGACCGTCTGCGCAATGAGCGCAACACGATCCGCGACGAGCGCGACAAGATGGCCGAAGAGCTTGACGCGTTTCACGCCGGAGCGACAGGCCAGGCCGAGAAGCAAGAGGCGGCCGAGATGCTTGCCGCGTTGCGAGAGCTGCGCCAGGCGAACGAAGATCTGCGCGCCCAGTCGGAGGCAATGCGTCAGGCCGCAGCATCGGGCGAGGGCGCGCCCGCGCCCGAGACGCTTAATGCCGCCATGGCGGCGGAACTTTTGTCGCTGCGTGCAGAACGGGCGGCGGATGCCGCCGAGATGCAAATCATTTTGGACGAGTTGCGGCCGCTTTCAGAACCGGAAGGACATGTAAATGCCTGAACTTGTGGTCGATATTGGTGGGCGGGATTTCACGGTTGCCTGTCAGGAGGGCGAGGAGCCGTTTCTGGAAGCCGCCGCATCGATGCTGGATGCGGAAGCCACCAGTATCCTAAGCCAGGTGGGGCGGATGCCAACCGACCGAATGCTTTTGATGGCGGGGCTGATGCTGGCCGACAAAACCGCCGCGCTGGAGGAGGAGCTATCGCTGAAAGGCAATGCGCTTGCGGATGCGGAGGAAAAACTGACCGACCGCGCGCGCCAGATTGCCGATCTGCAAGAGGCCCAGGGGCCTGATACGGTGGCTGTGATCCCGCAGGAAATTCACGACCACCTGGCAGAATTGGCGGCGCGTGCCGAAGCGCTGGCCGAAGAGTTGGAAGCCGAACCCGCGGCGGGTTAGTCTGCAAGGCAGTGGGCAGGGCGCCTCAAGCCCGTTGCGGGAGCCATCGGCGCCCTGCGCATCGCGGTCGCGATGCGTGGCCCGGTGGCGAGGGTCCGCTTGGTCGGTGAAGCTATTGGCGTCCGGTCAGAGAGCTGTAAGCCGGGATTGTTTATGCCGGTTCTATTTTGCTGCGAAGACCGGCGTGAGAAGACGCGCGGCTTCTGATCGGGGATCAGCCAGCGCGTCGGTATTTTCGCCGGGATAAAAACGTGCACGGATTGCCGTTGGCATCGGCTGCGGGTGCAGCAGATGCACAGCCGGCCCAGTTTTGACCGTCTCCGCCTGCCAGCTTTCGATCAGGGCCCGCGCCGCGGCTTTGGACAGGGCGTAAGCGCTGGCAAATTTTGTATCCCATGTGCTGTCGTAGAAGATCGCTTTGGGCTCTGCACTGAAGGCCAGTAGCGGCTCCATAAGCGCAACCAAGCGCGCCAGCGCGCGAATATTGGTGGCGATGGTGCGATCGAGGTCTTTTGCCGTCAGATGCGCGGCTGGCGTGAGGGCTGTGGCGTGAAACGCGGTATGCACCCAGATATCGGCCTTTCCCCACCGATCATGGACAGAGCGGCACAGATGGGCCATCGCCCCTTCATCGGTGACATCCATCGGCGCGAGTGTGGCCTGTCCGCCTTGTCTTTTGATCTGGTCGTCGACCGCCTCGAGCCCGCCGGTTGTCCGGGCTACTGCGATCACGTGCGCGCCTTGCGCGCCGAGCCATTCTGCCGATGCCGCGCCCAGGCCGCGGCTTGCGCCGGTCACAATAGCAACCTGTCCGTCCAAAAGTTTTGTCATGGCGGGCACATGGCCTGTCGGCACAGGCTTGGCAAGGGAGGATCGCTTGACAATGGCCTGCCTGGACCGGACAAGAGCTGCAATCACAAACGAAGCTCATGCGACAGGAGAGCCGTAATGGATCGCCAAATGACACTTGCTGGAGCGCTTTGGGCGCAATCGGGCTTGGTGCGAAATCTCGTATTGGTGCTGGTAGGCACGCTGCTGATCGCACTTGCAGCTCAGGTCACGGTGCGCATTTTCCCGGTGCCGATGACCCTGCAGACGCTGGCCATTTTGACCGTGGGCTTTGCTTTTGGCGCGCGGCTTGGTGTGGCAACGCTTGTGGCCTATCTGGCGGAAGGGGCGATCGGCCTGCCGGTCTTTGCCGGAGGTGGCGCGGGGCTTGGCTACATGATGGGGCCGACGGGCGGCTTTCTGTTGGGCTTCGTGGCCATGGCGGGCCTGGCGGGTTGGGCGGCCGATCGCGGATTGACACGCCATCTTGTGCCCACGCTTTTGGTGGCGCTACTCGCCTCGGCCATTATCTACATCCCCGGGCTGGTCTGGCCGGCTGTGTCCATGGGCACAGAATGGTCGGCGCTTTGGGCCGGGTGGATGGCGCCCTTTTTGCAGGGCGATGCGATCAAAGCATTTCTCGCGGCCCTGCTGGTGACAGGTACCTGGAGCGTGCTGGCCGCCTCGCGGCGCTGATGCGTGCAAAGCCGCCATCTGACTGCATTCGTAGCGCGCCGCCCCGGCTGGGGCGGCGTTTGCTTTTGGCGGCGGCCCTGATGCTTTTCGGCGCCTCCGCCGCTGGCCAGCACCCGGTCTTTGCCACCGATGGATTGGGCGTTGCGATCGTGCAAGACGGGCTGGCCCTGCCAATAGCCGATTTCGGCGCGCATTACCTGCTGCGCCTGCGGCCTGGCCCGTTCTCAATTCGGGCCGAGCCGGCACTTAGCAGCGCGGGGCTGAGCCTTGCCCTTGGCATCACGTATGGGATTTTTGAGCGTCACGGTTCGGCTGAGACCCCGCTATTTGGGCCTGCATCGGCCTATGCGCGCGAGCCCAAAGCAGGCACGCTTTACCTGACAGACCCGGCATGTCTGGGTCGCGCGGGGTCGGGATTTAACATCTTATGGCCAGAACAGTTGCAGGGAGATGCCTGGCCGATTGAGCGCATCCTGCCCGATCGCGCATCTGAGAGTTGCGCCGCGCCATCCCTGCCGACGGGTGTGAGCCTGATTGCGCCCGGTCAGACGCTGATGCTTGTGGCCTCTGACGGAACAGGCGACGGCGCGGATTTCTTGGTGCTGGTTTTCGGAGATGGCCCGGCGAGCTGATTTGTTGGGCGCCGGGATTGTCGCGCTATTGGGAGCATGGGGCTGGCCGGTAAGTTCAATCAGCTTTGGGAGCGTGACCTAAAGGCCCGATTGTGGTTTTGGAGCCGTGCCCAAAGGATCGATGACGTTTTTGGGAGCCGGTCCTAAAGGCCCGGCGCGCGCGGTCGGGCTTTGCCCGCGGCCGCGCGCCCGCGCACCGGGTCGAGCGGCTCGCCAAGATGCGCGTCAGCCTTGGGAATACTTGCCATCGGGAGATCATCGGCATAATCGTTGCGCGCAGTAACGCCGCTGCACAGCGCCATCGCCGAAGGGCCCTTATTCAGCGGCCTCGTTCACCTTCATCTGAAAGCCTGCTTGCACGCGATCAGCGGGTGTTACGGGATAATCGCCGGAA
>JBCCXT010000070.1:0-17008 GCA_039191215.1 Pseudomonadota bacterium
ACACAAGTGGGCCTGTCAGTCCGGCGCAAAAGGCCGCGGCACCTGAACCGGGCGCAAATTCCGCCGCGCCGATGTCTCAGCCTCGGCCTGCCCCGCCGCCGCCTGACACGGCCAGCCAGACGCCGCCGCCCTCCGCAATCCCACCCGCTTCGGCCACGGCTTCGGTGCCGCCTGCTGCCGCGCCGCAGCCTGCATCGGCCGTTATACCGCCGAAACCTGTGGCGGAGCCAAAACCCGCGCCGGAGGATGCCGCCCCACAGGCCGCCGCCACACCCGACCCAACGACACCGCCGGACAGGGCAGAGGGCCCGGCTGGGACCGCGCTACCCGGCAGCATGCCATTGTCGCCACCCCAGGGGCGCCAGGCCGACGACGCAGAGATTGCCGCGATCAAGGCCGAAGGTTTGACCGGCCGCCAGTTGCGCATGGCACGCCGAACGGCTTTGAAACACGGCGTATCAGCGATGTCCGACTACGACGCAGTTCGCCAATTGCGCAACCGCGGGATTGACCCGTTTGCGCGGTCGAACATGCTGGAGCTGATCGTCACCGACGACGACAAGGGCACAGATGGTAGTGCCACGCCGGATGTGCCTGCCCTGCGCCCCTCAACAGACCCGGCCGTACCGCGGGCGCCCGGCTTGCCCATCGATGATAATGATCGCGCCGCAGAGATCATGCGCGTCCAGCGCGATATCGCCAAGCGACGGCGCCGCAGATTGGTGCTTCTGGGCACCCGTTTGGCGTTTTTTGTTGGGCTCCCGACGCTCTTTGCGGCCTTTTATTTTTACGTCATTGCCACCCCACTTTACGCCACCAACTCAGAATTTGTCATCCAAAAGGCCGAATCCGGCGGCGGCGCCAACCCGCTGAGCGGTTTTTTCGGCGGCACAAGTTTCGGAACCGTGCAGGAATCGATTGCCGTCCAGAGCTTTCTCGAAGGCCGCGAAGCGATGCTGATGCTGGACGACGAGTTTGGCTTCCGCGACCATTTCTCGAGCCCTGATATCGATCCGCTTCTGCGGCTGTCTCCAGACGCGACCGACGAAGAGGTCTTCGCCACTTATCGCCGCAACCTACGCATCGGCTACGACCCGACCGAGGGGCTGATCCGGATGGAAATCCTTGCCGCGGATGCTGAGACCAGCCAGACCTATTCCGAAGCGCTCATCCGCTACGCCGAGGCGCGGGTCGATGAGATGAGCCAACCGCTGCGCGCCGCCCAGATGGAAGGTGCGCGCGACAGCTATGAGGCCGCCGAGGCGCAGCTTATTGCCGCGCAACAGCGTGTGCTCGATCTGCAAGAACAGCGCGGCGTCCTGTCAACCGATCTCGAAGCGCAGACCGTTTTCCAACAGATCTCGACGTTGGAGTTGCAATTGCAGGAGGAACGACTGCGCCTGTCAGAGCTTCTGTCAGTGGGCCGCCCGAACGAGACCCGCGTGGAGGTGAGCCGGCAGACAATTGAAAGCCTAGAGGGCTCGATTGCGCAATTGCGCAGTGGGCTCACGGATGGTGACGCAGGCGGCGTATCGCTTGCGCGCATTTCCTCAGAACTTGTCATCGCCCAGGCTGACATGGAAACCCGTCAATTGATCCTGGCCCAAGCGCTGCAATTGATGGAAACCGCCCGGATCGAAGCGAATCGGCAGTCGCTCTACCTGTCAATCAGCGTCTTCCCAGTTGCCCCGGACGCCGCTGCCTATCCCAAAGCGTTCGAAAACACGCTTCTGACGCTCTTGGTATTTGGTGGAGTCTATCTGATGCTTTCCATGACAGCCTCAATCCTGCGAGAGCAGGTCTCTTCGTGACAGAAGTCGAAATTGGGCCGGTCATGTGCGGCGCGAGCCAGCCGCTCACCGTGATCGCCGGCCCTTGCGCGCTAGAGACCCGAGACCATGCCTTAATGATCGCAGAATTCATGGCCCAAACCTGCGCAAAGGCTGGTGCGCAATTTGTTTTCAAAGCCAGCTACGACAAAGCCAACCGCACCAGCGTCAGTGGGCAACGCGGCCCGGGCATGGCCGCGGGCCTTGACATCTTGGCCGGTATCCGCGCTGAAACCGGCTGCCCGGTTCTGACCGATATCCACGCGCCTGAGCACTGCGCGCCGGTGGCCCAGGCGGTCGACATTTTGCAAATCCCGGCCTTTCTCTGCCGTCAGACGGATCTTCTCGTGGCCGCCGGTGAAACCGGTGCCGTGGTTAATATCAAAAAGGGCCAGTTTCTCGCTCCTTGGGACATGGAACATGTCGCCGCCAAGGTCGAAAGCACTGGCAACAAACGCATACTCCTGACCGAACGCGGCGCCTCGTTTGGCTACAACACACTTGTCACAGATATGCGCAGCCTGCCGATCATGGCCGCGACCGGCTACCCGGTGGTGATGGATGCGACCCATTCTGTGCAGCAGCCCGGCGGTCAAGGCGCATCCTCGGGAGGTCAGCGCGAATTTGCCCCCGTGATGGCGCGCGCGGCCGTTGCGGTTGGGATCGCCGCCGTCTTCATCGAAACCCATCAAGACCCGGATAATGCGCCATCGGACGGGCCCAATATGGTCCCGCTCGATCACATGCCCGCGCTAATCGAAACCCTGATGCAGATCGACCGGATCGCCAAAGCACCCGCCGAAAGTCCCTGATCCGCGGCAGCCGCGGCGACGAGGGGGCCCTTGTGGGGTCCACGAGGAGCCGCGACCCCTTTTCCCCGGTAGCCCAGCAGCATAGGCTTCGCGCCATGCGTCCGCTTATCCTCGCCATTCTCGTGCTTGCCCTCGCCGCACCGCTGGCCGCGCAGCAACCCCAAGGCGAGATCTCGGTGCAAAACGACTTCGCGACCGATGCGCGCATGGAAAACCGCATTGGCGAGATCCTGGCCGAAATCGATGGCTACGAAAACGTCTCTGTCACCGTTGCTGATGGCGTGGTCACGCTGCGCGGCACGGCGCTGAGCACGGCACAAATCACCGCGCTCACCGACCTTGTCGGCCGTGTCGAAGGTGTTGTGGCCATCGATAACGAAGTGACTGAGACGACCGATGTGGTCGAACGCCTAAATCCGGCTGTCGAACGCATCCGCGCCCGCGCGATCCAGCTTGCCGCGCTCGCGCCGCTTCTGCTGGTTGCAATTGGCGCCGGCATTGCCGTGTTCCTCTTGGGGCTTTTTATCGCCCGGGGTCGAAATCCATGGAACAAGCTCGCGCCAAATCGCTTCATCGCTGACATCTACCGTCAAATTATCCGCCTGGTCTTTGCGGTGGCAGGCGTGGTCCTGGCGCTTGACCTTTTGGGCGCCACCGCACTTTTGGGCACGTTTCTTGGGGCTGCAGGCATTGTTGGCCTGGCCATCGGATTTGCGGTGCGCGACACGGTGGAGAACTTCATCGCCTCGATCATGCTGTCCGTGCGCCAACCCTTCCGGCCCAAGGATTTGGTCGAGATCGAGGGCGATATGGGTCATGTCATTCGCCTGACAAGCCGGGCAACCATTCTGCTGAGCCTCGACGGCAACCATATCCGCATTCCGAACGCGACCGTTTTCAAAGCCCGCATCGTGAATTTCAGCCGCAACGACGAACGTCGGTTCACCTTCGATCTGGGCATCGCAGCGGACGCCGACATCGCTGAGGCACAATCAGTTATTTTGGCTGCTCTGGAAGAGCTCCCTTACCTGCTGGAAACCCCCGGCCCAGCAGTCTGGGTCAACGCGGTCGGCGACAGCTCGATCTCGGTCACGGGCGCAGGCTGGATCAAGCAACATGAAACCTCGATTGCCATGGCCAAAGGCGAAGCCATCCGGATCGCCAAGGCTCGCCTCGAAGCCGCAGGGATCACATTGCCGGAGCCGACATTTCGCTTGCTCACCGATGGCACACAAACCCAGTCTCGTGGGCCTGCCCCGACAACGGCCCCGACGCCGGTCCAGGATCTCAGAACGCCGGAGACCGCAGAGCTCGAAGCCATGGTTGATGCCGAACGCAGCGCGCTTGCAGATGACGACCTGTTGGCCCGCGAGGCGCCGCAGGAATGAGCGCTGCTCTAACCCGCATCGATACCTTCCTGTCCCAACTGGCCGAGCGAAGCATTTTGGCGCCATTGTTTGTGGCCGTGTTTGCGGTTTTGTTGTTTTTGCCTGGCTTTGCCAGCTTGCCACCAACGGATCGGGATGAGGCGCGGTTTGCCCAAGCCAGCAGGCAGATGGCCGAAACCGGCGATTTGATCGATATCCGACTTGGCGCCAGTACGCGCTACAAAAAGCCGGTGGGTATTTACTGGTTGCAGACAGCGTCGGTCTGGATCACCGGCGCCACCAATGAAATCTGGGCCTACCGGCTGCCCTCACTGCTCTCCGCCGTGGGCTCTGCGGTGCTGACCTATCTGGTTGCGCTCAGCCTGATGGGTGCGCGACCGGCATTCCTGGCCGGGTTATTGATGGCCAGCACGCTCACCTTGGGCGCGGAGGCCCGGATCGCCAAGACCGATGCCGCCCTTTTGCTGACCACCCTTCTTGCCATCTGGCCGCTAGCAAAACTGCACATGACCGGCCAACTGCAAAAGCCATGGATTTTCTGGGCGGCCCTTGGCGCCTCGATGCTGATCAAAGGGCCGATTGCGATCATGGTCGTGGGGCTGGCAATCGCGGCACTATCGCTTGTCCGGCGCGACATCACATGGCTGGCACCGCTCAAACCCAATAGGGGCCTCGTGCTTTTTGCCGCGATCGTTCTGCCCTGGTATGTGGCGATTTCTTTCACCGCCGGTTGGGCGTTTTGGGACGAGGCCCTGATCGGCGACTTCCTGTCAAAAATCGGCGAGGGCCAAGAAAGCCATGGCGCCCCGCCCGGCACCTATCTGCTGGCCGTCTGGCTGACCTTTTGGCCCGCGGCGGTCATGCTGCCGATGGCGCTTTGGTTCGGCTGGACGCATCGCCGCGACCAGGCTGTCCTGTTCTGCTTGGCCTGGATCATACCCACCTGGATCGTGTTCGAGATCACCGCGACCAAGCTTTTGCATTACGTCCTGCCGGTCTATCCCGCATTAGCCATCCTGGCCGCAGCAGGATGGCTGGCGCGCTCCGAGGCGCCGGGCCGGGCCTATTGCTGGGCGGCGGCCGCGATTTTGGGCATCGGCCTAATCACGGTGATGCTGCCACTTGGTTTTGTCCTGTGGCTTGGTGGCGTGCCGCATCCGATCTGGCTGTTGGGCTTTGTCCTCTTCGCGCTCGGCGCATTTGTCTTCTGGTGCGCCTTTCGGGCGGGCTTGCCCCTGGCACCCGGGTTGCTGGCAGGCATCCTGACCGCCGGCGTGATGACCAGCTTTTTTGCCACCCTGGCTCGGTTTGACGCGTTGTGGCCGTCGAATGCCTTGGCCGCGTTTGTGGCTGAGGCCCCCTGCCTGGCGCCGCAGATTTTCTCGGCGCGCTACCACGAAGCCTCACTGATCTTTCTCAGCCCAAGCTGGCCGGTCTTCACATCCGCCCCAGAGGCGGCGTCCGGTGCCGTTGAGGCAGGCTGCGCGGTGGTCTTTGTCGATGCCCGCGACAGGCAAGCATTTGACGCCGCCCTGGGCGCGGTCACAGCCCAAGAAATCGGCAGTTTCTACGGCTTCACACTCGGCCGCGCAGAAGAGGTAGAGATCACCGCTTGGGTCATCGATGTCAGCCCAGGCGGCTGACCCCGTCGCGCAGCCAGCGCGCGGCGCGCAAAATGCCCCGGCCCGCGCCAAACCAAACACGGCGAAACCAGGCATCGAAGGCGGCAAAAGCCACCACCTGCCCGCCCCAGCCAAGAATGGCACCTGCCAGCACCTGCCAGACATTGTGCGCGCCGACCTCGATCCGAGTGCCGCCGACCAGGCCCGCGGCCATGCCGGCCATAACCTGCGCGGGCGCGTTTCCGGCCACGCAATGCTGGGCGATCCCCGCCGCCCCGAAGGATGCCGCCGTTGTGTGGCCCGATGGCATGCCGTGATAGCCGCCATTCGGGCGCGCGTTGATCTCAGCCTCACCCAGGCCGCGCTTGGAGCTTTGCAGGGCCAAAGAGACAACCAGGTAGCGACCGGTATAGCGCACGCCCTGGCCAGTCGCGATCGCACAGCCAAGCCCGGTCAGCGGCAGCACCACTTGCAACGTGTCCCCGACGCCCGAGGCGGAGCGGTCTGATATCGCAATCGAGCCAACGATCAGCGCCAGCACAAGGACCAGGCCCCGGTTTTTCAGCCAAGCCATGACCGCCCCCATGCCCTGCAGGCCGCCACGATCCGCGCCCCGTCACGACGTATGGCAGGCCAGGTCAGCTTGTCGAGATGGGCCGCCAATCCCATCCGTGCGGCCAGCACATGCGCCAGTGTCAGCATCAGCAAGACCGACCAGATCGCATCCGAGATGTAATGCCGCCCCTTGGCCACCCGCAGGCCGGCCGCCAGCACGATCAGGGCGCCAAGCGCCAGCAGCAGCGCTCGTTTGTCGGCCACTTGGCGCCAAAGCAGCAATCCGATGAAAATGGCAAGACAGGTCACTGCCGCAGCCTCACCCGAGACAAACGAGCAATTCGACGGACAATTTCCGGCAAATTCCCAGGCAGGTGTGAACGGGTACTGACCGCCGAAGTGATCGGTATCGGCCGGGCGTGCGCGGCCCCAATAGTGTTTGAGCACCCCGTTCACCAATAGGACCGGCCCCAACAGGATCAACAACAGCGCAAATCCCCAGACCCTACCGGGCACGGCCGTCGCGCGCGTGGCCAGAAGCGCGAAAGTGCCAAAAATGAAGGCGGTCAACGTGGCGAGATTTGCGGCATTCCAAACCAAGTCGCGCAGAAATTCCAGCACGGCACTATCGGCCAGCGGGAAGGACCCGGTCTCTGGGTCAAAGAAGAGGCCCGCAACCCAAAGATCGATGCCCGGAAAGGCGCCAAAGATCATAAGCGCCGCAAGCCAGACAGCAACCAGGCCCCGGGTCATGGGCGCGCCCAACACCAGGCCTCCATGACGGCCGCTTCAACCGACGCGCCGCGATAGGCAGGCGCGGCGGCCGAGCTATCTTGGGCCGTGCTATCACAACCCGGCAGGTTAAAATCGGCGTACAAGACCGGCCCAGTGAATGTAGCCGGAAGTGGGTAGCGTTGCGCGTAGAAATGCTCCGGCGGGCCGCTCGTCGGCACAGCAAAGATCTGGATCTCACTGTCGCGCGCGGCGTAAAACAGATCAGCCAGCAGGTCGCGATGGCCCGACACGATTGCCGCCACACCTTCGCGGTTGGCCATGGACAGGATCCACGCGCTTGTATCAGCGCGCCCGACATAGCGGCGCAATAGCAGGCGTTCGCCATCCACGGCTTGCCACCTTTCGGCATCGGTCAAGACCAGCGGCAAGGCAAAGGCCAGGGCCAAATTCAGCACCATCGCCACAACCAGCAAAAGCCGCGCGCGGTCGTAAAAGATCAGCACCGTCAGTATGATACCCGCGACATAAGCGGTCACGGCCCAATTTGCATAGGCTCTGCTAAGAAACGCCTGACCCACCACCAGCAGCAAGATCGGCAGAGATAGCACGACGAGGAATTTTGCGCGCCAATCGGTGCCGCGCAGTGCCTGCCAGACCGCCCAAAGAAAGGCCGCGAAAAGAAGCGGCCCCATGACAAAGAACTGCGAGCCAAAGAATTCCCAGGCTCGGTCAGGGCGCAATTGCAGGGCTTCCCCCAGCCAATTTACATTGTCAGCCGTGTGGCTAAGTGTCACCAGATCATTTTGTAGGTTCCAGATGACATTCGGTGAGATGACAAGCGCAAAGACCGCAAGCGCCAGGGCCAGATCGCGCCAGGCGATCCGTGCCTGGGGGATCGTCAGCGCGGCAAGCGTAGCGCATAGCCCAAAGTAGATCGCAGCATATTTTGCCAAGAACCCCAAGCCCAGGCAGAGACCCAGCAGACCCGCTTGCATCGCAGATGGCGCACGAGTCAGACGCAGCCACAGCCACAAAGCGCTGGCATAGAACGGCAAAAGGATCGTGTCGGTCGAGATAAGTGCCGCACCAACCGACACAAAAGGCAGGCATAGATAGGCGAGCCCAGCCCAGACCGCGGCGCCGCGCGGCGCGATCTCGGAGGCAGCACCGATGATCAAGAGCGCCGTCGCTGCGTGAAACACTGCACCGGGCGCGCGGATCCAAAATGCGCTGTCGGAGCCGGCAAGCTCCGTCACGGCCCGGATCACCCAGCCGATGAGCGGCGGCTTGGAGTAATACCCCCAATCGAGCGCCTGACCCCATTGCCAGTATTGCGTTTCATCAACAAAAAGGTCCGCCGTTGCCGCGGGCAGGAGCGCCAGGCGGTAAGCCGTAAGCGCTAGGACAAGTCCCAGCCCCACGACCAGCGGATCAAACGTCGAGGCTGCGTTTCTCGGCATAGATCAGCCAAAGATTGCGGGAATAGATGAAGATGCCCAAAGCCTGTCCAAGCATGAATACCGGGTCGCCGCGATGCACCGCATAGGCAAAAAGTGTCACGCCGCCGACAATTGAGAACCACCAAAAAAGCTCCGGCACAACCACCCGGCGCTCCTTCTCACTGGCCAGCCACTGCACAACAAACCGCATGGTAAAGACAAGCTGGCCACAAAGCCCGATCACAACCCAGATCAGCTCTGCGGTGGTGGCAACTTTGAAGAAGGTGAGGAGTTGCTCAATCACGCCGCACCGTCCTCGCGCGACGGCTCTTGCGGGCGCACGGTTTTGGCCCTTCGGATCAGCCAGGCAACCCCGATCAGATCATAGGCACCGACCAATGCGCGGCCGAAATTGGTGTATTTCGACGCCCCGCCTGCCCGCTCCCGATGGGCGACATCGACATGCGCGACGCTGTAGCCAGCCCGGGCAAAAAGCGCCGGCAGATAGCGGTGCATGTGATTGAAATAAGGAAGCTCCAAAAAGGCCGCGCGCGAAAATGCCTTCAAGCCGCAACCGGTATCGCGCGTTTGATCATTTAACATCCAAGCGCGCAGCGCATTGGCTGCCCGAGATGCGATCTTCTTTGACCAACTATCTTGTCGTTTGACTCGCTGACCGGCAACAAGGGCAAGATTAGGCAATGCCGCCTTATCTAAAAGCGGCGCAACTAGCGCCGGGATCTCGGACGGGGGGTTCTGCAAATCACCGTCCAACGTGCAGATGAGCGTGCCGTTTGCTGCCAACACACCAGAATGAACCGCCGCTGACTGCCCGCCGGGGCGCGAATGTTGCACAAGGCGCAGCCAGGGCCGCGCCGCCATCTCGTCGTGGATAAGCGCGCCCGTGGCATCCGATGAGCCGTCATCGACGAGGACACATTCCCAATCGGGGAAATGCGCGCAGGCGGCTTCGATCTCGGCCAGCATCGGCGCGACATTTTCAGCCTCATTATGCATCGGTACGACGATGGAAAGCATCCGCCCCTTGCCCTGCCCCTCCGTCCCAAACCTGGTCCGGGTTTTCATTGGCCAGATTAGTCGATCCGGCGGGGGCACACCACCGCCAAGGCAGTAAAGCAAATTCCATCGGCTTTTTTCGCACAAGCCCTTGATCCGCCCCATTCTGCGGCGTAACTAGCGCGGCACGGTTGGGGTGTAGCCAAGCGGTAAGGCAGCGGTTTTTGGTACCGTGTACCGTAGGTTCGAATCCTACCACCCCAGCCAAGCACTCTCCTCTTTTAGGCGGAGCAAAGGTTTCTTCGAATTAGTGGCGCTCTTTCAGCCGGTTGGCTGCGCGCTCTATCGACAGAGACGGCGCGGTTCCGAGGTTCAAGCCGCAAATGGAGGAGCAGTCTCCATTTGGGAAGTCGGCGGTACGAGTTTGCAGATTGTGAGAGGTTAGAGCGCGGCGAACTGGGCGCGCTGTTCTGACCAGATTGCTGAGAAGCGGTTCTTAATCAGATAATCGGTCGTGAGGCCGGTCGGATTATCGCCACAGGCGATGGCTTCGATGATCTCTGGCGCGAGCAAAGCCAGGTTCGTTACGTCTTGGATACGGCGCTTCGAGACCCCCTCGGCTTCGGCAATCTCGACAAAGGTTCTTCCTGCGACGATTTGGGAGAGATATAGCCGCGCCTTGATGATGTTCTTCACTAATGTACGGTCAATCTCCTGCGGCGGCTCGCCGAGAAATAGCTTTAGTTCTATGCCTCGGCGACGCATTTGGAACGGCACTTCGATGTTAAGCCCCTGCGCATTCAGCGCCTCGATGCGGCAATCCAGCGCCTTTGCGACTGCCGCTGCATCAAGAGTGATCTTCAAACACGCTCTTCCGAGATCAGCGCGTTCGATCAGGTTCAGCAGTTTTGGTTTGGTCCAGCTCTTTTGCAGCTTCTCCGAGACGCGCTGTATCTGACCTGCTTCCAGGCCAGTCGTCATTTCTAGCACTGTGCCGGGTTTGCATAGTCTTGCCGTGAGCGCATCCACAAGCACCTGTTCGATTTGATCTGCTGGTAAGCGCCAGGCCTCCGGATGTTGCTGGCTGCGATCCTTGATCAGTCTTCGCGAGATATAGTAGCGCAGCCGCTTCCCGTTCTTGCGGCTGTGGCTTGGGGTGAGACGATCTCCAGTTTCATCAAAGAGTTTCCCAGCTAGCGGTGATGTGTGTTTCGTGTGTCTGGTCCCGCGCTTCACGGCGGACCCATCTTTAAGCATTGCTTGGACCTGCTCCCAAATCTCAGGATCAATGATCGCGTCATGCTGGCCTTCGTGAATGTGTCCTTTGTGCCGGATCCGGCCGGCGTAAACCGGGTTGCTCAGCAGATGCTGGATTTGACCTCTGTCGAGGAGTTTTCCGCCGGATGTTCGACCACTTGGGCTTTGGCGAAGTTTTGATCTCAGACCCTCCTGCTCAGCCTGCTCTTTCACTTCCCTCAGCGTACCGTGCTCCAAATAAAGCTCGTAGAGCCGCCGGACGGTTGTTGCCTCAGTTTCATTGATCTGCAGGGTCCGGCCATCCGGATCATAGCCTAGCGGCACGTTCCCACCCATCCACATGCCTTTGCGCTTCGAGGCCGCGATCTTGTCTCGGATGCGCTCCGCCGTCACCTCTCGCTCGAACTGAGCAAAGGACAGCAGCATGTTCAGTGTTAACCGTCCCATGCTGGTCGCGGTGTTGAAGCTCTGCGTCACGGAGACGAATGAGGTCGCTGCCGTATCCAATCGATCTACGAGCTTAGCAAAGTCAGCCAGTGACCGCGTCAGCCTGTCGATCTTGTAGACGACGATCTGATCGACTTGTTTTGCATCTACGGCTTCCATCAACCGATGCAATGCCGGTCTATCCAGATGGCCGCCAGAGATGCCACCGTCGTCATAGTGATCAGACAGCAACTCCCACCCTTCGTGCCGTTGACTTGCGATATAAGCTTCGCAAGCCTCCCGCTGAGCGTCCAGGGAGTTGAAGTCTTGTTCCAGACCGTCTTCCGAGCTTTTTCGCGTATAGATCGCACAACGGACCCGGCGCATCACTGCACTCCGAAGAAGCGTGGCCCAGACCACCGGGCGCCAGTGATGTGCCGCGCGACAGCTGACAGAGATCGCCAGCTCTTACCGTCCATGACGTAGCCACCGTCTATGACCTCGACTTGATAGGTCCGGCCGTTCCACTCCCGGACCAACATGGTGCCCAGCTTCGCTTTTGGTACGACTGAACCTCCCCAAGATGCTTTCTTCAAACGTTGCTCAGTCATTCGAGATAAGCCGCCCAGTGCTCTGGAGTGTACTTCGTAGATGAGGACCCTCCGCATGAACGGCGGCGACAGATACTTGGGTGGTGATCGGCCAAACATCTCCCGCCAGAGCTTCAGGCAGCCGTTTCGGTCTAATCCGTCGATCACGGCAAGGCGCTTGGGAAGTTCAGAGCAACTGTCAGTCACCGGCTTTATCCTGCCCAGCAGAAATACGATAAACCGATCCTTTCGCCGTCATCGTCCGCTCAACCGACGCACCCGACTTCCTCAAAGTCGAAATCGCGGCGCGCGCTATGTGAGGCCGCCAACCAAAGGCCTTTTGGATTTGGGCAATGGATGCTCCCGATTTACGGCCAAGCAGCCTGATGAGTTGATCCCGCCGGGTGCCTCTGTTGGGCTTCCTGGCTGGCGGGTTTGCTGCTGTCTTATGGATATCCGTTACCATGTTCGTCTCCACTCTGATCTTTCGGGCCGATCTGGCCCCAGTACTGAGTGGAG
Organism: Pseudomonadota bacterium; assembly: GCA_039191215.1. Lineage (GTDB taxonomy): Bacteria > Pseudomonadota > Alphaproteobacteria > Rhodobacterales > Rhodobacteraceae > HKCCE3408. The sequence continues at coordinate 12,190 of JBCCXT010000070.1, forward strand.
CCCGGACTAACCGGGCATGCGCGACACGACACAGTACCGCTCGTGGACGCTTCGAAGTCCAGTCATTTGTCCGAGAAGGGCGGGAAGCCGTCATTCGCTGCGTTTGCCCAATGGCAAGCTTCTCGACATGGAAGCAGCCATTCGTCGTTGAGTGGCCTGTAGGGCCTGAACATTGCAGGATCTTGCCAAGCACCAAGGGTATCGTCGGAGGGCGTCGTTTACCTTTTCACGCGCCAAGAGCCTTGTCACTTGGTATTTTTTGTGAAATATTCCGCGTAACTTTGATTTGCAGGCTGGCTTATGTACGACAAAGAAATTCTCAGCTTGCTCCAGCGGGACCTTCGCGAGCCCTTCATTGAGACAATGTTCGATGCATTGCGCGGTGCCTACGCCGCTGCCTACGATGACATATCGCAACCGCCAGGAGGTTTCGTGATCCAGCGTCCCAGTGCAGAATGGGACCCCGTGGATCTCCAAGCCGTTCGTGATGGTCGTCGAGATAACGGCATGAAAGCTCTGATGAGGTCCTGCAGCGACCATGGCGCGCCGTATCAGGTGAAAACATTGGCCTGTAACGGGCAGAAGATCGTGGTTGGCCAGCTTGGTCAACTGCTCGTCCTGGCAGAACCAATCGACAATCTGAGGGCGCGACCGGAGCACGCAGCTTACAAAGCGGATCTCGCTGCATCACATTTCGCCGTGCGCCAGCTTGAAATGGATCTGGGTGACGGCTGGCGGCAAAGAATAGATGCGCGAAACACAATGCTTGTGGTCATTCAGCACGGCATGAGGGTGGGCGGCTTCAACCGGCGCGACACCTCGCTCGCCATGATGCGTCTTGCCGTACCAGATGCATCATTCGGATCGTGGCTTTTCCAAGCAAACGTCATGAATGGTGAGTTGGGCTCCGTTCTAGGATGGACCCAAGTTGAGAAGGTGGGAGAAGCCCGCCCGAAACAGGAGGACCGGGTCGTCGTTTCTTTGAAGCGCGGTTTGGGAGAAAGAGACATTGAGCTATGAAAAGAGTGGAAGGTTTCGTCAGCGAAAGACTGACGCAAGCTAGAGAGGCCCATGGCCTTACGAAAGCAGCGCTGAGCGGCATGCTGGAGATCTCCCCCAATGCGCTGACGGCATTGGAAACAGGGGTGTCGTTGCCGCGAGCAGAGACATTTGAAGCTATTGCGGAAAAAACGTCGTTCCCGAGGCAGTTCTTCTTGCGTCCCGCTCCACCCCCTATGAGCGGGCCAGTATTTTGGCGGCGGCAAGCCTCAGAACCACTGCGCTCACAAGGTAAAACATCGCAGAGAATTGAATGGGCCGCGGAGGCTTTCTCAGTTCTTTCTGAATATGTTGACTTCCCGGCTTTCGATTTTCCCCGGTTGGCAGAATGGCCGGGGAACTGGGCCAGTGTCACAAATGAGCAGATTGAGGATTTAGCCGATCATTGCAGAGATGTCTGGGGATTGGGCTCATACCCTATCCCGGATGTTTGCCTCGCCTTGGAAAACATGGGTATCCCAGTTCTCGCCTTCGAAATCGAGAACAGCAAACAGTCTGGGTATTCCCGCTGGGCAGATCACATTGAGCGACCTGTCGTCGGTGCGAATACCCTTGAATCATCTGCAGTGCGTATGCGGTTTAACCTTGCGCACGAGCTATACCATGTGCTGGCGCACTTCGGTTCAGTAACAGAGAAGGAAGTTCGTCACCCGCAAACCTACCAAGCTATCGAGAAACAGGCCCACAGATTTGCTGGTGCGCTGCTGTTTCCAAGAGACGCTTTCCTGAAGGCAGTCCAGTATCCGTCACTGGAGGAATTCGCATCACACAAACAAGAGTGGGGCATTTCTATTCTTGCTCAGATCAAACGGGCTCAGGACCTTGGCGTTTGTGACTCAGACTGGGCCCGCGCGCTGAACATTCGTGGGTCGAAGAACGGTTACCGAGGAAAGCGCGGCGAGCCTTTCGACAAGGAGATGCTTTTGGAAAAACCGCGCATGCTTCGAAGGGCAATTGATGCAGTCGAGGGTGGAGGCGAGCTCTTGCTGCAGCAAGTTCGTCGCAGGCTTTCTTTGTCGCGTCGAGCAGAACAAGAGATTTTTGGGCGTGTATTGGAGACAACAGGCTCGAATGTAATCCAATTAAAGAACGCGAGGCAGGAGTAGAGATGACCAAAATTAAAGGCAAGAACGATGGCCCTGGTGGGCGCAACGAACACTACGACATCGGGAGGCGAAAGAACGTTCCTCGCAGAAACGTTGTGGCCGAAATCAAGAGAGGCGAGCATCCTGATGCACACGTCGTGAAGATAAATGGCCGCGAATACGCCCGAGACAATCCAGACAAATCCAAGAAAGACAATGTTAACCGATAAGGACGGGTCCGGCTGGTGGAACTAACTTTCCCGATCAACTTCATCGGCCACGATGAGTGGCTGCACAGCGGGTACGAGCCAAGCTTGTCGCAGGGCGACGTCATTACACGTGACGGCGAGGTTATAGGCAGTTGGTGTGTGATGGGGTACGACCCCAACGATGAGTATTCTAGCGGCAGGTTTGAGTTCACCGCTCTTGGCGAAGAGACGGTCAGGTTTACGGAAGAATTCGCTTCGCTGGATGTGCGTATGAGCCGGGGCTTTGCATTATCAACTCTCACTAAAACCATCAGGGATTGGTACGAAGTTAACAATTCTGAGATCTCTTGATGCAGCGCCTTTAGCGATTTCCCTAGCGACCGGTAAACCGAGACTGTGTTGTCCCTCGATCTTCGGTTCGGACAAGTCGCATGTGAAATGGTGGGTCTGAAGACGCAAATCATGACTGCGCGGGTCCATGGAACGGAGGCAATCAAAAGCCGCAATGCGGCGTCTTGGACCGAGAATGAATTGGGGCTATGGCGCGCCATTCTCAATGAGATTGTCGGTGAAAGATTACGTTGTTGCAGTGCCCGCGGGTGGCGGCGCAGATGCCGCAGCGGCTGCCGGCGCTGGCGTTGCGCTCGGAGCCGCCAGAATGGTTGCATAGTGCTTTAAAACAGCTTCAATGCGCTCCAATATTTCTTCGAAGCCAGAAAAATCGACGGTACTGGCATTCGCCCGCACGACCGATTCCGCAAAGGCCACCTTGCCGTAATGCGTGTCATCACCATGATCCTTCTTCGGATCAAAGGATTTCCCGTTCAGCTTGGTTGCCAACAAGGCTGGCTGGAACAAGTCTTCAATTTCTAGCGGATGGGGCGTAGCGCCTTCCGGCACCTTCACGAGGTACAGGTTTTCGCCGAGATAATAGAAAGGTTCAGTCGTTGCCGTTGTGATCTTGGTGCCGCACTTCTTTTCAGCGTTCTTGAAGACCGTCTTGGGGCCATCATCATTGTCACAGAGGATGATCACGGGGTTGGCCATCGGCTTGTGAGCGTAGTTCTTCAGGTTATTTGTGTAGCTGGATAACAGCGAGGATTGCCCGGCAGCGCCGTGGCCAAGGTTCAAGATATCCCGCGACGTGCCGGTGGGCTTTAAGAAGTGCACCAGACGGACAACCCTGCCGTCTTCCTCTTTTCCAAGGAGCGGGAATTTCTTGACCAGCATGCGGATAGCGCATTGCAGATAGGTGATATCCGAGATGCCTTCGGTCACGATGAGCGGCGCATTGGGCGCGGCAAAGTACTTGTAAAACAGAAATTTCCGATAGAGGTTTTCGGGCGCGCGCGGTGGGTAAAACTCACCTGCGGCTTTGGCCAGCTTGTTAACCCTTGGCTTACGGTCTCGCCGCGCCTTAACGAAATAGATGTGCGATAGCGTCCCCTCCAAGGGGTTCAGATTGTCAGTGACATCTGCAGGGTCATCGCTCGGCTTGAAATAGTATCCTGTCTGGAAGAGCGAATTGCACATGGACCGCGCAGCGCGGTAGTAGTCCTGATTGATATTGGCTTTCTCGTTCACCACCAGCCCTGTGACGGTCTGGCGCGAGCGGCGTAAAGACATGCGCGTCTTCACCGGATTAATGAAGAACCCGGACTTCTCAATTTCCTTCCTAAGCTTCTTTCCCGCCTCCCAATCAGCGCCGTGAACGTTCACGGCAATTTCGGTCGGGAAGAGCTTCTCGTTGGTCGAGAAGGTTAGATCATCGGCGTAGCGCGTATATGTGCAGCGCGCATCGCGCGCGAGCGCAAGAAGCCGCGAATCCAGGATATTTCCGATCAAGTTCGATATGACCGGCGAACAGGGGCTACCCTGCGGCAGAGCATTATCGTGGCATGCAATCTGGGCGATGATCGTGGCAATTTTCGGCTCCAGGGAGAACATAGAGTCGTGGATGAAAAAGCCGCGAACTCGACCGAAGTTGATCGTCCCGAAGAAGTTCTCCAGATCGAGATTGAAGACGAAGCGCCGCCGCCTGTGTACTTCGGCGTTGGAGACGATGGTGCGCCCCTGATGAAAGCCATGCGAGGCAAACCAGAAACGCCGGTCAGTCTTCTTTTTCTCGTGCACGCAGGCATAGAGCAATTCGGCAAGGCGGGTCTGTAGCAAGGCAAGCTGCGGCTCAGGTGCATGAATAGCGCGCACACCGCCCGATTTCTTCGGGATATCGAAAGAGCGGTACTTCTTGGCTGAGTCCATCTTGTAGAGGACGTAGCTGACGCCTTTCGGGGTGAAGCCAAGCAGCTTGGCAAGGTCTGTGAGGCTATTTGCCTTTTGTAATTTTTCTAATGAACTCAAATGCCTGTACTCTGAGTCAGGTGCTTACGGGCACTCTTATGCGAGCGTCGGCGATACACCGAATAATCGAAATACCGCAAGGGAACCTGAAGGTAAGCAGCCTGC
>JBCCXT010000071.1:0-15764 GCA_039191215.1 Pseudomonadota bacterium
CGATTGGCTGCGCCTCGGACGGCACGAGAAACAAGGTATAGGCCAGGATCGCCATGACCACGCCGCCAATCCATCCGAGCATTGTTCGCAGGCCACTTAGCGTTGTTCGTTGGTCATAATTTTGCGTGAGTTCTGGAACCAAAGCCGAATTTGGAACCTCGAAAAAAGTAAGCGACGCGCGCACCAAAACGGCCATGACGGTCAAGAACAAAAAGAGCGACAGCCCCTCCAACTCCACTGGCAGGTTCCACAGGTAATAATAGGTCAAGGCCGCGGGTAAGATCGCGGTGTACATGAAGCCATGCCGCCGGCCGAACCTACCCTGCCAACGATCAGAGATATGACCCACCAAAGGGTCTGTAATTGCATCGAACGCCATTGCAATCAGCAGCGCCATTCCAACATAGATCGCGTTAAGGCCTAAGACTTGATTGAAATAGATCATCATGAAGGTAGAAAATCCGTTCTCCTTCACACCGTACGCGATCGCACCAATCGCATAGACAATTTTTGAAATATATCCAACGTTGTTAGACGCCATTACAAGAAGTCTCTGCGATCAAAAAAATCGCATAGACGGTCGTGTTTGGTAGTTTGCCTACCGCTCGAACTCTGTGACACTGTCATGGAAGAACCCACGGATATTTGCGGCATCATCATATACTGGGCGTCGTCGGCTATCAAACTGCGCTCGCCGCTTTTCAGACTAACCTTACGTCAGTTGGTCTGCTCGGTCTTTTCAGGTTTGTATCGAGAGTTTCGAGGTCTGGTTCAATGAACGCCATCGTCGGGTGAGGCAAGTGCGCGTCGTGGAGAGCCTATGTGGCGATGCTGCGCCTCGCACACCGCAATTGGAACCTGTCACTCTTTGATATGCGCGCCTGAGACCAGGTTTCAACGAGGTAAGAAAACGCTCATGAGTTAATAATTGATCCAACATTTAGTTTGGATATGTAATAATTTGCGCGGCGGTCGGAATAGAGCCACAACCGCCGCGCCCGCGCCATCTTTACTCGAGCCGCTCCAATATCGCGAGTGCAACGGCAATGGCCGATGCTGGATTTTGTCCGGTGATCAGTTCACGATCGACGACAACGTTCGGGGCCCAAAGCTCGCTGGCCTCTGAGTAGAGCCCGCCCGCCAAGTCCAGCGCGTCTTGCGGAAAGAACTTCATTTTTCCGCCGCCAAGCCACGCTTGTGCTGCCAGTTCTTCTTGGTTGCTGAACACGGTCATCTTGTAACCCGCGTAAATCCATTCGGAATCGGCGGTCGTTTCCTTGCCGTTTTCGAGTGCGCCAATAAAGTCTTCATTGTTTGGCAAGGTGGACAAAAGCGCAATTGGACCGTGGCAAACCAGCGCGGTGATTTTGCTGTCCTGATGGAAATGCCGCAACAATGCGGCCATGGATGGGTCTTTGAGCAGGTCGTTCATCGGCGCATGACCACCGGGAACATAGAGCGCATCAAAGGCATCATACCCTATCTGAGCAACGCGGTGCAGGCTGATGACCGGTGAGTGCTCGGGATCGGTGATTTGCATCTCGAGCAAGAGGCCCTTGTGGGCGTCAAGCGCCTCTTGGGAGCCAAAAAACAGCACGTTTTCAGACACAGCGTCCACCGTTGGGGCATTTCCCTTTGGTGTTGCAAAGGTGAGGTCGTGGCCAGCATCCAGAAACATCTTCACCGGCTGCATCAGTTCGTTCAGATAGAAACCGGTCGCATACACATCGGTGCCCTTAAGCTCCAGATGGTCTTCATCAGACAGAACAATGAGAATTTCGCCTGCCTGAGAGGTCGGGGCCATGGTCAGCGCCATCAGCGAAACCGCCAGCGTTTTGAACGCCCGCCCGGCATTTGTGAGGAACTTGGATTCCGTCTTGGTCATAGATTTCGCCTTTCGAGGGTTCAGCTGGTTGATCGAACAGATCTTCGGTCCGCGCCGAATTCACGACGCGGTGTAAAGCGGGGATCGAGAAGCTGTGTTGGAGGAAGGCGGACCTCAAACCGGACATGCGTCGGTATGGGTCCCGCCAGCGCTCAGTTGATTTCTGTCACGATTGCCTCGCGTGACTTTCGAGCCTTGGGCATGGGCAAAAGCCAATCGCCAGCTTCGTCGCGATAGCCAAGCGGCATCAGTACCACTGAACGCAAACCGCGCGTGTGCAGACCAAGGATCTCATCCACGGAGGCGGGGTCGAACCCTTCCATCGGGGTGCTGTCGACTTCCTGTTCCGCGGCCGCAATGAGGGCAATGCCCAAAGCGATATACGCCTGCCGCGCAGCGTGGGCATAGTTCACCTCAGCGTCGCGCGGCAGATAATTGGCCTTCAATTTGTCGTAGTAGCCGTGGATCAGAGGCAAATCGCCACGCACTGCCACATTCAATTCTGTAACGGTGTCAATACGTTCTGCGGTGTAATTGTCCCATGCGGCAAACACCAAAAGATGCGACCCATCTGTGATCGGCGTCTGACCTGACGCCGCTTTTGCGATCTCTGCCCGGACATCAGGGTTTGTGATCACAATCAGCTCGAACGGTTGGGTGCCACTCGATGTCGGTGCCATGCGAACGGCTTCGATGATGGCATCGACTTTGACTTGAGGAACAGATTTTTCCGCGTCCATTTTCTTGGTGGCATAACGCCAGTTCAGCAGGTCGTTCAGAGTGCGTGAGGTCACCGTTTTGGTCCCATTGTCAGCGTCCGGGTTGGACGGTATAAATTCGTAACTGAATCACTAATGGGTACCGATTTTTGCCGCAAGAAGGCACATTTTTGGTCCTCGGTCACATATCTGGAACCGCCATGCTGGACGACGAACGATGCCCCGACTGCACGCGTATCAACGAAGTTCTGTCCCGCGTTGGAGATCGGTGGAGCGTGCTGGTCGTCATCTCGCTGGCCCAGTACGGGACACTGCGCTTCAACGAAATCAAGCGAAACCTGGGCATCTCGCAACGCATGCTCAGCTTGACGTTGAAGGAATTGGAGCGGGATGGGATGGTGAACCGAACCCAGTATCCCACAATCCCACCCAAAGTCGAATATGAGCTGACCAAAATGGGCAAGTCGTTCCGCGAGCCCGTGACTGTTTTGGGGTGTTGGGCGTTGGAACATCTGGAAAAAATCGATGCCGCGCGTGAGGCTTACGATGAGTCTGCTTGAAGCCGAATAAAATCTGCAAAGCCACGCGCATCGGCCAAAATTGATGTGGACGAATGGGCGCCCTGGCCGTGTCGCTGACTTACCGCGTTGCAAAACCGATCAGTCTTGAAACAGGTTTCGGGTCCTTTGAGAGCAGTGGTTGTCTCAGAACGCTGTCAGCAGCGGCTCATCCCCATTCAAGCGCGCCCTTGAATATGCCAGTTCATACAGCCTGCGGCGCAGGCAACGGGGTCGATGGTTTCCACGTTCAATGCGGTTTTGACGCTCTCAAACACGTCGACCATACCGGCACAGCCGAGGATGACTGCGGAGACCCCGTCTTCAGCTTCGGCGCGCATCGCCTCTGCTGAGATGACCGCACCGGCTTTGCCCGGGTCCGCTTTGAGCCCCAACACAGGCACTTCAGAGGCACGAACCTTAGCGAGGTAGGCGGCCAGACCCAGCCGCTCGATGTTGGTCTCAATAATTGGAACAGAGACCGAAAGTGTCGTCACGACGCTGAACCGCCAGTTCCGAAGCGCAGCGTAGTGATACGAGGCCTGACCGATCCCGATGACAGGACACGCGGCGCGCTCTGCTGCGTCTTCAAGGGCGGTATCATCAAAGCAGCCGATGATAATGCCATGCGCACCTGAGCGTGACGCCTGATCGACAAGCTCAAGAAGCGGCGGCGTCGCGGCCTCTCCATCCTCAGAGCCTTGGATCGAGGCCGGTCCTTTGTGCGAGGTCCAGCCTTCGAAGAGCAGGTTTGGCGCCGACCTGCGTGCTTGCGCCAGCATGGCCTCGGTCATCGAGGTCGTGCTGTTTGGGTTGATTATGATGACCGTCATCAGACCATCCCTTGGCCCGCATCTGATCCCTCTTTCGCCCGGCGACGGTTCATGACCCAGACCACCAACAAAAACACACCAATCACCAGCAGCGAGAACAGCGTCGTGAGCGTGCCCAGGGCAAAGAGCACTGGGGTGGTGACATTGGTCGTCATCCCGAAGATTTCGAGCGGAAGGGTGTTGTGACTGCCCGATGTCAAAAGGGTGCGCGCGAACTCATCATAGCTGAGCGTGAAGCCAAAGAGGGCGACCCCAATCAGCGAGGGCGCGATGATGGGCAAAACGACGTGGCGGATGACCTGCCAAGGGCTGGCCCCCAAATCGCGGGCGGCCTCCTCATAGGATCGATCGAAGCGATTGAACACGGCGAACATGATCAGCAATCCGAAGGGGAGCGTCCAGGTGAGCTGGGCGCCGAAACCGGAGCTTGACCAATGCACCGGCAGACCCGATTGCGACCAGATAAGGCCCACTCCAAGCGAGATCAGGATCGACGGGATCACAAGCGACGTGATGATCAGATAGAACAGAACCGTCGATCCCGCGAAGCGCTTGCGGAAGGCGAGGCCACCCATGATCGACACCACAACCGTGGTGATCATGACCATGAGCCCCAAGACGAATGAGCGTCTGAACGAGCCCCAGATGTCGCCAACGGCTTGCTGTTCAAAGAGATCGCGAAACCAATGCAGGGACACGCCGCGCATCGGAAAGGTCAGCCCGCCGCCTGGGCCTTGGAAGGACAGGATGCCAATGGTCAACGTCGGGCCATAGAGGAAGACCAGAAACAGCACGAAAAAGGCGCTGAGGACATAAAAGGACCTTGGGCGCGGCTCCATGTTCAGAGCTCCTTCCTGATGTCCACGAACCGCAGCAGGGTGCCGATCAGCAACAAGACCGTGATCAAAAGGATCACAGCGGTCGCTGAGGCCGAGGGGTATTGCAGCAGCGCGATGTCGTTCTGGATCAGCCGTCCCATATTCGCGGATTGGCTGCCGGACATGAACCGAACGGTGATGAAATCACCCATGACAAGGGCCACCACAAAGATGGTGCCGATCATGATGCCCGGTTTCGTCAAGGGAATGATCACATGCCAGAGCGTCTGCCAGCCTGTGGCCCCTGCATCTGCCGCCGCCTCAATCAACGATTTGTCGATCCGCATCATGGTGTTGAAAATCGGGACCACCATGAACAGCGTGTAAAGATGAACGAAGGCCAGGATCACGCTGAAATCGCTGAACAAAAGCCATTCCAGCGGCTCATCAATAACGCCCATCGACGTGAGCGTTGAGTTTGCAATGCCGTTGCGCCCCAAAAATGGGATCCAAGAGATCATGCGGATGATGTTCGAGGTTAGAAAAGGAATCGTGCACAACAAAAACAGCGCGACTTGCCAGGTCAGGCTTCGGACGTGAAAGGCCAGATAATACGCAACTGTAAAGCCAATCAACAGGGTGAAGAGCCAGGTTATCGCGGCGTATTTTGACGTGTTCAAGAAGACCCGATAGGTGACATCCGAAGTAAAAAGGAACTCATAATTGTCGAATTGGAATGCCGGATAGATCGACCATTCTGTCGCCCCCCAAAAGCTGACCACGACGATCATCACGATGGGTGCAGCAAGAAAGACAAGCAGCACAGCAGAGAGAGGCGCCGCCAGGAGCCACCCGATGACCGAATTGTTGCGCACGCCTGCCCCAGTCTGATTTGCGGTCTTCAAGAGAACCGGAGGGCCGAAGCCCTCCGGCAGACATCACTTAGGCGGCGATGAATTCGTTCCACTTGCGGACCATGTATTGGTTCTCGTCCATAACCGCGTTCCAACAGGCCACGGCGCCCATCCGGTCATAGAACGAGCCACCGTCGCGGACAGCGCCGGCCTTCTCCATCACGGTGCCGAACGGGTTTGCGATGTCGCCTTCCGCGGGCTTGCCCTCGAACCAGAAGCCCCACTCATCTTCGGACATGAAGTTCTTGGAGGTCTCGGGCACCGCGGAGTAGTAGCCCTGCCGCATCAGGAAGCCGCCGACCCAGCCGCTGAGATACCAGTTGATGTACTCATAGGCCGCGTCGAGCTCCATCCCAGAGAGCGATGCCGACAGACCGATGCCGCCGCCCCAGCTGCGATAGCCCTCTTCCAGAGGCTGGTAGACGCACGGAATGCCTTGGCTGCGCACAGCGGTGATCGCAGGCGACCACATGGACTGGATCACCACCTCGCCCGAAGCCATGAGGTTCACGCTTTCGTCGAAGGTCTTCCAGAAGGCACGGAATTGACCGCTCTTCTTGGCCTCGGTGAAGATGCCAAGCGTCAGGTCGATCTCTTCCTTGGTCATGTTGCCCTTGTCGGGGTATTTGTATTCGCCCATGGACTCGACCACCATCGCCATGTCCATGATGCCAATCGACGAAATGTCGAGGATCGACGCCTTGCCCTTGAATTCTGGGTTGAGAAGCTCAGACCAGTTGCTGATCGGACGGGCGATCAGGTCAGGGCGGATGCCGAGCGTGTCTGCATTGTAGATGGTGGGGATCAACGTCATGAAGCCGGATTCTTCATCGACGAATTCCGTGCCGTCGACCCCGGTCGTAAAGCCCACCGTGTGCGGCGCCGTCCCTTGGGCGATCACGCTCTCTGGGGTCAGCTTGCCATTGCGAAAGATGCCCACGATCTTGTCGTAATTGGCGATCTTGGAGGTGTCCATCGCTTGCAGGTTGCCTGTCGGCCAGACCTTTTTGCAGATCCAGTACTCGATATCTGCAATGTCGAAGCTGTCAGGCTGGGTTGCGGCGCGTTGGGTCACGCTGTCGGAATCGAGCGCCGTCATCTCAAGCGTAAAGCCAAGGTCCTCCTTGACCTTTTCAGCCACCTCATTGAGGTTGGACACCCCGGTGCCAAACTGGCGCAAGGTGATGTCTTTCGTCTCTTGTCCCCATACCATTGGAGCCGGAAGCGCGGCGGCCGCCACCGCCGCGCCACCCGTTTTCAAAAGCGCGCGTCGCGAATAGCGTACTTTTGGTATCGTCGTCATGGTCTGTCCTCTCTGTTGAACGTCTTGCTAACCAGCCAGGGCATGTGCCGCCTTGGCGTCCCAGTCGAGGCCGATCGCCTCGCCCACCTCCTTCGGGCTCCCGAAGAAATCCTTGTCAGACAGCAGCGCCGTGACTTCTTGATCACCTGGAATGGTGGCCGTCAGCGCGACATGCGTCCCCTGATATTCGATGTTCGTGATGGTGCCCGGCAGCTTTGCCGGCTCGCTTGACTTGATCGCCAACGCATCGGAGCGAATGGCGATCAGCCCCTCTGGCATGGCCACAACGTTGTGAGAGCCCAAAAACCGGGCAACAAAGGCTGTCTGGGGTGCATCAAAGACCGCTCGGGTCTTGCCGGCCTGTTCAATCTTTGCGTTGTTCATCACCACGATCTCGTCGGCCAGTGCCAAGGCTTCGTCCTGCCCGTGGGTGACATGGACAAAGGTGATCGCCAATTCGCGCTGCAGTTTTTTCAACTCGGCGCGCATGCGAATGCGCAAGAACGGGTCGAGCGCTGACAACGGCTCATCCAGCAACAGCACATCGGGTTTCGTAATCAGCGCCCGGGCCAGGGCCGCGCGCTGCTGTTGGCCGCCAGACAGTTGCGCCGGCAGGCGGTCAGCCAGCGATGTCATATCCACCAGCTCAAGCATCTCGCCCGCCCGCGCATGGCGCGCCGCCTTATCGACACCCTGCATCCGTAGGCTGAAGGCCACATTGTCTCGCACGGTCAGATGCGGAAACAGCGCATAGTTTTGAAACATCATTGCCGTGCCGCGCTTGGCGGGCGGCAAATTGGAGATGTCCCGACGGCCCAGCGTGATCGAACCATCGGTCACATGTTCATGCCCGGCAATCATCCTGAGGGTCGAGGTTTTGCCGCAACCGGACGGACCCAAAAGGCATGCATAGGTGCCGGCATCAAAGTGATAGCTGATCGCATCGACGGCGACCGTCACACCATACCGCTTTGTCAAGCTGATCAGCTCGAGATCCAGTTTCTGGCGCATAGCACCCCCGCGTTTGCGCCGTCAGGCTGCGCCATCCAGGTCGGAGACACCAAGCCGAAACCTGTTTCTCGGTTCAATCTTGACGGCGAAGCGCACGAATTTTGTCAGATGTCACGAATGTTGTGCAAAAATCAGGCAGTGATTGTATACGATCTGACTGCACATCGCGCGCGGCATTGCATCCAAACTGTCAGATGGGCAGCGTCAAGCGAGGAGGGTCCCGCCGTGTCGATCAAGTTAGAACCTAAGTCGGCAACCGCAGACGAGATCGCTGATCAGCTCAAAGAGGCCATTCATAAGCATCGGTTGCAAACGGGCGCGAAGCTTCGCGAAGATGAGATATGCGACATCTTTGGCGTGAGCCGCACGATTGTCCGGCAGGCGCTGCATGCCTTGCAACACAAGGGGCTGGTCACGATCCAACGCAACAAGGGCGCGTTCGTTGCCAAGCCCACGCTCAAGGAGGCGCGCGAAGTCTTTGAGGCGCGGTCCTTGATCGAACCCGCAATGGCACGCGCCGCCGCATTGCGCGCGACGCCCGAGGACATCGCATATCTTGAAGCCCATATGAAAGCGGAGCAAGACGCCCTGGACCGGGAAGAGGTTGGCGAGGCTCTGAAGCTGTCGGGCGATTTCCATGTCCAGATCGCGCGGATTGCCGATCAGCACCTGATTGAGACCTTTCTTGAGCAACTGGTGGCCCGCTCGGCGCTGGTCATCGCGCTCTATTGGCGCCGCCGCACGGCACTGTGTGACAGCTCCGCCCACCGGGGCCTGGTGGACGCGCTCCGGGACGGGGATGCAGACACTGCCGAAGAGATCATGAAAGGACACCTCCTCGATCTCCTGATGCAGCTGGATCTTCGCGATGCGCCATCAGGGCCTGTGTCACTGAAAGACGCATTGAAGAAATGATCAAGTATCGCAAGGTGGTGTTGTCAGAGCTAATCGGGATTGTCGATTGGGTTGATCGCGAGGATTGAAAACCGCCCTAAACGACGTTGAACGCTTCTTCACAACTGACACAGAGGATTTTTTCTTCATGGTTGGTCAGATCGACGAAGCCGTTATGTCCATTTTGCTCTTCGATCGCATGCCTGAGTTTGCATTTTTGCGATTTCACATGTGCACTGAGTTTCGTGGGCGCGGAATTGGCCTTGGGCTGCGAGACATCGGCAGGGACAGCCGGTCGATTGCCTGAGACGATTTAAAGCAACGTTGCCCTGGAGCGGTCTCATCGCGAGAGCGTCTGTTGAGATCGCGCGCCCTTTAGTCGCCTGCGTTTGGCCGAAGCGGGGGACGATCCTGGCAGCTTGGTTTGCGGGATGTCTGAGGGCCAAACCCTGGTCAGAACGAAGGGTTGTCAAGATCAATGGTGGAGGGGGCTGGATTCGAACCAGCGTAGGGTTACCCCGACGGATTTACAGTCCGTTGCATTTGACCGCTCTGCCACCCCTCCAAAGGGCTGCATGGCAACGCGTCTCTCTAGGAATTGAGCCCAACGGCGTCAACCGCTAATCGTCGGAACGGGCGTGGACCATCGGAGCGCGGTGGAGCCTGACCCAAACCTGAAAGACGGACAGCGTTGGACCAGTTTGAGCCAGCCGGTGCCGCCTGTGTGAGGAGCGTGGCAATGGCCGCAGGGGGCGAGGCCCGGACCAACAAGTCGGGCAGAAAACCGGCCCAGCCAGCTGGAAAGCCGGCTTGGGCGATCGCGCGCGACCGGGCAAAGCGCGAAGGTCCGACGACGGTTTGGCTGTTCGGTCTGCACGCCGTGCGCGCCGCGCTGGAAAACCCTGCCCGGCGGCGACACCGGCTGATCCTGACCCCAAACGCAGTCGACAGGCTGGGGCCGGCCGTTGCGGCCGCGGGGGTGACGCCCGAAATCGCCGACCCGCGCCGGTTCTCCGCACCGCTCGATCCGGGATCCGTGCATCAAGGGGCCGCCTTGGAGGCGGATCCGCTCGAATGGCCCTCATTGTCCGAACTGTGCGCCCCGCGCGCAAACGCGCCAGATGCAAACAGCCCGCGGATCGTGCTGCTCGACCGGGTGTCGGATCCGCACAATGTCGGCGCGGTCTTGCGTTCGGCCGAGGTTTTCGGCGCAAGAGCGGTGATTGCCACTGCCCGCCATGCCGCGCCGGAAACCGGATCGCTGGCGAAGGCGGCATCGGGTGCTTTGGAGCGTCAGCCCTATCTGCGGGTCCGCAATCTGGCAACGGCGATGGAGACGCTCACGCAGATGGGCTACCGGCTGACCGGCCTCGACGGCGCGGCGCCGACGGGTCTGGCGGAGATGCTGGCGGCTGCGCCGGACCAGCCCACCGGCCTGGTGCTGGGCGCCGAAGGGGCAGGGCTGCGAGAGCTGACCCGGGCGCGGTGCACGGGTCTTGCACGAATCGGAACCGCCGCGGGCTTTGCCTCGCTCAATGTCTCGAATGCCGCGGCAATTGCGCTTTACGCGGCACAGGAGGCTCTCGCGCAAAGCAGTGGCGGGCCGAACCTGCGAGATCATTCCACGTCATAGGGTGACGCTTCACTGGTAAGGATTTATTCACAAATTGCTTACAGGATCTTTCAATGTGAGTGAGTGGATCCTATCTTCTAGCTTGAAGCCGAGTTCAGCTTGAACTTGCTTCAACACTCACTGTCCCTCGTTCCGACTTTGCGCCCAGGTTTTCCTGGGCGCTTTTTTACGTGTCTGCGCCGCCCAAATCTGCACATGTAGGGCCAGAGGGACGCCCTGTCGGCGATGGAGAGTGTGATGCGCGATGACGATGCTGATCTGCGGCGTATTTTGCGTGAAACCCGCAGCATTGCGGCGGTCGGGGTGTCGCTCAACGAGCTGCGGCCGTCCTTTTTTGTCGCCCGGTATCTGGCGCTCAAGGGCTATAAGATGATCCCGGTCAATCCGGGCTATGCCGGGCGCGCTGGCTTCGGGGCGACCGTGTTGGCCAGTCTTTCGGAGATCGAAGCGGGGCCTGTCGAGATGGTCGATGTGTTTCGTCGCTCCGACCAAGCCGGCGCGGTCGTCGATGAGGCGCTCGACACGCTGCTTGAAAAAGGCCTGCGCACCATTTGGATGCAGATTGGGGTGGAGGATGCCCAGGCGGCCGCCCGCGCCGAGGCCAAGGGCGTGGCCGTGATCATGAACCGCTGTCCCAAGATCGAGTATCAGCGCCTGTTTGGCGAGCTGCGCATGGGCGGGTTCAACACCGGGGTGATCGGCTCGAAGCGCCCGCCCTTGCGGCATCGCTGGTCAGGCGCCGCTGCCGCATTTGTGCATCCGGAAGGTGAGGCCGCGCGCGGTCAAAAGCCACAGAACGGGTGCGGCGGCTTCAGAGGGCCTGGCCCTGCATGAGCCTCGGTGGGGTGCCGGCCTCGCCCGATGCGGCTGCCATAAAGGCGCGGCGCGCTGCCGGCAGGCGGTTGACCAGCGAGAGCCCCAGCCCGCGCAGGCCCCGCAAGACCGGTGCATCATTGGAAAAAAGCCGGTTGAACGCATCACATGTCAGCGCCATCGCGGCGGCATCGAAGCGCCGCCAGGCCTGGTAGCGTGACAGAACGTCCAAAGCGCCTGGATCCTCGCCCCGCCGATGCGCAGTGACCAGAACCTCGCTCAGCGCCGCGACATCGGCCAGACCCAGATTGAGCCCCTGACCGGCCAGCGGGTGAATGGCATGTGCGCTGTCGCCGACCAGGGCGATCCGCGGCGCGACCCAACGCTGCGCCAGGGCCAGGGCCAGCGGATAGGTGTAGCGCTTGCCGATCAGACGTGCAGGGCCCAGCGCCGACCCCATGCGGCGGGAAAGCTCGGCAAGATAGGCGGGGTCGTCGAGCGCGTCGATGGCCCGGGCGCGGGCCCGGCTCTCGGTCCAGACCAGGCTCACCCGGTTGCCGGTCAGCGGCAGCACGGCAAAAGGGCCCGCGGGCAGAAAGATCTCGCGCGCCACGCCGTGATGCGGATGCGCGGTCTCCAAGGCGCAGACGAGCCCGTTTTGCCCGTAATCCCAGCCAAGAGAGGGTAGCCCCGCACGCTTGGCCGTGGCACTGGCGCGGCCATCGCAGGCGGCAAGAACGCCTGCGGTCAGCGCGGTGCCGTCGTCAAGCCGCACGGTCACGCCGCCCGGCCCGGCCTGGTGCCCATCAACCGTGACCGGCGCGCGCAAGGTCAGGCCCGGCGTCCTGCCCGCTTCGTCCTGCAACGCCCGGCGCAGATGCCGATCCTCGATCATATGGGCAAAAGGCCCGCCATCGCCCAGCCGATGGTCGAATTGCAGCAGCGTGGGCAAGGCGGCGGCGCCGGGCATGCGGTCGTCCGGCCCGGCATCGGCAATTTCGATCTTGGTCATTGGCTGCGCATTGGCCGCAAGCGCCGGCCACAGATCCAGTGCCGCAAGCATGCGGCGTCCGGCAGCTGCAACCGCATAAGCGCGCCCGTCGAAATCATCGGCCCGTCGGGTGGCCTCGGGCAAGGCATCGCAGATGGTGGCCGTCAGGCCCGACCGGGCAAGAGCCAGCCCCAACAGGGTGCCGATGATGCCGCCGCCGGCGATGATAACGTCCTGCCGCTCCATGCGGTCCGGTCTAGCCCGCTGCGCCCGGCCCGTCCATGCGACGCGGCCGCCCGGCATGGGGCGGCATCCGCAGGACAGGTCTCAATGCGCCGGCGTCTCCAAAGGGTCGAGCAGGGTGCGGCCGCCATCCACGGCCAGGATCTGACCGGTGACGAAGCTGGCCGCCGGTGAGGCCAGAAAGGCCACGGCCTCGGCCGCCTCGGTGGCCTCGCCGATCCGCCCAAGCGGGGTGGCATCGATCATCTGGCGCCGCGCCCCGTCCTGATCCTTGAAGGCCGAGCGCAGGCTTGAGGTCATCACCCCGCCCAGGGCCACGGCATTGACCCGGATCGCGTTCGGCGCCAAGGCAACGGCCAGCGAGCGGGTCATCTGGTCGACCGCCGCCGAAGTGATCGAATAGGCCATCAGTTCGGGCAGCGTACGGCGCGACGCAATCGAGGAGATGTTGACGATCGCGCCATGCCCGCCTTGCGGCACAGCGCTGCGGGCTTCGGCCTGGGCGATCATGCGCCGGGCCACGGCCTGACTGAGCGCCATGGGCGCTTTTACGTTTTGAAAGAACAGCGCCTCCAGATCGGCTGCGGCACTTTCAAGCGGGTCGCCCGCTATGAGCTCGCGCGAGGCATTGACCAGCACATCGACATGATCGTAGCTGTCGATCGCCAGGGCCAGCAGGTTGTTGACAGAAAGCCGCTCGCGCAGATCGCAGCTGAAGGTCACGGCCTCAACGCCGGAATCGCGCAGATCGGCGCCCTCTTGCTCCAGCCGCTCGGTTGCAGTGTCCGACAGCACCAGCTGCAGGCCGAGCTCGGCGAGGTGCCGCGTGATGGCCAGCCCCACGCCCGTGGCAGCCCCGGTCACGATGGCGGTCCTGCCCTCCATCATCTCGCATTCTCCCCTTGCGGCCACGCAGATCCGCACGCCTCGGCACAGACTAGCCGCTGCGCCGCGCCGATCCATGGCAAAGTTGCGCTTGCCCCGGCAGCGGCCTGCCACAAAACTGGAGCCAAAATGCGGAGGAGCGCCAGATATGACCCTGACATCCTACAATGAGGAGCTGCCGCGTCGGCCGGCCAATTTCCAGCCGCTCACGCCGCTCACCCTGTTGGAACGCGCAGCGACGGTGTTTCCCGACCATGTCGCGGTGGTGCATGGCACGGCCGACCAGGGGCTGCGTTACAGCTACCGCGCCCTTTATGACCGCGCGCGGCGCCTCGCGCATGCCCTGGACATGGCCGGCATCCAGCGTGGCGACACGGTGGCCTGCCTGCTTTTCAACACCCCGCCGATGCTGGAGGCCCATTACGGCGTGCTGATGACCGGCGCGGTGCTCAACGCGATCAACACCAGGCTGGATGCCGATGGCGTGCGCTTTATCCTCGATCACGGCGAGGCGAAGCTTCTGATCGTGGACAGCGAGCTTGTGCCGCTGGCCCAGGCGGCGCTGTCCCAGGTCAAGTCACGCCCGATCATCGTCGAATATACCGATCCGACTGTCGCGCCCACCGCAGATCGCGCGGGCAGCGATCTGGGCGGCGAAGACTATGAGGATTTCATCGCAACGGGGCGCGATGATTTTGCCTGGCAGATGCCCCGGGATGAGTGGGACGCCATCGCGCTCAACTACACCTCGGGCACAACCGGCGATCCAAAGGGCGTCGTCTACCATCATCGCGGCGCGATGCTGCTTGCCCAGTCAAACGCGCTGCACGCCCAGATGGGACCGCATCCAGTCTATCTGTGGACCCTGCCGATGTTTCACTGCAATGGCTGGTGCTTTCCCTGGACCCTGTCGGCAGTGGCGGGCACGCATGTCTGCCTGCGCCAGGTGCGGGCGGGGGCGATGTTCCAGGCAATTGCCGATTATGGCGTGACCCATATGTGCGGCGCGCCGATCGTTATGTCGACGCTTCTGAATGCCAGCGCTGAGGAACGGCGCGACATGCCGCATCGGGTTGAGTTCCTGACCGCAGCCGCCCCACCGCCCGAGACGGTGCTGGCCGCCATGGCCGGGGCGGGCTTTCACGTCACGCATCTTTATGGGCTGACCGAAGTCTACGGCCCGGCGGTGATCAATGACTGGCATGACGAATGGGATGCGCTCGCGCCCGAAGATCAGGCGCGGATGAAGGCGCGGCAGGGGGTGCGCTATGTCGCACTCGAGGCGTTGGATGTGCGCGATCCAGAGACCGGCGCACCGGTGCCCGCGGATGGCGAAACCCTGGGCGAGGTCACCTTCCGCGGCAATGTCGTGATGAAGGGCTATTTTCGCAATCCAACAGCGACCGACAGGGCGTTGAAGGATGGTTGGTTCTGGTCTGGCGATCTCGCTGTCCGGCATCCGGACGGCTACATCCAGCTCAAGGATCGCTCGAAAGACATCATCATTTCCGGCGGCGAGAACATCTCCTCGATCGAGGTTGAGGACACGCTCTATGCGCATCCGGCGGTGGCCTTTTGTGCGGTTGTGGCCAAGCCGGACGAGAAATGGGGCGAGACGCCTTGCGCCTTCGTCGAACTCAAACCCGGCACGGCGGTCGAGGCCGAGGCGTTGATCGGCTTTGCCCGGGCGCGGCTGGCGCATTTCAAATGCCCCCGCACAGTGGTGTTCGGCGAGCTTCCCAAGACCTCGACCGGCAAGATCCAAAAATTCGCTTTGCGCGAGAAAGCACGCGGCTTGGCGGACTGACCCGCGCTCAGCCGTGGTCCGCGCGCAGGGGCGATCAGCGCGGTTTGCGCCGCGGCCGCGCGGCCGTGAGGATCTTGTACCCGCCCGAGACCTGTGGTGCGTCGACCTCGATGAACTGGGCATCAAGCACGGCCTCATAGGGAAGCTGGCGGTTCGCCACCAGCGTCAGACGCCCTTTTGGCGCCAGAAGCCGTGCCGCGGCCGCAATGAAGGCTTGGCCAAGCGATGGATCGGCCATGCGCCCGTCATGAAAGGGCGGGTTGGTCACGACATGATCGACGCGCGTCTCCGGCGCGGGCAGGGCGGTCGCATCGGCCCAGTGAAACGCCGCGCGGGGGTCAGTGACATTCGCGCGGGCGGCCGAAAGGCTCGCAAAATCGGCCTCGTAAAGGCCCAGCTCGGTCATTGCCGGGTTGGTCTGCAGAAGCTCCGCGGCAAGCCAGCCATAACCCGCGCCA
>JBCCXT010000072.1:0-15324 GCA_039191215.1 Pseudomonadota bacterium
ATTGCCAGCGGGTCGGAGCCGTCGAGCCTGCCGGGCGTGGAGATCGATGAAAAGATTGTGGTGACCTCGACCGGCGCGTTGGAGCTTGCCAAACCGCCCAAACGGATGGTCGTGATCGGCGGCGGGGTGATCGGACTAGAGCTCGGCTCGGTCTATGCCCGCCTTGGTGCAGAGGTGGAAGTGATTGAGTTCTTGGATGAAATCACCCCAGGTATGGATGCCGAGGTGGCAAAGAACTTCCGCAAGATTCTGACCAAACAGGGCATGAAATTCACGCTCGGCGCGGCGGTCCAAGGCGTGGCGGCAACGAAGACCAAGGCCAAGGTGACCTATAAGCTGCGCAAAGATGGCAGCGAGCATATTGCCGATGCCGATGCCGTTTTGGTGTCGACGGGGCGGCGGCCCTACACCGACGGGCTTGGTCTAGAGGCGCTCGGCGTGGAGATGACCGAGCGCGGCCAGGTCAAAACCAACGCGCATTGGACGACCAATGTTGCGGGCATCTATGCCATCGGCGACGCGATCGCGGGGCCCATGCTGGCGCATAAAGCCGAAGATGAGGGCATGGCCGTGGCCGAAGTGGTCGCCGGCAAGCACGGCCACGTGAACTACGGTGTTATCCCGGGTGTGATCTACACACATCCAGAGGTTGCCAATGTCGGTGAGACCGAAGAAACCTTGAAAGATCAGGGGCGTGCCTATAAGGTCGGCAAGTTTTCGTTTATGGGCAATGGGCGTGCCAAGGCAAATTTTGCAGCCGATGGGTTTGTGAAAATTTTGGCCGACAAAGAGACCGATCGCATTCTCGGCGCCCATATCATCGGGCCGATGGCGGGCGATCTGATCCATGAGATTTGTGTGGCGATGGAGTTTGGCGCGGCCGCCCAGGATGTCGCCCTGACCTGCCACGCCCATCCGACCTATTCCGAGGCGGTGCGCGAAGCGGCGCTGGCCTGTGGTGATGGACCGATCCATAGCTAAGGCGCGCGTTATCCGGGCCTGGACGGCAAGCTACGACCCCGCCTTGTCTGTGCGCGCAGGCGATATCGTTGAGATCGGCGCCGAAGACGAAACCTGGCCCGGATTTTTTTGGTGCACGAACAAGGGCGGGCTGAGTGGATGGCTGCCTGGCCATGTCTTGGACGGCAGCCGTGTGCTTGCTGATTTTGATACGAGAGAGCTGAGCGTTGCTGTCGGCGCGTTGGTCGAGACGTTGGAGACCTGTTTAGGCTGGTCGCGCGTGCGCGGCTCGGATGGGCGCGAAGGCTGGGTGCCATCCGACCATCTGGCACTTTAGTCGCACAAAGATGTTGAAGCTTAGCGCCTTGTCGGTCTGCAAGGCCAGCAAAGCCAGAAAGGTACCTGACGCAACACCCGATCGGCAAAAGAAGGCGCGGTGGCGCTTTACGAAGTCTCTAGGAATTTGTGCTTTTCACAGCGCCATGGTGTGCGGCACGTCTCTGCCGCCCGCCCAAGACTTGGAGCTGAAGATGACCGTGCCGACTGATTTCGAATTCCAAGACAGGGAGGCCCATTTCCAAACCGCGACCGAGGCAGCAAACGTCGCACTTTGGAGCATTGTGCCTGAAACCGGTGAGACGTGGTTTTCCAATACCTGGTACACCCTGTTGGGCTATCAACCCGGTGAATTTGCTCCGTCCTTTGATCAGTTTATGGAGTTGATGCACGACGAAGACCGTAAACTCACCATGGTTGCATTCAAAAATCTTGTTGAGGAACGCACGCCGATTTACGCCGCCGATTTTCGGCTGCGCGACCGGCACGGTGAATGGCGCTGGATTGGTGCGACCGGCGCCAAAGTCGTCCGCGGGCCGGGGCGGCCAGACATCGTCTATGGCATCCAAATGGACATTACTGCGCGCAAGGAAACCGAGGCAGAACTTGCGCAGACGGCTTTGACCGCGGAAGAACATCGCCAGCGGCTTGCTCGATTGGCCGAAAACTCGCCCGCCGCACTTTTTGAGTTCCGCATTGATGCCGATGGTGTGGTGACCATGCCTTACATTACGGCTCCGGTTCACGAGCTACTCGGCGTCAACGTGCAGGATATCTGGGAGGATGGGCTCAACGCGTTTTCCAATATTTTCGAAGAAGACGTGAAGGAAATGGGCCGGTTGATCGAGCAGTCTCGCGTTGGTTTGACACCGTTTCGGATGCGCTATCGGGTGAAACGGCCCGACACGCAGATGGGGTTCATCTGGGCCCAAGCCAATTCCGTACCGCATCGGGAGGCTGATGGTTCCACCATTTGGTTCGGGTCAGTCTTCGATGTCACGCTGGAGGTTGAGCGCGAGGCCATGTTGGCCGAGGCACGTGACGCCATGCGCCATTTGGCCCTTCATGATGGCCTGACCGGGCTGCCAAACCGCCGCCGCTTCGATGACATCCTCAAAGAACGTGCCAAAATCCCCGCCAAGCAAGGACCCTCGGCGGTGTTGATCCGCATCGACCTTGACCGCTTCAAATATGTCAATGACACGCTGGGCCATCCGGCGGGCGATGCGGTGCTGGCCCATGTTGCAGGGATTTTGCAGGATGTGGTCGCTAATGAGGGCTTGGCCTGCCGGGTCGGTGGCGATGAATTTTGCATATTGATGACGGTCGGAAAGACCGTCGACGATGCCAAGGATCTGGTCGCGACGATACAGGAGCTTTTGGAGATTCCGTTTGTATTTGACGGAAAAGTCTGTCGCTACGGCGCGAGTTTCGGCATCGCCTCGTCTGAGCAGGGCAATATCGGCAATGGCGATCTGATGTCTTTTGCGGATGCCGCGCTTTACGAGGCGAAGGCTGCGGGACGCGGCCGTTTGGCGATTTTCAGCAAAGATCTGCACGACGAAATTCTGGAAAGCCGTCGCCTTGCCGCCAGTATCGAGAACGCGCTGGAGAACGGCGAATTCGAGCCTTACTTTCAGCCGCAGATTTGCGCCCGAACCGGCGCGCTGATCGGCGCAGAAGTGTTGGCACGGTGGAATACTGCAAGCGGCCAGGTGATCTTGCCCGAAAAGTTCATGCCTGTGGCCGAACAAATTCGCGCCGTGCCCTTGATTGACAAAATGATGGTCGAAAAAGCGGTTGAGGTCGTCGAAGACTGGCACGCGCAAGGCTTCATGCTGCCCAAATTATCCTTCAACGTCTCGGCCGGGCGGCTACGCGAACACGCCATCGTTTCAAACGTGCGCATCCTGCAAGAACGCGGTGTCACAGTTGCGTTTGAGCTTTTGGAATCCATTCTGCTTGAAGAAGAAGACGGCGTTTTGCGGCACAATCTCGACCGCGCGCGCGACGCAGGCATCCAGCTTGAGGTCGATGATTTTGGCACCGGCCATGCCTCTATTCTGGGGCTTTTGCAGGTGGGCCCGGAGGTTTTGAAGATCGACCGCCGCTTAACAGCGCATGTCGTTGAATCGGACCAGTCGAGCGAGCTTGTTGCCTCCATCCTTGGCATCGCCAGGTCTTTGGGAATCCAAACGACTGCCGAAGGGGTTGAGACCGAAGAACAGGCCAAGAAATTGCGTGACTTGGGGTGCAATGTCTTTCAAGGCTACCTTTATGCACGCCCTCTGAGTGGCGTTGCCTTGCGGCAATGGGCGCACGAGAACGGATTTGTGCCAGAAATTCCCCAGCAAACTGCCCGCCCCAATCTCTCGGCCTAGTCACACGCGCTCAAAACGCCACACACCGCCAAGCATTAGGCCGGTTCACAAAGGCCGGACTGCCCGAAACCACGGCATTCACAGTGCGCAGGCCTTCGGCTCGGCGCACGGGTTGCAGTCCTGTGCACCCAGCGTGATCATGCGGGTGGCGGTGCAATTCAGGACCGCGGCTGATGGTTCACAAAGGAGCCGCCTTTGACGAATGCCAACCCGCCTTTCAGCCTTGCCGAGTACCTGCGCCGATTGCAAGGAACGCGGGCAGCAATGACCGAAGCCGGCATCGATGCGCTTTTTGTCACCGACCCATCAAATCAGGCCTGGCTGACCGGCTATGACGGATGGTCCTTTTATGTCCACCAAGGCGTGATCGTGCCTCAAGAAGGCCAGCCAATTTGGTGGGGTCGGCACATGGACATGTTAGGTGGGCGCCGGACCTGTTGGATGGAAGACGAAAACATCTTGGGCTATGGCGACCACTACGTTCAATCGATCGAAATTCACCCGATGCAGGACCTCGCAGCGCGGCTTTCAGAACGCGGTCTGGGTCGCTTGCGTCTGGGCGTTGAGATGGAGAATTACTATTACACTGCGAAAGCGCATGCGGTGCTTGACGCAGCACTGCCCGAGGCCGAATTGGTCGACGCAACTGCCCTGGTCAACTGGCAGCGTCTGGTCAAATCCGACCAAGAAATTGAGTTCATCCAAAAAGCCGCGCGTATCTCCGAGCGTGTGGTCCAGACGGCAATTGATCGGGCAGCGCCAGGGGTGCGCAAAAACGATCTTGTCGCCGATATCGTGCATGCGGGCATTACCGGTATCGGCGATGATTGGGGCGACTATCCAGCCATTGTGCCGTTGACACCTTCCGGCCTTGACGCGACCGCAGCCCACCTTACCTGGAACGGCGCACCGATGCGGGCAGGTGAGGCCACTTTTTTTGAGCTTTCGGGCTGCTACCGACGCTTCCATGCCCCGCTTTGCCGCACCGTGTATTTGGGAAAGCCATCGGATGAAATGCGCCGGGCAGAAGCAGCCCAGATCGAAGGCATCGCTGCGGGGTTGGAAGCCGCAAGGCCCGGCAACAGGACCTGCGACATCGCGGCCGCCTTCATGAGCGTTCTGGCAAGATTCGGGATCGAACGGTCGGGGCGGATGGGCTATTCCGTGGGGCTCAGCTATCCGCCCGATTGGGGGGAGCGGACCGCCTCAATCCGCCTGGAGGATACCACCGAATTGCACCCCGGCATGGTGTTCCATTTCATGCCCGCACTTTGGATGGATACTTGGGGGCTAGAGACCACTGAGACCATCCTGATCGGTGCGGATGGACCCGCCACAGCGCTGTGCAACATCGAACGCAAACTTTTTATAAAAGATTAGGCCATGCTGGAAGAAACCAAACGCATACTGGCTGATCTGATCGCCTTTCCAACCGTTTCTGCCGACAGCAACCTGGCCATGATCGACTATCTTGCCGACCGGCTTGATGCGTGCGGCGCTCGTGTCGATATCCTGAGCGATGAAAGCGGCCGAAAGGCGAATCTTTTTGCAACATTCGGCCCGCAAAGCGATGGTGGGATCGTCCTTTCGGGTCACAGCGACGTTGTTCCGGTCACAGGCCAGGATTGGAACAGCGATCCCTTCCTAATGGAGCAACGCGGCGAGCGCCTTTTTGGGCGCGGCACTTGCGACATGAAGGGGTTTATCGCGGCGGTTCTCCAGATGGCACCGCAACTCGCAAGCCAGGTGCGCGAACGGCCGCTGCATATCGCTATAACTTATGACGAAGAAACCGGCTGCATCGGTGCGGGAGAGCTGGCACACGAATTGAAATCGCGGGGGGTCAAGCCAAGCGTCGCAATCATCGGAGAGCCGACGCAGATGCGCATCATTGAAGGTCATAAAGGGTGCTTTGAATATACGACGCGATTTGAGGGTCTGGCCGGCCATGGCTCGATGCCAGACCACGGGGTGAACGCGGTTGAATACGCAGCCCTTTATATTGCTCGCTTGCTTCAGCTACGCGCAGACCTGGCCAAAATGGCCCCGAGTGGGAGCCGTTTTGAGCCGCCTTGGACCGCCATCAATGTCGGGGCGATGCGAGGCGGATCGGTGCATAACGTCATTGCCGCCAAAGCCGACCTCTGTTGGGAAATGCGGCCCGTGCTGCCATCTGATGCTGATTTTGTGAAAGCTGCGATGCAAGCTTATTGCGATACCTTCCTTTTGCCTGCGATGCGCCGGGTTGAGCCGACAGCCGCCATTGAAACGGAGGTGATTGGCGAGGTGGCAGGCCTCATCCCCACGGACATCAACGAGGCGCGAGAGATATTGGCGGAATTGACCGGGGCTAACAGCGCGGAACTGGTGTCTTTCGGGACCGAAGCGGGGATATTCCAGTCGCTCGACATGGATGTGGTGGTTTGTGGACCTGGATCCATCGAACAGGCGCACAAAGCCGACGAATTCCTATCGCTTGACCAATTGTCCCAATGCCTGGCTATGCTGGAAAGACTTGGCCACAAGTTGGCTGTCTGACCCGGCGGCAACTTATCGCATGTCCCGCGGTACAAGCCGCAAAGTGTTATAGTGGTCCAGAACAGGTCCGGTCGCTTGCTCGAATTGGCCGTATGGAAATCAGCAGTCTTTGCATGTCGCACCAAAACGCGCCGGGTTGAACCGGCGCCCTTTTGAAATACGAAGTGGTGCTGCGCCGCGCTCTAAAGCGAGATGCGGTAGCGGGCAAAACCGTCTGGGCCCTCCCCGGCGGGCTCAATGGTCACACCCTCGACCGTATCAATGAAATCGGCCGCCGCAGGACCGGTATCAAAAAGCACTGTTGTCCCCTCCATCGGCGCAAAGGTCCAATTGGCGTCAGCCGATGGGCTGACCGTGCCCTGTTCGACGATGTAGCGCACAATGACGTCGCGATTGGTATCGGGCCCCTCGAAGATCACCGTTTGCGGCGAGGCGCCCGGGAAGTTCCCGCCGCCGCCGGCGCGATAATTGTTCGTAGCCACGATGAATGCTTGTGCCGGATCAATCGGCGCCCCGTCAAACATCAAATTGACGATGCGATGCGCGTCCGGGGCAACGACCACGCCCTCGCCGTCATACCGCGATGGCTGGCTTAGATCGATCTGATAGGTCACGCCGTCGATCACATCGAAATTGTAGGACGGGAAATCCGGGTTCAGCAGCACTTGGTCGGTCTGCCCGGGCTCGATTTGATTGAACATGCCGGCGGAGCGTTCGAGCCATTCGCGCACCTCAGCGCCCGTTATGCGCACTGCGCGGACCGTGTTGGGATAGAGATATAGGTCGGCCACATTCCGGATCGCGATCGCGCCTTCCGGCACGTCCGTGAAATATTCCGGCCCGCCCCGACCGCCGGCTTTGAACGGGGCGGCTGCTGACAGGATCGGCAGGCCCTCGTTCTCGGTACCCGCCATCATCTGTTCGATGTACCAGGTCTGCGCGTTTGACACGATCTGCACCGACGGGTCATCGGCAACGAGCGCAAAATAGCTGTGCAATGGCGCATCCGTGCGGCCCACCTCGGCCCGGACATAAGCCAGCGTCTGGTCATGCTCCGCCTCTACGGCGGCCAGAACGGTCGGCACGCTTTCGACCAATGCCGTTACCGAGCGGTCCTCCTCGCGGCGCGAGATCGGGCGCGCTTCAGACAGGTGCGACACGATCCGCCAGCTATTGCCATCGCGTTCCAGCATGAGATCGACCAGCCCCATATGGCTGCCCCAAAACCCCGCCATAACACCGGGTTTGCCCATGATCGTGCCGGCCGCTACGTCAACGCCAGGTGTTTCGTCGTATTGCGGGCCTGGAAAGACGCGGTGATGGTGCCCGGTCAGGATCGCGTCGATCCCGTCAATGGCGGCAAGTGGCACACTCGCGTTTTCCATGCCGTCACTATGATCAGCCGCGCCGATGCCGGAATGGCTCAGCGCGATGATCAGATCAGCGCCGTCTTCGCGCATTTGCGGGATATAGGCGCGGGCCGTCTCAACGATATCGCGCGCCATGACATTGCCATCCAAATGCCTGCGATCCCAGGTCATGACTTGTGGCGGCACAAAACCGATGAGACCGATGCGGATCGGGTGCTCTTGCCCGCTGCCATCCGTCAATGTCCGGTCCAACATCACGTAAGGCGGCACGAGGGTCGCATCCTCGGTTGGGCTGGCACCCATTTCACTGGCGACATTGGCGCAAACCACCGGGAATTCGGCGCCTGACAGGGAATTCATCAAAAAACTCAGCCCGTAATTGAACTCGTGGTTACCCAAGGTGGACGCGTCAAAGCCCAGGGTGTTCATCGCCGAAATGATCGGGTGGCTGTCGCCTTCCGACATGCCACGCTGATAGGCGATATAGTCGCCCATCGGGTTGCCTTGTAGAAAGTCGCCGTTGTCCAGAAGCAGGGAATTGGTCGATTCCGCACGCACTCCGTCGATTAAGGCTGCCGTACGCGCCAGGCCCACAGTGTCGACGGGCCGGTCCCCATAATAGTCATAAGGATAAATGTGCACGTGCAAATCCGTGGTCTCCATCAGGCGCAAATGCGCCTGGCCCGCTTGGGCACGGGCGGAAAACGGGTGAAGTGCAACAAAACCTGCAGTGGTGGCCAGGAAGGCTCGGCGGTCGAGAAGAATCGGCATGATAGGGGGCTCCGCTGATGATCACTAAGGCTAGCACCGTTATCATGACGACCATATCTCAACTTCACCAAGGGGCGGGAAATCCGCCGAGGACCGCGCAAGGTGCATAGAAATTGCGCTAATTCAGGGACCGCTCATCAATACACGGGCTGGTAACAGGCATATACGATTTGAGGGGGCCTTTTGATTGCGCAGCGCCGTGGCCTATGGGGCTAAATCAGAAGCACGATCAAGACAAAGAAGCCCCAATACATGACCATGAAATGGTTCGATTGCGCCCATTGGTGGCAGTACCAATAGGCGAAGTAATTGCCACCGATCACGAAACCTGCCCAGATGAGCGTAAAAAACGCCGTGCTGGCGATGGCGGCGGCTGTGGCCATTGGCACAGATACGGCGCCCAATGCAGCTAGGATAAGCAGCAAGGCCGAAAACATCAAAGCGCCTGCAGCAACCGTTTCGGCAAACCGGATTGCGTGGAAAAGGCGTCGAATTGTGCGCGGATCATCGATCCGTCGATTGGCCAGGGGTTTGAACGCCTCCGGATATTCCTGTGCCATTAAATCGAACCGGACAACCACAGCGACCGCGTCTTCGTTGAGCTGCGGATGGCGCCAATTGTCTGCGACAGCGACGGCCATCCACGTGCCAAGCCCCGCGATCATGGCTGCTTGCACAAACAAGATGACCATTTCCATGTGAACCCTTTCAGACGGTTTGTGGTGCAATGCGCATCGTGTTCAGACCGTCACTTTCTCGCACCGACGCACAAAGGCTGGTCAACTTGCGCGGCTCCTCAAACGGCCAGGGCGTCCCGCGATGCATGACCGCGCGTTGATCCCACAGCAAAACATCGCCGACCGACCAATCGTGCGCGTAGACAAACTTGCTTTGCGTGCAAAAACCAATCAGCTCGTCGAGGAGTATGGCGCTTTCGGCCTCGTCGTAGCCATCCACTTGGAAGGCGTGGCTTGCAAGATACAGCGCCGCGCGCCCGTTAACTGGGTTGACCCAAACCGAATTCCAATGCTGATCGGGCCATTCGGTGAACATCGGCAACTGCGCTAGTTTTTCCGAGACTTTCTTCCGCGAATGGCTGTAGCGGTGCCAGATGCCGCGGCCCGCAATGCGCGTCTTCAGGCTTTCGGGCATCTCTGCCCAAGCAACTCGGGTCGAGGCAAGCTCGGTGGCGCCACCGCTCGACGGCACGATGCTCGCCACCAACACATTCACAAGTGCCGGTACCGGCAGAAAGGTGCTGTCACTGTGCCACAGAAAGTTAGACTTCAGGTTCAGTGTCTGCATGTCCATTGCAGGTGACGTGGAGCCGTCGTCGCGCAGGTTTGTCACTTCCGGGATTTTGTAGCCTTCTCCGGATTTGCGTTTGCCAGCCAGCCGATCCTCGATCGGACCAAACAGGGCTGCAAGTTCCAGGTGTTTCTCTGGTGTCAGTCGCTGGCGGCGAAAGAGGAGCGCGGAATGCTCCTCAAACAGAGCACGTATATTCGCGAAATGGCTGCTGGCGGTGACTGTCATTAAATCCAAACCGGTCACCTCACAGCCGAAGTGAGGATTGAGCGGGGTCAAACGAAAGGGGTCCATTCGGGTGCGTCCTTGATCAACCTGCGGCGTGCTCATGGTTCGGTTGCACGGGGCGTGCAAACAGAGTCATCTTCAGTGAACTGCGTTTCGACCGGTTTGCCAATTCTCGATCGGAAGAAATTTGAGAGCCCGCGCAGCGACCTGTCGGATCGATTACGCGACCGCTGCAGGTTTGGGACCGGATAGTGGGTTTGCACCGTCTGTTCTACAGCCCTCAGACTTGTGGATAGTGTGGCCTTCGCGCCAAGCCGCACAGTCTAATTCGTAGCGCAGTAGTAGCCTTTTTCGAACATCAAAGGGGCGAATTCCAAAGAAAATGCTGCATACTTATCTAAATGCAAAAAAATGACTTATCCCCCTGCTATCTAAACTGGCCTTTGCGCACGTCGTTGAACGCGGGTTCAGTCCATCGGTTTACGAAGCAGCGCGATTAACCAATCACGGAAGTGCACGGCATACGGGTTTTGTGCGTTGATCGACAAAAAATAGCCCTCCGGGCCGTCGATGGAACCAGCATGCGCGCGCACGAGTTGGCCTGTGTGGATCGCATGCCCGGCCAACAACTCACTGGTCAGCGACACGCCGTTCCCGTTTGCCGCGAGTTGCAAAGCCATGCCGTAGGAATCGGCAAAGAGGCGCGGCTTGGTCTGGCCGCCGATACGCTCACCCCAGGCTTTCCAAGCGGCCGATGTGCCAACCGCTTCGATTAGCGGAAGCTCCTCAAGCGTGCCTACAAGATGCGGCGCTTTTAGTGCGACCAATCTGTTTGGGTTCAGCAGAACGGCATCCTTGCCGACCTGTTTTTCCGATCCGAACCTGATTTCCACATCTGCCAAAGCGGTGTGAAAATCATCTGGCCAGATCGCGCTGAGAAAGCGAATGCGAAGCGCTGGGTGCCGGGCGGTGAAGCTGTGCAAATGGGGCGACAGGACCCAATGCGCGACACTGACGGAGCTTGCCACGCTGAGCTGGTTTTCGTCAGTTCGCCCGTCAAAGCGGTGGGTCGCGACCGTCAATTTTTCCAACGCTGCGGCCACTTCCGGTACAAGGCGTCGGGCTGCATCGGTCAGTGAGAGACCTCTGGCATGACGACGAAAAAGCGGCTCACCCAATCGCGCCTCGAGCGATTTCACCTGCTGACTGACCGCCGATTGCGTCATGCCCAGTTCATGGGCTGCGGCAGTAAAGCTTAGGCACCGGGCCGCGGCGTCAAATGCGCGGAACCAGGCCAAGGGGGGAAGCGATTTTGCCATGACGAAACTAACCCATTAGTTTTACTAATGCCTAGGCGCATAATTCATTTGTTTGCGCAAGGACAGAGCGAGGCGGTACTTCTTTCGGGGGTTTGCGGGGGACGCGATGACGCCGGTGATCCGAAAGATTGTGACCTATGAAGAAGAAATCCTGGTCGAAGGGTTTCGACCAGTTGCCGCACCTTGGCGGCTTTTTGCCGTGGCGGCGGTTGTCCATAACCCATGGGCGGGGCGTTTTGTCGAAGATTTGAAGCTGGACATCCAGGCGATGGGGCCGCCTTTGGGCCAACTGCTGACCGACAAGATCATCACATTGGCAGGCGGTGGAGCAGCCATTGAGGCTTATGGCAAGGCCGCAATTGTGGGGCTCAACGGTGAGATTGAGCACGCCTCAGGCCTGATCCACACGTTGCGCTTCGGCAATCACTACCGAGAGGCTGTCGGCGCAAAATCCTATCTGGCATTTACCAATACGCGCGGGCCAGCCAACGCGCCGATCCTAGTGCCACTGATGGATAA
Organism: Pseudomonadota bacterium; assembly: GCA_039191215.1. Lineage (GTDB taxonomy): Bacteria > Pseudomonadota > Alphaproteobacteria > Rhodobacterales > Rhodobacteraceae > HKCCE3408. The sequence goes on from JBCCXT010000072.1 coordinate 11,731, forward strand.
AAATGATGTCGGGCGCCGCTCGCATTACCTCACCATCCAATTCGCGATCCCGGATGCGCCGCGCAGCGATGAAGTTGTTGTGGTCTTGGGCGGTGCGACAGGTGGAAGGCCGCACCATCGGATCGGTGACCGATACCAGGACCTAAAGGATTTGGGCCATGACCTGGACAACCCGGCAGCGGTCTGAATTCCAGGGCCTGGCGGCTGTCGAAGCCGGGTCTGGGCCGGCGGTCATGCTCATCCACGGGGTGGGTCTTCGATCTGAAGCGTGGCTCCGGCAGATCGATGCATTATCGGCGCGCTACCACATTCTGGCGGTCGATTTGCCCGGTCACGGCGGCAGCCGAGGGCTGAGCCCGGATCCAGATCTCGAAGACTTTACCGATGCGTTCGCCGCGCTTCTATCGGAGCCAAGCCTTGTGGTCGGCCATTCCATGGGTGCGATGATCGCCCTCGACATGGCGCGGCGTTACCCCCAATGGGTCCGGGGCGTCGCGGCTCTAAACGCGATTTTCGAGCGAGAACCAAAAGCTGCGCAAGCTGTGCAGGCGCGAGCGCTTGAATTAGACGGGGTGTCAGCGATCGACCCGTCTAAGACGCTTTCGCGCTGGTTTGGCGATGCAGAAACGCCCGAGCGTGACGCCTGCAGACTTTGGCTAGAGACAGTCGATCCGGCGGGTTACCGCATTGCGTATCGGATATTTGCGGCGCGCAACGGGCCAAAGGCTTCTGACCTGGCAACGCTGCGACAGCCCGCTCTTTTTCTCACCGGCGGGGCGGAGCCAAACTCCACCCCCGCAATGTCGGACAAAATGGCGGCGCTTGCACCCAAAGGCCGCTCCATCATCGTGCCCGATGCGGCACATATGCTTCCGATGAGCCATGCAGAGGCGGCGAACGCGGCCTTGAAGGACTTTGCCGCAGAGGTGTTTTCATGATTTCCTCCGGACTGCAAAACCGCTGGCAAAACCGTAACGTGCCGCTGCGAACTGTCCGGCGGCGCGCCGCCGACCAATCCCCGATGAATGGAGTTTGAGTGATGGATTTTTCGCTTTTCGCCCATATCGAACGCACAACCCACGAAGTGTCGCATGAAAAGCTGCAAAACGAGTTCATCGAGCTCTGCCAGATGGCCGATGATGCCGGCATGCGCGCGGTCTGGACGGGTGAACACCACGGGATGGATTTCACCATCGCGCCGAACCCGTTGCTCACGCTTGTCAATCTGGCGCACCACACGAAACGTGTGCGATTGGGCACGGGCACCGTGATCGCGCCGTTCTGGCATCCGATCAAACTTGCAGGCGAGACGGCCTCGGCTGATCTGATGACCGGCGGGCGGATTGAGCTTGGTATCGCGCGCGGCGCCTATTCCTACGAATACGAACGCCTTATGCCGGGAATGGATGCGTGGGAGGCCGGGCAACGCATGCGCGAGATAGCGCCTCTTCTTCCCCAGCTCTGGCAGGGAGATTGCGCCTGGGATGGTGAGTATTTCAGCTTTCCGGCTACAAGCTCCGCGCCGAAGCCGTTACAGGAAAACGGCCCGCCGATCTGGATCGCCGCGCGCGATCCCAACAGCCACGAGTTTGGCGTCCATAACGGCTTTAACATCCAGGTCACGCCGCTTTGGCAGGGCATAGAAGAGATCGAAGCGCTGATGCAGCGCTTCAAGGATGCCTGTGATAGCCATGCGGGCCCGCGGCCCAAGATCATGCTGCTGCACCACACCTATGTTGGTGCCGACGACGCCGATGTGGCGCGCGCGGCGCAAGAATTATCGCGCTTCTATTGCTATTTTGGCGCGTGGTTTCAAAACAAGCGGCCCGTCACACAAGGGTTGATCGAGGAACTGAGCGAGGACGAATTGGCGTCCAATGAATTGATGGCACCGGAAAATATGCGCCGGGACCTGACGATGGGAACCGCACAAGAGGTAATCGACCAGCTCAAACGCTACGAAGACTTGGGCTATGACGAGTATTCATTTTGGATCGATAGCGGCATGAGTTTCGAGCGCAAACGTGCGTCATTAGCGCGCTTTGTCGATAATGTGATGCCGGCGTTCACGTGAGGCAATTGATGGCAAGCCAACCACATTACCAACTCTTTATCGACGGCGCCTGGGTGGAGGGCGGCGCGGGGCAGGTCATGGCCTCGCAAAATCCAGCCACTGGCGAGGATTGGGCGAGCTTCGCGTGCGCCTCACCTGCTGATGTTGACAGAGCCGTTGCGGCCGCTCGCCGGGCCTTGAACGATCCGGAATGGCGCGACATGACGCAAAGCCATCGCGGTAAGCTCTTGTACCGGTTGGCCGATTTAGTTGCCGAGAACGCCCAATCCATTGGCCGGATCGAGACGACAGATAGCGGCAAGCTTTTGGCCGAGACGGCAAGCCAAACGGGATATGTCGCCGATTACTACCGCTATTACGCGGGACTTGCCGACAAGGTTGAAGGTGCGGTCCTGCCGATCGACAAGCCTGAAATGCATGTCTTCACCCGCCGCGAACCCATCGGCGTGGTTGCCGCGATTGTGCCGTGGAATGCGCAGATGTTTTTGACTGCAACCAAGCTTGGCCCGGCCTTAGCGGCCGGTTGTCCCGTTGTGCTGAAAGCGTCAGAGATTGCGCCCGCACCGCTGCTTGAATTTGCCCGCCGGATTGAAGCAGCCGGCTTCCCGCCCGGTGTTGTCTCGGTCATCACGGGCGATGCAGAGAATTGTGCGATCCCGCTCACGCGGCACCCCGATATCGACCGAATTGCCTTCACCGGTGGGCCAGACACGGCGCGCCATGTTATACGCAACTCAGCCGAAAACTTCGCCGTCACCACGTTGGAGCTTGGTGGTAAATCCCCAATCATTGTGTTTGACGATGCCGATTTGGACGGCGCGGCCAATGGGCTGATCGCGGGTAATTTTGGGGCGTCCGGGCAAAGCTGTGTTGCGGGCTCTCGTGGATTTATCCAAACGGGTATATACGACGAGCTTATCGCGCGTATATCCGCCAAATCCGCTGATCTCGCCATCGGCGATCCGCTTTTGCCGGACACGCAAATCGGGCCGCTTTGCACCACCGATCAGATCGCAAGGATCGAGCAGACGCTGGCGCGCTCGGTCGAAGATGGGGCGCAGATCAGGTTCGGTGGCGCGGCCTTGGCACAGCCTGGGAACTTTATGGCGCCGACGCTTGTGGAATGCGCCAATGCCGAAACCCAGACCCTAAAGGTAGAAATGTTCGGGCCGGTTATGTCGGTATTGCCGTTTGACACCGAAGAAGAGGCAGTCGCGCTGGCAAATGCCTCGCCCTTTGGCCTCGGATCGGGCCTATTCACCCAAAATATCGCCCGCGCGCATCGTGTTTCGGCCCGGCTCAAGGCTGGTATCTGCTGGGTCAATACGTACCGGGCGATATCTCCGATTGCACCTTTTGGCGGGTATGGCCAATCCGGCTATGGCCGTGAGGCTGGGCTCGAGTCGATCCACGATTATACCCGGACCAAGACCACATGGATCAGCACATCTGACGAACCCATGGCCAATCCCTTTGTGATGCGCTGAACCTAGAATGTAAGCGCGCGCAATCGCACCTCA
>JBCCXT010000073.1:0-14764 GCA_039191215.1 Pseudomonadota bacterium
CACGGCTTAACGACAGTTCGGATGGGGCATTGGCGTGAGGCTACGTATGTATGCGCAGACCTGACCAGGGCCGAGCCCGAGCAAGCTCATTTCGACAGAATGATGGACAGTATTCGCGAGCACTGGGGGTTACCACGATGAACTCCGCCCACCCCTTCACACCTGACATGCTCGCTGAGCGCTGGCAGTGTTCGGCGGAGACCGTCCGTCAAATGGCCCATAGGGGCGAGTTGCGTCACTTCCGGGTTGGCCGCATGCTGCGCATTCCACGGGATGCGGTCGAGGAGATAGAGAAATGCCAGAAATCACAATCGGACGGCTCAGAGGTGGCTACAGTGTCTCGTGGTCCGACCCCACAACTGGTCGTAGGCGACGATATCAGCTTTCGGCACACACGCGAGAGGAAGCCGAAGCAGAAGCAAGAGAACGGTTCATAAAGGAAACCTGGACCGCCGGAAGCCAGACCATTAGCGACATCTGGGATGCCTACGTGCAGCACTTGGGTGATCGCCCGACCGCTGCAACCATGACGCATACCGGCAAAGCCGTCCTCCCACATTTTGGCGCTCTATGGCCGAGCCAGATCAAAACGCAGGATTGCCGCGACTATACCGCCGCTCGCCTGCGTGCCGGAAAGAGGCTTGGCACCGCATGGACTGAACTGGGACACCTGCGATCTGCATTGAAATGGGCCGTAAAAACCAATCTCATTGACCGCTCGCCATACATCGAATTGCCGCCAAAGCCCGATAGCAACGTGCGACCACTGGACGGCTCCGAACTGCAAAAGCTAATCGATCACTGCGAAGCGCCGCACATTCGCTTGGCCGTCATTCTTCTGATTGGAACGGCTGCGCGGCGCGGCGCAATCCTTGATCTAACCTGGGACCGAGTGGACATGGCGCGTGGTATGATTGACCTGCGCTTGCCAGACGGCGTGACGCGAAAAGGCCGCGCCGTTGTTCCAATGAACCGAATGGTTCGCGCTGCACTAGAGGTGGCCTATCAGGCGCGCCTAACCGACTACGTGATTGAGTGGGCCGGGAAGCCAGTCAAATCAATCAGCACGGGCTACAGGGGCGCTCTCCGCCGCGCAGGCATGAAGGGTGTGAACATCCACCAGATACGACACTCGGTTGCGGTACGCATGCTAGAAGCGGGAATGCCGATTGCCAAAGTCAGCCAGTTCTTGGGTCACTCCAGCATTCACATCACAGAGAAGACTTATGCCCGATTCATGCCCGAACATTTGGCCGATGCGGCAGAGATTCTAGACCTGTCCCGGTTCGGCGAACCGCACAAAACTTCGCAAGGCGGGTCTGGATAATTGGCTAACAGGTTGTTATATAGAGGAAAGGAATGGTGGGTGATGAGAGATTTGAACTCCCGACATCTTCGATGTGAACGAAGCGCTCTACCACTGAGCTAATCACCCCGAGCCCCGGCTGATAGCCCCGTTATTCCAGCAGAGCAAGCCGCAATTCACAATCGGGCCAGATCGCCGGGCGCCGGCCAGACCCCCCGGCCCATGATTTCGGAAACCTGGACAAGTTGATACTCCCGCGCCAGCAATCCCTCGATCACCGTCGGCATTGCGCGCACGGTCGGCCCGTGAATGTCGTGACTTAACACAACCGCACCCGCATGGCTGGCCGAAAGAATTCGATTGGCCACCACGCCTGCGCCTGGACGCTGCCAATCGAGTGGATCAATCGACCATAGGACCGTCGTCATCCCAAGCGCGTCAAACACCACCTGGCTTTGCCGCGGATACATGTTGCCATAAGGCGGGCGGACGTTTTGGGGATCAAATCCAACGGCGGCCCGCACAGCGGCATTGGTCCGCTCAAGTTCTGACAACATGGCCCGATCGCCGAGACCGAATAGGCTGGGATGCGACCAAGTGTGGTTGCCGATCTCATGACCTTCCGCCGCGATCCGGCGCAAAATGTCTGGATAACGCGCCGCGTTGCGGCCGATGACGTAAAAGGTCGCCCGCGCACCATAGGCGGCCAGGATGTCCAAAAGCTGTGGGGTTAGCGTCGGATGCGGACCGTCATCGAAGGTCAGCGCGACCGCGCGCCGCCCGCTTGCCGCCCGCGTTAGCACCAATGGGATAGCGGTCTGCGCCGCCAATGGTGCCGCCCAATGCGCGGCACCGAATGCCGCAGCAGCCGTCATCAATCCCCGGCGGGATACCTCGGTCATACACACCCCCGACTCGCAACGCAGTGTCCGTCATCCTGGTTATCCACAGGCTCGGTCGATGGGCTGACGTAAAAAGGGTGTTCCTATGACTGTTTTGTGTCCAATGCGGCCAATTCGCCACATATTGTTCAATGATTAGGCCTTATTAACCGTCTCTGGCGTCTCAGATTTACGTCTAAGGCGCAGCGTCATGACCTCAGCCCCATCCGTGGACTTGCGCTTTTGCACCTTAATGCGGCCGAGCGGCGCCAAGGCCAGATCATGGCCTGAGGTCAGCGCGCCACCGACCTCGTCCAGGACCAATTCGATGACAGCGCGAAGGTCGGATCGCGCCATTGCGCTACGCGCCGCGACCGCATCCAAAAGATCATTGCGCTTGAAGACCTGGTCGTTTTCGACCGAATCGGTCTCCTCCGTCGGCATCGTGGTAATCGCAGGGGCCCGGGCGGTGCGTTTTCGCGCCGTGCTTGTCGTTTTTCTGGGCGCTGCGCGCGCGGTTTTACGGCTTTTCACGGTGTCGGTCATCGCGGCCTCTTTTGTGGTTGACTGCTCGGCGCCTACAAAGTGTAGCGCTTTGCCATAGCAATGGCTAGCTTTCCTGCAACACTTCGTGCGCGCTTGATCGGGTCTGCCTTGAAAATCCAGTTTGGAGGCCTGTCACTGGGTGCGGTTGGCGCGTTTTGGCGCCGTTAGACTAGTACCTGGAGGGGCACCTTATGAAATCGCTTGCAGCTGCCGCAGGCCTTGCCATTCTCGTCGCCGGAGCGCCTGCGCTTGCCGGTGGCATTGCACCACAAACACCCGAAGTGCTGATCATCGACGACACGGTGGCCAGCAACGGCGGTATCCTCGTCCCGATCATGGCGCTGGTCATGGCCCTCGCGGCCTTTTCGAACTAGCGCTATCTCGGACCCAAGACGGAAAAAGGCGGGACCCTGGGGGACCCGCCTTTTTTTAGCGCCCAACGACGGAGCTAGTGGGCAACCGCCCCCGTCTCGTCACCGGGGTCGACCTGGCGCGCAGCAGCAGCGGCCTCTTCGGCATCTTCATCCCAATCGACCGGATCAGGCATCCGCACCAAAGCATGGCCCAACACTTCGTTGACATGCGCGACGGGGATAATTTCCAGCCCGTCTTTGACGTTGTCGGGGATTTCACGCAGGTCCTTTTCATTGTCCTCGGGGATCAGAACCGTTGTGATCCCCCCCCGCAGCGCGGCGAGCAGCTTTTCCTTCAACCCGCCGATGGGCAGGACGTTGCCGCGCAAGGTCACCTCGCCCGTCATGGCAATGTCCTTGCGCACCGGTATCTGCGTCAGCACAGAGACGATGGAGGTCACCATCGCAATACCGGCCGAAGGTCCGTCTTTTGGCGTGGCCCCCTCGGGCACATGGACGTGGATGTCCACCTTTTCAAAACGCGGGGGCTTCACCCCTAATCGCGGCGCGACGGAGCGGACGAAACTGGACGCTGCATCGATAGACTCCTTCATCACGTCGCCCAGCTTTCCGGTTGTCTTCATGCGGCCCTTGCCCGGCAGACGCAGCGCTTCGATCGACAGAAGATCACCGCCCACCGAAGTCCAAGCCAAGCCGGTCACCACACCGATCTGGTCCTCGCGTTCGGCCAGTCCGTATTTGAACTTGCGCACGCCCAGGAAGTCCTCAAGTTTGTCTGAGGTCACATCGACCGTGTCCGTCACCTTTTTGACAATCGTCGTGACGGCCTTGCGCGCGAGCTTGGCAATTTCCCGTTCGAGGTTCCGCACCCCCGCCTCGCGCGTGTAATAGCGGATCACATCAAGCAAGGCCGCGTCGTCGAGACTGAACTCCTTGGATTTGAGGCCATGGTTCTTGATCTGCTTCGGCACCAAGTGCTGGCGCGCGATCTCGGCCTTTTCATCCTCGGTATACCCGGCCAATGGGATGATCTCCATCTGATCCAAAAGCGGGCCGGGCATGTTGTAGGAGTTCGCCGTCGTGATGAACATCACGTTCGAGAGGTCATATTCGACCTCAAGATAGTGATCCGCGAAGGTCGCGTTTTGCTCTGGGTCGAGCACTTCGAGCATCGCTGAGGCTGGATCGCCGCGGAAATCCTGACCCATCTTGTCGATCTCGTCGAGCAAGATCAACGGATTGGTGGTTCTGGCTTTCTTCAGCGCCTGGATGATCTTTCCGGGCATGGAGCCGATATAGGTCCGCCGGTGGCCGCGGATCTCGCTTTCGTCGCGAACCCCGCCAAGGCTGATCCGAATGAATTCCCGCCCTGTCGCCCGCGCGACCGATTTGCCAAGCGATGTCTTTCCGACGCCCGGCGGACCGACCAGACACAAGATCGGGCCTTTGAGCTTTTTTGACCGCTGTTGGACCGCGAGATATTCCACGATCCGATCCTTGACCTTTTCAAGGCCATAATGGTCGTCATCCAGCACCTTTTGGGCCCGGGCGAGGTCCTTTTTGACGCGGCTTTTGGTGCCCCACGGGATCGACAACATCCAATCAAGATAGTTGCGCACCACGGTGGCCTCAGCCGACATGGGCGACATATTCTTGAGCTTTTTGACCTCCGCATCGGCCTTTTCGCGCGCCTCTTTCGACAGATCGGTCCCGGCAATGCGCTCTTCGAGCTCGGCAATTTCCGAGGCACCATCCTCGCCATCGCCCAGCTCGCGCTGGATCGCCTTCATCTGTTCATTGAGGTAATATTCACGCTGCGTGCGCTCCATTTGCGATTTCACGCGCGTTTTGATCTTCTTTTCCACTTGGAGCACGGACATCTCGCCCTGCATCAGGCCAAAGACCTTCTCAAGCCGCGCGGCAATTTCGAGCGTTTCCAAAAGCTCTTGCTTTTGCGCAACCTCAATGCCGAGATGGCCCGACACCAGGTCGGCAAGCTTGGCCGGTTCGGTTGCATCGGCGACATTGGCCAACGCATCCTCGGGGATATTCTTTTTCACTTTTGCATAGCGTTCGAATTCATCACCGACCGATTTCAGCAGGGCTGTTATGGTTTGCGGATCGCCGTCGGTTTCGGCCAATTCGGTCGCGCTGGCTTCGAAATATTCGGCATTGGGATGGAACTTGTCGATCCGAACGCGCTTTCGCCCCTCAACAAGAACCTTGACCGTTCCGTCGGGCAGTTTGAGCAGTTGCAGCACATCGGCCAAGACGCCCATGCGGTAGATATCGTCGGTGCTCGGGTCGTCCATGGTCGGATCGACCTGACTGGACAACAAAATCTGTTTGTCGTCCTGCATCACCTCTTCCAGCGCACGCACTGATTTTTCGCGGCCGACAAAGAGCGGCACGATCATATGCGGGAACACCACAATGTCGCGCAGCGGCAGGACGGGATAGGTCATCTGATTGCCTGGCATTTTGCCTTCCTTTTTTTTGGCAAGAGGCGTTCGGGGCCCCGCTTCTGCAGCAGCCCGCCTGCCTCTCCGGTCAGACCTAGCTAGGTGGGGCTCCACCCCCGCTAAGTCAACTGCTGCCCAAATGGGCCGACTGCACACTGCCTGCGCGCGCTCAGGGCGGCAAGGGCTGCCGGCGCGATTTTGTGGGACAAAGTGTTTACGGCCCGATCGTCTGCGCACATTTTGCCGCATTTGCGCAAGTTTGCGCCCGGTTACCGTTCCGCACTCGCACGTTTCTGCGCATTTCCACAGCATTGCCTACATTTTGCCCCTTTTTGGAGGCGAATTTGACAGAACTTTAAGACGACCACGCCCGCGGAGCCGCCCACATGTTCATCGCCTATCGCCGTCAACGTCGCCGCATTGCCGCTACGATGATTTTGGCCACGGTTGCCCTGCTTGTGGGCTTTATCGGTCAGGCAGGCTGGCTGATGCGCCTGATGTATGCGTTTGGCGGACCGAGCTTTCTGACCGGCCTGCAAACAGCCGCGACGGTTTTGACCGCGGGCTTTATGATCATGTTGATCGTCTTGCGCTTTGCACCGGCGCAGCGCCAGCAATGCGAGGTGATCGCGGGATCGACCTTGATTTTTGAGCTGTTTAACTTCGCCTTGGGCTGGATCGGGGCGCCGTTTGCCTCGCCTCTGCTGGCGGTCTGCGCATTTGTCCTTTTATGCCTGTTCGTCGATCATGTGGTCTATGGCCGGACGCTTGATCTCTTCGGTCCGTGGCGTCCGCTGGCTGCATCGCACAGCTTTGCCGTAAAAGCCACGCCGAACGCAGCCTGGAATGCAATTGTGCCGCGACCCGATACCGTATCGACCCATTGGATCGGCGCCTTGACCGAGGTCTCGCACACCCGCGAGCCGGACGTATTTGTCGCCCGCTACCGTCTGGGCGATGGCACGATCTTGCAAAAATCACTCACCGTCCTGGCTGAAGAACACCCCGTGCATATGCGCTATCATTTTGAGCCCGAAGCCGATGATGATGAAAGTCGCTTTGGCTCTGGGTTCTACGAAGTCTGGCTTGATCCGCAGGACGATGGCCACGAGGTGACGCAGATCACGATCACTTGCGAATACACCGCCCTGCGCACGCGCACGGCGCTGTTGTTATGGTTCGATGACTGGCTCGGCTCGGAAGGCGATGCAATCGCGGCCTTCATCGAACGCCGGCCGGATCGATCGCTGCACACACGCCTGTGGGGCGAGGTGCTGCGCCAGGCCGCCTGAGCCTCCAGGCGACCATCTACCGTCACAGCGGATCGATATCACCTTCGGCGCGTAACCCGTTGAATTCCCCTTCAAAGGCGGCAAAGCGCCCAGCCGCGATCGCGTCCCGCATCTCTGCCATCAGCGTTTGGTAGTAATGCAGATTGTGCCAGGTCAACAGCATCGAGCTGATGATCTCTTGGCTGCGAAAAACATGGTGCAAATAGGCCCGTGAATACTGGGTGCAGGCCGGACAGGAACAGCTTTCGTCCAAAGGCCTCGGGTCGTCCGCATGGCGGGCATTTTTGATATTAACGACGCCGCGGCGCGTAAATGCTTGTCCCGTTCGGCCCGACCGCGACGGCAACACGCAATCCATCATGTCGATGCCGCGCTTCACCGCGCCAACAAGGTCATCGGGTTTTCCCACGCCCATCAGATAGCGCGGCTTGTCTGGCGGCAATTGGCCGGGGGCATAATCTAGGCAGGCAAACATCGCCTCTTGCCCCTCGCCCACGGCAAGCCCGCCCACCGCGTAGCCGTCAAAGCCGATCTCGCGCAACGCGTCGGCAGATTGCGCCCGCAGGTCCGGCTCCAATCCGCCCTGCTGAATGCCAAAGAGCGCATGTCCCGGCCGGTCTCCGAACGCCGCCTTGGACCGCGCCGCCCATCGCATCGACAGCGCCATACTGGCCGCGATCCGGTCGCGCGGCGCTGGCAATGCGGGACATTCGTCAAAGCACATCACAATGTCCGACCCAAGCTCAGCCTGAATTTGCATCGACCGTTCGGGGCTGAGCATATGTTGCGAGCCATCGATATGGGACCGAAACCGGACGCCATCCTCGGTCAGCTTGCGCAGCTCCGATAACGACATGACCTGAAATCCGCCACTATCGGTCAGGATCGGCCCGGACCAGTTCATAAATCTGTGCAACCCACCCAAGCGCGCGATGCGGTCCGATCCGGGGCGCAGCATCAGGTGATAGGTGTTTCCCAATACGATATCGGCCCCGGTTGCCGCGACGCTGTCCGGCATCATCGCCTTGACGGTCCCGGCCGTACCCACCGGCATGAAGGCCGGCGTCCGAACGACGCCCCGGGGCGTTTTGATCTCACCGGTCCGGGCCGCGCCGTCGGTGCCCTGAAGCGTAAAGGAAAATACCTGATCCATATCTCCGCATAGGCCGGGCCAGGCGCGAATGCAAAGCGGTCCCTAGGCCAGCGCTTGGAAGATATGCACCTTGGCGGGCACCCGAACGGCCCCTGTTGCATCGCACATCGCTGCGTAGCCTTCGGTGATCCGGGCCTTTATTTGCGCCACCTGATCAGCACTGGCGGCCTCTTCTTTCACCCGCCGGGCGGCAATGCCCAAATCTAACTGGGTCGCGGCGATATCGGCCGGCGACCCATCTGGCGTCAGAAAAAGCTCTGTCGTTGTGACCGTTGCGTTGGACCAACCGGCCGCAGAAAGCGCCGCTAGCGGCATGGCCGGATCGGCAAAGCGAAACGGGCCCGGCGCGGCCGGATCGGGCGGTTCGGCCGGCGCGCCCAGCACTGCAATCGTCGCGGCCCCAGCCAACGAAAGCCACGGGTTATCCGCCGGCGACGCCCAAGCGGCAAAGGTAAACCGCGCCGCCGGCCGCAGCGCCGCTTTGATATTGGCAAAGGCGGATTTGGTGTCCTCGAAAAACATCGTCCCAAAGATGGAAATCGCCGCGTCGAATTGGGAGGCCGGAAAGGGATAGCGCCCAGCATCACCCTGAAAAAGTGCGATACCCTGGGGCAAGCGCGCAGCGGCCCGGCGCAGAAAGGGCGGCGCGATATCGATGCCGGTCGGCATGGCCCCTGCGGCCACGGCGCGCAATGTGCTTCCGCCGCTGCCGATGCCGATATCCAAAACCCTTTGCCCGGTCATCGGTCCTGCCGCCGCCATCATCCTATCCAATACAGGCGCGTGGGCAGCTTCCATGCGGGCTTCGTGCTTTAGCCACGGGGCTGCAAGTTCGTCCCAGTTTCGCATCTCTATGCCTCCCCTTTACGGCCTGCGATCAAATCTTATATCCTGGCCAATAGATGGAAAGACAGGCGCCATGAACGACCAACTCGAAGGCACCCCCCTCATCCGCCCGTCCAGCACGGATCATCCGCTCTTTGACAGCGTGGTCGAGGCCTGCCGCACGGTGTTCGACCCGGAAATTCCGGTCAATATCTACGATCTTGGTCTAGTTTATACCATTGATATATCAAGTGAAAACATTGTGAATATCGTCATGACGCTGACCGCGCCAGGCTGTCCGGTGGCCGGTGAAATGCCCGGCTGGCTTGCTGACGCGATTGAGCCACTGGACGGGATCAAGCAGGTTGACGTCGAGCTTACCTGGGAGCCGCCCTGGGGTATGGATATGATGTCCGATGAGGCCCGGCTCGAACTCGGCTTTATGTAGCTGCAAACGTTGGCTGCGCAGCCCCCGCCTGGCGGGATTCAATACTTTGCCTGCGGAGCAATCGGCAAATTCCGTTTCTTTTTCCAAGTGGGATTGAAACAACTATCCTTTGCCTAAAGAAAGCTTCTTCGCTGTCATTTCCAAAAAGATAGTGTTTGATATTACTCATGACCTTTTATGCCGTTTTGACGGGTCAGCTTGAGCACGCGTCAGATTTGACCCCCGACGGGCTGTCCGACGTGATGACGGACCTGCATCTGGCAAGCGAGATGATGGCGGGCTGGACCCAAGGCCATATTACGAGCTTTGCCCGCCGTGGCGGGGGTGGTTGGCAAATCGTTCTGAACCGTCCGCGTCTTGCATTGCGGGCCACGCTTTATTGCTGCGCGGTGGTGCAGCGGCGCGGGCATGCAGCCGCCACGCGCATCGCCGTAGCCGATGGCGACGGCACGTTGCCGCCCGAACGCGATCCAAATGCCGGCCATGGGCCTGTCTTCATGGCCTCAATTCGGGCGCTTGAAACGATGGCACCCAAAACCCGCCTTTGCCATGCCGCGGGCGGGCCGGATGCAGCAATTTACCGGTTGGCCGGTGCGATCTGCGCAAGATGGACCGCGGCGCAGGCACGCGCTGTTGCCGAAATGTTGCCGCTGCCGCGCGCGACCCAAGCGGCCGCGGCGTCGCGTCTGGGCATCACCCGCGCGGCCGTGCAACAGGCCCTGGCCGGCGCCGATTACCGCGCGCTCATCGCCGCGATCGGCCATATGGAGGCCTGGGCCTAAACGCAAACCCAAGGTCGCGGCGTAGGTGGCGGGCCAAATCGCCGAGCTTGCGGGGTCTTCGCAATCGTTTTTGCGTCACCCCATTGGCATCCGGGCGTCGGCCGACTAAATTAACGGCACGCAGAACAAGGACATGACCTGCCATGTTTGGTATTCCAGGCAAACAAGCGGTGACGATGACCGAAGCCGCCGCGGCGCAAATCGCGCGCTTGATGGATAAGGATGGCCATCAAGGCTTGCGCATTGGCGTCAAGAAAGGCGGCTGTGCGGGCATGGAATACACGATGGAATTTGCCGATCGCGTCGACCCCAATGACGAGGTCGTGGAACAGGACGGGGCGCGGGTCATGGTCGCGCCAATGGCGCAAATGTTCCTCTTCGGCACAGAGATTGATTACACGACATCGCTGCTGGAATCGGGGTTTCAGTTCAATAACCCCAATGTCGTTGACGCCTGCGGCTGCGGCGAATCGATCAAATTCGACGATAGCCTGACCGCCAAATCCTAAAATGGCATCGCCCGCCCCCTGACCCATGGCAATGCGGCCCAACGATGGCTGGCCCCTGGCCGGCCTGAGGCGGGGCGCGCGCGCCGCCTAAATCTTGGCAAACGCCGCGATTTCATGCCATCAACGGCGGAGCTCACCGCAACGAGGATCGTGAAATGCGCCGTAAACTCGCCGCAGGCAATTGGAAAATGAACGGGGTGCAGGCGCAACTGGCCGAGCTTGAGACGCTGGCAGCAACGCTGCCGGCCGAACCCGTGGACATTCTGATCTGCCCGCCTGCGACCTTGCTTGCGCCCATGTCGGCGCAAACCGATCCGCGCATCGCTTTGGGCGGGCAAGATTGCCATGCCGCCGCCGCAGGCGCCCATACCGGTGACCTCTCCGCCGCGATGCTGGCCGATGCCGGTGCGCGCTATGTCATTTTGGGCCATTCCGAACGCCGCGCCGATCACGGCGAGCCTGATGCGTTGATCGCCGCCAAGGTCGAAGCGGCCTGGGCGGCCGATCTGACCGCCATCATCTGCATTGGCGAGACCGAGGCGCAATACCGCGCGGATGAGACGCTATCGGTGATCGCAGCGCAGCTCGCGGGCTCCCTTCCCGAGGATACAACCGCGCAAAACAGCGTCATCGCCTATGAGCCGGTCTGGGCGATCGGAACGGGCCTGGTGCCCCAAATGGCCGAAATTGCGGCTGTGCACGGCGCGATCCGGACGCAACTCTCGGACCGATTTGGCCCTGAGATGGCCGCCGATATGCGCATCTTGTATGGCGGATCGGTCAAGCCCAGCAACGCAGCTGAGATCTTTGCCGTGGCCGATGTGGATGGTGCGCTGGTTGGCGGCGCATCGCTCAAAGCGGCCGATTTCGGCCCCATCATTGCCGCCCTGTCGGGCTAGGCCGATGCCGGGGCGTTTTTTCCGCAGACCCGCCCTATTTGCCCTAAGCGCCGCCATTGGCTTGGCCATCGTTGTGGCTCTGATTGCTCTGCCGCGGCTCGAACGCCTCTTTACGCTTCGGATGGGCGAAAACGCGCGCGCCGCGTTGGCGCTGACCATCGAAAGCTTGCGCTCGGAACTCGACCGGGCGGCCCCCCTGCCCCAGCTGTTGGCCGAACGCCCGATCCTGGCCGAACTTTTGCGCGATCCTGAAAACCAAGGGCTCTTGCCCTTCGCCAATGAACAATTGCGCCAAAGCGCGATCCGGCTGGGCGTCTCGGACATCTATTTATTGGATGCAGAGGGCCAGACCATCGCGGCCTCCAACTATCGCCGCAACGACACCTTTATCGGGCGCAGCTTTGGCTACCGGCCCTATTTCCTTGAGGCATTGGCCGGCGGGCCGGGGCGCTTTCACGCCCTCGGCACCACATCCGGACGGCGCGGTTATTTCTTCGCGGCCCCCGTGCTCGATCAAAATCAGGTCGGCGGCGTCTTGGCTGTCAAGATTACGCTGGATCATGTCGAGGACAGTTGGCGCGAAGGCATGATCGATGTCATTGTGACCGATCAGAGCAATGTGATCTTCCTCTCCGGCCGCCCGGCCTGGCATTTTCGCACGATGGGCGGGCTTAGCCCCGGTGCTGTGGCGGCCATCGAACGCACGCGACAATATCCGACAGACCGGCTTGAGCCCTTGCCCTATGACCGTCGCGCCATCCAGGACGGGATCGATTACGTCTCGATCGATAACGAAAGCTTCGTCGGTGTGACCGGGCTTATTGCTGCGGCGGGCTGGCGCGTCACGGTCCTAAACCCCGTGGCCCCAGCAATGATCCAGGCGCAACAAGTCACCGCTTTGCTGGTTCTGGGCGTTCTCAGTCTCTCGCTCGTCGCCGCCTTGATCCAGCAGCGCCGCGCCCGGCTTTTGGAGCGCCTGGAAGTTCAGGCTCAGGCGCAAGCCACGCTTGAGGCACGCGTCACCGAGCGCACCGAAGCGCTGCGCCAAGAGGTCGAGGACCGCCGCACCGCCGAGGAAGAGCTCAGACGCGCGCAAGCCGACTTGATCCAGGCGGGAAAGCTGGCCGCGCTTGGCCAAATGTCGGCCACGCTCAGCCACGAATTCAACCAGCCCTTGGCGGCCGTCAAATCCTATGCCGATAACGCTCAAACGTTCTTGGACCGTGGTCAAGCCGACGAGGCGCGGCGCAATATCGGCCTGATCAGCCAAATGGCCGATCGCATGGCCGCCATCTCAAAGCATTTGCGCAATTTTGCCCGGCGTCCGCAGGACAAAACCGGCGCGATACCGCTTTTGGCAACGGTGGATGAGGCGATTGCTCTGATGCAGCCGAGGCTCGACACAGCCGGCGCAATACTCTCTGTCAGCCGGCCGGATCGCGAGGTTTGGGTCAATGGCGGTCGGGTCCGTCTGGCCCAGGTTATGGTCAATTTGATGTCCAATGCGCTCGATGCGATGGAGGGCTGCGCCGCAATCAAGCTCGACCTTACGGTGAGCCGCACACCCCAAGGCTGGCGCGTGGATTTGCGCGATTACGGACCAGGAATTGGCGCCGATGGCGGCGATCCAATCTTCGATCCGTTCTTTTCGACCAAGGGGCCCGGGTCTGGCGCGGGTCTGGGCTTGGGTCTGTCGATTTCCTACAACATCATGCGCGATTTCGGCGGTGCGCTAAGCGCGACCAACCATGCCGGTGGCGGGGCGATCTTTTCCGCGGAATTGCGCGAAGCGGATGCGCCGCAGGTCGCCGCGCAATGAGCACGATCCTGTTCGTCGATGACGAAGCGGACTTGCGCGAAGCGGCGCGGCAGACACTGATGTTGGCCGATCTCGAAGCCCAGACGCAGGCCGAGCCCGAGACGGCGCTGGCCATGCTCGGCCGGCAGTTTGACGGCATTTTGGTCACCGATATTCGGATGCCGGGCATGGACGGTTTAACCTTGATGGCGCGCGCGTTAGAAATCGACCCGGAATTGCCGGTGATCCTGGTGACGGGCCATGGTGACGTGGAACTTGCCGTGGGCGCGATGCGCGACGGCGCCTATGATTTCCTCGAAAAGCCCTACGCGCCGGCCCGCCTGGTCGATGCCGTGCGCCGCGCGCTCGACAAACGCCGCCTGACCCTGGAAAACCGCGCCTTGCGGCGCCAGGTCGGACGGCGCGATGCAATCGAAGTGCGGCTCACGGGACGCTCGGCGGCGATCACGACGCTGCGCCAAGAATTGCGCGCCGTGGCCGCCACGGAAGCCGATGTCTTGATCCTCGGCGAAACCGGCTCCGGTAAGGAAGTTGCCGCGCGCGCGCTCCACCGCGGCTCAGCCCGGGCGGATGGCCCGTTTGTGCATATCAATTGCGCCGCACTGCCCGCTGATCTGATCGAAAGTGAACTTTTTGGGCATGAGGCCGGCGCCTTTCCTGGCGCCGCCCGCGCCCGCGTTGGAAAGTTCGAACATGCCCGGTCGGGGATTGTCTTTTTGGACGAGATCGACAGCCTGCCGCTGGCTTTGCAAGGCAAGCTTTTGCATGTGATCGAAAGCCGCATGATCACGCGGCTGGGCTCCAACGACCCGATCCACTTGGGTATTCGCATCGTCGCAGCCGCCAAGTCCGATCTTGTTGCCGCCGCAGAGACCGGCGCGTTTCGCGCCGATCTGCTTTACCGCCTCAACGTCGTCACCTTGCATGTGCCGGCCTTGGCCGATCGGCGGGAGGATATACCGGCGCTGTTCGCGCAATTGGTGCACGAAGCCGCCGCGCGCTATAAACGCGCCGTGCCGGACCTGCCCGGCGCCATGCTGATGCGGCTTGCCGCGAAAGACTGGCCCGGCAATGTGCGCGAGCTACGCAACCTTGCCGAACGCCATGTCCTGGGATTGGAATTGGGGTTGGGCGGCACGCTTGGCGAAACCTCCGGCGGCGGTTTGGGCGAGGCTATGGCTGAGCGCGAAAAGGCGCTGATTGCGGCCACGCTGGCGGCACAGGGCGGCAGCCTCAAAGCCACTTACCAAGCCCTGCAAATCTCGCGCAAGGCGCTTTACGACAAAATGCAACGGCACGGATTGGCGCGTCACAGCTTCACCGAGGACTAGATCCCCGTTCTGAAAATCTGGATCGATAGGATTTCCTTGGTCGGCATTTTGTGGTTCCCCCTATTTGGAGGTGGATCATGGGCGGATCGCTGTCGCTTGACCTTCGGGAACGGATCGTTGCGCGGGTCAATGAAGGG
>JBCCXT010000074.1:0-14554 GCA_039191215.1 Pseudomonadota bacterium
CAGCCACAATGCGTCGTGATTGTGGACGCCTCGGGTGAGGTGGTTGCGGAATTGCGGATGACCGGCGCAAAGTTCCTGTCCCGCAAAAGTGCCAAGGCCAAGGCGCTGACGGCGGCATCAATCCGGGGCGCAAGCGCCAGCGTTCCCGAAGCTGTGCGGGCCGGAATTGGTGCCGCAACTAGCGGCACGGTCACCGGATTGCCTGGCGGATTGCCGATAGTCGTTGGCGGTGAATGCCTGGGCGGCATCGGCGTCGGGTCGGGCTCGGGCGAGCAAGACATCGCCGTAGCACAAGCCGCATTAGCTGCAATTGGCGCCGAAGCTTAAGCCGCGTCGGAGAACTTAATCTGCGCTTTCATGGCCTGCGCCCGGTCTCCGGCCGTCTCAAATGCCTCAACTGCATCTTGCAGCGCGAATTCGTGGGTGATCAGCGCGGACACGTCAATCAGCCCCTTTTGCATCAGGCTGACGCCGGTGAAGAATTCCTCATGGAAGCGGAAAGACCCAACAAGCGATAGCTCTTTGGCCGTCATCGCCTGCATCGGAAGGGTCATGTCGCCGCCCAATCCCAATTGCAAAATCGTGGCCCCCGGGCGGAGTGATGGGATGGCGCCCGACAGGGCAGGAGCAGCACCCGAACATTCAAAAAGCAGATCAAATTGCCCCTTTTGTCCGGCAAACTGGCCCAGAGCATCCGGTGTGTCGGCCACATTTATCGAAACATCCGCTCCAGCCTTGTGGGCTTGTTCCAAAGTGAAATTCGCAAGGTCGGTCGCGACAACAAAATCGGCACCGGCGCGCCTGGCAGCCAAGATACACAGGATACCGATCGGGCCGCATCCGGTCACCAGGACCGACTTGCCGAGAAGCGCGCCAGCGCGCCGTGTTGCATGCAGCGCCACTGCCAACGGCTCGGCCATGGCCGCTTCGCCGGGCGTTAGACCCGTTGCCAGCGCGATCTGCGCACGATCCACCACCAGCACCTCCCGAAACGCGCCTTGGATGTGCGGAAATGGCATCGCAGAGCCATAAAAGCGCATGTTTTCGCAGTGATTGAAGCTGCCTTCAGCGCAGAAGCGGCACGTCTTGCAGGGGCGTGACGGCGACACGGCGACCAGATCGCCGACCTCAATCCCGGCCACATCATCCCCGATCGCCGAGACAAATCCCGAGACTTCGTGGCCCAAGATCATTGGTTCGCGCAGCACAACCGGGCCAAATCCGCCGTGGTTGTAGTAGTGCAGGTCGGAGCCGCAAATCCCGCCACGCGCCAAGCGGACAGCGACTTGGCCTGGCCCCGGTTGCAGCTCGGCCCTATCTTCGATGCGCAGGTCTTTTGCCGCGTGGATGGTGATGGTTTTCACGGTGCCCGCCCTACAAAACGGGTGTCGGCAACGGGCGCATGGCAAAATGCGCCGACAGGTTGTCGCGCATCAACTGACCCATTGCTTTGCGTGTTTCAACCGTGCCGGAGGCGTGATGCGGCTGCAAAAGCACATTCGGCAGGGTCAGAAACCGCGGATTGATCGCCGGTTCACCCTCAAAGACGTCCAATGCCGCCGATCCAAGCGCGCCGGATTCCAGCGCCTCAATCAATGCCGGCTCGTCAATGTTTGACGCACGCGAGACATTGATCAGCATCCCATCAGGCCCAAGCGCTTTGATGACTTCCGCGTTTACGATTTGGCGTGTCTGCGCTGACGCGGCGAGCGTCACGAAGAAAAAGTCGCTCTGCCGGGCCAACTCAACGGGGTCGGCGATGAACGACCAGTCGGGTGCGAAGTCCTTCGCCACAATATCAGAGTAAGCGATGTCGAGATCAAATCCCTGCAGCCGCTTGGCCACTTCATGGCCAATCCGCCCAAGGCCCAAAATACCAGCCCTCTTTCCCCAAACTCTTGATTTCAGTGGGTAAAGCCCTTCATTGGCCCAGGATCCATCTCGCACCCAGGTTTCCGCACCGACCAAACCGCGCGACAGGCACAGCATCATCGCCACGCCCAGATCAGCGACATCCTTGGTCAACACATCGGGCGTGTTTGTCACCCGCACGCCTTTGGCTTTGCACGCATCAAGGTCGACCGCGTCATAGCCCACACCGTAGACCGACACGATCTCCAGATTGGGACAGGCTTCGATCATGTCACGGTCGGCGCCCAGCTCGCCGCGCGTGGCGATGGCCTTCACTGCGGGCCCGATTTTTGCCAGAAAACCTGACTGATCGCTCTGCTCAAAAAGCTTGTGCATGTTGAAGGCCGCCTCAAGCGGTTCCTGGTCCCATTCTGGGTACGGGCCGACTTGAAGGATCTCAGGTTTAGCCATTTTCCACACGGATTGCTGACGCTATCTGCCGAGTGTTATCGATATCATTTGGACCGCGCAAGCCGGTCATGGACAGATTCCGCAAATTCCAACTCGACGGTCTCTACGCTCGTTTGCATGAATAGGCGCGGTCGCTCAGAAGCGGTTGACATAGTTTTGGTATCGATAACATAACGAGGCCCACGTAGTCCGATTGGGATGTGGGAGGTGACCATCGATGAGCTTGGCGCTATTTGATCTGACAGGAAAACACGCGTTGATCACAGGGTCGTCGCAGGGCATCGGGCTGGCGCTGGCCCGCGGTTTGGCCGCCTCTGGCGCGGCGATCACGCTGAATGGGCGCGACAGCGAAAAGCTGGAAAACGCCGCGGGCAGTTTGCGCAGTGACGGTGCCGATGTCAGCGTTTTGCCATTCGACGTGACCGATCATGGTGCTGTGCGGAAAACCATTGATACCTTCGAATCGCAAACCGGCGCGATCGACATTCTGGTCAACAATGCTGGCATGCAGCACCGAACCCCTTTGGAGGACTTTCCACCCGACGCATTTGAGCGGCTTCTGCAGACCAACATCGCCAGCGTCTTTCATGTTGGACAGGCCTGCGCTCGGCACATGATCGGCCGCGGCGCGGGTAAAATCATCAACATCGCTTCGGTGCAAACAGCGCTCGCGCGTCCGGGGATCGCACCTTACACCGCGACAAAAGGGGCGGTGGCAAATCTCACCAAGGGTATGGCCACCGATTGGGCGAAACACGGGCTGAATTGTAATGCGCTGGCGCCGGGTTACTTTGACACGCCGCTGAACGCCGCGCTGGTCGCTGACCCGGAGTTTTCGGCCTGGCTCGAAAAACGCACGCCAGCGGGAAGGTGGGGGCAAGTCGATGAGCTGGTCGGCACCTGCATTTATCTCGCCTCGGACGCCGCCAGCTTCGTCAACGGCACCACCATCTTCGTCGATGGCGGCATCACGGCATCGCTATGACGGGTCGCTTTGTCGTTATGGGCGTCTCGGGCTCGGGCAAGAGCGTCATCGGAAACCGGTTTTCTGAAGTGATCGGTGCCAGGTTCTTTGACGGTGACGATCTGCACCCGGGACGAAACCTGGAAAAAATGCGTAACGGTCAGGCCTTGGATGACTGGGACCGGGCGCCATGGCTGGAACGAATTGGCGGCGCTTTGCGCCACCCCGGCACCGTTATTGCATGCTCGGCACTTCGGCGTCGCTACCGCGATGCGATCAACGACGCCGCGGGCGAGCCGATTACCTATCTCTACCTACATGGCGCGCGCGAGACGCTTTGGGCCAGGATGACGCGCCGAGACGGTCATTTCATGCCGCCGGCGCTGCTCGATAGCCAGCTTGCGGCGTTGGAGCCACCCGAAGCCGACGAACTATGGGTGTCCGCGGCGATAGAGGCGCCGCCTGAGGCAATCATCGCGACGTTTCTTTCCGGATTGATGGAGAAATCGGCATGAGCTTGAAGATCGCCCTGATCGGTGCGGGCGCAATGGGCGGGGCCATCGGCACACGTCTGTTGGAGACCGGCAATTCGCTTTCTGTTTTCGATCTTGATAGCGAAAAAGTTGCGGCCTTGGTCGAGAGAGGCGCCTCAGAGGCGCAAAGTGCGGCTGATGCGGCCAGCCAATCGGATTATGTTGTCACGTCACTCAACTCGCCAAAGATCGTTGAGGCCGCTGTTTTTGGTGCTGCTGGTGTTGCAGAAGGTGCCCGTTCCGGCACATTGATCATCGACATGTCCTCGATCGATCCAGAGGCCACAAAATCACTTGCCGGTCGGGCGGCGGAGCAGGGTCTCAGATGGGTCGATAGCCCGCTCTCTGGCGGCGCGCCAAAAGCGCTGATCGGTGAATTGACCCTGATGGCAGGCGGCACGGAGGCTAATGTCGCTGACGCGCATAACGTCCTGAAACACGTGGCGACCAATTACACAAGGATGGGTCCGGTCGGCGCTGGCCAAACGACGAAGCTTATCAACCAAGTGCTCTGCGGACTTGGCTTTCTGGCAGTCGCCGAGGCCACCCAGCTTGCCATCGATGCTGGGGTCGACGCCGAGCGCATCCCAACCGCGTTGAAGGGTGGGCGGGCCGACAGTGCGATCTTGCAGGAATACTTGCCGAGGTTTTCCGCCAAGGACTACCGCCGCATGGGCCGGATCGACAACATGGTCAAGGACCTTGAAGGTGCGCATGACCTGGCCCGGCGCACGCATACATCCATGCCGTTGACGGCGCTAAGCTTGGAAATCCACCGCATGCTAACGGCCGCCGGGCTCGGCGGCGAGGATGAGGCCGCCTTGATGGAGTTTTTCAAAGGCGCAAAGCACACTTTCGACTGACGGGCCGTTCGGCGGCATTTGCGTGGACTAAGTCGCTAGAAGGGCGGGCATCGCCAGCTTTTGCACGCTCGTCATTGGCGATCAGCTCCGCTGGCTTTAAGCGCTGCCCTCAACCGGCGCGAGCCTGGCCGGTGCTGACACATGCGTGGCGCCGGATGGGAGCGACCAGTGCGATACGTAGCGCGGGTGATCGCGCGTAACTCGCTAGACCAGTGAGAGGTCGATCCAACGCCATAACGACCTAGTTTTCTCAGCAACAGCGCCCGACGAGATTCCGGCCTCGCGGGGCTCAGGCTTCGGCATTTTGGCCGATCATCGGAGATGGAGTAGCTGGGTCTAAAAAATTAAATAACAAATTCAGCTATTTATGAGAAAGTTATCGATAACGTATTGACTGATGTTATCGTTATCATTGAGTGTTTGGTAGAACCTTTGGGAGGAGCACATGCGCGCTGAGCCACAGCCGGTCGTAAGGATGCGCAACATTACCAAGCGTTTTGGCGGGGTTGTTGCGCTGCAAAATGTCGACTTCGAAGCCTATTCCGGCGAGGTCGTCGCAATTGTTGGTGACAACGGGGCGGGCAAATCGACACTGATCAAAATTCTGACCGGCGTTTATCAGCCCACGGAAGGCGAAATTGAGCTCGACGGCGCGCCGTTTGCGATGGCCGATCACTCAGATGCAATCGCCGCCGGAATTGACGCGGTTTACCAAAACCTAGCCCTTGCCGACCATCTGACACCGGCCCAGAACTTGTTTCTGGGCGCCGAGTTGACGCGGAAATTCGTTGGCATCGACGTGTTGGACAATGCCCGTATGGAGAGCGAGGCGCGCGATGTGCTGCGCGACAGGCTCGGTGTTGAATTGCGCGATATGAGCGTTGCCACCGAAAGCCTTTCGGGCGGCCAGCGCCAAGCCATCGCAATCGCCCGCGCGGTGCGCCATTCAGACCTGCGCGTCTTGGTCATGGACGAGCCCACCGCAGCTTTGGGCCCGCAAGAAACCGCGCGCACGCTGGGCCTGATCAAGACACTTCGCGACCAGGGGTTGGCTGTGATCGTTATCTCTCATTCGCTCGACGATGTCTTTGAGATTGCCGACCGCATCCACGTTCAACGACGCGGCCGCAGCACGGGTGTGGTTCGCGCCAGCGAGGTTAGTTCCGAAGATGTCCTGGCGCTGATCACGGGCGCCAAAACAGCCGCATAACGGGAAAGAAAGAATGTCAGACTCTGCTCCGATCGAACGAGGTTTTCTGGCTCGTATCGAGCCCGTCATGGGGATTATTGGCCCGATCTTTATGATCGTTCTGATCCTAGCGTTCATGGGTGTGGCGGAGCCTGCGCGCTATTTTCGCCTGTCCAACCTGAACCAAATCCTGCTGGATGCGGCACTCTACATGCCGATGGCGATGGCTATGACCTTTGTCATCACGCAGCGCGGCATCGATCTGTCGATCGGCTCGGTCGCCGCCCTCAGCGCGATCATCATGGCATTTCTGATCAAGCAATACGGCTATCCGGCGTGGCTCGCAGGCATGATCGCCTTGTCCTTGGGCGCGCTGATGGGCCTGATCAACGGCCTGGTCATTACCCGGCTGCGTGTGCCTGATCTGATCGGCACGCTGGCGATGGACTTGGTCTATCGCGGGTTTGCCCTCGTGCTCGCAAAGGGTCTGGTTCTGGCCCGCTTTCCGGAATTGGTGACAGAGATCGGCCGCGGCCAGGCGCTGATCATCCTGCCGACACCCGTGGTCATCGGTATTTTGACAATGATCTTGGGCTATTTCCTGCTGCGCCGAACCCATTTTGGCCGCTACACAATCTCCATCGGATCAAACCCTGAAGCATCCGAGATGACGGGTATTTCGGTCGATCGGCACAAGATTTACGCCTACGTGCTCATGGGTACGATGGCGGCACTTGCCGGGGTTATGCTGATGGGTAAGCTGAACGCCATCCAGGCGACTTCAGCTCCGTACTTCAATCTGCACGTGATCGCGGCTGTTGTTGTTGGCGGCACATCGCTTTTCGGCGGCCGCCCGTCGATGATCGGCTCCCTAGCCGGGGTATTGCTGCTTTCGATGATGATCAACGCGCTGGTCACGTTGCGGATCGAGTTCTTCTGGCAATCGGTCGCATCGGGCGTTGTTATCATCGTCTCGGTCGCGGCCTATGCCTGGCTGCTGCGCAAGGATCGCGACGGCGCGGGCAACATTATGGCCGCGCTGAAGAATCCCGATACGCGCAAGCTCATCGTTCTGACCGGTTGGATCCTTGGTGCCATTCTTGTGCTGCTTGCCCTTGGTTTTGGGCTGGCCACATCACCTGAGGCATCCGGCTGAGAAAACAATCGCTCTATGGCAATCAATATGGGAGGAAAGCCATGAAACTCACACGAAACATACTCGCAGTATCGGCCCTTACGCTAGCAGCAGGTGCGGCTTTGGCAGACGGGCATCTGCCGCTTGTTGCGCTGCCAGATGACGGCGATCGCGACTATTGGCTGCCATCGCAAGTAAACGCCGAAGGCGCTTTGGAGGCGCTACAGGCGGTTGTCGGCTCCGAAGCCGTACCATTCAGCGGCACCTTGGACGACCCGATCCAGATCGCGCTCATCTACCCCTCGGCAGACACATCCGACTTTTGGGCGCGCAACTACCTTGCGCTGACCGCGCGCCTGGACGAGCTAGGCATCGCCTATGAGACGACCGAGTTTGCGAGCCGGCAGATCGAGCATTCGCTGCAATCGACCTATGCTACGCAGGTCGACCAGGACGGCGACATCTATGACTTCGTGATTTTCGGCCCCTCCGAGCTTGCAACCCAGGCCGACAATATCGACAAGCTTGCGGCCAACGAGGACCTGACAACCTTCGTATGGGCGTTCCACACGCCGCTGCAATACCTGGAAAATCAACCGGCAAACTGGTTCGATTTCTCCTCCGCCGCCGGCGCGTTGGTGATCTGCGACTATATGCTGGAGCGTCTGGGCAACGATGTCACCTACGCTATGAACCGCGGCATTCCGGGCATCACCGACAATCAGCGCTCCGGCGATTGGGCGGCCTGCGTTGAAGAAAACGGCAATTGGGAACTCGCCTATGAGCATTATGGCGAATACACCCGCGAAGGCGGCTTTGAAGGAACGCAGCTGATCCTGCAGGCCTACCCGGAAGCAACTGTGATCCACAATGCCAACACGGCCATGTCGATGGGCTCGGTCGAAGCGCAGCTAGCCGTTGATGCGGCAGGCAATGTCTTCTCCACTGGTTGGGGCGGCACAGGCCTGGAGCTTGACGCAATCCGCCGTGGTGAACTAGATGCCACGCCGATGCGCATGGGCGACGACGTGGGCGCTGCGACCGCGGAGGCAATTCGCTACCACCTCGAAGGTCGCGGTGATGAGCTGCCGTTTGTGTTCCTTGGCCGCATTACTGTTGCGCATGATCAGATGAGTGGCGAAGAGCTGGACGGGTTACAGGCCGAGGCCTTCCGCTTCTCCGGGGTCGGCGCGCTCGAGCGCTAAGCTAACCTCCCCGTCGCTCCGTGGCCCGAAGCGCTGCGGGGCGACACCTTTGTGGCAATTTCGAATGTTGCCGTTGTGGCTGGCTGCTGTGGAGAACACTCTTGCCATGGCGGATGCGCCATTGTGCAACTTTCGCCGTGTCTACGAGATGAGGGGCCACCAATGCCGGTCACAATGAAAGATGTTGCCAAGGCTGCCGGTGTGTCCGTGATGACCGTAAGCCGGGCGTTCCGGCAAGACAGCTCGATCCGCAGCGAAACGCGCGCCGCGATCCGGCAGGCGGCCGATGATTTGGGCTATGTCTTTGACAGCACCGCCGCGACCCTGCGTACGCAAAAAACTGGCTTCGTCGCGGTCACGATCCCGTCGATCAACAACGCCAATTTCGCCGAGACCGTCGCCGGCTTGACCGATGCGCTAGAGAAGCAAGGGCTGCAGGTGCTCCTGTCTGCCACCAATTACGACAAGCACAACGAAGAAGACGCGATCGAGCAGCTCCTGCGGCGGCGACCCGAAGCGATTGTTGTCACAGGCGGCAGCCATACCGCACGCGCGCGGCGGCTGCTCGAGACTGCCGGTATTCCCGTCATTGAAGCCTGGGATATTCCGGAAAACCCTATCGACCATGTCGTGGGCTTTTCGAACGCCGCGACGATGGCTGAGATGGTCCAACATTTAGTGCATCTCGGCCTGTCGAAAATTGCCTTCATCGGCGGGGATGCCAGTGCTGATACGCGCGGCGCGGACAGGCGTGCCGGATTTGTGGCCGCAATGCAGGGCCAGGGGCTTGATGCAAGCCGCCTTATCGAGGCGGGGCCGCCGCCAATCTCCATGCGGGAAGGCGCCGTGGCGATGGCGCGTCTGCTCTCGGAGCATCCCGATACCGAAGCGGTCATCTGTGTGTCTGACCTGTCAGCTTTTGGTGCACTGACCGAATGCCAGCGCATGGGCGTCTCTGTTCCCGAGGACATCGCAATTGCCGGGTTCGGTGCCTATGAGATTGCTGAGATCTGTGTGCCACCGCTGACAACGGTTGATCCAAGGCCAAGGGAGATCGGCGAAAAGATCGCAGAAATAATCCAATCCGCGCTGCAAGAGAACGACGAAGGCCTGCGCTACCTGATAAAGCCGATCTTGGTCGAATGCAGCTCAACGAACGGCCGCACAGCAGTCTGAAGGCCCGCTACCAAGGGGGCGCGAAACCGCCAGAAACAGCTTTGGACCTTGCGATCTGTTTCTAAACGATCTGCCTGCGAACCTAACAACCGTCGTGCCCTCCCAAGGCTTCAATCGGATTGGGCAGTTTGAGATGGGCATCATTCCTCTCACAATCTCGGGGCAGCGGGTTGATATCGGCGCCAAGCTGCAGCCCCGCGGCCTCGGTCTGCAGCGCTCGTGCCGCCCCAAGCTAACCCGCGGCTGAGATAGCGGCAGCGTTGTTTTGCATGATCTGTGGCCTCTACCGCTGGGCAAAGGCTCTCTGCTCTGCCCCTTGCAGCGCAGCCCTGCAACGCACCGTGACTTGAGCGCATTCGGGCCAATCCCCTGGATCGTCAGTGCCCGTCCAAAAGACGGATCATTCGCCTTGATAGGGCAAAAACGCCTCAACGGCAGCAGAAGCGATCACAAGCGTCTTGCCGGTATCGGGGTTTTCCACGTCGAGCCCGCCGAAAACGGCGGTGACCGTCACCCGGCCGCGCGGCAGGTTTTGGGCCAGAGCGTCGCAATCGACCGCGTCGGGTTTCTGCACGCCCACGGTCACCTGCACGCGCATCTGGTGATGGTGGAGTCCTGTCGCCTCAAACAGAGGCAGCGCGGAATGGCGGATTGCATCCTCAATCGCCCGCGCCGAAGCCTTGGTGTAATCGAGCCCATATTGGTCGTTGCCCATGCCCATTTCGATGATGAAACGCTGATCGGCCATGCTCAAATCTCCAAGGCGACCGAGATGGCGACATTGGCAATGACCGTCGGCTTGCCGCCGTCTGCACGTTGCACGTCCAGGCCTCCGCGACGCGGCACCACCGTCACCTGACCGTAGGGAAAGATCGCCGCAATCTCATCGGTCCGAAGCGCATTTGGCTGCTGCACACCGACCTCCACAGTGATTTGCATGTCCTCCTTCTGCTTGCCGTAAAGCTCGGCAAGGTTGATCGAATTGTGCCACAGCGCATCCTGAACGGCGCGCACCGCGGCCTGCGTGTAATCCTGGCGCCTGAGCGAGCTGCCTATGCCAAATTCGGTCAGCAATCGTGGCATCAGGAGCCCTCCAAAGCCGCAAGAAAACCGTCGCGCGTCGCGTCGGTAAAGTGGAAACCCTGCCAGCCCCGCGCTTGCACGGTCTCGACATTTTGCAAGCTGTCATCGACCAGCAAGATGCGCGCCGGCACCACGCCGGACCAGGTCTCAATCGCCTCAAAATAAGCGGCATCGGGTTTTGCGACGCCCATCCGGCCCGAGGCAAAGACCTTCTCCACACGGCTCGCAAATCCCATTTCTGTTTCGATATAGGCGGCGCGGCGGGCCTCGTTATTGGTGCCAATCACATGGCGGTAGGGCAGCGCCTTGATCCAACCCAGGACCTCCGCGTCCGGCAACGCATCCTGCGCAAACCAATAAGAAAGTAGTGCATCCGCGCCGATCTCTGACCCCTCCAGATGCAGCCATTCCGCCACAACATCGCGCAGGTCTTCGACCCCCCGCACAATGCCTCGCATGCGACCGGAGCCGAAGATGAACCGCTCCAGGCTTGCCCGATCAAGGCCCAGATCGGCCCCAAGACTGTCGGCCCACACAAACCGCCCGTCCACGAAATTGCGGTTCACAACCCCATCGAAATCCCAAACGATAACCTCAGGCGCCATATCCGCCCCGGTAGCATGTCAATAGCCGACCCTCTTGCCGCGAGCTTTCACAGCCGCGGGGTATTGGAATTTCGGTGATTGAGCCAGATGGAAAAGCCCGACCAGGTCGTTGTTTCGTCGACTTTCCAAGACCTGCAAGACGCGCGCCAAGAGGTCAGCCAAGTATTGCTACGCGCCGATTGCTTCCCGGCAGGCATGGAACTGTTCCCAGCAGCCGACGAGGAGCAGTTGGCGTTCATAAAAGTAGTTGTGCGGAGATCATGTTGAAAAAGTCCGTTGCTTGGTTGGTCTGGCGCTGAGTCCCTGGTTTTGAGAGTGGAGATGCGGCGATGACGGGACCAAGGCAGGCCGCGCAAGGCGCGCTGATTTACGAGTACTCGATTGAAGAGTTTGTGCCCGTGAATCATCCGCTAGGCGGGATTGATCGGTTCCTTGACCTATCGGAAGCACGTCAGTTTTTGGCACCCTCGTACAGCTCGCATGGTCGTCCTTGGATTGACCCCGAGCTGATGAACCGGATGCAGCTGTTGGGCTATTGCCAAGGCATCAGGTCCGAGCGCCGCCTCTGCGAGAAGGTGCATGCCAATCTGGCATATCGGTGGTTTTGCAGGCTCGACCTCACTGACCCTATGCCCGACCATTAGGCCTTTTCGAGAACCCGATGCCTACAGGACGTCGTTCATTCAGAGGCGGGAAGTCGAGATGCTGTTTGCACATCAAAATCGATACATCGGCTTGCCGATGATGCGACTTCGAGGACCCAAAGGCGCAAACGAACAGTTCCAGCTCGCAGCCACAGCACAGAACCTCAGGAAACTGGCAAAAATGGTTCCGTAACCAGTACCGACAGGCTGAGAGGAACAGCCCACCCGCATCCGGCTTAACCAATCGCCAGCTCTAACGTCGACTTCTTCGGCACTAACCGGACAAAGCTACCGCTCGAGCCGCCCCGCTGAATTGCCGCTTTTGAGGATTACGGTGAGGTGGTCCGAGCCGTTCAACGCGGCGTTTGCCGACTTTCACGCCCACGCCACAAGCTTGTCCGCATCTTCGAGCACATCCGGTGATGTATTGAAGATGTTCAGCTTCCGGGCGTTGTCTGTGCCGTACCTATACTGAGGCATGTCTTGATCCGCGAAGTCGGTCCGTTTGGCATCCCCGACTTTGAGCCGAAGCGCGCCGTTCTTGAACTTCGCAAAGGCCTTGCCGTCGATCAGCGGGGCAGTACCGCCGAACGAGGCTTTGGTTTCGAATTCGCCCAAGTCTGTAAGCTGATCCAACACAAAGGCTCTGAGGTTGTCGTCGTTGGACATATTTCCTCTCCCCAAAGCGGCATACATTTCGCCAGCGATCGGCACGTTCATTTCCGAGAAGCCTTTATCCCGTGTCTCGACCAACGCTTTGTATGCATCCGAAGCAAACAAGTCTTTGACGTTTGTTCGCTTGGGAAATCCATAACGAGTACCATCCCACTGGGACGACCCTTCACCACCTGGACGACCTTAAGGCGCTTCACCATTGTGCCGCCCGCTTCCATCAGCAAAGGCATCACGCCGTTCAGATAGGACTGAGCGGCATCCATTTCGGACGGGTTCGGCATGCCGGTGACAACAAGCGTAGCTGACATGGTTTTTCTCCTTTATCAGAAGGAATGTTCTGATAAAGGAGCGCAAACAGAGTCAATGAGAACTGCGATGGGGCGTCGAAAAAACTTGAGCGAGCGCGAGTTTCTAGATCGTGCGATGCACGTCTTTCGCCGTGACGGATTTGCCGGAGCATCTGCGGATGTACTTGTGCGGGAAACAGGTGCAAGTCGTTACACCCTCTACTCCAGCTACGGGAGTAAGGAAGGGCTCTTTGCAGCGTCGCTTGATCGCTACAACAACGAGGTAATTAGCGCCCGCTTCGGGCCGCTGGAGCAGCCGGATTCCGATATCGATGATGTTCTTAGGCTTCTCGAATTCTATGGTGCCGCCGGGTCGGGCCCGGTTGCAGGGATTGGATGTCTGTTGTGCAATTCAGCTGTTGAGTTCGGCGCACAGGAACAGCCCGATGCAGTGCAGCGGTACTTTGACAGGCTCAGCGGCGCATTCAGAAACGCATTGGATAATGCCAAAACGAAATCGCAACTCAGTTCAAACGTTGACACGGTTGCGCTTTCAGATGCCCTTTGCGCCAGCATTCTCGGTCTCTTTGTGCTGATCCGCGCTAAGGCTGATCCGGAACGCATTCGGAATGCGGCAACGCAAATTCGATACCAACTGGACAACCACAGAAACTGAAAGCAGGCGTTCGTACGGTTTGCAGCGTTCGTGACTCTGGGCTGATTTTGTTGAGTTAGTTTTTGTTTTGGTGCGTCTTTCAGGGGTATCGGCGTGATTTCGATTGGGTTTCGAAGGCGTATCGGTCTCTTCAACTGGCGGCGGGCGGAATTGGTTTGAGCTTTGCGCGTTTGCGGAGGTTCTGGGCGGTTGCTGCGAGGGTAAATTCGTTTTGAACGCCGCAGGGCCCTCCTAATCTGAGGCGGTCCAGCCCGAGGATGCGTTTGAGGTGGGCAAGGAGCATTTCCACCTTCTTTCTGAGCTTCATCGAGATGTCGTAATGGCGGGTCTTGGCGATGTCGCGGGCAATCTGGCAAGCGTCTTCGTGCTCTTCCCGGGTGATCTTCCGAGCATCAGCGTTTGGGCAGCACCTGGATTTTGACGGACAAGCCTGACAGACCTCCGTCAGGGCGCAATAACGCGCAGTGCCTTTGCCGGTTGGCCTGCGGTTTGAATCGGAATAGTTGTGGCGGAAATGTTTGAGAGCATGTTCTTCAGGACAGATCTATTGGTCGTTCTCGGCCTCCCATTCGAAGATGAGCCTTGTCGCGCCACCGGTCCGAGCGACAATGGCGAATGCGCGACCATGTACCATCGGTTGCAAATCCCTGGTCACCGACCAAAGCCGCGCGTGACCGTCCCTTAGAACACATGGCGCAAGAGGCCACTCTCGCGGAAGCGTCCGTGCCTGTTCTTTGACAACGTCGAATGATCCGGAATGCGGTCGGTCAGATCGAGGCCGCAAAACCAGCGATAGACGAGGTTCAGATGCACCTCCTCGCAAAACCGCCGCTCCGACCGGATGCCAAAGCTATACCCGACCAGCCGCATCCCGATCAGCAGTTCAGGGTCGATCGAAAAACGGACGGTATGGCTCTAGAAAGCCGCAAGACGGGCGCGGATGCTACTCGGATCGACAAACCGACCAATCGACCGCGACATGTGGTTGTGAGGAACCTGCTCTTCGAGCGAGACCTCACAAAACACCGCCGCCTGAGCTTCCTGCCTCAAGCCCATCACCGCCACTCCGTCCCTAAAGGAAGAACTGAATCAGCGACTTACAATTCGATCAACCAAGAGTCTTTCAACGAAATAAGCCCATCCCGCATTGACTCGGAACAAATGACGCGTCTCTTAACTGGCAGCGGGAGTTGACCA
>JBCCXT010000075.1:0-13734 GCA_039191215.1 Pseudomonadota bacterium
CTGGAGGCGGGGCGGGTGCCGATCTACGAGCCGGGTCTCGATGCGCTGATGGCCAAGAATGTCGAGGCCGGGCGGCTGACCTTCAGCACTGATCTCGCTGCCGCGGTGGCAGGCGTGGACGCGGTGTTTATCGCCGTTGGCACCCCTACCCGGCGCGGCGACGGGCATGCTGATCTGAGCTACGTCATGGCCGCCGCCGAGGAGATCGCCCAGAGCCTTACCGGCTACGCGGTGATCGTCACCAAATCCACCGTGCCTGTGGGCACCAATCGCCGGGTCAAACAGGCTGTCGCCAAGGCCAATCCAGACGCCCAATTCGATGTGGCCTCGAACCCCGAATTCCTGCGCGAGGGCGCCGCGATCGACGATTTCATGCGCCCTGACCGGGTCGTTGTCGGCGTACAAAACGACCGCGCCGCCCAGGTGATGGCCGAGATCTACCGGCCGCTGTTTCTGCGCGACTTCCCGATTGTGACCACCGATCTGGAAAGCGCCGAGATGATCAAATACGCCGCCAACGCCTTCCTGGCCACCAAGATCACCTTCATCAACGAGATCGCCCGGCTATGCGAACGCGTCGGCGCCGATGTCAAAGAGGTGGCCAAGGGGATGGGGCTGGACGGCCGCATCGGCAACAAGTTCCTCCATGCCGGGCCGGGCTATGGCGGCTCGTGCTTTCCCAAAGATACGATGGCTTTAGCCCGCACCGGACAGGATTACGCGGTGCCGATGCAGATCGTCGAGACGGTGATCAAGGTCAATGACGAGATCAAGCGGCGGATGATCGATAAGGTGATGGATCTGTGCGACGGCTCGGTCAACGGCAAAACCGTGGCGGTGCTGGGCGTTACGTTCAAACCCAATACCGACGATATGCGCGACGCGCCGGCGCTTACCATCGTGCCTGCGCTGGTCGGCGGCGGCGCTAAGGTGCGGGTGGTCGACCCCCAGGGGCGGCGCGAAGGCGAAGCGCTGCTGCCCGGCGTGCATTGGGAGGAAGACCCCTACAAAGCCGTGCAAAACGCCGATGCGCTGGTGATCTTGACCGAATGGAACGAATTCCGCGCCCTCGACCTCAAACGCCTGGCCAAGAAAATGGCCCAACCCCGCATCGCCGACCTGCGAAACGTCTACACCGAAAAAGACGCCAAACGTGCAGGGTTCATCGCCTATAAGGGTGTTGGGCGCTGATCAAATCTTTACAATTTTCGACTGGTATTTCTCGATCGGGCCTTCGACGACTATATGTTTGAGCGATAAAATTTTGTGGCGTCGATATCCCCTCTAAGTTGCGCGGGATGGTAGCGCTACAGGATTGCGTTTCATCGCAAAATCTTTCAGAAGATCCTCTGTTTACAAGTATTCGCAAGCCACTCCCACTCTCAAACGACTTGCGGTTTAGTGGTCAAAACAAAATCCGCCTCCCGAAGGCGGCAATAACGACGCTAAAAGGACCGTTCATGACCGAAACTCACACCCTCGAAACAGGGCCAAGCGGTGAGGTACTTGGGCTCGCCGCTGAGATCGTGGCAGCTTACGCTAGCCGCAATCAAATGACCCAAGGCGACTTGTCCTCGCTCATTCAATCTGTCCATGCCACGCTTTCCGGCCTGGCTGATGGGACCCAAAGGGCAGATGAAGGAGAAGACGACGCTGCTTCTGCCAAAGGACCGCTTATCCCAGCAGTGCCGATCGACGCGTCGGTCACCCCTGACGCGATCATTTGTCTGGAGAACGGCAAGCCTTTCAAAACACTCAAACGGCATTTGCGCACTGCCTATGACATGTCTCCGGACGAATACCGCGAACGGTGGGGCCTGTCGAAAGACTATCCTATGGTGGCACCGAACTACTCCAAGCGCCGGGCCGCCACCGCAAAAAAGATTGGTTTGGGCCGCAAGCCCAAAAAGAAGTAACCGGGTCCCGCGAGCGGCCCCTAGCCGGGGCCGTTTTGCTCAAGAACCCACGCGCAGAGCCTTTCGCGAAACTCTGCCGACATGCCCGGCCCCGACAAGGTCAGTTCATGCTGATCCCAAACCGCCTCGATCCCGGGGCCGAGCGCGCGCGCCTGGCGCCCCGATCCAGGCTGAGACGCGGGCGTGATCGGTTTGGAAGTGGGCTCGGAGGTTGGCTCAGGGGGCGGCGTCTGGGGGGAGGGCGCCTGGGGAGAGGCCGTCTGATTTGCGCCGATTGTCGGTTGGGCCGTGTCTCGCTCAGCAGCGAACGCGTGCAAAATCGCCTGTTCTTGATCGGCATTGTCAGGGGGGGCTGCTGCCAAAAGCCCGCGTAGATGCGCCGCACCGGCCTCGTGATCAAGCCGCTTGGCAACGGCCAGGCCGAGCCGCTCACCGATCATCGACGGGAAGCGCAAGAGATCGTCGGCTGCGTGATAGAGCCGCAGAAACGAGCGGATTTTGGAGCGTTTAGCACGGCTGGCAGAGTCGTAGAGGCTCAATAGCGCTGCTTTTTCAGTCTCGAACACGCGCTGTTCTACCGCTTTCGCCGCGACCCGCGCGCGCTCATAATAGCTTAGCCCGACGCGAATTTCATTCTCCTCGACCATCGCCACATAGGCGTCGGCCGCTGTCTCGGGCTGGCGCAGGAGCGCTTTGACCTGGGAAAACGCTGCCGCACCGGTCTCATGGAACAGGTGCCGCAACGCTGTCAGACGCCGCCACCCGGAGATCAGCCCGTACCGCCCCCGGGGAAGCGCAACCACCTCAATCGGGGTTTGCTGCCCGCGGGCGCGGATCGAATTGACCAGCGCCTGCAGATCCTCGTCATCGGCAAACAACCGGTCGCGCACGAGATAGCTGTCTTCCACCTGATCGAGCGCCAGGGTTTGGATCAACCGCCCCTCCTCGCGCGCCCGCGTCATTTCGCCTGCCAGTTCTTGCAATGCAGCCGATGTGGCCGCTTCGCCCGCCACCTGGGCAATCGGCGCTGGCGCGATCGGCAGTGATTTTGCCTCTGCGCCGGGGAGAGGGTCAGAAACGGGTCCAGACACCGGACCGGCCGCGCCGAGAAAACCGCTCTGCGCCGGGCTCAACCGTTTGCGTTTTGCCATCTCACTCTCCTTGAGCGGTTTCGCGTGCGAAACATATCCACAGGCCAGTCTGTGGATAACTACGCCACATGGTCATGCTGCGCCGCCTGCTCATCACGTCGCCAGATACCCAGCAACAGCCGCTTGAACGCGGCATAGGTTTCATCGAAGGCTTCACGGCCGCGCACATAGGTCTCGCGGTTGAAATCGCGGTAATCGGCCTCGTAGATCCCGTTGACCTGCTCGCCAGCCTGTCCGATCAGCGCGGTAAAGTCTTGCCGGTGGGGGGAAAGGGTCGGTCCCAGATACGCTTGCATCAACGAGGCCAGCTCAGCCTGCTGCGCGCCGTCATAGCGGGTAAGCACCGCGCGGACCGCATCCCACTCAAAGGCCATTTCTTCGCGGCCGAGCGCGCGCGCAGCCACGTTCTCTCCCTCCTCAATCGATGAAAAGGTGGCGTGGAGCATGTCAAAGAACCGGCCGGTGGAATCAAACTCCAAAAAGCTGGCGCCAAGCGGTACCAGCAGGATATCCGCAGCCGAAAGACCGTTGATTGTGAGGTATCCCAGGGCCGGGGGCGTATCGAGAAAGACGATGTCATAAGCGCTCAACACAGCATCTTCTGTCAGCCGGTCGGCGAGCGCATCCCATAGCTTCCAGCTACGCGCCTGCATCCGCCAGACCGGAATTTGAAACTCGGCCCAGTAGAGGTTCAACTGCGCGCCGATCAGATCGATGTTAGGCCAGTGGGTGGATTGGATCACGTCTTGGGTGGTGAGACTGAGCGCCTCGGTCAGGGTATCGTCGAGGGGCAGGGGGGCGTCACCACGATCGAGACGCGATTGATTTTCGGTGCGCAGATGCTGGCCGTAATGCCGCGCCAGAAGCGGAAACACCGTTTTCCATTCGTCGCTGACATGGCCGCCGAAAATCGACGTCATCGACCCCTGGCTGTCAAGATCGACCACCAGCACCTTATAGCCGTCAAGCGCTGCTGACATGGCCAGGTGAGCGCAGGTTGACGTCTTACCAACGCCGCCTTTGAAATTAGCGACCGCGACGATCTTGGCAGGCATGCCCCTAGGGCGATAGGGCAAGTACTCCTTCGCTTTGGAGCCTTCCGTGGCGAAATGCGCCCGCAGCCGTAAAACCTCGTCAAGCGTGAACCATTTTGCGCCGCCTTCGGTTTCGCTACGCCCCTGCGGCAGGTTTGGATTGGCTTTCAATACCCGCCTAAAATGCGGCGTTGCGACGGGAATGAGATAGCGGGTGATTTCCCATGTGGAGAACAGCCTAAGCGATTTTCGCCCGCTTTCTTCCAATCCGCGGCTGGACAAATCTGCCCGGCCGCGGGCACAGGCTTCAGCGATTTTCGCAAACCCCTCAGATCCTGTCGGTGCGCCCAGCTCGCGTAGGGCTGCGTCTGGATTGATATTGAAATAGGGAGGCTGCTCAACCGCCATTATAACCTCGCATGTGTAACCCTGCATGCTGTGTTTTCTTCAATATACGCAAAAACGCAGCATGTGGAAGAAATAACCGCATAAACGAGGCGGCTCTCAGTAATTTTCCAACGGTTATTGGGCTTTTATGGCGATGATCCTGGGCGGTGATAAAAAAATCTGCTGTTAGAATCCTGTTATTTCATGGTTACACTGCCTGGGTTCGCGCTGATTTCTCATATTTTTCAAAGGGTCATTTGGTGTTTTTCGGTCTTAGGTGACTCTGATCCCCCGAAATGCTGACTCTGATCCCCCGATGAGGTGACTCTGATCCCCCGAGGCGCGCGCTGGACCAAACCTGTGGATAACTCTAGGTTGGTGTCACTGAAACCACGATAGCGAGTCGGGCGTGATCAGGCATAGAAGGGGGCACAGACTGGGACAGAAACCGGCACATAGACAGCGGTGTAAGCGGGGGTATAAGCAGGGGCGGACCGGCATGGGTGCGCTCAGATAATGGCGCCGCCGCTGCTACCTGACCGGCATCCGACCCAAGACTTCTTCGTCTGCGATGTGTTTGCGGGCCTTCCCAAAGACGATCTTGCATCGATGGAACACCCGGTGTTTTCCCTTGCCACCCGGCCTGACCGCGCGGTGCTGCGCTATCACCATAACGGCGCTGATATACAGATTGTGCCCTCGGTCAAAGGCCGCGCAACGATCCACGATAAGGACATCTTGATTTACTGCATCTCACAGCTGATCGCGGCGCTGAATGCAGGCCAGCCCGTGAGCCGTACCGTGCATCTGACCGCCCATGATCTGCTTGTGGCGACCAATCGCGAGACCAGCGGTGATGCGTATCGTCGTCTTCGCGAAGCGTTTGAGCGTCTGGCCGGAACCCGGATCACCACCAATATCGTCACCGGCACAGCAGAGATCACCTCTGGCTTTGGCCTGATCGAAGCTTGGGAGATCCTGCGCCGTGCGCCGGGCAAGGGGACAGGCGGCGGCCGCATGGTATCGGTTGCGGTGACGCTGTCGGATTGGCTGTACCAGGCAGTTCTGGGCCGGTCCGTGCTTACGCTTAGCCGCGACTATTTTCGGCTGCGCAAACCGCTGGAGCGGCGCATCTACGAACTCGCGCGCAAACATTGCGGGCATCAGCCGGTATGGCGCATCTCTGTAGAGGTCTTGCACAAGAAATCCGGCTCGGCCTCGCCCAGGCGGGTGTTCCGCGCGATGCTGCGCGCGATGATCGCCAGTGATCACCTGCCGGGATATGCTTTGGCGGAAGAGCCCGGCGACATTTTATGCGTGCGGCCCCGACGTCATCACGGCGATATGGCGGGCGCCCCGGTGCTGCAGACGCAGACGCTGGAGACGGCGCGGGCGCGGGCGCCTGGATGGGATGTCCACGCATTAGAGGCGGAGTGGAAAGCTTGGTGGGAGGCGACCGGACGCAAGCGGTTGCGCGCCCCAGATCGCGCCTTCCTGGGCTGGCTTGAGAAGCGCCTGCGCTAAACCCAAGCGCCGAACCCCGCGCTTCCATCGCACGGGCGGAGGTCTGGTCAATTGCGACTTTCGCGCCCGCGCCCAGCAGGCTTGCATGCTGCCATTGATGCTGTTGGGGGAGGCAGCGCGTCACCAATTTCATGGCGGTGTCGTCGCGGATGCCCGGCCCGACGCGTCTCCATTCGCTTCGTTTTCCGAAGAATATTCCAAGATCCATGATGCGCTGTTCAAAATCTGCCCACTGGGTCTCAAACCGGCCTATCGCGGGTCGTTTTCCGGTGTCGCCCGGAGGTTTGTGGCGCCGCAGGCCAGCGGTGGCTAGGGCGTGTCGAATCGCCGTTCCAAACGCGGGATTTGTTTCGCTCAGTGAAACGATAACGCCGCCCAACCGCGTTCTTTTGCGGCCTTTGCGTCAATCCTTGAGACAAAAGCACCGTCTCAAAGCTGCGAGCGTCAAAGCAAAATCGCTATAAAACAGCATGCGAACGCGAGCCGATCGCAGCGCGTGGCTTGGTCATGCGCGCCGGCGATGCGCGGATGCCTGGCGACTGGCGCTTGTTGCATGCCTGGAGATAAGAGATACCCGGGCGCGTGACGCCGATTACAAGAGACATCCAAATGATTACGCCCGTCTTGCTCTGCGGGGGCTCTGGCACCCGCCTTTGGCCCCTTTCACGAAAATCGTACCCCAAGCAATTCGCTCAACTCCTCGGTCCTGAAAGCCTATTTCAAGCGTCAGCGCAGCGCCTCGCGGGCGCAGGGTTTGCCGCGCCTGTCGTGGTCACCGGGTCGGACTTTCGGTTTATCGTCACCGAGCAGCTTTCTGAGATCGGCATCGACCCTGGCGCAATCCTGATCGAGCCCGAGGGCCGGAACACGGCGCCGGCGGTTTTGGCCGCAGCGCTCTATCTATCAAAGACCGATCCCGACGCCCTCATGTTGGTGGCGCCGTCCGATCATGTGATCCCCGATGCTGCCGCGTTCCACGATGTGCTGGAGGTTGGGACCGAGGCTGCCCGGGCCGGCCGTATGGTCACCTTCGGTATCACGCCGAGCCGCGCGGAAACCGGCTATGGCTGGCTAGAGCTGGCGGAAACGCCGGGCACCAATGTGCACGCGCTCGACCTGATCCGCTTCGTTGAAAAGCCCGATGCCGCCACCGCGCAAACCATGCTCGACCAAGGTCGGTTCCTGTGGAATGCCGGTATCTTCCTGTTCTCCGTGCAGACGATCATCGCGGCCTTCAAAGCCCATGCACCCGCCATGATGGAGCCGGTGCTTGCCGCTGTCGAACAGGGCAAAGCGGATCTGGGCTTTTTGCGGCTCGATGCCGGTTCATGGTCTGATGCGGAAGAGATTTCGATCGATTACGCGGTGATGGAGCGCGCCAGCAATCTTTCGGCAGTGCCGTTTGCGGCAGGTTGGTCTGATCTTGGCGATTGGCACGCGGTCTGGCGCGAAGCCCCTGGCGATGCTGATGGTCTTGTGACCTCGGGCGCTGCGACCGGTATTGCGTGTCACAACACCCTCCTGCGGTCTGAATCGCCCGATCAAGAGCTGGTCGGCATCGGTCTCGATGACATCGTTGCAGTCGCGATGCCGGACGCGGTCTTGGTGGCCCATGCCTCGCGCGCGCAAGATGTGAAAAAGGCTGTCAGTGCGCTAAAGAAAAAGGGCTCTAAACAGGCCACACAATTTCCAAAAGACCACCGCCCCTGGGGCTGGTTTGAGACCCTGGCGCTGGCTGACCGGTTTCAAGTGAAGCGGATCGTCGTGCATCCTGGCGCCGCGCTTTCGCTGCAATCGCATCACCATCGGTCCGAACATTGGATCGTGGTGGCGGGAACCGCTAAGGTAACGGTTGATGAAACCGTCAAATTAGTGACTGAGAATGAATCGATTTATATCCCCCTCGGTGCGGTCCACCGCATGGAAAATCCCGGCAAAGTGCCGATGGTTTTGATCGAGGTGCAAACGGGGACCTATCTCGGCGAAGACGACATCATTCGCTACGAAGATGTCTATGCCAGGAGTTAGAGACGTGCTCGAGATCCAGGAAACCGCGCTGCAAGGCGTGCTCGTGCTAACGCCGAAGCGGTTCGGCGATGATCGTGGGTTCTTCTCTGAATCGTGGAACAAAGCGCGGATGGAAGCTGCAGGCCTGCGGTACGATTTCGTCCAGGACAATCATTCGATGTCGGCTAAGACCGGCACGCTTCGGGGCTTACACTTTCAGGCTCATCCCCATGCGCAGGATAAATTGGTGCGTTGCGGGCGCGGGGCGCTGTTCGATGTCGCCGTCGATATTCGGGTCGGCTCTCCCACCTACGGGCATTGGGTGGGCGAGGAGTTGAGCTTTGAAAACGGCAAACAGCTGTTGGTGCCCGCGGGGTTTCTCCACGGCTTTGTCACGCGCGCGCCCGATACTGAGATCGTGTATAAATGCAGTGACTATTACTCACCCGAAGCCGATGGCGCCGTGCGGTGGGATGATCCGGATATCGGCATTGATTGGGGTCTGGGCAGCACAGCGCCTATTCTCAGTGACAAAGACGCTGCCGCGCCGCTACTGGCTGAATTAGGCCCTATTTTTTCGGTTTAGGATACGCATATGAAGATCCTCGTCACGGGTGGTGCTGGGTTTATCGGGTCTGCCGTGGTGCGGCGCGCAATCGCTGATGGACATCAGGTGATCAATCTTGATGCGCTGACCTATGCGGCCTGTCTCGACAATGTGGCATCGGTTGCCGAGAGCCCGGCCTACGTCTTTGAGCATGCCGATATCCGCAAACCTGATGTGTTAGAGGCTGTTTTCGCCCGTCATCGCCCTGACGCGGTGATGCATCTTGCCGCGGAATCTCATGTCGACCGCTCGATCGATGGCCCTGGCGCTTTTATCGAGACCAATGTTACGGGCACCTACAACATGCTGCAGGCGGCACGGCTTTACTGGGAAGGGCAGGGGCGGCCGGAGAAATTTCGGTTTCACCATGTCTCTACCGATGAGGTTTTCGGCTCGTTGCCGATGGACCCGGCTATACAATTCACCGAAGCGACCGCCTACGATCCCCGTTCTCCCTATTCCGCGTCGAAAGCAGCCTCCGATCACCTGGTCCGGGCCTGGCACGAGACCTATGGCTTGCCGGTGGTGATGACCAATTGCTCAAACAATTACGGGCCGTTCCACTTCCCCGAAAAGCTGGTGCCGGTGGTGATCCTCAAGGCGCTTGCGGGAGAGTTGATACCGGTCTACGGCAAAGGCGAAAACGTGCGGGATTGGCTCTATGTTGAAGATCACGCCGATGCGCTGCTGCTGGTGCTAGAGAAGGGGATTTCGGGCCGGTCCTACAATATCGGCGGTGAGAACGAAGCGCAGAATATCGACATCGTACACAAGATTTGCGCTGCGCTCGATGACATGCGGCCCAAAGCCACGCCGTACGCTAAGCAGATCACGTTCGTCACCGACCGGCCCGGGCATGATTTACGCTACGCCATAGACCCGAGCCGCATTCGCGAAGAACTGGGTTGGCGCCCCTCGGTGACGCTTGACGAGGGTCTGCGCAAGACGGTGGCGTGGTATCTTGATAATGAGAGTTGGTGGCGGGCGCTGCAGGCTCGGTCGGGCGTCGGTGCCCGGTTAGGCACTGGTCCGAGCGAATGATACTTAAGTCCTGAGACGACACTGCTAGCGTCGTGTTCGCGGGTGCAGGCGCTTGAGCGCGTGATCCAACCTAGATTTTGCCACCGCGGCTTTGCTTTGGTGCGCCACCTGGTGGACCGCCTACACAGCTTGTTTTTGTTCCAGCGCGATATCGAATAAGCGATACGGATCGATATGACACTCGGTGATTGGCTGGCTTAGCTGCCCCCGGATTCAGCGAAACAAGCGTTTCTATTTCGATAATCATCCGCGGCCAATGCCCGATATTGTGCTAGAAAAGTGCACAATTTTTCGTCTCGAAAATGGACTTCAGGCAGTGGTTTATTGGCTTGATGACGTGGCCGGAACAGGTGATAGCCCGAAGCATGTTTAGGCTCTAAAAAGCCATACAGATAAGCGATCTGCGCGTGGACGGAGACTTGGTGCGGCCCCCGTTGTAACCGTGGATATCCATAGCAAGCCTAGCGAAATTTATGCTGCGGATTTTGAGCGCTTCGGGTATGCGCAAACCTGGCCGGGGCACCGATAACGCCCCGGATTTGGCGTGGGGTTTCTACGGCTGCGGAGTAGCATGAAGCTTTTGGTCTTTGGCAAGACGGGGCAGGTCGCCACGGAACTGGTGCGCCGTGCGCCAGACGGGATCACGTGCCTGGCGTTGGGCCGTGATCAGGTCGATTTGTCTGACCCGGCCGCATGCGCGCGGATCGTGGAGACAACCGATGCTGACGCGGTGATCAATGCTGCTGCTTACACCGCTGTGGATGGCGCCGAGGACGAAACAGACCTGGCCATGGTGATCAACGGGTCCGCGCCCGCTGCGATGGCTGAAGCGGCGGCGCGGCAGGATTTACCTTTCGTCCATATATCTACCGATTACGTCTTTGACGGCAGCGGCCAGACGCCTTGGACGCCTTCTGACAGGCCAGATCCTCTAGGGGCGTATGGCCGCAGTAAATTAGCCGGTGAGACCGGCGTGCGGGCTGCTGGCGGACGCTTTGCTATCTTGCGTACCTCATGGGTGTTTTCCGCGCATGGCGGCAATTTCGTCAAGACCATGCTGCGCCTGGGGCAAAGCCGCGATCAGCTGGGCGTTGTCAGCGATCAAATCGGCGGCCCTACGGCTGCTGCTGATATTGCTGATGCCTGCCTTACGGTCGCGCGAACCTTGCGTCACGATCCATCAAAGAGCGGGATATATCATTATGCCGGCGCGCCTGATATCTCATGGGCGGGTTTCGCGCGCGAAATCTTCTCGCAGAGCGGGCAAGCAGTGACAGTGGTGGATATCACCAGCGCGGATTATCCGACACCCGCCGCGCGGCCGAAGAATTCCCGGTTGGATTGCGCCAGGTTAGAGAATAATTTTTCAATCAAACGACCGGATTGGCGCATCGGCCTGAATGCGGTCCTAAGCGAGCTTAGGAGCACGGTAGAGTGACCACGCGCAAAGGCATTATTCTGGCAGGGGGATCGGGAACCCGGCTCTATCCAATTACCATGGGCGTGTCGAAGCAGCTTTTGCCGATCTACGACAAGCCAATGATCTACTACCCGCTTTCAGCGCTTATGCTCAGCGGCATCCGCGATATCGCGATCATTACCACGCCCGAAGACCAAGAGCAGTTTCAGCGGCTCTTGGGCGACGGAGCGCAATGGGGGCTGCGCTTTACCTATGTGGTGCAGCCTTCGCCTGACGGCTTGGCGCAGGCCTATCTGTTGACCCAAGACTTTTTGGCTGGCGCTCCTTCTGCCATGGTGCTGGGCGACAACATCTTCTTTGGCCATGGCTTGCCGCTGATCCTTGAGCGCGCTGATCGTAAGATGTCGGGCGGCACCGTGTTCGGCTACCACGTGGCTGACCCAGAGCGTTATGGTGTGGTGGCTTTCGACAGCGATGGCAAAGCAAAGCAGATCATTGAAAAGCCGGCGGTCCCACCGTCGAATTACGCGGTAACCGGTCTCTACTTCCTCGACAGCTCAGCGCCTGAGCGCGCGGCCATGGTGACACCGTCAGAGCGCGGTGAGTT
Source organism: Pseudomonadota bacterium (assembly GCA_039191215.1). Taxonomy (GTDB): domain Bacteria; phylum Pseudomonadota; class Alphaproteobacteria; order Rhodobacterales; family Rhodobacteraceae; genus HKCCE3408. Next base: position 11,695 of record JBCCXT010000075.1, read on the forward strand.
AGAGATTACCAGCCTGCTAGAGACATATCTCAACGAGGGTAGCCTCGATGTGCAACGGATGGGTCGGGGTTATGCCTGGCTCGATACCGGAACCCATGCCTCCCTTCTCGATGCAGGCAATTTTGTGCGGACGCTTGAGCAGCGGCAGGGCATGCAAACCGGCTCCCCCGACGAGATCGCGTTTGCGCAGGGCTGGATCGACGCGGCGGCGCTGGAAGCGCGGGCGGCAAAGTTCAAAAAGAACCGATACGGCGCGTATCTGATGGGATTGCTTAAATAGGCACTATTGCTCACTCAAGAGGCTCACGTCGCTCAAGACGCGCCAAAACCGCGTAATCATCTTGGTTTACCTCTTGCAAAAGCGCCATCAGGCCGGGCGTCTCTGCCAAATCCTTCTTGTTAGAGACATTTTCGCGCGTTGCGTCATCAGCTTTAAACGCGGGCATCGTCTCGGCGATGAGCCCATACAGATCCGCTAGGAAGTCCGAGAACCGCTCAACGCGGCCAACGAGGCTCAGCTGTTCAAGCGCTTGGGTGGCGCGCGCTACTTCAGGCTCTGGCCCAGGCAAAAGCGCTGCAAGACGGAATGTTTGAAAATTGCGGCATTGGCGATCGTTCGGCAGCGCTAATCGCACCCGCACATAGCCCTCAAGATCGGTATGCTTGGCCAACGTCGCGCCAAAACCGTCGGCTTTCTGGTGGCGCTCAAATCGATAGGCCGACCGGATCCGAGCAATCGGGTCGCGCAGAAGCATAACCGAAACGATGCGGACACCGTCTATGCGCGGCAGCGGCCCCATCATCGTATGGCTGGAGAAGGCGACCGCTTCAGGCGTCTCCTTGATCCAGGTCTCGACCGCGTCGGTGTTGTGGGTGCCGGTGAATTCTCGCGTCACCCAGCCGTCGGGGACGGTGCGCTGAAGCAGACGGTCAAGCGACGTGCCTGCATTCTTAAACAGGTGATAGTGCAGAATGATGGTGCGCATAAACGAAAAGATCCGTCACTCCAACGAGCCGAACAGATCCACCGCCTCGAGAGCGGCGCGCATCAACTGGCGTCCGGTGTCGAAAGAGAAGCGGTCGCGCACATAGGCGCGCGCATTGCCCGAAATCTTCTGCCAGAGTTCGGCATCGTCATAAAGCGACAGGATCGCATCTGACCAATCCTGCGGGCTCTCGGTGATGAGGCAATCATGCCCATGGCGCAGTCCGACCCCCTCTGCAGCCACGGGTGTCAGGATGCAAGGTATGCCATAGGCCAATGCGGCGATCACCTTGCCCTTGATCCCCGCGCCCGACAGCAGCGGCGCAACGAAGATCCGGTGGCGATCATAGGCGTCTGAAACAGTCTCTATATAGCCTACAGTATCGATAACGTCACTGCGTAGCGCGTGCACTGAGGCATCCATATTCGCCCCGTAGACAGCCAGTGAGATCGGTGACTTTCGCCGTTGTCCGACCAGCGGCATAACCTCCCGCGCGAACCATTGAAGGCCTTCGTGATTTGGGTGATGGTTGAAACTGCCCAGGAAAGAAAGCCCGCTGCGCGGCGCAAAGTCGGGCACTGTTTCAGGGACATTCACCACCCAGGGGCATTTCACCACCGGGACCACACCGTCGGTGTGGGACTGTATTACCGCGTTTTCCACGTCGTTGTAGCTCAGCACCACATCGGATTGGCAGATCACCTCAAGCTCGTCCTTACGCATGGCTTGCGCCTGCGCCATCTGCTCGGGGTCGTTTTTGACGAGAGCGCTGCGCAAGATCCGCAAGAAGTGCAGGTCTGCGGTGTTGAGAAGAACCTTGGTTTTCGGCGCGTTTTGGCGGATCTTGTCGATCACCTCGCGCCCAACATAGTAGCGGGTGATGTAGACGGCGTCGAACTCAGCGCCGCGGGTTTCCAGGAAGTTCTCAATCGACAGACAGAATGGCGCGGTGATCACCTCGATCCCCTCGCGCTCTAGATCATGGGTGTATCCGCCCAAATGCGCCAGGTTCTGCGGTAAGAAGGTGACCTTGTAGCCCAGCGACTGAACCAGC
>JBCCXT010000076.1:0-13380 GCA_039191215.1 Pseudomonadota bacterium
GAGACACAAGCGTTTTGGTCCGCGCTGAGCGCGGAGGTCACCCAGCACGGCGCCGGGGGTGTGGGCAAGTTCGAGGCCTATTTTCGCATGTTCCAGCGCTATGTCCTGCCGCTGACGCACAGCAAGCAGACGTTGCGCGACCTGTTCGAGCCGCGATCAACCGAAGCCAACCAGCGCTTCTATGAAACCCGCTTTGATACGTGGCGCTGGCGGCTCCTGATGCGGGTCTTTTTTTCGCGCTTCATGATGGGCCGGTTCGGGCGCGATCCGGCGTTTTTTGATCATGTCGAGGGATCGGTTGCCGACCATGTCATGGCCCGCTGCGCGCATGCAGCCCGCAACACGCCAGATCAAAACCCTTATCTGCGCTGGATCATAACGGGAACGCACGGCCAGGCGCTGCCGCTGTCTTGGCGGGCAGAGCATTACGAGACGATCCGCGCCCGGCTTGACCGGATCGTGCCGCATCTGGGTCCGATTGACGCGTTGGACGTGTCGGGGATCGCGGCCTTTAACCTGTCGGACATCTTTGAATACATGGCGCCTTCGGTCCAGGCTTCTGTCTATGCTGGCCTGCTCGCACAAGCGGCACCTGGTGCCCGTTTGGCCTATTGGAACATGATGGCGCCGCGCCGTGTGCCGCCAGATCTGGCCGGCCGCGTCAGCACCCGAAGCGACCTTGAAGACGCCGGGCGGCGCATCGACAAAGCCTTCTTCTACCGCGATTTTGTGGTCGAGGAAGTGCGATGAACATAAGCCTTGGCCTTGCGATGGTGTTGGCCATTTTGGGCGTGCTTCTGGCCGCGATGCTCGGCGTCCGAAAGCTTGCCAAAGCGCGCGGATGGCATGCGGAGCTTCAGCGCAAGATTGTTCATGTCGGCGCCGGTGGCATGGCCTGCGCGCTGCCATGGCTCTTGCCGGCGCCTTGGCAGGTCTGGGCTCTGCTGGCCTTGACCGCATTGGCGATGCTGGCCCTGCGCCTGCCGGCCTTTTCCGGTGTAGGCGGCACTTTGCACGATGTCGGGCGCCGGTCCTGGGGCGATTTCCTGTTGGTTCTGGCCGTGGCGCTTATCTATCTGCTGCACCAAGGGATCGCCGTGCTGTACGTGCTGCCGCTTGCGATCCTGACTTTGGCGGATGCGGCAGCGGCATTGGCAGGCATCCGGTATGGGCGGATGTTTTTTGCCACCGAGGACGGCACGAAAAGCGTCGAGGGCAGCGTGATGTTTTTCCTCGTGGCACTCATCCTCGGGATGGTCTGCTTGTTGCTCATGACCGAGATCCCGCGCGCCAGTGTCATCACCGTGGCGCTCGCTGTGGCAGGGTTTGCCACATTGCTGGAGGCTGATAGCTGGCACGGCTTTGACAACCTGTTTTTGCCGATGGGCGCCTATATCCTGCTTGCCACCTTGCTGATTGTGCCGCCATGGCAGGCCGCCGCGCAGATCGTCATCGCAATTGCTGGCGCAGGCGCGGTTTATGCGCTGCGCGAACGGATGGGTGCCAGCTTGCAGGTGGCCCGCGTCCATGCGCTGGCAATGTTCTTGTTGCTTTGCGTGGTTTTTCCGATGAACGCGGTCTTGCCGGCTTTGGCCTTGATATTGCCCGCCGTCTTTTATGCACCGCTTCGAGACGGACCGTTGGCACTTGGCTGGGTTGCGGCACTGGCTTTGCTGAGCTTTGTCTACTTCGCCTATGAGCCCGCCTCTGGGCGCACAGCCATCAACCTTTTTGGCCTTGCATTTGCGGGTATGGTGGCGGCCTGGGCGGGGTTTGCTGCGCGCCCAGCGATCGCCAGCCTGACCGCGCTTGGGCTTGCGGCCATTTGGCTGGTCGTAGCGGCTGTAAATCCCGAAACCGCACAATGGCACGGCGATATTCGCCTGTTGGGCATCGTGTCGATCCTTGCATCGGCTGCGATTGCAGCAACTGCCAGCCGCGTGCTGGCGCCCCGCCCCATCCTGTCGATCACCGCCTTAGGCAGCGCCGGGCCCAGTCTATTTCTTGTCGCAACACTGAGCATAGGGGCACCATGACAGAGACCCTAACCCTGCCTGGCGCGAAAGCTGTCATCTATCCCGACGGACCGATGTGGGATGGCACGCCCACCGCCACGATCGGTAATTTTTGCTGTGACGATGCGCAATCGGGTGCAGCCCTCTTGCGCCAGGCAACCACCGATCTGCGCGCGCGCGGCATCACGCGCGTTTTGGGCCCGATGGAGGGGGATACATGGCACTCATATCGCCTGATCTGCGAGAGTGATGGCAGCGCGCCGTTTTTGATGGAGCCAAGCTCTGCCCCGCATGACCTCGCAGCCTTTGAGACGGCAGGCTTTCGCAGCATTGCCTCGTATTTCTCAGCGCGCGCGGCTGCTGTGCCAGGCGCCGCGCCCGATCTTGCACCGGAGCTTTCAATTGAGACCTGGGATGGCCAGGACCCTGCGGCCCATTTCAGCGAGGTCCATGCGCTTTCAACACGCGCCTTTGCCAATAACCTTTTCTACAAGCCGCTTTCGCAGGAAGACTTCCTGGTGATGTACATGCCGTTTGCCCCGCTATTGCGGCGTGAGCTGATCTTTTTGGCCCGCGATGCGCAAGGCAGCCTCGTCGGGTACCTATTCGGCATTCCAAATTATGCCGAAGGGCCTGCATCGAAAACCGTGATCCTGAAGACCTATGCCAGCTTGCAGCCAGGTCTGGGCCACGCACTGGTGCATGCATTCCATCAAGCCGCTCGGGATATGGGATTTGAGACCGCAATCCACGCGCTGATCCAGGATGACAATCGCTCCGCCGATCGATCGGCCAAACATGGCGGCACGATCTTTCGCCGCTATGCGTTGATGGGTTGGATTGCCGATGGCACGGACGATGGCTGACCTGATCTCCACCTTCCGGGCTGTGGCCGAGGCGAAGGCAGGCGCCACAGCACTGATCGATAATGGCCGCGCGGTAAGTTTTGAGGCGCTCTGGGCGCAGGCCGCGCGCTTTTCGGCCGATTGCCGGGCCCGTGGGCTTAGGCGCGGTGACCGGGTCTTGCTTGCGATGCCGATTGGCGCGGACCTCTTTGCCGCATTGGCCGGTGCCTGGGGCGCTGGTTTGACCGTGGTTTTCCCGGAACCGGCCATGGGGTTTGCGGGCTTGCGCCATGCGGTCGCGGTGACAGAGCCAAAGGCGCTGATCGCTACCGGTGCTTACCGCTTCATCGCCCTTTTGCAGCGCGGCCTGCGTGGCAAACCCGTTTTGTGGCCGGATGCGCTAGGCAAAGGCTCAAACACGGGCCTGCTTGGCGCGGCCGACCCAACTGACATCGCGCTTATTTCGTTCACGTCCGGCGCAACCGGCGCGCCCAAGGCGATCCCGCGCAGCCATGCCTTTTTGATGGCCCAGAACGCAGCGGTCGCACCGGTTTTGGAAGGCGATGCGGTCGATTTGGTCGCCTTTCCGGTCTTCACGCTGATCAATCTGGCGGCCGGGCGCTGCTCCGTCCTGCCGAACTGGCGGCTCTCGCGCCCCGACCGGGTCACGCCTGACGCGCTGGCCGCGCTGATAAAAAGCTCCGGCGCGGCGCGTGCGCTTTTGCCACCGGCACTATGCGCCACCTTGGCCAAAGCGAACCGGCCCGGAGATCTGCACACCGTTTTCACCGGCGGCGGGCCGGTCAAGCCCAGCCTGGTCGCCGACCTTCAGGCGCGCGGGCTGCGCGTGGTTTCGGTCTATGGCTCAACCGAAGCCGAACCGATTGCCGAGCTTGATTGGAGCACGGTAACCGATGCGGATATCTCCCAGATGGTGTCAGGCGGCGGGCTTCTGGCGGGCAAACCGGTTGACGGGCTGCAATTGCGGCTGAATGAGGCAGAGATCGAAGTGGCCGGGGCGCATGTCAATCCGGGCTATCTCGACCCTGCGCATGATGCCACGACCAAGCGCCACGAGGCGGGCGTTATCTGGCACCGCACCGGCGATGCCGGGCGCCTCGATGAGACGGGGCGGTTATGGCTTTTTGGGCGGGCAGCGGAGGTGCAGACGACCGAAAGCGGCACACTTTATCCCTTTGCCATTGAATTGGCGGCCGAGGCGTGGCCCGGTGTTGCGCGCGCGGCGCTCACAGCCAGGAAGGGAAAACCTGTCTTGGCAATTGAGGGTGATCCCGGTGCTTTGCTCGCTTGGCGCGATGCAGCGGCAGCACTTGGCGTGGCCGAGATTATGCATCTGGCCGCGATCCCAATGGATCGCCGGCACCGATCCAAGGTTGATTACACAGCGCTCGCCAGCACCATCGGGTCGTAAGATTGGCATCTGAGACGTGTTTTGAATTTTGGCCAGCCGGGCCTTCGGCACTTAGCTGGCGATGGGGCCACCGCGCGCAGGGCCGCTCCGGCACGGGCAATGATGACGCTGATGGCGGGCACGGAAACAACCGCATCAGCCTTCGCGATGGCTGCGATGTCGTCGCATCTAGGCTCGGTTGCAACGCCGTCACCGGCTTGCGCGCTCTTTGTGATCACAAGGCCGATCTGGCCGCTTCTTCGGCCTGCGAAGATGATTTGCCGTGATGAGACCGGCGCTGCATTCGAGCTGACGCGGCGCCACTGGATCAAATACTTGCGTTTGGCCGTTGCAGTCTATGTGCGCCACCATAGCCGTGCATCTTCGCAGCAAGGAATTCCGCCTCACCGGCATCGAGCCCTAGGTCGGCTTCCTCGATTGATGCCCTTCGAGTGCGGGGCCAGCGTCATCCTTGGCTTGGCCATTTAACGGGTGATCTGGGTAGCATTCTGCGTTCACAGCCTTATTTTAGGCGGTGCCTTCCAACAGTGCGCGCAAGCCGCGTCCCTTTGTGCCTCACCAATGCTCGGTCCCTGGTTTGCCTTTGACGACACCGCGCAAGTTGGACGTCACCCAGCCGCCGTAAAACCCGCCCGCCTGCGGATAGGCCTGCTCTTCGCCGACAAAACAGGCATCCATTTGCGCGGCATAGAACGCTAAATGGTCCTTGAGCGCGGCAAAGGTCTCGGTGGGCTCGGGATAGTCCCAGGCGGCCCGCGGCGCGATGGTGCCACCTGCTGTGACATTCCAATAGCGCGCCCTGCCCTTCCATTCGCAAAAGCTGCGCCCGTCCGCGGGGCTCAGCTCGGCCATGATATCGGCGCGTGGGATGTAGTAGGTCGGCGCATGATGGGTTTCGAGGATGGCCAGCGCCGCGCTTGTCTGCGCCACCACTTCGCCGCCCAGAACAATCCGGATCGGGGCTTGGACCGCGCGCAATGCAGGCGGGCGCGGATATGATTGGACGTCTTCGATCAGCAAGTCTGTCATCGGCTGGCAGATAGCGCGCGGCTTGCCCGCGCCAATGGCTTTAGGCGCCGCGGGGGTCCAATAGAACCGCCAAAAGCCGGGCGCGCGTCACTCGGCCGATCGTCTCGCCGTTTTCAAACACGCTGCAGGCGACATGATCGCCCGATAAAAGCTCCATAACATCGGCGACCTTGGTGTCGGGGCTGACAACGGGGCCTTGGGCCAGGCCAGGCTCCATCACATCGCGGGCCGACAGCACGCCCAGTGGGTTCATATGGGCAACAAAATCAGCGACATACTCATTGGCAGGTGATGAGAATATCTCCGACGGGCTGCCGCATTGCACGATCCGACCGCCTTCCATGATCGCAATGCGATTGCCCAGCTTAAACGCTTCGTCCAGGTCGTGGCTGACAAAGAGGATCGTGCGCTTCAGGCGGTCTTGCAGCTCCAACAGCTCATCTTGCAGGCGCGCGCGGATCAACGGGTCAAGCGCTGAGAAAGGCTCATCCATCAACAGGATCGGCGCTTCGGTGGCAAAAGCCCGGGCCAATCCAACCCGCTGTTGCATGCCGCCCGATAGCTCACCAACTTTGCGCTCAGCCCAGTCCGACAGGCCTACAAGGGCCAATTGCTCGGTCACTTTCGCGGCCCGGGCCTGGCGGCTTTGGCCTGCCAGTTCCAAGCCCAGCCCGACATTGTCGGCCACAGTTCGCCAAGGCAGCAGGCCAAATTGCTGGAACACCATCGCCACGCCGTCGCGGCGGACGCGGCGCAGATCATCCTCGGAGGCGCCGGTCACATCACAGGCCCAGTCACCGGCATGAACCGTCACCCGCCCGCGCACCACCGGGTTGAGCCCGTTGACGGCGCGCAGCAGCGTTGATTTGCCCGAACCCGACAGGCCCATTAGCACCAAGATCTCACCGGTTTCGACCTCAATGCTACAATCATGCACACCAAGCACTTGGCCCGTCGCGGTTTGAATCTCCGCCCTATCCTGGCCCTGATCCATCAGCGGCAGCGCGTCTTGCGGACGGTCCCCAAACACGATGGAAACCTGATCAATCTCTACCGCTGTGTTCATTCCCGGCGACCCATTTGCAAGACCCGGTCGAGCATGATCGCAACGATCACGATGACAATTCCGGATTCAAACCCAAGTGAGGTATTGACCTGGTTGAGCGCGCGGACAACGGGCACACCCAGCCCATCCGCGCCAACCAGGGCGGCGATTACAACCATGCTGAGCGACAGCATAATCGTCTGCGTCAGACCGGCCATGATCTGCGGAACGGCATAGGGTAGCTCCACCTTCCAAAGCGTCTGCCGACGGGTAGCGCCAAAGGCGCGCGCGGCCTCCAACAGCGGCTGCGGCGTGGCCGAGATGCCAAGATATGTCAGCCGAATGGGCGCGGGCACCACAAAGATCACCGTTGCGATCAGGCCCGGCACCATCCCGATGCCAAAAAAGACAATGGCCGGGATCAGATAAACGAAAGTCGGCAGGGTCTGCATCAGATCAAGGATCGGCCGCATTGCCGCGTAAAGCCTCGGCCGGTGTGCCGCGGCGATGCCGATGGGCACACCGATCGCCATGCAGACCAGGCAGGCCGACAGGACCAGGGTCAGGCTTTCGGTCGTTTCCTCCCAGTAATCCTGATTGAGGATGAACAAAAAGCCGATGGTCACCAGCACGCAAAGCTTCCAGCTGCGCTGGAGCGTCCAGGCCAGGACAACAAAGACTGCGATTACGATCAGTGGGTGGGGCGTTTGCAGGACCCATAGAATGGCGTCGATCATCGCCTCCAGCCCATCGGCCAGGGCGTCGAAGGCGCCTTGAAAGTTGTCTTGGACCCAATCGATGCCCGCCTCAGCCGCATCGCCGACGCGTAACTTGCACTCGGTCAGCAGGCCATAGCTGCTAAGTCCTTCATAATCTTCGGGGTCTTCGCACTCAGTCAGCCAGTTTAGCAAAGGCGCCTCTTAGGCCTTGGGTCGTGCGGCGGTGCGCAACAGGAAAGCGCGCACCGCCGCAGGATAGGTTTAGTTGGCCAGCGCCGCGCCAAGCGCTTCCGCTGCATCACCGCCGTCAAAGGTGGTCACCCCATCCAGCCAAGCCATTGCTACTTCTGGATTGGCCGAAAGCCAAGCCATGGCCGCATCTTCCGGATCCTCACCATCATCGAGGATTGCACCCATGATCTCGTTTTCCATGGCCAAGCTGAATTCCAGATTGGCAAGGAACACGCCGAGATTTGTGCATTCATCGCTGAGGCCCGCACGGGTATTGGTGAAAACGGTGGCGCCGCCCAGATCTGGGCCAAAGAAATCGTCGCCGCCGGTCAGGTAGGTGAGGTCGAAATTGGCGTTCATCGGGTGCGGCTCCCACGCCAGAAAGACGATGGGCTCATCGCGGTCACTGGCGCGGCCGACCTGGGCCAACATGCCCGGCTCCGAGCTTTCGACAACTTCGAACTCCGACAGTCCAAATGCGTCGCCTTCAATCATGTCCATGATCAGGCGATTGCCGTCATTGCCCGGCTCAATGCCAAAAATCTGGCCTTCAAGCGCATCAGCTTGGGCCGCGATATCGGCGAAATCTGCGATGCCCAAAGCCGCACCCGCCGCGTTGGTCGCCAGCGTGTATTTCGCGCCTTCGAGGTTTGCGCGCAGCGTGTCGACGGTGCCTGCCTCGCGGAAGGGCGCAATATCAGCCTCCATCGTGGGCATCCAATTGCCCAGGAAGATGTCGACATCCCCTTCGGCAAGTGCGGTATAGGTCACCGGAACCGATAGCACGCGGATGTCGGTATCATAGCCCAGGGCCTGAAGAACCATGGTTGTTGCCGCCGTCGTGGCGGTGATGTCGGTCCAGCCAACATCGGAAAAGACGACCTCCTGGCAAGCGGCATGCCCATCGGCATGGGCCGCACCTGCGGCGGCAATTGCGAGAACGGAAAGGGTGGCGCGCAGCTTCATAATGGTCTCCCTGGCGGTGACGATGTGTTATTGATTGACGAGTCAATTAAAGCGCCATATTGCTGGTCCTGCAACCTTTATTATCAGCTTGGGAGCCGCCCGATGGGCACCGCCGCTTTGCGCAAAGACCAGCTTGTGCGCGCGACGATCGCCGAGATCGCGGCGATCGGTGCCGAAAAGGCTACCGTGGCGCAGATCGCCAGCCGCGCCGGCGTGTCCTCGGCGCTTGCGTTTCACTATTTTGGTGACAAGGATGCGCTCTTTCTCGGCGCGATGCGGCATATTCTGGGGGTCTATGGCGCCGAAGTCCTGGCGCGCCTTCATGCCGCCAAAACGCCTCGCGAACGGCTTGAAGCGATTGCCCAAGCTAGCTTCGCGCAATCCAATTTCGAGGGCACGGTGGTTGCGGCATGGCTGCATTTTTATGTGGCAGCACGGACCAACCCGGCGGCCGCACGCCTGCTGCGGCTATATCAGCGCAGGTTGAGGTCAAATCTGCTCCATGCATTGCGGCCCTTGGCCGGGGCGTCGGCCCCGACGCTTGCTGATGGGCTGGCCGCCTTAATCGATGGCCTCTACATCCGCTCCGCGCTAGCTGCCAAGCCCGACGCAGCGGCGGCGCGCGCCCAGGTTCAGCGCTACCTCGACACAAATCTCGACCCTTTATCCCCAGAGGCGCCCAGATGAGCTTTGACCCGCAACCGGCTGCCAGCCATTATGTAAATGGCGCTTATCTGGAGGATGAGACGGGCGCGGTAATGCCGGTCATCTACCCTGCCACCGGACAAGAGATTGCCCGTGTCTATGCCGCAACACCGGCCGTGGTTGAGGCCGCCCTGAGCTCCGCTTTAACGGCGCAGCGCGAATGGGCCGCTTGGACAGGCACAGAGCGCGGGCGCGTGCTGCGCCGTGCGGCCGATCTCATCCGCGCGCGCAACGATGAGCTGAGCCGGCTGGAGACGCACGACACTGGCAAGCCCATCTCTGAGACGATTGCGGTTGATGCGACCTCGGCCGCGGATGCGTTGGAGTATTTCGGCGGCCTCGCAGGCAGTTTAACCGGCGAGCACATCCCGTTGGCGGATGGCGATTTTGTCTACACACGGCGAGAGCCTTTGGGCCTTTGTGTTGGCATTGGCGCCTGGAACTACCCCACCCAAATTGCGGCCTGGAAAGGCGCGCCTGCGCTTGCTTGCGGCAATGCGATGATCTTCAAACCGTCTGAGGTGACACCGCTATGTGCTTTGAAAGTGGCAGAAATCCTGGTCGAAGCGGGTGCACCGGCGGGGCTTTACAATGTCATCCAAGGCGGCGGCGAAGTTGGCGCGGCCTTGATTGCCGATCCCCGGGTGGCGAAAGTGTCGCTGACGGGATCGGTGCCGACGGGCAAGAAAGTCTACGCCGCGGCCGCGTCGGCCATGAAACATGCGACCATGGAATTGGGCGGCAAATCGCCCCTGGTGATCTTTGAGGATGCCAATTTGGACGATGCCGTATCGGGCGCGATCCTGGCGAATTTCTATTCCTCCGGCCAAGTCTGCTCGAACGGCACGCGGGTGTTTGTGCAAAAAGCGATCCGCGAGGCTTTTGTCGCAAGGATGGCGGAGCGGATGCGCGATGCGGTGATCGGCGACCCGCTTGACCCGCAAACGACCGTCGGGCCACTTGTTTCAGCGCAACAACTGGAGATCGTCGAGGGCTTTATCGCCAAGGGCATTGCCGAAGGCGCGCGCCTTGTGGAAGGCGGTTCGCGTCTTGATTTGGAGGGCTTTTACCTCTCGCCCGCACTTTTTGACGGTGTCAGCGATGACATGACAATCGCACGGGATGAGATCTTTGGCCCGGTCCTGTCGGTCTTGGAATTTGAGACCGAAGAGGAGGTTCTGGCACGCGCTAACGCAACCGAATTCGGTTTGGCCGCCGGGGTATTCACCCGCGATCTTGCGCGCGCGCACCGGATGGTGGCCGGATTTGAAGCCGGGACCTGCTACATCAATACTTACAATGATGCGCCGGTGGAGGCGCCCTTTGGCGGCACGAAGCAATCCGGGATTGGGCGCGAAAACTCCAAAGCCGCGATTGCGCATTATTCTGAGTTGAAGTCGGTCTATGTGCGACTTGGGCCTTGTGAGGCGCCGTTTTGAGCCTTTGCCCGACCGTGACCTTAACGGCGCGCTACCGCGCATTTCTATGCCGCCAGCGGATCGGCGACGCGTCGTCTCGGGCCGATCGCCTTTTGGGACGTCGGGAAGCGAGCGGATGCCTAAGGTCGGAGGCGCGCGATGCAGGCTGAGTTCATCGTCGTCGGCGCGGGCTCTGGCGGGTGTGCGATGGCCTATCGGCTGGCCGAAGCGGGCCGGTCTGTCCTGGTGATCGAAGCTGGCGGCTCGGATTGGGGGCCGCTGATCAACATGCCCGGCGCGCTCAGTTATCCGATGAATATGCGGCAATATGATTGGGGTCTGCGCACCGAGCCTGAGCCGCATCTGGATAACCGCCAACTTGCCGTGCCGCGCGGCAAGGTCATTGGCGGGTCTTCATCGATCAACGGCATGATCTATGTCCGTGGCCATGCCGGCGATTATGATCATTGGGCGGAGAGCGGTGCGGCGGGCTGGGGATATGCCGACGTCGTGCCCTATTTCCGCCGGCTGGAAGATTGGCATTCGGGCGGGCATGGGGGCGACGCATCGCAGCGCGGCCAAGGCGGGCCGCTGCATATCTCACGCGGCAAGCGTGATAACCCGCTGGTTCGCGCCTTTGTCGAAGCTGGCGCCGAGGCAGGCTATGGCCGGACCGATGATTATAACGGGGCGCGGCAAGAAGGGTTTGGCCCGTTCGAAGCGACAATTTGGAAAGGCGAGCGTTGGTCCGCGGCAAAAGCCTATCTTCGGCCAGCGCTGCGGCACTCAAATTGCGAGCTTATTCGAGCCCAGGCACGCCGCATCGTCTTTGAAGGCAAGAAAGCCGTTGGTGTTGAGGTGAACTGGGAAGGTCGGCGCGAGATCATCCGGGCGAGTCGGGCCGTGGTGCTGGCCGCCTCGGCGATCAACACGCCACAGCTTTTGATGCTGTCGGGCATCGGCCCCGGTGACCATTTGCAAGACCATGGCATAGCGGTTGTCGCGGACCGCCCTGGCGTCGGCCAAAATCTTCAGGACCATCTGGAGGTTTATATCCAGCACGCCGCGACCCAACCGGTCAGCCTATACAAGTATTGGAGCCTTGTCGGAAAGGGCTGGGTCGGCTTGCAATGGCTGTTGGGCCGCACAGGGCCCGGCGCGTCAAACCAGTTCGAGAGCACCGGGTTCATTCGTTCCCGGGCCGGGATACGCTACCCCGACATTCAGTTTCATTTCCTGCCGCTCGCCGTGCGCTATGACGGCCAGATCGCGGCAAAGAGCCATGGCTACCAGGTCCATGTCGGGCCGATGCGCTCCGGGTCCCGAGGGGCGGTGACGCTGCGCAGCCCGCGGCCAGAGGAGCCGCCACGCATACTGTTTAACTATATGAGCCTTGAGGAAGACTGGCAGGAATTTCGCCAAGCGATCCGCCTGACCCGCGAGATATTGGCGCAAGACGCTTTTGCACCGTATCGGGGCGATGAATTGCAGCCCGGCGATGCGGCGCAATCGGATGCCGCCCTGGATGCTTTCATCCGCGAACACGCCGAAAGCGCCTATCATCCCTGCGGCACGGCAAAGATGGGCGCGGCAAAAGACCCGATGGCGGTTGTTGACCCCGAAGGCCGCGTGATTGGCGTCGACGGCTTGCGCGTCGCAGACAGCTCGGTGTTTCCGCGCATCACCAACGGCAATACAAACGCCCCTTCAATCCTTGTTGGCGAGAAGATGGCCGACCATTTGCTTGGGCGCCCGGCGCTCAGCCCGGTCAATGACGCGCCGTGGATCCACCCGAATTGGGAAACCGCGCAGCGTTAATCTTTGCCTGCATTGAGCGGTTTATCGGCGATCGCCCGCCCCGCGCGGCATCATTTCGCCGATCCTAACGGCGCGGCTATCTGGCAATTGTTTGCAAACACAGAATGAGAGTACCGATATGGGTACCCGGGAGGCTTAACATCTGCTCACAAACCGCTCCTCCCGGATAGGTTTACGCGTGCCGCCAGCGATTGGCGCCACAAGATGCCCAGTGCTGTTGGTGTCCATAACCCGTGACGCGACGCAACACTTTGATCCGCGCGTTCCCAAGTACCGTCAACCTGCGTGTAATCAGCGCGCAGACCCAGTGGGGTCGTGGCTGCGGCCAGGGCTGCACGAGCAGGATTGCAACGTCTCATGGCCCTTGTTGCGGGGCCAATTTGAGGCGAAACCCCGCGCCGCTGGAATGGTCAGCGGGGCAGAGAAGACCGCGCGCCCGAGGCGCGCAAATGGGAGACCTGAGACGACCCGATGCCATATACTAGCTGTCTAAATGACTACGACGATACCCGTCGACTTTGGGTAGAGCTACGCGCTGTTTGTCTGAATGAAACGCCCGAGATCTCGGATAATCGGCCCTGCGCGCAGGCGGTCATCGCTTTGGGGCGACTGATAAATTTTGGCATGTTGGGCGCTTCGCCATCAGAGGTATGCTTGCGATGAACCAGCCAATCCTACCGAGCTCTCGTCGGATACGAACGCAGCCGGAGACCGCGCGCGCTGAATACGATTTGGCCGGGATTTGGATGGCCACCCGCCGCCAGTCCTTACCGATTACAATCGCTGCCGTTTTGGGTTTGGGCATGGGCATCTTTCACTTCACTACCAGCCCGCGCGAATACCGCGCGACGGCCACCGTTCTGATCGAGGAACAACAAGGCGATTTTGACCCCGAAATCGGCGCGCCGCAGCCCGCAGCGCTCAGCGATGCCAGCGTCATGAACCAGGTCCAGATACTCAGCAGCCTGCACCTTGCCACCGAGGTCGCAGCCGATCTTGGCCTCGCTCAGAATGAGACATTTCAGAACCCGCCCGTGTCGGCCATCGCAAGGGCAGCGCAAGGTGTACGAGACTGGACGGGATCGTTTTTCCCAGGACCTTTGCCGCAAATGCCCTCACTTGCCGAAGCGCGTGAGATACCCAGCTTTGATCCTGCC
>JBCCXT010000077.1:0-12281 GCA_039191215.1 Pseudomonadota bacterium
AAGCCTTCAAACGCGACCGTATGGGTGCAGGCGACCGTATCGGCCTGTTGGACATCAAGCATGCGATTGAGCCTGCGAGCCGGTGGTTAGCAAAGTGTTAATACGGTCGTGGCAAATGACCGACACTCACAACCTTTTTCGCGGCAGCCGCGCCGAGGAGGGGCCCGTTGCGGGTCCACGACGAGGCGCGTCACCCTAAAGCTCGGGAAATGGCAGCCGCTTCAACGGTGCCATGTCATAATTTGGCACTTCGGCATCCTCGGCCAATCCCTCCGACCGCCACGTTTGAAACGCCTTGTGCCCAGTGATCGCGGTGGCATAGGCCCGCGTCGGGGCGGCCATCGGCAACCCATAGGTCAGAAATCGTGTCGCGAGGGGGGCATAAAACGCATCCACCAAACTGAAGTCTCCGAACAAAAAAGGGCCCTCAGCCCGCGCAAATATCTGCTCAGCCCGCGCGCAGTCTTTTAGGACCGCTTCAGAGGGTTGGAAGTCGGCCCAGGCCGTGCGCAAATTCACCGGACAGGCCGTACGCAGCGCCGAAAAACTCGAATGCATCTCAGCAATCAGGCTCAGCGCCTCCGCCCTGCGGATCGGATCTGCGGGCAGAAAGCCGCGATCGGGGAAAGCCTCCACCAAATGCCAAGCGATCGCCAGCGTATCTGTCAGCCGCCCCCCATCCGGCGTGCGCGCGCAGGGCACCGTGCGGTGACCCCCGAAACCGGCGACCGTGTCATAAAAATCAGCGCCGTAGATCGTCGCATGTTCAACCGAGACAGGGATGTCGAAGGCGGCGAAGAAAAGCCAGCCGCGCAGGCTCCAACTGGAGTAGGATTTCTGGCCGATGAGAAGACGATAGGTCATGGCATAAGCTGCGCTCAGGTCACCCAAATCGTCAAACGCATTGCTGTGATGGGCAACATCAGGGTCGGTGATTGACCGCAACGAGCCGTTGGTTCTTCGGTCCGACCTCGATCCTGGTCACCGAAAGATTGTCGATCTCATGGCCGATTGCGGTTTTGGCCGACTGCCCCTGGCAGCGCCCGATCTGGGTCATGATCACGCCGATATGAGCAACCGCAATCAAATCTCCTCCGCCAGAAAGCCGCGCGACGCAAGCTGCTACGCGCGCCGCGACCGCATCCCAGCTTTCCCCGCCGGGTGGCGCGATCTGGCCGGGCGTGTCCCAAAATGCGCGGCTGTACTCCTCATCAATCTCAGAAAAATGCCGCCCGTCCCAATCGCCAAAGTTAAACTCGCGTAAATCGGGCTCATCGGGCAAACGCGCGCGGCCCGCCGCAATGGCCGACGCCGTCTGCCGGGCGCGTAGCAAATCGGATGCCACAATAGGCGCATGCGGAATATAGGCCGCGAGCCGATCGATGGCGCCGTGATCGCTCAGATCGGCCGGCACATCGCGCCAGCCCAAAAACGCCTTCACATGGGTCGGCCCGTGCCGCACCCACCACCAGCGCGTCACTGCTACCACGGCAGCTTGCCTTTGAGTATCTGGGGCAGCCCTGCGGTTACGAAAACCGCAAGATCGGCTGCCTCGGCCAGCTTTTGGTTCATCTCGCCATGGGCATTGCGGAAGGCGCGCGCCTCAGGCTCTGCCGGCACAATCCCCTGGCCAAGTTCATTTGTCACCATGACCAGCGGTGCCGGGCATTGCTGCATCACTCCGACCAGCTCAGAAATGGCATCGCGCCAGGGCCGTCCGGATGCCCGCGTATTGGCCAGCCAAAAAGTCGCGCAATCGATCACCGCAATCTCTTCGACATCGATCTGGGACAGGACATGGGGCAGATCGAGCGGCGCCTCGACCGTGCGCCAGCCGCGCCCCATGCGCTTTCGCCGGTGCACGGCGATTTTCACAGCCATTTCGTCATCGCCGGCCTCCGCGGTCGCGATATACACTTTGGCCATGCCTGAGCCATGGGCAAAGCCTTCAGCCCAATCCGATTTTCCCGAGGCCGCGCCGCCGATTACAAGTGAAATAGATGGTGCTCGCAAATTTACTGAACCCCGATTGTGAACCATTCCGCGTCTCGGCCCGTAGAAGCTTATGAAACACGCCCACCGACAGGATGCGTGTAGGCACGAGACTAGGGAGAACGCAATGGCTTTGGATGCAGGCGGTGAACAGTCCTTATCCCGGCGGGCCATGAGGGCCGAATTGCTCGATGCCGAAACAGAGTTGCAGCTCGCCTATGCATGGCGCGACCACCGCGACGAGGCTGCGCTGCACCGGCTTGTGACGGCATATATGCGCCTGGCAATTTCGATGGCGGCCAAATTCAAGCGCTACGGCGCGCCGATGAATGATCTGATCCAGGAAGCAGGCCTCGGCCTGATGAAAGCGGCAGACAAGTTCGACCCCGATCGCGGCGTGCGCTTTTCGACCTATGCCGTCTGGTGGATCAAAGCGTCGATCCAAGACTATGTCATGCGGAACTGGTCAATGGTGCGGACCGGCTCAACCTCTAGCCAGAAGTCGCTTTTTTTCAATATGCGCCGGGTCCAGGCAAGGCTTGAGCGCGAAGCGATGGCTGCTGGCGAAAATCTCGACAAACATCAGCTTCGGCAGATGATCGCAACTGAAGTAGGCGTGCCGCTGCATGATGTGGAGATGATGGAGGGGCGGCTCTCGGGCGCGGACTACTCCCTTAATGCCACGCAATCTGTTGAGGATGAGGGCCGCGAATGGATCGACGTGCTCGAAGATGACAGCGCCCAGGCCGCGGAAATCATCGAGGACAGCCATGACACAGAGCAGCTGCGCGATTGGCTGATTAGCGCCATGAACGGCCTGAATGCGCGCGAGCGTTTTATCGTCCGAGAGCGTAAATTGCGCGACGACCCGCGCACGCTCGAATCGCTCGGCAATGAGCTGGGTCTTTCTAAAGAACGGGTCCGACAGCTCGAGGCAGCCGCATTTCAGAAGATGCGCCGGATGCTGGAATCGCAATCAAAAGAGGTCCGCGCATTGCTCGGCGCCTAATCAAATCCGATGGCGTTTCGGCGCCAGGCGCAAGCCAGCCAGTTAGGTCATTCCTGGTGAGCGGCCGTTACGTCGGGCTATGGATGCGCGCCGACTGGCAAGGATCGATCTGAACCGCCCGGTTTTGCCGGAGATGTTCGAGTTCCTATTTCAAGCTGCGATTTTGCCTGTCTTCAAGTCTTGGTCGTTTTTTTCCTCTGTTTCGATTGGCGTGATCTAGCCAAGAGGTTCGGGCAGCAGCTTTTTGTTGAACCAATCGATCCCTTGCAGGGTTTCCCCTTCGACCTGATCTTTGGACTTGCATGGCTCCAACCTGTTGATGACTTCCGTTTTGAACAAGCCGGTGATCGTCTCGGCCAGGGCGTTATCATAGCTGTCACCGACACTGCCGACGGACGGTTCGAATCCTGCATCCGCGAACCTCTGTGTGTATTTGATAGACACACATTGGCTGCCGCGATCAGTGTGATGGATCAATTTCTCAACAGGCCTGCGCGCATAGATCGCCTGTCAGAGGGCATTCAGGACGCATTGTGTGTCCTATGATGTTGATGCCGTCCACCCGACGATCCGATTGGCAAAGGTATCGATCACGAAGGCCACGTAGACAAAGCTGCGCCAGGTGGACATAAACGTGAAGTCAGACACCCAGAGCTCGTTTGGTTGAGCGGCTCTGAACCGGCGGTTGACCTTGTCCAACGGACATTAATCTGCAGGCTGACCACGGGCGGATTTGATCTTCTCCCGTTTCATTGCATGCCACAACTAGCGCGCGCCTTAGACGGAACGGGTGTTCGCCCAAATGTCCTTCACTTCTTTACGCAGATACGCATCCCGCTTGGCCCGATCCGAGGCACGATCAGGACCGTGTTCGATGGCCCGATACTCATAGAAAGCCCCCGCTCGTGGCATTTGCCTTGCAAATGCATTGCCGGGCAGTGGAAGGGGCGATTTGCCGAACTCGGCAGAGCGGCTCGACCCCGTGCAGCGCTCTGTTGTCCTTGATAAAGGCGATCATCTGCGGAATGGGCGGTCGAGCTCCGTCCCACTGCGCGGCAGTCGCCGCTTGCGGCGATGAGAGCGAGGGCAAAATAAGCGCTCTTCCAGTGTCCCGGGACCAATGGCGGAAAATGGACTTGCCCTTCTTCAAGGTCTCATTAGCCTTCCGCCACCGTCGGTTTTCGCGCTCAAGCTCGTTCGCCATTGTCTCTCGGACCAATGGTGTTCCAAAGGCTCACTGCGATCCCGCTCGGCGGTCGTTCTGCCGTCGCGCTTGTTGGTATCCGTCTCATGCTGCTCAACCGAGATACGCAAGCTGTCCCTGCTGCCCCCAACTTGTCTCAAGAGATCGACAAGATTGCCGCCGATTTGCTCGCGTATTCGTTCTCGTGATCCAAGACCATCCGCACCGCTCGGGCCCGAAGTTCCTCTGGATAACGTGTTCCGTTCTTTGTCTTTCGCATGACCCAGTATCCTTACTACTGGGACTCCGGCAAACAAGGTGCGGTTCAGGACCATCGCATTCGGACTGGTAGAACTAGGCGGTTGCTCCAAGCATCCAATATCGATCGCGCTTGCAACCGTGTCTGCGTCTTAGGAGAATCGGTCGCTCGATCCGGACATCGACACCTGCTCACCACATTCGCTTGCTGGCTTGCGCTGACTCTGCAGTCGGCACACCAGCTTCACGCGGCGCGGTCCATTTGGGGCTTGGATAGCGGCTCGGTTTGGCGGCGAAGTTCGGCCAGATCAGCAATGGCCTGCTGGCGGGTGGCATCGGCAATCGCGGCCACTTTGCGGTCCTGTCCGGAAGGCTCCGCCGGGGCCAGGGCGGCGGCTTTGACCACTTCCATCTTCGTGATGGTCGCCTCGGGATCATCAGCCACCGGCGCGACGTCGATCGCGACTTCGCCGCCGATCGCATAGCGTTTGCCATCGGGGCCCGTTTGGTAAGTATAGCTCGGCGCCCCTGCATAGGGCCCGCCGACACGCGCATGCGCCTCTTCGTGATTGCGCACCTCGCGGTCGCGCGCCGAGAGTTCGTCGACCACCGCTTGCTCTTCGTCGCTCAATTCTGCGATGTCGGTCGGTTTTGCAGGCCCGTTTTCCGCCTGCGACGTATCGCGGGCACGATCCTCGGCGGCCAGCTCAAGCTGCAACCGCGTGACCGCAGCCTGATCGCGCGAAGGATTAAAAGGATACTGCAGATCCGATGGCGCCGTTGCCGCGATCCGCCCCGGCTCACGCGCCGCGCGGGTCTCACCGGACCGGGCCGCCTCAGGGGCAACCGGCAGCGCCCGCGGCGCTTGCGGCATAGCAATGTCGATCAGCATCCTCGCACCATCCGTCAACCACCAAGCAGAATTTCCCACCTTCGGGATAAGCTGACGCGGTTAGCAAATGCTGAAGTCTTGCGGTTCACAGCGGCGCCCGCGCGGACTAAATGTATAAAAAACGGGGCAAGCTATGCTGGCGAACAAGCGCATTTTACTCATCATCGGCGGCGGAATCGCAGCATTCAAAGCGCTGCAACTGATCCGCGATCTGCGCCGCGAAGGTGCATCGGTTGTGCCAGTGCTGACCAAAGCCGCGGAGGCGTTTGTCACCCCGCTATCTGCTTCAGCATTGGCAGGAGAGAAGGTCTATCGCGACCTATTTGATCTGACCGACGAGGCCGAGATGGGCCATATCGAGCTGTCGCGTGCCGCCGACCTGATCGTGGTTGCACCTACGACTGCGGATCTGATGGCGAAAATGGCCCACGGACATGCCAATGATCTGGCCTCGACCCTGTTAATGGCCACCGACAAGCGCGTCTTGATTGCGCCTGCGATGAATGTGCGGATGTGGCATCACGCGGCGACCGTGCGAAACCTCGCCAGGTTGCAGCGTGACGGCATCCTGGTGGTCGGCCCTGATGAGGGCGATATGGCCTGCGGGGAATATGGGCTTGGGCGGATGGCCGAAGTGACCGAGATTGTTGCCGCGATCGGCGTGGCTTTGGGCGAGGGGCCTCTTGCAGGGCGCCACGTGATCGTGACATCGGGACCCACGCATGAGCCGATCGACCCGGTGCGCTATATCGCCAACCGCTCCTCCGGCGCGCAAGGGACAGCGGTTGCAGTCGCGCTGCGCGATCTCGGCGCGCGGGTGAGCTTCGTCACCGGTCCTGCGCGCGAGTCGCCGCCACCGGGCGTTTCGGTGGTTGCGGTGGAAACCGCGCGGCAAATGGCCGAGGCGGTCGATGCGGCGCTGCCCGCTGACGCCGCCATTTTTGCAGCAGCCGTTGCCGATTGGCATGTGATCAATGCCGGATCGCAAAAGATGAAAAAGGCAAAGGGCGGCTTGCCAGAATTGGAATTTGCCGAAAACCCGGACATATTGGCTGCCGTCGCCGGGCGCAGCAGCGAACGACCCAAGCTGGTGGTTGGTTTTGCCGCTGAAACCGAAGACATCGTTGCCCATGCCCAGGCCACACGCGCGCGCAAGACTTGTGATTGGATCCTGGCCAATGACGTCTCTGACGCCACTGGGATTATGGGGGGCACGGAGAACGAAGTGCATTTGATCACAGCTGGCGGCGTCGAGGCCTGGCCGAGGATGAGCAAGGACGCCACGGCGCGTAAGCTGGCCAGCCGGATTGCCGCAGCACTTGGTTCGTAAAATACCGTGCATTTTTTCGTGCCAGCTTTACCTGTTGGCAGGCCCGGGAATGGAATGGAGCATAACATGACTGTGACCATCGAAATCATGCGCGAAGACTGGGCCGACATGCACGTGCCGCTGCCCAGCTACGCCACCTCCGGGGCAGTAGGTGCTGATTTGCGCGCCAATCTGTCGGAGGAAGATCGTGTCGATGGGATGATGCTTGAACCGGGCGCCCGTATGGTCGTGCCAACCGGTTTGCGCGTTGCCATCCCCGACGGATACGAAATGCAGATCCGGCCGCGCTCGGGCCTGGCTGTGACCCACGGGGTGACGGTTGCAAACGCGCCCGGCACGATCGACGCGGATTACCGCGGCCCGCTTGGCGTGATTTTGCTCAATATCGGGTCGAAACCCTATCATGTAGGGCACGGCACGCGGATTGCGCAGGCGGTGATCTCACCGGTGGCGCGGGGCGATTACGCTGTCGTGCATTCCCTTTCACCAACATTACGCGGCGCAGGAGGGTTCGGCTCGACCGGGACCGCCTGAGATGCTTGCGCTGGTCCTCGGCGTTGGCATCATCGCGTTGGGGCATTTCATGAAAGTGCCCTGGAGCGCGCGCTTTTACATGCTTGGGCTGCTCTATGTAGCGGTGATGGCGCTGGTCTTGGTCCTGCCGGAGGGCGCCTTTTTGCGCCGCGCCCTGGGTGGATCGGCAGAGCCCTGGATTGTCCTTGGGCTCTTGGTTGTCTGCTTTGTGGCCTACAGGGCCGTTTTGGGCAAAGTCCGGCGCCACGCGGTGCAGGTCCAGACAGAGCGCGGCGATGCACCGCCGTCCCAGCACGGCGCGCCGTTCAACGACGACGAGCTCGAACGGTATGCGCGCCACATCACACTGCCGGAGATCGGCGGGCCAGGCCAGCATGCGTTGAAAGAGGCCAAAGTGCTTGTCGTTGGCGCCGGCGGGCTGGGCGCGCCGATCCTGCTCTACTTGGGCGCCGCCGGTATCGGCCGCTTGGGCATCATTGACGCCGACACCGTGGCGCTATCGAATTTAGCGCGCCAAGTGATCCATACCGATGGCCGCCAGGACATGCCCAAAGTGTTCTCGGCCCAGGCCGCAATCGCCGAACGTAATCCGTTTGTCGATATCCGTCCCTATAACCGCCTGCTTGACGAAGAGATCGCGCCAAAGCTGTTTGCAGAATACGATCTGATATTGGACGGGACCGACACGTTCGCCGCGCGCGCAATGGTCAACCGTGCCGCTGTTCAAGTACGCAAACCTTTGATATCCGGCGCAATATCCGCCTGGGAAGGGCAGGTAACCATTTATGATCCGGCCCAGAACGCGCCCTGCATGGCCTGCATTTTCCCCGTAGCACCCGATCCCAACCAGGTGCGGACTTGTGCGGAGACCGGCGTCATCGGCGCCTTGCCCGGCATCATCGGCACAATGATGGCGGCAGAGGCGATCAAGGAGATCACGGCATCGGGGCGCGGGTTGCGCGGGCGCATGCTGATCTATGACGCGCTGCACGCAGACGCCCGGACCATGAATGTCGCGCGGGCGCGTGATTGTCCGGTTTGCGGTAATGTTTAGGCGCGCGGATCGGGGTCTGCGGCACTGCGCATCCCGGCGCGCTGGCTGTTTTGAGGCTTATGACTTGGTTGAGATCCCGCGATGGCATTTTTCCGCGACCGGGTGCAGCCCAGACCTGGCGCTGAGATTTTGAATGAATAGGTTACAGGCCTGGAGGTACATGATGACCAACCCGCTTCTCGAAACCTGGAACACGCCGTTCGATCTGGCGCCGTTCGACAAGATCACCGATGAGGATTTTGGCCCGGCCCTGGATGCCGCCTTGGAAGATGCGCGCGGCAAGGTCGCCGCCATCGCCGAGGACCCGGCCGCGCCGACATTCGCCAATACGATCGAGGCGCTGGAGCGTGCAGATCGGCTTTTGAACCGGGTTGCTGGTGTCTTTTACAACCTGGCCGGGGCGGATGCGACACCAGCCCGAGAGGCGCTACAACGCGAGATGGCGCCGAAATTGTCGGCCTATTGGTCTGAGGTTGTCTCGAATGCCGCACTTTGGGCACGAATCCAAGCCGTTTCGGAGGCAGGATTGGACGATCAGGCGCGCAGGCTTTTGGAGCTGACAAGGCGCGAATTTCGCCGCGCGGGCGCTGCCCTGGAAGACGCCGACAAGACTCGCCTGGCTGAGGTGAAATCGCGCCTTGCGGTGTTGGGCACAGCCTTCACCCAGAACCTGCTGGCCGATGAGCGCGACTGGTTCATGGAACTGGATGAAGCGGACCTCGAAGGCCTGCCAGACTTTGTGATCGCCGCCGCACGTGCTGCGGGCACGGAGAAAAGCGCAAAGGGCCCGGTTGTGACCTTGTCTCGCTCTCTCATCGTGCCGTTTTTGCAGTTTTCGCCGCGCCGCGACCTGCGCGAGCGTGCCTGGCGGGCCTGGACAAGCCGCGGTGCCAATGGCGGCGAGACTGACAATCGCGCCATCACCGCTGAGGTGCTGGCCTTGCGCAATGAACGCGCAAAGCTTTTGGGCTATGATAGTTTTGCGGCCTACAAGCTGGAGCCTGAAATGGCTGGCAATCCAAACGCCGTGCGCGATCTTCTGATGCAGGTCTGGGCGCCCGCGCGGGCGCAGGCGGAAGCCGATGCCGCCGTCTTGCAGGCAATGATGGCCGACGACGGCACCAACGATGCGCTCGAGCCCTGGGATTGGCGCTATTATGCGGAAAAGCGGCGCTTGGCAGAGCATGACCTCGATGAGGCGGAGCTGAAGCCGTATTTTCAGCTCGATGCCATGATCGAGGCCGCGTTTGACTGCGCGCATCGGCTGTTCGGCTTAAGCTTTCATGCGCTCGACGTGCCACTTTACCACGGTGATGCCCGCGCCTGGGAGGTCACGCGCGACGGCACGCATCTTGCAGTCTTCATCGGGGATTACTTCGCCCGCGGCTCCAAGCGGTCAGGCGCCTGGTGCTCCACTTTTCGCAGCCAGCGCAGCCTGGATGGAGAGGTCCGCCCGGTTGTCGTCAATGTGTGCAATTTTGCCAAAGGCGCGCCGGCTTTGCTAAGCTATGACGATGCCCGCACGCTCTTTCACGAATTTGGCCATGCGCTGCACCAGATGCTGTCGGATGTGCGCTACGGCTCAATGTCGGGCACATCGGTGGCGCGCGACTTCGTCGAATTACCAAGCCAGCTTTATGAGCATTGGTTGGAAGTGCCTGAGGTCCTCGAAAAACACGCCCGTCACGCCGAAACCGGGGCCACAATGCCCAAGGCGCTGCTCGACCGTCTTCTTGCCGCGCGCGATTTCGACATGGGCTTTCAAACGGTTGAATATGTCGCCTCAGCCTTGGTTGATCTGGATTTCCACGATGGGCCTGCCCCGGCCGATCCGATGGCCGCCCAGGCGGAAAGCCTGGCGCGGATCGGCATGCCTGCGGCCATCACAATGCGCCACGCGACGCCGCATTTTGCCCATGTCTTTGCCGGTGATGGATATTCGTCCGGTTACTACAGCTATATGTGGTCCGAAGTGATGGACGCCGACGCGTTCGAAGCTTTCGAAGAGGCAGGCAGCGCCTTTGATCCCGACACTGCCGCAAAGCTGGAGCAGTACATCCTGTCTGCGGGCGGATCGGCCGAAGCCGACGTGCTTTATCGCGCGTTCCGCGGCCGGATGCCGGGTGTTGAGGCGCTTTTGAAGGGCCGCGGTCTGGACAATGTCGCGTAAGCCTAAGTGTCGGCGGTGCGCGGGCTACACAAAGCCCTTTTCGATAAGGTCGCCCGCAGCTGCCACGACCGCATCTTTGCCCGACCGAGGCGCCCAGCCAAGCATCGCTTGTGCCTTGGCGCTGGTGCCTTCACGGCGGCGGCCAAGTTCGGGGATGATCGGGCGCACTGACGGCATGAAGCGGCCAAGGATGCGCAAAAGCCAGCTGGGCATATCACGCGTGGGAACCTTCGCGGAATTGTTGGGGAATGCGGCGCGGATCGCCTCGCCGATTTCGCGCACATGCATGAAGTCCGACGTGCCCAGGAACCGCTCGCCCGCAGCCTCGGGGCTTTCCATCGCCAGCAGATGTAGCTCGGCGATATCGCGGACATCGACAACGCCAAAACCAAAATCAGGATACGCCGGGATCAGACCGGTCATCAATTGCTGGATCACCTCAAGAGAGCTGGACGTGTCGCGGCCGACCATTGGGCCGAGCACAAGAACCGGGTTAACGACGGCCAATTCCAGCCCGCCTTCGGCATCGATAAAGTCCCAGGCCGATTTCTCCGCGATGGTCTTTGAAAGTGAATACGCGGTGTGGTCGTCGACCATTTCGGTCGGCGCCCAAATCGTTTCGTCGAGCAGTTTAGGCCGGTTATCGCCAAGCCCGTAGCCGATAGCCGCCATCGACGAGGTCAGCACCACGCGCGACACGCCAGCCGCTTTGGCAAATCGCAGCGCGCGCAAGGCACCGTCCCGAGCCGGCACGATCAGTTCATTTGGGTCCTTCGGTTGCGCAAGCGGGAAGGGTGAGGCGACATGTTGGACAAATTGCACACCTGCCATGGCATCCTGCCATCCGTCATCGGAGGTCAGATCAAGAGCGACCAGTTCCAAGCCGCTGGCATCGGCTTGCGCAGCGATCGCCGCGCGCACGCCATCGGCTTTAGCAAGCGAGCGCAGCGTGCCACGCACGGTGTAGCCCTTTTCCAGAAGCTGCACGATGACATGCTGGCCGATAAAACCGGTCGCACCGGTGACGAGAACTTGTGCGTTTGGCATGGGAGCTCCTTGCAATACGGGATTTGACAGTTTAGGCAAATAATGTCAGCAGCTGCTTTCTGACAATATGGACGAAAAGTGTCAATACCTCAAGATATCTCAGGGGACAAACTTGGCCAGATCCGCAAGGCAGCGCTTGATGTGTTTTTGCTGTACGGCTTCAAGCGCACCTCAATGGAGGATATCGCCCAGGCGGCGGGCATCTCTCGGGCCGCCCTCTATCTGCATTTCCGCAACAAGCGAGATATCTTCCGATCGCTTACACTGGGGCTTTACGAACAAGGCCAAACGCGCCTTCAGGCCACACTGGATGCAAGCGCGCCTGTTGCCGAGACGCTGAGTGCTGCGCTTAGGGCCAAAGATGACGGCACGATCGACCGCGTTCTTAACTCACCCCATGGCGTTGAGCTGATGGGCGTCGGACAGGAGGCAGCCTCCGACATCGTTAAGCAGAGCGAAGCGGCGCTGTCGGTACTGCTTGCCAGTTATTTCCAATCGGTTGCGGACAATCGCGGGATCGCACCGCAAACACCGCCTGAGGAACTGGCCGAACATATTAAGGACATTCATCTGAGTTTGATGAAAGGCGGGAAGCTTGACGCTAAACGGTATAGCTTGCTGGGGCGCACAGCGGCAGCGTTGCTGGGCGTTGACTAAGCCGCGGACTGATGGGGCAGGATCCAGAGTTGGATGGATGCCGGTTGGATCATCGCCGTGAAGTTGCATGCGGTTTTCTCGTAGCGGGGTGCGATGCGTCGGAAGGACGCTTTCAAGCGGCCAAAGAACCGCTCGATCCGGTGGCGTCGGGTGGA
>JBCCXT010000078.1:0-11945 GCA_039191215.1 Pseudomonadota bacterium
CATCAAAGAGTCATCTGTTTGATGTGCTTCGGGTTTCATCAGAAACCGAAAGCCATACAAACAGTGAAGCTGACCGTTGATCATCGGGAAAACCCTACAACGTCGATATACAGAAGCCTGATCCATCGATTTGGACCAAACCGCCCGCATATCTCTTCAGATACCGGCAATTTCAAAGAGCGACAGAGACAAAATCAGCCGACTGCGCTATTTATCTTAAGCGCGGCCCGCCTCATCAATCACTGTTTTTGTTTGCCTCCCGCATCATCGGCCGCAATGGCGTTTGACCCGTTTGGCGTCCCGTTAGCGCCTCAGCGCCGCCGGTGAGGGGCTATTTACGTAGACAGGCCGGAGCCTGCAAGGGCTTTTTTCGCGAAACTCCACATTTTTCAGCACCTCCATGGTTTACCGTTGCTTTCCAGATACTTAAAATATGTAAAACACAAAAAACCTTGTCCACAGGGGGCATTCCCCTGGCCCGCAGAGGTAGGGATTTACCTCAAAGCGTTCCAAAGCAGCGGACTCACCCGGAGTTTTACGACTTTCAGGCATTCTGGAATCACGGCAATGCCGCGTTCTGCTGCCCAAATCACCTGTAAAACATGGGAATACGAAGGATCGGCAAACCTGGAGCGGGCAAGATCGCTAGGCGCGACGCTTCACCGGCATATATCGCATCGCCAAAAGCGCCAGGGTTGCGGCAAGGTAAAGCAAGGGCTCGATCTGAAAGCCCTTGGCCAGCCAGACATAATGCAGCGCACCCAAAACGGCAGCCGGGTAGACCAGCTTGTGCAGTTTGCGCCAAGCCAAAGCGCCCATTTTGCGCACCGAAAAATCGTTTGAGGTTAGCCCCAACGGCAATAAAAGCAAAAACGCAGCCATTCCAATTGTCACGTAAGGCCGTTTGACGATGTCAGCAATCACGGCCGAGGCCGTTTGCACGTCTAAAACCGCCCAAACCAATAGATGCGCCAGAACAAAGAAGAATGCGATCACACCGATTGCGCGCCGGTGTTTCATCATGTTCAGCCCGAACCGCTGTCGCAACGGCGTCACGGCAAGGCCCAGCAGGATCATTTGAAGCGCGAATTTCCCATAGCGGTGTTCGAGCACCTCGACAGGTTCGATCCAGGCACCTGTGACGGCCAGAAAGAACAGCCAGCCAGCATAGGCCGCAGCACTGAGATACAAAAGCCAATTTGGCACCCGCCTGCATAAGGCGTTGAACCCATCGACAAATCCCATTTGCGCCTCAATGGTTCTCGACAAGGTCCATGCCCTCATAGAGATGCGCCACCTCAGTCTCGTACCCATTGAACATCAATGTATCGATGCGACTTGCAAACAAACCGCCGCCGATCAGCCGCTCGGTCGCTTGGCTCCAGCGTGGATGGTCCACATTGGGATTCACATTGGAATAGAAGCCGTATTCGCGTGCGCTGTAGCGGTTCCACGATGTCGGCGGTTGATCCTCTTGCAAGGTGATGCGGACGATCGACTTGATCGATTTGTAGCCGTATTTCCACGGCACCACCAAACGGATCGGCGCGCCGTTTTGGTTTGGGATCGTCCGACCATAGATACCGGTGGCCATCAGCGTCAGCGGATGCATCGCCTCATCAAGCCGCAGCCCTTCGACATAGGGCCACTCGAGCACCGGGGAGCGCAGGCCTGGCATCTCATCGGGGCGCATTGCGGTCTGGAACGCCACATATCGCGCGCCCTCCTGCACTCCGGCCAGGTTCAGCAGATCGGCAAGTTCAAACCCGTTCCAGGGCACAACCATCGACCAGGCTTCGACGCAACGCAGACGGTAGATGCGTTCTTCAACCGTCATCTCGGACATGATGTCGGCAAAGTCATAGGTGCCGGGATTGTCGACCATGCCGTCGATCTCAATCGACCAGGGCTCGGTCGTGAGCATATGGGCATTGCGCGCAGGGTCGCCCTTGCCGGTGCCGAATTCGTAAAAGTTGTTGTAGGTCGTGATCTCTTCCCACGTATTGGATTGCAGCGGCTGCGCCTCCGCACCGCCAGCGATTAGCCCGGCACCCAACATGGCCGTCCCGCCCGCCAACAGATGGCGGCGATTAAAGTAGATATGTTCCGGCGTCACATCCGCGGCGCTCAGCGGTGATCGATAGCGATAGGCCATTGAAGTCTCCGTTCGTCCCTAAGGGGCAGGCTTAGCCGGTATATAGGAGTACAAGCAAACAACGGGTTTTCACGTCTGCGTTGGAAACATGTCAGACATCGGCCTTGACGCGCCATCCGGCCCGACCAGGCGGACATGATCGCGCGTCAGCTTGCGCGGCTCAGACACACCGACCGAGTGTGCAATCGTCTCAACCTCTTTGACCAACGCTTTGGCATAAGCTGCGACGCGCTTGTCTTTATCGGTGACAACCAACCCGGCCTGAAATCGCGGGTCATGGGTGGTGATACCGGTCGGGCAGGTATTTCGGTTGCATTTGAGCGCCTGGATACAGCCAAGTGCGAACATGAAGCCGCGCGCGGAGGTGACAAAATCAGCGCCCGCCGCCAGCGCCCAGGCGACATCTCCAGGATTGACCAGCTTGCCGCTGGCCACAATTCGGATGCGGTCGCGCAGCCCCGCCGCGTCGCGCAGGTCAACCAGGATCGGCAGCGCCTCGCGGATTGAGACACCAACCAGATCCATCAGCGGCATCGGGCTTGCGCCGGTGCCGCCTTCGCCACCGTCAAGTGTGATAAAATCCGGCGCCGATGGCACACCCCGAGCATTGATCTCAGCAAAAAGCGCTTCAAAGCGGCCCGCCTGGCCCATCACCAGCTTCAGGCCGACCGGCTTGCCGGTGACCGCGCGGATATGGTCGACCAGATCTAACAACTCCGCATCATTGGATACCTCGCGGTGGCGGTTCGGCGACAGGCTGTCCTGGCCCTCTCGGATGCCGCGTATCTCGGCGATCTCGGCGGTGATCTTTTCGGCCGGAAGAATGCCGCCCTTTCCCGGCTTGGCACCCTGGGCAAGCTTGAGCTCAAACATCCGGACCTGGTCATGGGCAGCTATGGCGGCCAGCTTGGCGTCATCAAGCCGGCCTTCTTGGTCGCGCACACCATATTTCGCCGTCCCGATCTGGAACACCAGATCGCAGCCGCCCTCCAAATGATACGGGCTCAGGCCGCCCTCTCCGGTATTCATCCAAAATCCGGCCCGCTTGGCGCCGCGGCTGAGCGCCCGGATTGCCGGCTTTGAGATCGCGCCATAGCTCATCCCCGATAGGTTGAAGAAAGACGGCGCGGCGAAGGGATGCGGGCATTGCGGCCCGATCACGCGCACCTCTGATGCGGCAAATTGGTCATCAAGCGGCGGAAAGGCTGCCGGTGTGAAGATCGGCGTGCCCGGCACCGCGATGTTGCGGGTCGAGCCGAACGCGATTGTGTTGGACTTGCCAGAGGCGGCATGCGTGACCCATTCGCGTTGTGCCCGGTTGAAGGGCAATTCCTCCCGGTCCATGGCAAAGAAGTATTGCCGAAAGAACTCGCCCAAGGACGAAAACAGGCCACGGAACCGGCCCAGAACGGGGTAGTTGCGCCTTATTGCATCCGCCGTCTGAAGCCGGTCAAGAATGGCAATGACAAAAGCGGCCAGGACAATCGCCCCGATCACCAGCCAAAAAGCGATAGCCATCGCCTCCAGATACCAAGACACCGCTTCCATCGACATGGGCCTGCCCCTTCGGTTGATCCCAGGGCTAACATTGGGCCAAGCCTGCGCTGGCGGCAAGGAAGCCCGGACCCGCCAAGGCCGCATATCGCGCCGCAAACACGGGCCTGGCATCACTGCCAATAACAGCCGATCACGTTAGTTTTATTGGATCGCCGATCGGCGCGACGCTTAGCGGCGCGGCCCCGGTAGTCAAATCACACTGGCAAAATTTCGCGGACTTGTCACTCAGACTGGCTGGCCCAGATCGGCGCTTGCGGACCAGACCCCGCATAACAATCTTAAGGGAGACCTTTATGACACGCATCTTTCTTGCTCTGACAACGACCGCTTTGCTGAGCTCTGCCGCACAGGCCGATAGCGGCACGATGGATATCGTCGATACCGCCGCTGCTGCGGGCGATTTCAGCACGCTCTTAGCCGCAGCCGATGCGGCAGGCCTGGTCGACACGCTGAAAGGCGACGGGCCGTTGACGGTGTTCGCGCCGACGGACGAGGCCTTCGCGGCGCTGCCCGAAGGCACTGTCGAAAGCCTGCTTTTGCCGGAAAACCGCGACCAGCTTGTCGCCATCCTGACCTATCACGTTGTGCCGGGTGCCGTGATGTCGACAGATCTGTCGGACGATATGACCGCCACCACCGTGCAAGGCGGTGACATCATGATCGATCTTGATGATGGCGTGATGGTCAATGACGCAACCGTGATTGCCGCCGATATCGAAGCAACCAACGGCGTCATCCACGTGATCGACTCTGTGATCCTGCCGCAAAGCTAAGCGGCAGCTACCCCATCGCCCCGGCCCGCATTCTGCGCGCCGGGGCATTTTTCGTGTTCATAAGAAGGAGGATAATCCATGAACCGTCGTTTTGCCCTGAAAGCCGTGGCAGCCATTGGCCTTGCCACTGCCGTCGCTGCCTGCCAGCCGATGGGCGGAGAGCCCAACATCGTCGAGGTTGCAGCTTCCAATGACAGCTTTTCGACCCTTGTTGCAGCCGTTGATGCGGCAGGCCTGGTCGACACGCTATCCGGTCCGGGGCCGTTCACCGTCTTTGCGCCGACAAATGACGCCTTCGCGGCCCTACCCCCGGGCACGGTCGACAGCCTGCTTTTGCCGGAAAACCGCGACCAGCTTGTCGCTATCCTGACCTACCATGTTGTGCCGGGCGCGGTCACGTCTGACCAGTTGGTTGGTCAGCGCCTGAACGTGGCCACGGTGAACGGCGCAACCGTTCATATCGACGGCACCCATGGCGTGCGCGTGAACCAAGCGACGGTCACGACCGCGGACATCATGGCCTCCAACGGGGTCATCCACGTGATCGACCAGGTGCTGCTGCCCTGATCGCTGCATGAGCTGATAATGACGTGACCCGCACGGGTGCAGCCGCGCGGGTCACTGATTGGCACTTAAGTCTGAAAGGAGACACGCCATGCCAACCATTGCAAATATTGCGGCCGCAAGTAGTGATTTCAACATCCTGACCGACGCAATAGGCTTTGTAGACGCGTCGCTGCCGGGCACAGACCTGGGCGCGACACTGTCCGATCCAGCCGCAGATCTTACCGTGTTTGCGCCCACCGACGCGGCTTTCGGCGATTTGGCAAGCAAATTGGGCTTTGCCGGTGAGCCCACGGACGAAGCTGCCGTGACCAGCTTTTTGGTAGGTCTCGGCCCTGAATTGCTGCGCGACGTGATCCTCTACCATGTCTCGCCCGGTCAAAAGACGTTGGAGGAGATCAACGCTCAGGGCACCGTCATCACGGAACTGGCCGGCGCCACGATCACGCCCGAAGGTCCCGTCCTGAACGATCTGGAGCCCGACCTGATTAATCCATCTGTCGTGATGCCTGATCTAGCCGCTTCAAACGGCATCATCCAGGTGGTCGACAAAGTGCTACTTCCGGTCGATTTGCCTGGCAATGACGCACCGACAATCACCGGCATCGTTTCGGCCAGTGGCGGGGCGTTTGACAGCAATGGTGGTGATTTCGATTTACTGCTTAACGCCGTGCAAGCCGCCGATCTCGCCGGTGCGTTGGACAGTGAGACTGCGGACTTCACCGTATTTGCACCCAATGACGCGGCTTTTGTCGGTCTGGCACAAACGCTTGGCTTTCATGGCGAAGATGAAGGTGCCGCGTTTGGCTATATCGTCGATGCCTTAACGCTTTTGGGCAAAGGCGACCCGATCCCGCTTCTCACCGAGATCCTCACCTTTCACGTCTCGCCCAGTTCGTTGCAGGCCAGCCAAATCCTGTCGGGCGACCCAATAGCGACGTTGCAGGGCGGGACGCTTGATGTTGATGGCCTGCAATTGGTCGATGCCGATCCTGGCCTGCCGAACCCAGGCCTGATTGCCACCGATATCCCGGCCAGCAACGGCATTGTGCACGTGATCGACGGCGTTTTGCAGCCGATCGAGACATCGGCCGTCCTCCGCATGCCGGGCACCGATCTGGAGATCGGCGGAGAGCGCAGGGATTTCATCTCGACCGGGCGCGGCAATGACTTTGTCGACGGCAACGGTGGCAACGACATCATCCGGCTTGGCCGCGGCGACGATGTCGGCATCGGCGGCGGTGGGCGCGATGTGATTTTTGCCGGGCGCGGCGATGATCTGGTCTTGGGCGAGCATGGCAACGACAAGATCTTTGCCGGCCGTGGCAATGACACGGTCGATGGCGGCGCCGGTCGCGATCTGATCTTTGGCGGGCGCGGCAAGGACACGTTCATCTTCAAACAGGGCAACGATGTCGACCGCATCGCCGACTTCCGCGACCATCAGGACAAGATCGATGTCTCGGGCTTCGGTATCACGGCGTTTTCTGAGATCGAGCACGCGATCACCGGTAATGCGCACCGGACGGCACTCAAGATCGGTGACGACAAGCTTGTGCTGATCGGCACCAACCGTCACGACATAGACGCGGACGATTTCATCTTCGCCGATCCGGGCGATGCGCTGATCTAGCGGTCAGGCAGGGTGCGTTGCTGCGCGCCCTGCCACCGGCCAGGCGCTGCTCAGCAACCGCTTACAGCCCGGCCAATTCTCGCTCTTTAAGTCATCCTGAATTTACTCGGCCATCTCTTGCTGTGGTGGCGCATCTATTTCAGCGGCGCTAAGCCGCTTGCCCCAAACGAGCTCAGCCCTCCCTTTGAATACGGCACGACATTCCCCACCCTAAGGCTTGGCTGCAGATGATCTGCGGCCAATCGCAAACCCAATAGGGAGTATGAGCAATGAATAAAAGGCTGCTGATCCTCGGAACGGTCGCCGCCTTCGGTGTCACGGCCGCCATTGCGGTGACCCTCGAAGAGGTCGACACAAATGCCGACGGCATGATCACCTTTGACGAAGCGGTCGTTGCGATGCCGGATATGACGGAGGAGATCTTCACCGCCGCCGACCTAAATCAGGACGGCATGATCGACAGCGATGAACTGGCCGCCGCGCAAGAGATCGGCTTGATCCCGGCAAGCTAGAGCCTGCCCAGGCAGGGGCGCCGATCACCCCCACAAGAGGCGCCCCTGTCAGCCAAACGCGTTGCCATGCGCGGATATACGTCGCGGCAGATCGGTACTGGCTGGCCCCGCCGCTTCCGCCCACCCGCCCGGCGCCCAGGCAGTTCTCGCGCCTTTCATCGGGCCGTGGTAAAGTGATGTGTCATCGCGTTCGGCAATGAAGGCCTGCACCGGCTATGGGCCGCACGCAGCACCGCGCGAGCTGCCGGCCAAATCAACCCCGCCTGCCGCGCCCTCAGATCAGCGTTATAGCGCTTGAGGCCATTCCACTTGTAGCCCTTGGCCGGAAAGTGAACCTCTGTCCCAGCCAGACCGTCGTCATACCGATCCAAGACCAGATCGATCCAATAAGCGCGGTGTGCGACGATACCCTTGATCGGGGTCTCATCGACATCTTATTTTATCGCCCGTTCCGCCGCCACGCCGTCGCAAAGCTTAATCAGCTTGGCAAAATCCGCCTCGGTGAGTGCCAAAGGCTCCGATTGAGAGGTCGCAAACATCGGGCGGGACCGCTAATGCACCACCGCCTCAACCGGCGGCTCGCGGCGAGAGCCCGAGACCCGGTCGCCGACCAAAAGCCCATCTACACCCGCACTGACCGGCACCGCATCGCCGTCTTTCAGATCACCAGCCAGGATCATCTCGGCCAACGGGTCCTGCAGACTGCGCTGGATCACCCGTTTGAGCGGTCGCGCGCCAAAGACCGGGTCATAGCCCTCATCGGCCAGCCAACTGCGGGCGGCGCCATCCAGATCAAGCGTAATTTGACGACCCGAAAGCCGTTTGCCCAGACGCGCCAACTGGATCTCCACGATCCCGTCCATATCCGCCCGGCTCAGCCGGTCGAAGATGATCGTCTCATCCAACCGGTTGAGAAATTCCGGTCGGAAATGGGCCCGCACCGCATCCATCACGTCACGCTTGGCCGCCGATGCATCCGCCCCATCGGGCAACTGGCTCAGCGCATGGGCGCCCAGATTGGACGTCAACACAATCAGAGTCTGTTTGAAATCAACCGTGCGGCCTTGGCCGTCGGTCAATTGCCCGTCATCAAGCACTTGCAAAAGCACGTTGAACACATCCGGGTGCGCCTTTTCGACCTCGTCAAACAGCACAACCTGGTAGGGCCGCCGCCGCACGGCTTCGGTCAGCACGCCGCCTTCGTCGTAGCCAACGTAGCCCGGTGGTGCGCCGATCATCCGGCTGACCGCATGCTTTTCCATGAACTCGGACATGTCGATCCGGACCATGGCCTGGTCGTCGTCGAAGAGAAACTCCGCCAACGCCTTGGTCAGCTCGGTTTTGCCAACGCCGGTGGGTCCCAGCATCAAAAACGAGCCCAAGGGGCGGTTTTCATCATTCAGACCCGCCCGCGCACGCCTTACCGCGTTGGATACAGCCGTCACGGCCACGTTCTGGCCGATCACGCGCTTTCCGATCTCAGCTTCCATGCGCAGAAGCTTCTCGCGCTCGCCCTCCAGCATCTTCGACACTGGCACGCCGGTCCAACGCTCCACAACGCTGGCAATCTGTTCGGGGCCGACAGCCTCTTCGACCATCACCTCGTCATCGCTATCCTCCGCCGCCGACAGCTCTTTTTCGAGCCCCGGGATCAGACCGTAGCTGAGCTCCCCGGCCCGGGCCAGATCACCGGTACGCTTGGCCTGATCCAGTTCAGCGCGCGCCTGGTCGAGCTTTTCCTTCAGTACCCGCGCGCCTTCGAGCTTGTCGCGCTCCGATTGCCATTGCGCGGTCATCTCGGCCGAGCGCTCCTGCAATTCAGACAGTTCCTTTTCCAGCCGCTCCAACCGGTCGCGGGAGGCAGCGTCTTCTTCCTTTTTCAGCGCCTCAGCCTCGATCTGCTTTTGCAGGATCTCGCGGTCAAGCGCGTCAAGCTCTTCGGGCTTGCTGTCGACCTCCATCCGCAATCGGCTGGCGGCCTCATCGACCAGATCGATGGCTTTGTCGGGTAGGAACCGGTCGGTGATATAGCGGTTTGACAGCGTCGCGGCGGCCACCAGTGCGGCGTCACCGATGCGCACGCCATGGTGCAGCTCGTACTTCTCCTTGATGCCGCGCAGAATGCTGACCGTGTCCTCAACGGTGGGCTCGTCGACCAGCAAAGGCTGAAACCGGCGGGCCAGGGCCGCGTCCTTCTCAACGTATTTGCGATACTCGTCGAGCGTTGTGGCACCCACGCAATGCAGCTCACCCCGGGCAAGCGCTGGTTTGATAAGATTGGCCGCATCCATCGCGCCGTCGGTTTTGCCCGCCCCGACAAGCGTGTGCATCTCATCGATGAAAAGGATGATCTCTCCGGCGGCCGCGCTGATCTCATTCAGGACCGATTTTAGGCGCTCTTCAAACTCGCCACGATACTTCGCCCCCGCAATCAACGCGCCCATATCCAGCGCCATCAGTGTTTTGTTGGCCAGGCTCTCAGGCACATCACCATTGACGATACGCAGCGCCAGGCCTTCGGCAATAGCCGTCTTGCCGGTCCCCGGCTCACCGATCAGAACGGGGTTGTTCTTGGTCCGGCGGCTGAGCACCTGCATGGCGCGGCGGATCTCTTCGTCGCGGCCGATAATGGGATCGATCTTGCCGTCACGCGCGGCCTCGGTCAGGTCGCGGGCGTATTTTTTCAGCGCTTCATAACCGTCTTCGGCCGTTGCACTATCGGCCGTGCGGCCTTTTCGGATGTCTTCGATCGCCCCGTTGAGGCTTTGCGCATTCACGCCACCGGCTTCCAGCGCATCGCGGGCCGGGCCTTTGACCATCGCAAGAGCGGTAACAATGCGCTCAACGGGGACAAAACTGTCACCCGCCTTTTGGGCCAGCTTTTCGGCCTCACCCAGTACTTTTGCGGTTTGCGGGTCGAGATAGATTTGCCCACCATCGCCGGTAACTTGCGGCAATTTGCCAAGGCTGGTCTCAAGTGCATCGGCGACGCGGCCGGGATCGCCGCCCGCGCGCGTGATCAGATTAGGCGCGAAACCCTGATCATCCTCCATCAGCGCCTGCAACAAGTGTTCGGGGGCAAGTTTTTGGTGATCTAGGCGGCCGGCCAGGCCCTGGGCCGCCTGCACGAAACCGCGGGCGCGGTCGGTGAACTTCTCAAAGTTCATATCGGTCTCCTCTTCCAAGCGCCTGGGGATCGTGGCCCGCCCGCATCAGCGGCACGGCAAAACCAAAGGCCCAAGCCTCAACAAAGCAGATGGGTATGAACGCCGCGTATGCCAAGGCCTTGGCACGCGCGTCGCGGCTAAATCTCAACGTCGAATTGCGCTGCCAGGGCGCGGGCTCGGGCGCGCATTGCGGCATATCGGTTACCCGTCCCGGCCTTAATGCGTTCGGCCAAATCGGCGCGTTCGGCGGGCAGATCGGCGCCTCGTACATAGGCATCAAATGCCCAAACCCGGACCAGACCGCGCGGGTGGCGGTAAAGTGCCACCAGATCGTCGCGCATCGCGCGGGCCACGGGTTGCGGGGCGTATTGCGCGCTTTGCAGCAGGTGCAGCACCGCGTCGGGCTCTGAGAGGAACGGCAAGCGGGCCAGAAATCCGGCCAGGTCGGCGGTGCTGAGCCGGCCGGCTTCGGCGAGCGCCTTCATCACCCAGCTGGCCGCAATTTCATGGTCGCCTGGCACATGATCCAAGACGCGCCGCGTGTCGGGATTGCCCGCAACAAGCGCGCGCAGCGGTGCAACGCGCCGCCCGTCAAAGGCCTCAAATGCCGCAATCTCTACGCTTGCATCCGTCACTTCTAAGGCCAAAATCCTCCGCTCGCCTGGCGTTCTTCTTGCACCCAGGCTCGGCGATGCTATCCCAGCACCAAGCAAAGGGGAAACCGCCATGAATGATGACCGTTTGATCGTCGCCCTTGATGTCGCCGACGCGCTCACCGGCCTACGCGTTGCCGAGCTGCTCGGCGACACGGTGAGTTTTTACAAAATCGGGCTGGGGATGCTGACCGGCGGCGGCCTCGCTTTGGCCAATGAGCTAAAAGGTGACCACGGCAAACGTATATTCCTTGATATGAAGCTTTTTGATATCGGCGCTACCATCGAAGCCGCTGTGCGCGGATTGGCACAATTCGATCTCGATTTCCTGACCGTTCACGGCGATCCGTACGTCGTGCGCGCGGCCAAAGAAGGTGCCTCTGCCAGCGACCTGAAGATCCTTGCAGTGACGGTGCTGACTTCGCTTGACCGGGCCGATCTTGACGCGGCGCAAATCCGCGCGGGCGACATGGGTGAGATTGTCACAACCCGCGCGGCACTTGCCTTTGACGCCGGTGCTGACGGCGTCATTGCTTCACCGCTCGAAGCACGCGCGATCCGCGCGCTGCCGGAGGCGGAAGGCCGCCTGATCGTGACGCCTGGCGTGCGCCCCGCAGGCAGCGATGCGGGCGACCAGAAACGCGTCATGACCCCGGCTGATGCGATCGCGGCAGGCGCCGATCACGTTGTGATCGGGCGGCCGATCCACGCCGCCGCCTCGCCGCGCATTGCCGCCGAAGCGGTTCTGGCCGAGCTGGCCAATTAGGCCGCGGACTGATGGGGCAGGATCCAGGGTTGGATGGATGCCGGTTGGATCATCGCCGTGAAGTTGCATGCGGTTTTCTCGTAGCGGGGTGCGATGCGTCGGAAGGACGCTTTCAAGCGGCCAAAGAACCGCTCGATCCGGTGGCGTCGGGTGGAGATGTCAGCA
>JBCCXT010000079.1:0-11931 GCA_039191215.1 Pseudomonadota bacterium
CGTCCCGGTCAGCAAATCGCTGCCATTTGTTCCGTATTTCGTCGTCATCTGCCGCATCCTTGCTCTGGCTGTTGCTGTCTGCCAGTGCGTCGCGGCATCGCGATTTTGGGTTCAATCGGCCTCCATTAGGACGGGTTCGGGGCCGCGGCCACGCTTGAAAAACAGGATCAATGCGCGTATCTCTGTGCCGTTGCTTCGGCAACTATGGACATAAACGCGCGTGTAATAAGCGGATCGGACCCGGGGGCGGTACCCGGCGGCTTCACCAAGCTCCTTCGTTGGGGGACCAGGGGGCCGAAATAGGATCGACGAACGTGTAAAGGCGTGGCTTTGTCTCGGTGAGGTACCACCGTTACCGGTCCGAAAAGCATAATTGCCAACGACAATCGTGCTCCGGTCGCTCTCGCCGCTTAAGCGGTGCGAAAGATCGAAATTTAAGCCCTTGCGCCTAGCCGCGTAAGGCGGGGTTCGCAGGCACCTGGCAACAGAAGCCTGCATCTTTCTTTCAATAAAAAACTTTCACGTGAAGTGATCCACAGGCTATTGACCTGCGTACACGATCTAAACGACCGGTTTTTGGAGTAGTCTCTAATGTTGGCAAGTTTCACTGCCATAGACGTCATCAACGGCTTCATCGCGATCTTGTCGATCGGATTGGGCATGTGCGGCTGGATCGCACCGCGCTGGACCATGGCGCAGCTTGATATGCGCTCAGGTCCCACGAATATGGCCTATACCGAGGTATCGGCCGTCTCGGGCTGTCTTTTTGTTGGCCTTGGCATCGGCGCGCTGATCCTTAATGAGCCGCTTGCCTGGATCTTGATGGGCACCGCTTACGGGGGTGCGGCGGTCGGTCGCGTCACGTCCATTCTGCGCGATAATGCGGGCACGCGGCAAAGCTGGACGTTTTTTGCCTGTGAAGCGGCAATTGCATCGTGGTTGTTGATCGCCAACATCTGATCTTCGGTTTCAATCCGGATCGAATCTTCTATGCTCGGGGCTGAGGATACTGCCAGGACCTCGGCCCGCATGACCGATTTCTCGCCCGAAACGATTGCCTATGGGCGCCTGATGCATCAGGCGATGCGGGGGCTGATAAGGCGTGTGTTGGGCGATGTGGCGCGTGACGGTCTGCCCGGTGAGCATCACTTTTTCATCACCTTCGACACCCAAGCCGAGGGTGTCGACTTGGCCAATTGGCTGATCGACCGCTACCCTGAAGAGATGACCATCGTTATCCAGCATTGGTATGACAATCTGGCGGTGGACGATTCCGGCTTTGACGTGACGCTCAATTTCGGGGACCGGCCAGAGCCTTTGCGCATCCCGTTTGATGCAATCCTCACCTTCGTCGATCCCTCGGTTGAGTTCGGATTGCGGTTCGAGACGCGCGCGGATGCCGATGACGACGACCCCGATGGCAATCCGACCCCGCCGCCGGAGCCAAACGGCCCCGATAATGATGAGGTCGAACCCGATCACGACGCCGAAATCGTGAGCCTCGATAAGTTCCGCAAGGGCAATTAGGTCCTGCCGGACCGTGCGGCTTTTCCCAATAAGGAGACTTAGGCGCGGCGCCGGGCGGCGTTAGCGCGCCCATGATTGCGCCCCTGGCATGCCCGCGCTACACCCGCAGGCGATCGACCGTGGAGGAGCCCGACATGACCGCAACCCGCACAGAATCCGACAGTTTCGGCCCTTTGGAGGTTCCGGCTGACAAGTATTGGGGTGCGCAGACGCAACGATCGATCCTGAATTTCCCGATCGGTTGGGAACGTCAGCCAGTCGCCATTATCCGAGCACTTGGTGTGATCAAAAGCGCTTGCGCGCAGGCCAACAAGGCGTCCGGCAAACTCGATGCCCGCCTTGCCGATGCGATCATTGCAGCCGCGCAAGAGGTGATCGACGGCAAGCTTGACGACAATTTCCCACTGGTCGTGTGGCAGACAGGCTCGGGCACGCAATCGAACATGAACGCCAATGAGGTCATCGCCAACCGCGCCATTGAGATGTTGGGCGGCACAATAGGCTCCAAAGACCCGGTCCACCCGAACGACCATTGCAATATGGGGCAAAGCTCCAACGATACCTTCCCCACGGCCATGCATATCGCGGCTACCACAACTGCCCATGACGTGTTGTTGCCGGGCCTAGCCAAGCTGCATGCGGCACTTGAGGCCAAGGCCACCGAATTCAAAGACATCATCAAAATCGGCCGCACCCATACGCAGGATGCAACGCCGCTGACCCTGGGGCAGGAGTTCTCGGGCTATGCCAAACAGGTCGAAAACGGGATCGGGCGGATCAAAGCAGCACTGCCCGGCATTCAAGAGCTTGCCCAAGGCGGCACCGCCGTGGGTACCGGGCTGAACACCAGCCCGGGCTGGGCCGAAACGGTCGCAGCCGAAATGGCGCGCATCACCAGCCTGCCGTTTGTCACCGCGCCCAATAAGTTCGAAGCGCTTGCCGCCCATGACGCGATGGTTTTCATGTCCGGCGCCATCAAGACCGCCGCGATGGCATGCTACAAAATTGCCAATGACATGCGGTTTTTGGGCTCCGGGCCCCGCTCTGGGCTGGGTGAGCTGATCTTGCCGGAAAATGAGCCCGGCAG
Source organism: Pseudomonadota bacterium (assembly GCA_039191215.1). GTDB lineage: Bacteria > Pseudomonadota > Alphaproteobacteria > Rhodobacterales > Rhodobacteraceae > HKCCE3408. The sequence goes on from JBCCXT010000079.1 coordinate 2,615, forward strand.
CTCCATCATGCCGGGCAAAGTGAACCCAACCCAGGCCGAGGCGATGACGCAGGTCTGCGCCCATATCCTGGGCAATGACGCGGCCATCAGCTTCGCCGGCAGCCAGGGGCATTTTGAGCTAAACGTCTATAACCCGATGATGAGCTATAACCTCTTGCAATCGATGACACTTTTAGGAGATGCGGCGGACAGTTTCACCGAACGCATGCTGGCGGGCACCCGCGCCAATGAGGATCGCATTGACCGGCTGATGAAAGAAAGCCTGATGCTTGTCACAGCGCTGGCCCCAACCATCGGCTACGATAACGCCACCACGGTCGCCAAAACCGCGCATAAAAACGGCACTACCTTGCGCGAAGAGGCCGTCAAGCTTGGGTTTGTCGATGAAGAAACCTTTGACCGGATCGTGCGCCCCGAGGATATGATCGGCCCAAAATAGGCCCGCCCGATGAAGTTTTTGAAGACCGCGCTCAGCCTGACAACCTCATTTCTGGGGCTGAACGCGGCTGACCAGGCCTTTGGCGAATTGCTGTCGGCCTTGGGCGCGAATGCCGAACCAGCGGCCGAAAAATTGGCCGAGGCGCTGGCGGAAATCGACAAAATGCTCAGCGCGCTGGATGCAGAACTGGTGCGGTTCTTGATCATTGATCCCCAGGGCTTGGACATCGCGCGCGAGGATATGCAAACGCTCATCGAGCTTTCGGCAGGCAAGGCGCTTGTCAATATCGAAACAGCACGCGGCCATTGCAGCCGCATCAAGCTGATCTATCAGGCGCATTTGGATGGCTGGATCAGCAAAAACCTGCAAAACCCAAACTCACAGGCCGCGATCCAGCGGATCTTTGAGGATATGCAAGGCGCCGATGACAGCATTATTTTCGCCGCCGAGCAGGTGAACGAGTTTCTGCAATATAACGCCGAAGAGGTGCTCAGGCTGATCTCTGAGAACAACGTCATCGATGTCAAAGCGCTCATCGCTGAGGCGCGTGATCACACGTTGCCCGTCCGGCGGGAGCTTTTTGGCAATATGGCCACCCTGCGCCGATACGAGGCCGCATTTCGGCGCGCCGCCAGGGTGATCTGAGATCAACTTAAGGACCGGGATCTAATCATAGGCCGCACGCTTCGGTCCGAAAACGCAGGCGTCGTTGTTCGTGCCGCAGGTTTGGGAAGAGTTGCCGCTGCGTAACCCTCCATTTCCTTGATCACGTCGCCGTAGGCGCGGCTTGACGCGCCCGGCCCAGCATGGGACGACGCGCGGATGTCGGAACCGATCAATCTCAATAAAGTGCGCAAGGCCCGCGCCCGGGCCGAGGCCAAGGCGCAGGCCGATGCCAATGCCGCCAAACACGGCCGCACAAAATCCGAACGTATGAGCGAAGCAGCGCGGGCAGAAAAGCTGCGCCGCGCCATTGAGGGGCACAAGCGCGACGACAAGAAAGGTGGCTGAGCGGGCCGATTTGCGCCCGCGTAAACGCTCGCTAACGCTGCGCGGCCACCGAACCTCCGTCTCACTTGAAGATGCCTTTTGGGACGCGTTGGTCGCAATCGCCGCTGAACGGGGCCAGTCGGTGAACGCGCTTGTGGCCGAGATTGATGAGGCGCGGGGCCTTTCCTGCGGCCTTGCATCGGCGATCCGGGTTTACGTTTTGGGCGCTGCACGGCGCGGCTGAAGTTCAAGCCAAATGCCGTCACGGCCGCGCACCGTCAGATGCGCCACAGGCACGGGCTCCCGCCCGGGCATGGGCCGCAGCTCGAAACGCGCCAACACCACCGACAGGATCAATGTCATCTCCACCATGGCAAATCCTGCGCCCGGACAAATGCGCGGGCCGGCTGAGAACGGCAGATAGCCGGATTTCGGCACGCCGGGCCGGGCAAAACGATCGGGGTCGAACTTGTCCGGGGCCTCCCATAGGCGCGGATTGCGATGTGTGTGCCAGGGTGAAATGACAAGCGGAGAGCCCGCAGCCACACGGCGTCCGCGAAACGTCTCATCCCGGGTCGCCTCGCGCACCATCATTGGCACCGGCGGATAGAGCCTCAGCGCCTCGCGCAGGGCATTTCGGATGAAAGTCGCCCCGGAAATATCTGAAAATTCGGGATTTTCTTTTGCCTCAGCAGCCGCACTTCGTTGTGCATCCGGATCAAGCGACAGCAGATAAAGCGCCCAAGCCATCGCGCTCGCGCTGGTCTCATGACCGGCAAGAAAGAGAATCGCCACCTGATCGACAATCTCTTGTGTGGCCATGAGCTCTCCGGTTGCGGGATCAGCGGTGGTCATGATCTTGGTGGCCAGATCATCAGGCGCGGTACCGGCTGCAAGCTCGGCCGCGCGCGCCTCGACCAAGGCGGTGATCGCAGCCCGGATCGCCGTTGCCGCGCGCCTGCCCCGGCGGCCAATGCCGCGCGGCACCCAGGCAGCTAGGCGCAGAAACGCACCGGCATTCAGGATCGGCTGGCGCCGCTGATAGGTGCGGAAAGCGGCAAAGACTTCAGCGGCCAGGCGATCCTCAATCGGGACGGAGAAAAGCGTACGGAAAATCACGTCCGCCGCGACATGGCTCAAGATCGGCTCGACATCCTGCCTGCCTGGGGTGAGGCGCGCGATCATGGCTTGGGCCGCTTCCTGCATTGACGGGTAGGTCGCGCGCAGGCGCCCGCCCTCAAACGCCGGATCGATGATGCGCCGTTGGCGCGCCCAATCGGCCCCATTGCTCAGAAAGACCGCGCGCCGCAAGAGCGGGCGCAACCCTTCGCTGACCCGGTCGGATTTGGGAAAATCCTGTGGTCGCGCACGCAGGACAAGATCGATGAGCTCAGGCTCGCCCAATAGATAAGACCGGAAAAACGGCGTGCGGTATTCGGCCATTTTGGCGGCAAACAGGCGTTCCGGCTGGGCAGAGAGCAGGTCACGGCGAAAGGCCCGCAAATAGGCCAAAGGCGACAGGCGCCGGGCCTTCCGAAAGGGTTTGGGCGGGATGGGTTTCACGCCGCCATACTGCGGTAGCGGTTGACCGGCGCCTCGATCCGGCTGGCCGAGGCGGCGCGGCCTGCAAACCGATCGCCCAGGCTTTGCGGTCCGGCCGTGATCGCGAAGTAATCATAGTCGCCGGGCCGGTCAAAAGCGCAAAGATACTGGAAATGCAGCCGGAAAAAGCGCCAGCGCAGCCGCGCCCAGGTCTGAGGTTGCAGCGTCTGGCTGAAGGCGGCCGAGATCACCCGCGGCCAAAGCTTGCGCGCGGGCGCGACGCCGCTGACCGCAACCGGGTCGCATAACGCGAAGGCGCAGCCATCACCAGGTGCGGTGACATCGACCCATGTGATGCACTCAGACGCCGCAAGGTAGGCCAGATCGGCGCGCAGCCGGTCGGCACGCGGCAGAAAACTTGCCATCGGCACAACCTGACCCAGGGTCAACAGGCCAATCCGCGGCGCCTCAGCCACACGGCCCGACCGAAGCGCATCAGCCAGCACCGTGACGGCCAGATAGGCGCCCGAGGAATGGCCGACAAGCAAAACCTCATCACCCGCCCCGCTGGCCGCGATCAGCTTTTCCGTGAACCCCGCCAGACGGTCGGAAAGCTCTGGCGGGTAGGCCCCATCCCGGGCGGCGGTATAGGCGTAGTCTTGCATCAGATAATGGGCCAAAAACCACCCGTCCCGGTCCTTAAAAAGCCGCAACAGGCGCCACGTGACCCAAAGCGCCAGCAAGGCCGCCGATCCAGCCCGCAGCAGAAAACCGCTTTGGGTTGAGCGGTCTCCCTCGATCGCGATCATGGCCCTTTCCGAGGCGGAAAACGCCAGATAACTGGCAGCGGCCCCGATGATAACCGCAATCGCGGCCTGGAGAAGCAATGCCGCCACCGGATAGAGCGCCGCGATGACCGGGCCCTTGCGCAGCCGCATCAACCGCCAGATCGCACCTGACCCGATGTACCGCCATGCCGTGCGCAGCATTTGGAGATAACGCGCGCTGATCCCACCTTCCATCGCCGCGCGCACCAGATCGGACCAGACCAACACGTCGATCTGGGCCTGCGTTTCGTGCCCGTCGATTGTTGCACGCACCTGCCAGGCATGGGGATTTTGCGCCGGATCAGAAGAAACTGCGATTTCATAGCCCGAGATTTCAGCCTGTGCCGCCCCTTCTCGGCGATAGCGTTCGCGATGTGCACGGGCCGGTGCCGGGTCAAACCCGGGCAGAAAAAGAACGCGTCGATGCGATACAGAGCTGTCCATGCGACGCCAGCATAACCTGCGCAGGGGATAAGGCCAATTCAGCCAATCAATCCAAGTGCGGGAAATGTCTCAAGCAGCCAGAATGCGAATGCCGAAAACGCGCCAGTCATCAGCGCCACGCCGACACAGACCAGCAACACGCCCATCGCACGTTCAATCACCCGCATATGACGCTTGATCTTAACCATCAGCCCCTGTGCTTGGGTCAAAAATGCCGCCGTCAGCAGGAACGGCACGCCCAGGCCAAGCGCGTAGACGCCGAGCAGCACCGTGCCGCGCTCCACGCTCGCTTCGGTCGCGGCAAGTGACAAGATGACCGACAATTGCGGCCCTATGCACGGCGTCCAACCGAAGGCAAAAGCCAGGCCCAGCACATAGGCGCCAAGCGACGATCCGCCCCGATCGCCCGCATCAAGGCGGGCTTCCTGGTCCAGGATCGGAATGCGAATGAAGCCTAAAAAATGCAGACCAAAGACAACCACAACAGCGCCCGCGATCCGGCCCAGAAGTATCTGATGTTGCAGGAAAAACTGCCCAAAGAGCGACGCTGTGAAGCCCAGGAACAAAAACACGGTCGACAGGCCCAACACAAAAAACAAGGCCGCTGTGACAGCTTTCATCCGCGCCGCGCGCGCCTCGGCCATGTCATCAAGCGTTATGCCGCCCATATAGGCCACGTAGGCCGGTACAATTGGCAGCACGCAGGGGCTCAAAAAGCTCAGCACCCCTGCGGTCAAAGCCACCATCATGCCTGGCAGTAAGGCGGCGTCGTACAGATCGATCCCGAACATATTGTGGTGTTACCTGCCAAACCGAGAAACGTCACCTGCGTCGCTGTCACAAAACCGTGGCCAAATTGAGAGCATCGGTTTAGGTCGGGCGCGATGCAGGTCGATCTCGACATTGATGCCCGCGGGCTTTTGTGCCCCCTGCCCGTTTTGCGCCTGCGCAAGCGCATGATGCCGCTGGCGCCCGGCCAAATCGCGCGGCTTTGGGCGACCGATCCGGCAGCCCATGTTGATGTCCCGCATTTTTGTGCCGAAGCCGGGCACGAGCTTATTGCCACCGAAGAAGATGGCGAGGCGACCGGATTCTTTGTGCGTAAGGGCTCTTAGCGCCGCACCTCAGCGCGCGCCCCTTCTGGATCGCGCCCTTTGCGGTGCCCAGACACGAAAAAGCCGCCTCGGCGGGCGGCTTTTGTCGGTGACCTGGCAGCGTCTTTAGCGCTTGGAGAATTGGAAACTCCGGCGCGCCTTGCGGCGGCCAAACTTCTTGCGTTCTACGACGCGGCTGTCACGGGTCAAAAAGCCCGCCACTTTCAGTGCGCCGCGCAGGCCCGGCTCATACCGTTGCAACGCGACCGAGATGCCGTGTTTGACCGCTCCGGCCTGGCCTGACAGGCCACCGCCCTTGACCGTGGCCATCACGTCGAACTGGTCTTCGACGCCCGCCACGCTAAAGGGCTGACGCAGGATCATCTGCAGCACGGGGCGGGCGAAATACGCCGACATCTCTTTGCCGTTCACGGTCACCTTGCCAGAGCCCGGCTTGATCCAGACCCGTGCGACCGCGTCCTTGCGCTTGCCGGTTGCATATGACCGGCCAAGCGCGTCACGAACCGGCTCCGCAGGGGTCGAGAGGTCAATTACCGGTGCCGGCGTGTCGCTGCCATCGGCGACCGCGCCTTTGAGCTCATCGAGCGATGTAAGGGTCTCGGCCATGATCAGGCGCTCCGCGTATTCTTGGGGTTCATGGATTTCACGTCGAGCACGGCAGGGCTTTGCGCCTCATGCGGATGCTCGGTACCGGCATAGACACGCAGGTGGGTCATCTGGCGGCGGCTCAGCGGGCCGCCCGGCAACATGCGCTTGACCGCCTGCATCACCACCCGCTCAGGATGGGCACCTTCAAGAATTTGGCCGGTTGTGCGCGACTTGATGCCTCCAGGATAGCCGGTATGCCAGTAATTCGGCTTATCGCGCTTGCGACCGGTCACTTGGACCTTCTCAGCGTTGATGACAATGACGTTGTCGCCCATATCTTGCGACGGCGTGAAGCTCGGCTTGTGCTTGCCGCGCAGCCGCGTCGCGATGATCGAGGCAAGCCGGCCCAGAACCACGCCCTCGGCGTCGATCACGATCCACTGCTTGTCGATATCCGCCGGGGTGGCAGAAAAGGTTTTCATGGTTTGCACCATCCATTGAAGGGTGTGGGGGGCGTGCCTGCCCCTGCGGGATGGCGCGTTGTCACCGATATTTCGTCAAGCGTCAAGATCAAATCACACGACTAATCAACGGAGAGTCGTGTGATTACAGATAGTTAGAATTGGGGTTTCATTTTACCCCATGGATTTCGGCGGGATAGAATAGGTCAGGCTCGCGCGCGCAACAGGTGCCTCAATGCCCGCGCCATAAAGCAGACAAGACCCCACGGCCAACACGCGCCCCAGTTTCAAAAGCTCGCACTCGCAGACCAAATCGCGCGCCGCATCCGGTTTGCGCATGAAGTCGATCGTGGCATTGGTGGTGACGGCCAAGGCCTGCGGCCCGATACGCGCGAGGATCGCCAGGTACATCGACACATCCACCAATCCAAACATAGCCGGGCCAGCGATTGTCCCGCCCGGGCGGACATGGCGCGGCGCTGCTGGCAAAACCATGCGTATGCCCGCCTCGGTCAATCCATCGATGCGGTAATCCCCGGTCGCCTGCGGAAATTCGTCTTGCAAAAAGCGATCCAATGCCGCTTCGTCCATGACACAGATCATGGTTGGTCCTTTAATTGCGCTCTAGCCTGATCTAGCGCGAAGATATGGCAAGGAACAACGAGCTATGCCGCCAGATATTCTGATCCGGGAAGATACCGGGCCTGTCACGCGATTGACACTGAACGCGCCAGACAGCCTTAACGCGCTCTCAACCGACATGATGGCGGCGCTGAGGCGCCAGTTTTTTGCGCTGATGCAGGACGACAGGCAAAAGGTTGTGGTGCTCAATGGCGCCGGTCGGGCATTCTGCGCCGGCCACGACATCAAAGAGATGCAAGCAAAGCGCGAAAGCGCGGATGGCGGTGCGGCCAGTTTTGCCGCGCTTTTTGATGCCTGCTCGCAGATGATGCAACTTATCCCCCGGCTACCGCAGCCGGTGATCGCGCAGGTTCATGGATTGGCGACCGCCGCCGGGTGCCAATTGGTCGCCACCTGCGATCTGGCCGTTGCCGCCGACACCGCCCGATTTGGGGTGAACGGTGTCAATATCGGGCTTTTTTGCTCAACGCCCATGGTCGCACTCAGCCGCAACATGACCCGCAAACAGGTTTTTGAGATGTTGGTCACCGGTGAGTTCATCAATGCCGACCGTGCCCAAGCACTTGGATTGGTCAACCGCGTTGTACCAGACGATGACTTGGCCGCAGAAACACGCGCCTTGGCAGAACTCATTGCCAGCAAGCTCGGATCAGCGGTACGGATCGGGAAGCGGGCGTTTTACGACCAGATCGAGCTGCCGGTTTCGCGGGCCTATTCGCTGACGCGCGCGACGATGGTGGAAAACATGCTTGATGCCGATACCGCAGAGGGCCTGGACGCGTTCCTCGAAAAACGCGCGCCCACCTGGTCCGACTGATCAGAGCTTGGCCAATATCCCATGGCAATGCGGGTCGACGAGCGGCTGCCCTTCAGGGTGGCCCGAGACGGCCCGCGCCTACCATCCGACCTGCACGTGTTATTGTCCGTGTTAGAAAACCGGCCGCGCTACAAACCGTACAGCGCTGAGAATTTCTCATCGAGATAGCCCAAGAGCGGGTCCTCGCTCACCGCCATGCCCGCTGCCACCTCTATCACTTCACGCGGGGCCAGGGCCGCGCCATGGCGCTGGACATTCTCCGCAAGCCAACCCGTCGCACCAGAAAGATCACCCGCAGCCAGTTCCGCATCCAACTCGGCGCGCGCGCCGCGCAAGGCGGCATGCAGGCAACCGGCATAGACATTGCCCAAAGCATAGGTCGGGAAATAGCCAAACAAGCCCGCCGACCAATGGACATCTTGCAACATGCCCTTTGATGGCCGATCCACCTCTGCGCCAAAATCTGCCGCAAACCGCGTGTTCCACGCTTCCTCCAGATCACCCACCTCCAGCGCGCCCTGCATCAACGCGCGCTCAAGGTCGAAGCGCAGCATGATGTGTAAATTGTAATGCACCTCGTCAGCCTCGGTCCGGATATAGCCTGAATGGACCGCATTCACGGCGGCATAAAACGCATCCGCCGCGGCCGGTTCAATGCGGCCAAACGCATCCTGCATCTGACCCAAAAGCCAGCCGGTGAAGGCCCGGCTGCGACCCAACTGGTTCTCATAAATCCGGCTTTGGCTTTCATGCACACCCATTGACACGCCCTGACCCAGCCGCGTGAGGCGAAAGGCCGGGTCGACATGCTGCTCATAGGCGGCATGGCCAACCTCGTGGATCGTCGAATAAAGGCAGCCGAACGGATCGCTGGCATCCACCCTCGTTGTAATCCGCACATCCGAGCCCGATCCCGAACTGAACGGATGCACTGCTAGATCGATCCGCCCGCGGCTCAGATCATAGCCAAAGGTTTTCGCCACTTTCTGGGTAAACGCCAATTGCCTATCCGGCGCAAAATTTCCCGCAATTGCCGGTGGTGTCTTCTCTGAGCCCAAGATCCGCTCCCGCAGGCTGACCAACCGGGGCCGCATGCGATCGAACATCGAGGCAACCTCGGCGCCGGTCAGTCCGGGCTCATAATCCTCAAGCAGCGCGTCATAGAGATCGCCACCAGCGGCCAAGGCGGATGCCGCCTCACGCTTTCGCGCCACGATCTCTGCCAGAACCGGCAGAAAAGAGGCCAAATCTTCGTCCGCCCGGGCAGCAACCCAAAGCCCCTGCCCACGTGAGGCAAGCCGCGCCAGCTCCGCAGCCAGATCGGACGGGCGGAGGACCACCGGCTCGTCGCTGGACAGAAAAATAAAACCACTGTATGTGGCCGTTGGTGTGCGTGTCCTTGCTGCACACCAGGTCGTACTCGTGGTCCGGGAGAACCGAGTTACGCGGACC
>JBCCXT010000080.1:0-11687 GCA_039191215.1 Pseudomonadota bacterium
ATCAAGGCGCAGCGTGTTCCTAATTGGCATTGTCAGCAATCCCTCGCGCACCAGACGTCTACGGCCTAGAGCTCTCCCTATCTGCCTGTGCAGAGCTTGCTTAGACACGGCCCTTGCGCGGCCGGATGCGTTGAGCCAGGGAAACCGCGCAGTGTTCCGCCAATGAACAAAGGTGGCGAGGTCCCAGGCCAGTGACCGCCAGGCGGCAGGTTTTGGGCTTGCCAGTTCTGCGTCCCGGTCCGGAACGCCGGTATGCTGGTGATGGGCTATGTGAAAGGCGCGATGACCCATGCCTTAGCTCCACCCTGAGCTGCCGGTTGCCCACGCCTATTCAGCAGCACGCAGGGGCCGATCGCCATCAGGCGGCGTGTCGGGTGTGTCCGCCTCAGGCTCGACCCCAGGTGCTGCCGCGTCGTCCGCAACAACAACGTCATCGGCCGTCTCCAGCGGGTCAGCCTCGACGAGGGGCGCGGCCACCTCTTCCGGCAATGCGTCAAACTCGTCGTCCCAGGTAATCGTCGGGTTCTGAACCCGGCGCGCCTGGCGGGCAAGTGCATAATCCTGCGCCCGCGCTGACATCCGTGTGGCCCCCAAGCGGCCCAACAGGCGGGCTGCACTGGCAAAGATCACCCAGGCCCAGGCCCGCAGCGCCAGAAGGGACGGCGTGAAGATCAGCGTCAGCACTGTCGCCACGCCCAGGCCGAAGACAACGGCAGTGGCCAATTGCTTCCACCACAGCGCGGTTGGGCTGTCGATTGTGTAGCCACCCGCACCGAAGTCGAGCGAGATGCCGTACATCATCGGCGCGAGGCCCGCCATGGTGGTGATTGTGGTCAAAAGCACGGGCCGGATGCGGGCTTCAGCGGTCCTTGTGATCGCCTCAAGGCGCGGCATGTAGCGGCTATATTCCTGGTAGGTGTCGATCAGAACAATGTTGTTGTTCACCACGATGCCTGCCAGGGCGACAATCCCCGTGCCCGTCATGATGATCGAGAAGGTTTGATCCATCACCAGCATGCCGATGAGCACACCGGTGGTCGACAGAACAACGGCCAGTAGCACCAGAACGGAATTGTAGACCGAGTTGAACTGCGCCAGCAGGATGATGAACATCAGACCCAATGCACCGGCAAAAGCCTGCATCAGGAAGGCACCCGATTCCTCTTGTTCCTGCTGATCGCCGCCCCAGGCCCAGGTTACCGAAGCGGGCAGAGGGTTTTCATCACCTTGCAGCCATTCGGTGATCCGCTCAATCCGCTCTGTCGCGGTGACCGGCACAAATTGCAGCGCAATGTCGTCATTGCTATGCGCGTCGATGATTTCGTTTGCGTCGTCAGCCGCACCCCAGGTGACAACGTCGAAATGTTCCTCCGTCACCCCGCCGCCGAACACAACGGCAAGGCCTTGCGGTGGCGTGACGAGCGTGAAGCCAGGCGCATAGCCCTCGTTTTGGACGGCCTCGGTCACGTCACGCACAAGGGCGAGTTCAATTGACTCCGTCGCGGCGCCTGGCCGCGTCGGCGCTCCTGTCTCCGAGTCCGGCGCCTCAGGCGTGTAACGGATCGAAATGAGGTCGCTTTCGACATCGGCGCGGACCTGCAAAAGGCGGCTTTGATCGACGCGGGTGATGGTCGCAAGGCGCGGCACGGGTTCCCACGAGACGAAGTTCGACATCGGGATCAGACCGGAATCGGTGCGTACGCGCAGGGTCTCCAGCGTCGATAACAGCCGCTGCTCGGGCGGGAAGCGGACGCGGATATCAATCTCATCGTCCGAGCTTGGCACCCGCATCGTGTCAAGCAGGATACCCCGGGTGATCAGCTGCACCATCGCGCCAACAGTTGCGACATCGGCGTCATAGCGGCCTGCTGCTTCGACATCGACATTAAGCTGCCAGTCGATCCCCGGCAGCGGGCGTGTATCGTCGATCAGCGTAAGGCCGGGCAGGTCGTGATAGAAATCAAACGCAATGGCGGCAGCCTCTTGCAACTCTTCCCAATTATCGCCGGTCAGCTCCATCACAACCGGCTTGCCGTCTGCGGGGCCTTGCGCCTGTTCAAAGACCTCGGTTTCAATCCCCGGAATAACGCTCAGGCGATCTGAGAGATCGGCCAGAATATCCTGTCCGTCGCGGCGCGTGCCCCAAGGCATGAAATCAAGCTGGACCTGACCGATCGTGTCGGCAGGTGCAGACGCGCCACCAGTATTGTTGTTCAGACCGCCATCGCCGGCAAAAGCAAAGACATCGCGCACGCCATCGGTCTGCAACACAATCTCTTCAACCTGGCCAACCAGCGCGTCCTGTTCGGCGACCGACAGGTTGCCGCGGGCGCGCACATAGACGATGGCGTTCTCCGGCTCGGTCTCGACAAAGAACTCCACGCCGTTGGAATTTTCGCCGAAATACATGAAGACCGACATCACAAAGCCGATCACCACCGCTATCACTACAAGCGGCATGACCGGATTGCCGACAATGCCGTGGATGAACCAACCAAACGGTGTGCGGCGATAGCCTGCCTGTACGCGCACTTCGCGGCGCCGCACCTGGATCGAGGTCAGACAGATCGAGGTTAGAAACGAGGTCAGCACAAAGGCGACAGCACCAGGGGCCATTTGCATCAGCACCGGGGCCTGCGGTGACATCCCGATGATCGAAGGGTTCACAACCGTCATCGCCGCCATGAACATCAAAAAGGCCGCGCCAACGGCCAGGGCCGCGCGCAATGGCCAAATCGGCAAAAAGGCTTTCAGTCCCGCGGCACCGCGCTCAATTATCCGGCTGAAACGTGCGGCCACGCCGCCAATCACCGGCAGGTAGATCAGTGCCACAATCAGCGATGCCGAGAGAACAAAGATCAGCGTGACAGGCAGCATGCCCATGAACTCCCCCGGCACGCCAGGCCAGAAAAGCATCGGCAGGAACGCACAAAGCGTGGTCGCGGTAGAGGAGACAATGGGCCAAAACATGCGTTTGGCCGCATCGGTATAGGCCTGCATCGGTCGTGCGCCTTCCTTGAGGCGCTTGTCGGCATACTCCACGACCACAATGGCGCCGTCGACCAGCATGCCCACGGCCAGGATCAGACCAAACATGACGATGTTCGAGATCGGCACGCCCATAATGCCGAGCAGAATGAAGCACAGCAGGAACGAGGTTGGGATCGCAAACCCGACCAGAAGTGCAGATCGCGTGCCAAGGGCCGCCAGCACAACGATCATGACCAGGGCCACGGCGGTCATGACCGAACCCTCAAGCTGGCGCACCATGTCATCGACCTGGACCGACAAATCGAGGGTGGCCGTCACATCGACGCTGTCGCGCAATTCCTGCGGCCAGGATTCTTGGATGGTGGCAATTTCCGTTCGGATCAGCTCCACCGTGTCTATCACGTTAAAGCCCTGGCGTTTGACGACCTGCAGCGCCACGGTCGTCTCGCCATTAAACCGCGCCGTCCCTTCACGGTCTTCGAAAGTCAGGCGAATCTCGGCCAGATCGCTGAGCGTGACGACGCGATCGCCATTGACCTTGATGGGCAGGTTATACACGTCTTCGGCGGTGTCGAAATTCGACGGAATCCGAATGGGGATCGTGCCGGAATCGCTATCGACCTCGCCTGCCGCGATAAGCTGGTTGTTGTTGACCACCGCATCGATCAGCTCGCGCGCGGTGACGTTGTAGGCCTCCAGCGCCAGCGGGTCGATCACAACCTCAAGCATCTCATCGCGTTGACCGGCAAGACCTGCCTCCAATATCGGTGAGAGCGATTCAAGCTGGTCCTGCAGCTCCCGCGCCAGGCGCAACAGCTCCCGCTCGGGCGCGCTGCCAGACAGTGCCACGATGATGATCGGGAATTCGGAGAAATTGACCTCGTTGATCGAATAGCTATCCGCGCCGGCGGGAAATTCCGCTTCCGCGGCGTTCATGGCATCACGCACGTCGGCGATCGTCGCGGATTTGTCCCAGCCGAACTCAAACTCCAGCGCCACGTTGGCGTATCCTTCGGCCGCGGTTGAGGTCATCCGATCGAGCCCATCGAGATCGGCAAATTCCGCCTCCATTGGCCGGATCAATTGCCGCTCGGAATCCTCGGCTGAGATGCCGGGAAAGGGCAGCGAGACGACAAGGACAGGGATGTCGATGTCGGGCTCGCCCTCTTTCGGCAGGCCGATATAGGCGCCCGCGCCGACGACTAGCGATAAGATCACAAAGGCCACGACCATGCGGGCGCGGCCTGCTGCCCAGTCGACGATTCCGGTCATTGCGTCAACTCCTCATAGCTCACCACAACAGGTGTGCCTTCGGTGACAAATTCCTGGCCTACTGTGATCACATCGGCAGCCTCCGGCAAGCCCGCGACCAGGACCCCAATAGCGGTGTCACTCAGCATGCGCACCGGCACGAAGCGGGTAATGCCGTCTTCGGCGATGCGCACGCCCAGAACGCCGTCATCGTTAAGCGTCAGCGATGAGGCAGGCAAAAGATGCGCCGGCGCGCCTGCGGTCTCGATGTTGATCGCGGCCGATTGGCCGTCGCGGATCGAAAGATCGGCATTATCGACCCTGATCTCAACCCGGAAGGTGCGGGTTTGCGGATCAGCGGCGCGCGACAGGAATGTCACCGTGCCTTCAACCAGATCCCCCGTTGCCAATTGTGCTTGGGCCGCAGCGCCAAGGGTGACGCGGTTGACCTCAGATTCCGGTACAAATCCCACAAGCTTCATCGGGTTGAGCTGGATGATCGTGGCGCAGGGGCTGCCGGGCTGCAAAAGGGCGCCAAGCTCTGCCGTGTCGCTTTCCAGCAGACCTTCAAATGGCGCGTGAATTGACAGCCGCTCGATCTCTTCCCGGGCACGCTCCAGGCTTGCTTCGGCCGACAGAATACCGCCCGAGGCTGCTTCGACGCCCGCCTCAGCGGAGGTGACCGCCGCTTCAGCCGCGCTGAGCGTGGCCGCGGCAGAGGCGGCCCTTGTGGTCGAGGCAAAGCCCGATTCAGACAGCCTGTCAGCGGCGTTTGCGTCGATGCCCGCTGCGGTTTGAGTCGCGCGCGCCTCAGCCAGACGCGCCTCAGCCTCGGGCAAGCGCGCGCGGGCCTCAACCAAGGCGGCTTCGGCTTCGGCCACTTGTGCCCGGCGTGTGCCCACATCGATCTGGCACAAAAGCTGGCCCGCTTCGACAAAAGCGCCGGCGCGGATCGGCTCAGACACGATCACGCCTGACGTTTCAGCTGATACCGTGACTTGCCGCGCGGCTTCTGTCCGGCCGCGCAGCAATAGCCCTTCGGCCATCACCTGCGCCACAGATTGGCGCGCGACAACGCGTACCGCATCGCTGTCGATGATCATTGCTTCGCCCTCAGCCTCGGTGGCTGTTTCGTCCGTTTCGGGCGACTCGATTGCGCTTAATGTTGGCTCCGGCGCGAAACCGGCGGCAAATTCCACCAGTGCGGCGCGGTTGAGGATGACAAAATAGAGCGCAATACAGACCAGTGCGGCAGTCACAATCGGGAAGATTCGCATGGATTTCCTTTCCACCCAAAACCGCAGGGGACAAATGACCTGGCAGCATGGTCAGTCTACGCTGAACAATACAGTTTAGATTAATCATGAGATAGGGCAGGCGCAAGACTGAACCAAACAGTTTAGATATGTCGCAACCCAGTTGAGCAATTCCGAGCCGATCTTGTCCCGCGCGCCGGATCCGTGCCAAAAGCGCGCTCAACGAAGCTTGTGCAAGGCAAACTGGCGACATGGCCGACACCGATTCATTCATCAGCGAAGTCACCGAAGAGGTTCGGCGCGACCGTCTGTTTGCATTTTTTCGCAAATGGGCCTGGCTCTTTGTGTTGGTTGTTGTGGTCATTGTCGGGTTTGCGGGGTTTACGGAATACCGCCGCGCCCAGAACGAGGCGTCGGCCCAGGCCTTTGGCGACAATGTGATTGCGTCGTTGAACGAGGAGGACGTGGCCGACCGGATCAGCGCGCTGCAAGCGATCACCCCGGCCAATCCCGAGGCCGAGATGCTGTTGGCGTTGCTTTTGGCTGGCCAAGAAGTGGAAGCCGGCACCGCTGATGCGGCGGCTGAACGGTTGCGCGCCATTGCGGCGCGCGACGATATGCCGATGCGCTACCGCGATCTGGCCGCACTCAAGGCTCATATGCTGAGCCCAGGCGACCGGGCCGAAGCGATGGTCATGCTCGATCGATTGTCTCAGCCCGGCGCGCCCTATCGTGGCCTGGCCATCGAACAACAGGCGTATCTGCACATTGCCGATGGGGAGGTTGATGAGGGCAGGGCGCTGTTGGAGGAATTGCTGGGATCAGCCGACGTAACGCGCGGCTTGCAAGAGAGGGTCTTGGGCGTGATGTTGGCGCTCGATACGGGTGCGGCGTTGACGGATATCCCTTTGCCGCAAGAAGATGCGGTCGATTTGCTGGAACTGCCGGTGGGGGAACCGGTGGCGGATGAGCCCGGTACGGCGGCGCCCGAGGACGGGTCGGAAGAAGCTGCGGGCGACACGCGCGCGGATGCCGATGCCGGTGCCGATGCGACGGATGGCGATGCCGATGCGACGGGTGGCGCGGCTGATGCCGACGCGCCGGATGAGAACTGAGGGGAGCCTGAGCGAATGGGTGGTCTAATTCGACTTTGCGCGGCTGGAACGCTGTCGCTGATCACATTGGCCGGCTGTGGTGCCTTGCAGCGCGACGACCCGCCGCTTTTCGGACAGCGCTTTGGCACGCGGGTGCCGCTCGCGGATTCTCTGCCGAATGAGGCGGGCGAATTCCCGGTCATCCAGGATGGTGCCGCGGCGGATGCAGCCCGCGCGATCACGCTGCCCGGTGCCCAGAGCCTGTCGGCCTGGCCACAGCGCGGCGCCAATGCGCAAAACCTCAGCCCACATGCCGCCTTGGGATCGGAACTTTCTGAAGTTTGGGCGGTAGATATCGGTGCCGGCAATTCCCGGCGTGCCCGCATCACGGCCGATCCGGTTGCCGCGGATGGGCGCATCTTTACGCTCGATGCGCTTGGCCAGGTCACGGCCGTCTCAACCGGCGGGGCGGTGCTTTGGCGCGCCGATCTGACGGCCGGTTTCGATCGCGGCGGCGGCATCTCCGGCGGCGGTTTGGCGATTGAAGGGGCAAGCCTTTATGCGACAACCGGGTATGGCGAGCTTGTAGCCCTTGATGTGGCCTCAGGTGAGGTGCGCTGGCGACAGCGCCTGAATGCGGGCCTGACCACGCCCACGGTGGCGGGCGGTGTCATCTACGTGGTGAGCCGCAATTCCGCCGCTTGGGCGGTCGAGACCAGCAATGGCCGGATCCGCTGGTCACTGCCGGCAGCACCTGCCGGCGCAATTCTGGCAGGCGGTGCGGCACCGGCAATCTCCGACCGCTCGGTCATTTTCCCGTTTGGCTCTGGCGAGCTTGTCGCAGCCTTGCGCGAAAGCGGTGTGCGGGTTTGGGGCACGACCGTAGCTGGTGAGCGGCGCGGCGTGGCTTACAACAACCTCAACGACATTACCGGCGATCCGGTGATCTCGAACGGTATTGTTTATGCCGGGAACCAATCGGGCCGTGTCGTGGCCTTGCAGGCTTCATCGGGGGAGCGGCTATGGACGGCGTCTGAGGGCTCTTATTCGCCAGTTCTGCCGGTTGGTGGCTCACTTTTTTTTGTTTCTGACCGAAACGAGTTGCTGCGCATCGAGGCTGATACCGGCGCGCGCATCTGGGGCACGGAATTGCCGCTTTACGTCAATGACCGGGTGTCGCGCCGCCGCGCCGTCTTTACCCATTATGGTCCGGTCTTTGCCGGTGGCCAGTTGATCGTGGCATCAGGCGACGGACGGATCCGGTTGTTTGAATTGGAAGGTGGATCGGAAACCGGATCGCTTGGCATTCGCTGCGGGGCTGCGGCCAATCCGATTGTCATTGGTGAGACACTTTATGTGGTTAGCGCTGACGGACGGCTGCACGCCTATCGGTGACCTGTTGGCAGGCAAGGCGCGGGCCTTCGTCGGGCCCCCATGCGGGAGCCGCTCCTCAGGCCCGGCTGCCGCGGAATGAAGCCAATGGCTGCTCAGTCGAACCAGGTGATGCGCAGGGCGGGATCGATTCCCGCGATCCCGCCAGCGCCATAAAGCACCGCACGCCAGAGATTGAACCAAAGTGCAATCGATTCCCGCAAAATCCAGCGCCAAGCTTTTGGCGCGGGCAGATCAGGTGTCGGATAAAGTGTGATGTCCGGCGCGCCAAATGCGCGGAAAATGATCCAGGCGCGCGGCAGGTGAAACGCGTCACTGACAACGATGACGTGGCGCGGCTCAGCCCGGATCATCGGCAAAGAAAACGCCGCGTTTTGGATCGTCGAATGCGCGCGTGGCTCTACCGAAATGGCCGCTTCTGGCACGCCTTCGCCCCGCGCGACCACCGCCATCCCGGCCGCGGCAGAGCCAAATTCATGCCCCGCCCCGGTGAATATCACCTGCGGTGCCAGACCGGCATGATAAAGTGCAGCACAGGTTTCAGCCCGCCGCACCGATGACGGGCCGGCTTCCGGGCTGGTTTCAGAAGCCATACCGGCGCTGAGGCAGATGATCGCGTCCGCCGGTTCGGGCAAGGCCGGGCCGGGTGTCCAGAAATGCTGGACCGCGGCGATGGCCAAAAGGCCGATGAGCCACAAGACCAGACCGGCGCGCAAAATGCGGCCCAAGCGTTGAATCCCAGAGCCGCTCATCACCGAGGCTGCGCTAAACCCCGGAGCACCGGATCATTCCCATTCAATCGTGCCGGGCGGTTTGGAGGTGATGTCATAGGTGACCCGATTGATGCCCGGCACCTCATTGATGATCCGGGTTGCCGTCTCAGACAGAAATTCATGGGAAAACGGGTAATAATCCGCGGTCATGCCGTCGACGGATGTCACAGCCCTGAGCGCGCAGGCATAATCATAGGTGCGCCCGTCGCCCATGACGCCCACGGTGCGAACCGGCAAGATCGCGGCAAAGGCCTGCCAAATCTCATCATAGAGCCCGTGGCGACGGATCTGATCGATATAGACCGCGTCAGCTGCGCGCAGGATGTCGAGCTTGCGGCGCGTAATCTCTCCGGGACAGCGGATCGCCAAGCCTGGTCCGGGGAATGGATGGCGGGCGATGAAACGGTCCGGCAGGCCAAGGGCGCGGCCCAAGGCGCGCACCTCATCCTTGAAAAGCTCGCGCAGCGGCTCGACCAGTTTCAGGCCCATCTTGGCCGGCAGCCCTCCGACATTGTGGTGCGATTTGATTGTGACTGACGGGCCGCCGGAGAAACTGACCGACTCGATCACATCCGGGTAGAGCGTGCCTTGGGCCAGGAATTGGACGCCGGCGATCTCATCGGCATATTTCTGGAACACATCGATGAACAATCCACCGATGATTTTCCGCTTTGTCTCTGGATCAGAAACGCCGTCCAGCTTGCCGAGGAACAGGTCCTGTTCCTGGGCATGGATCACCGACAGGTTCATGTGGTCGCGGAACATGGCGACAACTTCCTGCGCCTCATCTCGGCGGAGCAGCCCATGATCGACAAAAACGCAGGTAAGCTGATCGCCGATGGCCTCATGGATAAGTGCCGCAGTAACCGAGCTATCGACACCGCCCGAAAGCGCGCAGATCACTTTAGCGGATCCGACTTGCGCCCGAATGCGCGCGACCGCCTCTTCGCGGTAGGCGCCCATCGTCCAATCACCGGCAAATCCGGCCAGACGCACAAAGTTCTCGTAAAGCTGCGCGCCTTTGGGTGTATGATGCACTTCGGGGTGGAATTGGACCGCGTAGAACTGCCGCGAGGTATCGGCCGTGATGGCAAAAGGTGCATTGGGGGAGACCCCGAAGACCTCAAATCCAGGCGCAAGCCGGGCCACATGGTCGCCATGGGACATCCACACCTGCTCTCGCCCGTCATCAAACCAGCCGTCGAGCAGCGGCAGCGTATCCTTCGGCGTGACATAGGCGCGGCCAAACTCTGCCGTTCCGCCACCGCCGGTGATCTTGCCACCCTCCACGACGCCGCCGAGATCGGCCATCATGGCCTGTTGGCCGTAGCAGATGCCTAGGACGGGCACACCGGCCTCATAAACACGCGCAGGCGGCCGGGGGGAGCCGGGACGTGTCACACTGTCAGGCCCGCCGGATAGGATGATGGCCTTGGGAGCAAAGGTCGAAATGAACGCGTCATCGACGGATTGATAGGGGTGGATCTCGCAATAGACGTGAAGCTCTCGCAGGCGGCGTGCGATAAGCTGCGTCACCTGACTGCCAAAGTCGATGATCAGCAATCGGTCATGGGACGGGGTTTGGGTCATGCGCCTTGTGCTAAGGGCGCGGGCTGGGGCGCGCAAGGGGCAGTGCGTGGGTGCCCTCGGTTGGGGGCTTTGGATATATGCGCGGGCCCATGCCCGACATGGCCTGGCCGGCGCCTTGGTTCGCCGATCGTGTCGTTTTCCCCTGCAAACCGCCGCAAGTGGCGGGCAGCACAAAGCATGCTCGGACTATCACGGCTAAACCGCAGGGTCGCAAAAGGGGTGTGGCAAATGGCAGAGGCAGCGGCACGGTCAGGGCGACGGCGCGGCGGCGGTGGCGCGGCGCGTCGGGCGGAACGCACAGCGGTCCGGGTCGAATTTGCAAGCACGATCAGCCGCAATATCCCCAACCTTGAGATCCTCAACTCCGAAGCGCTTGAGATCATCGAGGCAAATGCGGAAACGGTTCTCGAAGAGATCGGCGTGAACTTTGTCGACAACCCGGTCGCCTTGCAGCGTTGGCGCGACGCGGGTGCTGATGTGCGCGGTGAGCGTGTGCATATCCCGCGCGGCCTGGCGCGTGAACTTTGCAAAACGGCCCCGTCGGAATTTACCCAAGCCGCGCGAAACCCTGCCAAAAACATCCAGATCGGCGGGCGCAACCTCGTCTTCGCTCCGGTCTATGGCCCGCCTTTTGTTTGGGACACGACCGGCGGTCGGCGGTACGCTACGATGGCAGATTTCGAAAATTTTGTGAAACTCGGCTATATGTCGAAGTGGCTGCACCATTCGGGCGGCACGTTATGCGAGCCGACAGATGTCGCCGTGAACAAGCGCCATCTCGACATGCTGCTGGCGCATATGACGCTAAGCGACAAACCTTATATGGGCTCTGTCACCGACCCCGAGCGCGCCGAAGATTCGGTGGCCATGTCACGGATTTTGTTTGGTGACGACTTTGTTGACCAAAACACGGTCATGACATCGCTGATCAATATCAATTCGCCGCTGACATTTGACGGCATCATGATGGGTGCGCTGGAGGCTTACGCGGCAGCCGGGCAGGCGGCGATTGTGTCGCCCTTCATTGTTGGCGGCGCGATGTCACCAGTCTCGGTGGCCGGAACGCTTACGCAGGTGCTTGCGGAAGTTATGGCCGGTGTTGGCTATTCCCAGCTTGTCCGCGCGGGTGCCCCGGTGATCTTTGGGGCATTTGTAACCTCGATTGACATGAATAGCGGGGCGCCGACCTTCGGCACGCCCGAGGCGGCACAGATCACCTACGGCGCGGGTCAATTGGCACGGCGCCTGGGCCTGCCGTTTCGGTCCGCCGGCGGCTTCACCGGGTCGAAACTCCCCGATGCGCAAGCCGCGTATGAGAGTGCGAATACGCTCAATGGAGG
>JBCCXT010000081.1:0-11624 GCA_039191215.1 Pseudomonadota bacterium
CAACATTGCCGGTCGCCGGCCTTTGCCCAGGTCAAGTTGCAAAAGCGCTTCGGAGCGGATCCAGGCGTCATCTTCGCCAAAAACCATTTCCGCATCATCGCCCGTCTGGCGCAGCGTGACCGCGCGGAAAGGGACATTTCGGCCCGATGTGACATACCCTTTGATGAAGCCTGCGGGTGCCACGGTGACCACTTCTTGCAGCCGTGGAAGAAGCGGCGCACCGGGATCACCGGCCTGGGCGCTTTCGAGCACCAGGCGAGCTCTGTCGACCCGCAATGTGCTTGCAACTTCGCCCGACAGCGCCTTCAGAAAACCCTCAAATTCCTGCTGTTCGAGCAGCGTCAGAACCGCGCGATGCAATTGGTTGGTACCGGCGAGGTTTTCATAGGCGGCCGCAATCACCGAGCGGTGGGTATCTTCCAACCGCTCCAGCCTGCCTTCCAGCCGCTCCATTGCAATGCCGCGCATATCGACCACATTGCCGCCCATCATCCGGTCATTTGCGGTGATGAGGACACGCATCAAATCGCGGTCTTCGAGGATCAGTTCGGGGTCCGATAGGACCCGCTCACGCCAATTGTCAGGCTTCTCCGCCCGCTTTAACACCATCATCCTGCCTCAGTCTTTTAGTTTATTTGGCAGGACTCTAGCAGAGGACGTTAATCCTTAACAGATACTTTGTTCAGATTTTATCCACAGGGTTGCAGCACGGCCTCTATAGGATTTTCTGGCCTGTTTTCGCCCAGTCCTTCAAGAACCCTTCAAGGCCCTTGTCGGTCAGAACGTGACTGGCCATAGCCTTGATGACACCGGGCGGTGCGGTGGCCACATCGGCGCCGATCAGGGCGGCCTCTTTCATGTGGTTGGCCGATCGGATCGAAGCTGCGAGGATCTCGGTTGCGAAACCGTAATTGTCGTAGATCGTGCGAATGTCTTCAATCAGTTCCATCCCGTCGACGTTTTGATCGTCGAGACGACCGATAAAGGGTGAGATAAACGTCGCCCCGGCCTTGGCGGCCAACAGCGCCTGGTTGGCCGAAAAGCAAAGCGTGACATTGACCATGCGGCCTTCGCCAGACAGCGTCTTGCAGGCCTGCAGCCCGGCCCAGGTCAGCGGCACCTTGATGGTGATGTTGTCCGCGATCTTGGCCAGCTCTCGCCCTTCGGCAATCATGCCGTCTGCGTCCAGCGCAACCGTCTCAGCCGAGACCGGACCATCGACCAAATCGCAGATCTCCTTGGTGACTTCTTTGATGTCGCGGCCCGACTTCATGATCAGCGATGGGTTGGTTGTGACACCATCCACCATGCCCAGTTCGTTCAGCTCGGCGATGGCGTCAATCTCGGCGGTGTCGACGAAAAATTTCATAGGTCCCTCTCTTTCTCGCTACGCAAGCAAAACTCAGTCGATTGCGTGATAGCGCAAACAATTGACAGGAGTAAGCCACTTTGCGCCTGGCAGCGTGGCGGTGATGTGCGCGGGCGCCGACGGCATCGCTTCAGGCCCTCACGTTCATTCGGCGTGGCGTTTACCGTGGTGACCCGCAAAGCTAAGTCGCCCCGGATGCACGTTGCGCCATAGCCCCAATAGACCCCAAAAGCGGCCCATCGGCTAGCTTGGACTGAAGGCTCTTTTGGTCGCGTGTCCGAACCAATCTTGGCCATTGGGATTTTGTTTAATGCCGTCGCTCGGCTTAGTGCTAAGGCGCAACATGGGATGTGGGTATTATCTTCGTGCAGACATTTGTGACTAGTAATCGGCTTGTTTTGCGTTTCGGCGCCACGCGCGGCAGGTTCCGATTTCAATCGGTGCAATGATGCGCCTGGCCTACAGCTGAGCCCTTCCCCTCGTGACAATGCCAGCCTATGCCATGCACCATGGAGAGCTTTTTTGCCGAAGGCGCTTTGATCGGAGTTCTGACGGCCGAACCTTTGGACCGAGTGCTCGATTACAAGGCCCCGCCCGGCGGCGTTTGGCTCGGCGGCTTCGTCGAAGTGCCGCTTGGGCCGCGCAAAGTCATCGGTGTCGTCTGGGCGGCGGGGCGCGGCGATTGGGACCCGGCAAAGGTCCGCGCCGTTTTGCGCGTCTTGGATGCCGCCCCGATGCGCGATGAGTTGCGCAATTTTCTGACCCGGGCAGGGGCCTACACGCTGACGCCGATGTCGGCCATGCTGCGCTTGGCAACCCGGGCGCCGGGGCTGGCCAACCCGCCCGCCATGCGCAAGATCTATCGTCTTGGGCAGCGCGCACCTGAACGAATGACCGATGCCCGCGCCCGCGTCTTGGCGATCTTGCGCGATTTTGGCGGTGCGGGCTTTACGCTGAAAGAGCTTTCCGACCAGGCAGGCACCGGCTCAAGCGTGGTCAAAGGCTTGGTCGCGCAGGGCGCCATTGATGAGATCGACACGCCGCGCGACGTGCCCTATCCGCCGCTCGACCCCGCACGCGCGGGCAAAGAGTTGAGCGCTGACCAGGCGCACGCGGCAACGTCGCTCGCCGATGCGGTCGCCGGCCGGTCCTTTGCAACCACATTGCTCAAGGGCGTAACCGGATCGGGCAAAACGGAGGTCTATCTTGAGGCGGTGGCGGCCACGTTACGCGCAGGCCGCCAGGCGCTTGTCCTACTGCCGGAGATTGCGCTGACAAGTGAGTTTCTGTCGCGCGTCGAGGCCCGGTTCGGCGCCCGAGCGGCAGAGTGGCATTCCGGCGTGACGATGACCGAGCGGCGGCGGTGTTGGCGCATGGTCGGTGAGGGCGGTGCGCGCTTGGTCGTCGGCGCGCGGTCGGCGCTTTTCCTGCCCTTCCAGGACCTGGGCTTGATTGTCGTCGATGAAGAGCACGACACCTCCTACAAGCAGGAAGACGGGGTGCTTTACAACGCCCGCGATATGGCTGTGCTCCGCGGCCAAATCGCTGAAAGCCAGGTCGTCCTGGCCTCGGCCACGCCAGCGCTGGAAAGCTGGGCCAATGCCGAAGCGGGAAAGTACAACCGGCTCGATTTGCCGGCCCGGTTTGGCGCGTCGGCCTTGCCACAGATGCGTGCGATAGACATGCGGCGCGAAGATTTGCCCAGCACGGCATGGCTATCACCCAGCCTGAGGCGCGAAGTTGCAGCCCGATTGGAACGAGGTGAACAGAGCCTCTTGTTCCTCAACCGGCGCGGCTACGCGCCCGTGACAATTTGCCGGGCATGCGGTCACCAGATTGGCTGCGCCCATTGTGACGCGCGCCTGGTCGAACACCGTTTCCAAAAGCGCCTGATGTGCCACCAATGCGGAGAGACGGCGCCAATTCCAACCGCGTGCCCTGCATGCGGTGTAGAAGGCAAACTGGCCGCAGTCGGTCCAGGGGTGGAGCGGTTGGCCGAAGAAGCTGCCACGGTGTTCCCGGAGGCGCGGCTTGCGGTTCTGTCGAGCGATCTTTTTGGCTCTGCCCGGGCGCTGAAGTCGCAAATCGAGGAAATAGCCAAGGGCGCCGCCGATATTATCATTGGTACCCAGCTTGTAGCCAAAGGCCATAACTTCCCGCATCTGACGCTGGTTGGCGTGATCGATGCCGATTTGGGTTTGCAAGGGTCCGATCTGCGTGCGGCGGAACGCACGTTCCAGCTTATGCGGCAAGTCTCGGGCCGCGCTGGCCGGGCAGATGCGCCGGGTCTTGCCCTGTTGCAGACGTTTCAGCCCGAACACCGGGTCATCCAGGCAATCTTGCGCGGCGAAGAGGAGTCGTTTTGGCGTGCCGAAGCGGCGGAGCGTGAAGCCGCTGGCATGCCGCCTTTCGGACGGCTGGCCGGAATTGTCATTTCAGCGCCCGAGGCGGCCGCGGCTTTTGAGCTTGGAACGGAGCTTGCGCGCTCCGATTCTGTATTGACGCGGATCGGTGCAAGGGTCTACGGGCCCGCGCCGGCTCCGATCGCGCGCGTACGCGGCCGCCATCGCGTGCGCCTCTTGGTCAAAGCGCCCAAAGGCGCCCCGCTTCAAGCCGCGATTTCTGCCTGGATTTCAGGTCTGAAGCTCGGCACGTCGCTGCGCTTGGCGGTCGATATTGATCCCCAGAGCTTTTATTAGTGCAATCCCGCCGCATTGCCGATTGTCGGCAACGGGGAGTTTGAGGGGTCAGCGACCCTTCAAACCCGTCTGGTAAGACATGCGCGCCGGTGATGGCCCCAGAGGGGCTTGAGACGGCGCGCCTTGGCCCACAGCGCCTTTGGCACAGGTCGGTGCTGCTCCTCGTGGAGCCATTCGGCCCCCTCGTCGCAGCAGCTGCCGCGGAAGACCCCATCCGGCGGTTTTCAGCGTTGGGGTGGAAATCCTTGTTTCCTAACGCAAGACAGGTCGCTAAAACGCGGCGATGAACTCCGCAGAAGGCCCACAAACGATGCGTCGCCCCCAGCCAGGCATTCTCGATATCGAGCCCTATATCGGCGGCGCGGCGAGGATTGACGGCCAGACCGATGCGCTCAAGCTCAGCTCGAATGAAAACCCATGGGGTCCACCGCCAAGTGCCACGCAAGCGATGGCCGAAACGCTGGCGCGGATGCATCGCTACCCCTCGACTGATCACGCGCCGCTTCGCCAGGCAATCGCTGAGATTCATGGCCTTGATCCTGAGCGGATCATCATCGGTGTCGGCTCAGACGAGATCCTGTCGTTGCTGGCTTATGCCTATGCTGGGCCTGGCGATACCGTCCTGTTTACCGAACACGGTTTTTCGATCTATCGCATCGTCGCCTTGTCGGCGGGCGCGCAGCCCGTGGCGGTGCCCGAAATCGATCGAACGACCGACGTGGATGCCATCTTGGCGCGCGCGGATGAACACACAAAGCTTGTCTACATCGCAAATCCCAACAATCCGACCGGCACAATGATCGATACCGCCGAACTGGCCAGATTGGCGGATGGACTGCCGCCTGAGGCCATCCTTGTCCTTGATGGTGCTTATGCCGATTTCATCGACGGCTATGACGGCGGTGCCCGCCTGGTCGATACGGGCGCCAATATGGTGATGACGCGGACATTTTCGAAGATTTATGGCCTGGGTGGCCTGCGCGTCGGTTGGGGGTATGGCCCAGAGGATGTGATCGATGCGTTAAACCGCATCCGTGGGCCGTTCAACATGTCGTTGCCGGCGCTGGCTGGTGCGGAAGCTGCCGTACGCGACCAAGACTTTGTCGCGCGGTGCCGCAGCGCCAATACAACCGCCCGGGCCCGGCTTTGCGGCGGCCTGCGCCAGTTGGGGATTGCCTGTGACGACAGCCATGCCAACTTTGTCTTGGCCCGGTTTGCCGATATACCCGCGGCCGATCGTGGCGAGGCCGCGTTGCAGGCCGCCGGCATTATCGTGCGCCGCGTCACCGCCTATGGCTTTCCAGAAGGGCTGCGAATCAGCGTCGGCAAACCAGAGCATGTCACCCGCGTGCTCGAGGCGCTTAGGTGAGCGCCCTTTACCAGCGTGTCGCTCTGATTGGGCTTGGTCTCATCGCCGGCTCAATGTCGCACGCGATACGCGCGGCGGGCCTTGCAGGCGAAGTTGTCGGCACTGCGCGGTCGGCCGCCACCCGCGCCACCGCGGTTGAGATTGGGCTGGTCGACCGTGTCGTTGAGACATCGGCCGACGCCGTGCGCGGCGCTGACCTGGTTGTGCTGGCAGCACCCGTCGGCGCCATGGCTCAAATCGCAGCCGAGATCGCCCCGCATTTGCAACCCGGGGCCACAGTTACTGATGTGGGTTCCGTCAAACGCGACGTGATCGCCCAGGTCGCGCCGCACTTGCCGGCAAATGTGCATTTTATCCCTGGCCACCCGCTTGCCGGAACCGAACATTCCGGGCCGCGATCCGGCTTTGCGGACTTGTTCCGGGGTCGCTACGTGTTGATCACGCCATCGGCTGACGCAGATAATGCTGCGCGGGACCGACTGGTGTCGCTATGGCACGCGCTCGGTGCGCGCGTTGAGGTGATGGACCCCGACCACCATGATCTTGTACTTGCCGTCACCTCGCACGCGCCGCATCTGATTGCCTACACAATGGTTGGCGTGGCCGATGACTTGCGCCGCGTGACCGATAGCGAGGTCATCAAATACTCCGCCGCAGGGTTTCGCGACTTCACCCGGATTGCCGCCTCTGATCCGATCATGTGGCGCGATGTCTTTTTGTCCAACAAAGATGCCACGCTGGAAATTCTGGGACGCTTCACAGAGGAGCTTTTCGCGCTGCAGCGGGCTATTCGTACCGGCGATGGCGACCTTTTGGAGGCCTATTTTACCCGCACGCGCGCCATCCGACGCGGCATCGTGGAGGCCGGCCAAGACACAGATGCGCCTGACTTTGGCCGCGGCCCTGCGCGCCCAGCGGAAACGGATGCGCCATGAGACCGACGCTCGCCGCCGCACTCTGGCTCGTGCTGGCGGGCGCGGCTGCCGCGCAAGCGCCCGGCAGCTCGCTCCGACCCATTCCGCGCGCCGCAGCGCTCCCGGGCGACCCAATGGCGCCGCAAGCATCGACAGAAGCGACCGGGCAGGTCGAAGACCAGACCGTTGCTGCGGCGCCGACCCAGCCCACGCCGCGCCCCGATCCTGCAGCACTTGGCCTGGCAACCTCGATCAGGCCTGAACCGCGCCCCGCACCACCCGTGCAAAGTGCGGCTTTTGTTGCACCAAACCCCGATCCGCCTTTAACCGGGCCGGTCGGCACGCATGAGATCACGGTGCGCGGTGGCCTCTTCGGTGGTGGCTCGCAAATCATCGCTGTCCCCGCTTTTGCAGATGACAGCACGGCGTCGGTCTTCATTCTGGCCTCACCGCGCCCCGATCTGC
Organism: Pseudomonadota bacterium; assembly: GCA_039191215.1. Taxonomy (GTDB): domain Bacteria; phylum Pseudomonadota; class Alphaproteobacteria; order Rhodobacterales; family Rhodobacteraceae; genus HKCCE3408. The sequence continues at coordinate 6,817 of JBCCXT010000081.1, forward strand.
GACCCGCCGGGCTCGAAGCCCGCGTCCGGGCGCTGGCCGTCCGCGCCACGCCAGCGCGCGTCACCGAGCCAGGCAGCCGTGGACAACTTTGCGGCAGCGCAGGCATTCTAGGCGACCGGTTGGAGACGATCACCGGGCGGATCTCGGGCTGCGGCATCGCGGAACCCGTGCGCGTGCGCGAAGTGGACGGGATCACTCTGTCCACGCCGGCGACGATAAATTGCGACGCAGCGCTCGCGCTGCAGGACTGGCTGGATGAGGCAACGGGCATTGTCGGTCGCACGGGCGGCGGCATCGCAAGCTTGCGCGTAGTTGCATCTTATTCCTGTCGCACGCGGAACAATCAGCCAGGCGCGAGATTGTCGGAACATGCTACCGGGAACGGCATCGATATCGCAGGTATCGGACTGGTCAACGGCCAAGAACTGACGGTGCTGGGCGGTTGGCGCGATGCGAGCCAAGGCCCGATCCTGCGCGCGCTTCATTCGGCGGCCTGCGGTCCTTTTGGCACCGTCCTGGGCCCCGATGGCGACCGCTTCCATCAAGATCACTTCCATTTTGATGTCGCCGGTTACCGATCAGGCCCCTATTGCCGTTAGGCCCGGGGTTCAGCCGCTAGAGCCGCCATTCGCACCGTTCCGCGGCAGCCGCGGCAACGAGGGCTCCCCGCTTGGGGGCGCGAGGCGCCGCGTCGCCCGTTGCAGACCACAAGGCCCGCTTTTATAGAGCCCATTCCATGACCGATCTCTCGCCCATCACCACGCGCCCGCTCTGGGTCTTCGGATACGGCTCGCTGATTTGGAACCCCGGATTTGATGTTGCCGAACACCGCCTGGCCCGGCTTCCCGGGTGGCACCGCAGCTTCTGTATGCGTTCGATCCACCATCGCGGAACAGATGCCAATCCAGGCCTGGTGCTGGCGCTTGATGCGGCCGGGGATGCCGTCTGCCACGGCGTGGCCTTCCGTGTTTTGGATGGGTCGGAAGAGGAGACAATTGCGGGCTTGCGCGAGCGCGAGCTGATCTCATCGGCCTATCTTGAACGCGAGTTGGAGGCCGAAATAGACGGCTTGGGGCGTAGATCGGTGCTCACCTATGTCGTCGACCCGCGCCATGTTCAATACTGCGCGCTGGCGCGCGAAGAACAGGCCCAGATCATCGCGCGCGCCGTCGGTGGCCGCGGGCCGAACCACGAATATCTGCGCAATACCGCCAAACATTTAAACGAACTGGGTCTGGCGGATGCGGAATTGGACTGGCTTGTGGCACGCGTGCAGTCTATCCGATCTGAATTCTGAGCCGGTGTTGGCAGTTTGCCCCAAGGCGGGTAGGCTGGCGCGCGGCAGTACAAGATGTGCAAGGATGGCGTTTCGCCGATGACGAGCAGACCCGACGAAGAGCCGCGGCCGCGTTTCACACGCCCTATGCGGCAGATATTCCTGATGCTTTTCGTCCTCGGCCTTGTGACGCTGGGCATCGGGCTGATTGCCGACCGGCTGATCGACGTGGTTGCCTCAAATGTCTTTCTGAACGGCACAATCGCACTCGTCTTTGCGGTCGGCGTATTGGCCTGCTTTTGGCAGGTCCTGCAGCTCTTTTCGTCCGTGGTTTGGATCGAAGGGGTGGCCAATGCGGCACCAGGCTCGGAGGCTGCGCGTGCGCCCCGCCTTCTCGCGGCAATGGCGCAACTTGTTCGCGGGCGCGGCCAGAGGCTGCAACTAACGACCATCTCGGCGCGGTCGATCCTCGACAGTGTGGGCGCGCGGATGGAAGAAAGCCGCGACATCACCCGATACATCGCCAACCTGCTTATTTTCCTGGGTCTTTTGGGTACCTTCTTTGGCCTTGCCACCACGGTGCCGGCAGTTGTCGACACGATCCGTTCGCTGCAGCCGACGGATGAAGAAAGCGGCATCCAGGTTTTCTCCCGCTTGATGGACGGGCTGGAAGACCAACTTGGCGGCATGGGCACGGCGTTCTCATCGTCGCTTTTGGGTCTTGCCGGCAGCCTCGTTGTGGGCTTGTTGGAGCTTTTCGCTGGCCACGGACAGAACCGCTTTTACCGCGAGATGGAGGAGTGGTTATCGACCATCACCCGGATGGGCGTGGCCTCGGGCGATGGCGATGGTGGCGGCGTTGACCGTGGTGCAATGGCCACTGTCCTTGATCATATGGTTGAACAAATGGACGGGCTCGAGGCGCTTTTTGCGAAATCCGAGGCCAGGCGCGCTGAGACAGAGGCCCGCATGGTTGAGCTTGGCGGCAAGATCGAAGCGCTAACCGACAAGATCGGCCCCGGCCCGGTTGAGGCGACCGAGCGGCTTGCTGCGGCGCAAGAACATTTGTCCGAGGTGCTGCAGCAGGGCCAAGAGGACGGCGCACTCGATTCTGAATCGCGCATGCGCCTTCGGTCGATCGATGTGCAGTTGCTGAAGATCTTCGAAGAGATGGGCGGCACGCGCACAGGCCAGATGGAAGACCTGCGCGGCGAGATGGCGCAATTGACCCAAGCGATGCGCGATTTGACGCGCGCGGCGGGTCTGCCTGACGACCCGACCCAGGTCGTGCCACGCCGGCCGATCCGAGGAGGCTAGATCATGGCCTTTCATCGCAGGGCCGGGGCGCGTTTTCAGGGCACGATCTGGCCCGGTTTCGTGGATGCGATCACCGCCCTTTTGATGGTGATGATCTTTGTGCTGACGATCTTCATGGTGGTGCAGTACGTCCTGAACGAAGAGATCTCGAACCAAGACGATGAGCTCAATGCGCTAACCGCTCAGCTAAACGATCTGTCGGACACATTGGGCCTGGCGCGTAGTGAGAACGCGCAATTGCAGGACCGCGTTGCCACGCTGTCGACCGACTTGTCGGTGGCGCAACGCATCAGCGACAGCCAAACGGCCCTAATTGCGCAGATCGGTATCCAGCTTGATGAACAGGCTGCGCGCATTGCCGGATTTGAAGAACAGGTCGCGGGCCTCTTGGCGCAAAACGCCGATCTGATGACCGAGCGCGACGAAACCCAGACAGCCCTTGACGAACAGATCAGCGAAAGCGAGGCACTGTCGCTAGCGCTAGCAACGGCGCGCGATGAGATCGATGCGGCGGCTGAGGCGGCGCGCCGCGATGCCGCCGCGCGTGAGGCTTTGGAAGCTGTGATTGCGAATCTAGAAACCGAGGCTGCAGCCCAAGAAGCCAGCCTGGCACAAACGCTCGCCGCACTCCAAGCGGAAGAGGCTGAAACCACCGCGCTGGAGGCCGAAACGGCCGCTCTGGAGGCACAGGCCGAGGCGCTGGAAAGCCAGCTGTCGGAAAGCGAAGCTGCCCGCTTGGCTGAGATTGCTGCGGCCCATACATTGCGGAGCCGGCTCGCCGATACCGAAGACGCATTGAGTGCAGAGGAACGCGCGCGCATCGCCGAAGCTGCCGCCGCTGAAACGCTGCGCAATCGGTTGGAGAACAGCGAGGCGGAACTCACCGCCATGGCGTTGGCCTTGGAGGAGCAACGCCGCGAGGCTGAAGACACCTTGACCCTGCTTGCCGCTGCGCGAAGTGCTGAGACCAATCTTGCGCGCGATCTTGCCGCGGCACTGGTCGTGAGCCAGGACCAAGCTGATGCCGCGCAAACGCTCGAATCCGCACTTGATGCGGCGGAGGCGCGGATTGCCGAACTTCAGGCCAGCGGCGCCGATATCGCAACGCAGATGGACGCGTTAGAATTGGCATTGGCCGAAGCATTGGCGGCGCAAGCGGCGGCTGAAGCGGATTTGTCGCGCGAGCTGACCGAGGCGGAGCGCCAGGCAGCACTGCTTGCCCAGGCCGAAGACGAGCTGTCACTGGCCGAAGCGGAAAGCGCCGAAGGCGTGCGCACGATGGAGGCGCTCAACCAACAGATCGCTGCATTGCGCGCCCAATTGGGCGAGCTGCAAAGCCTTTTGGACGTGGCCGCGCAACAGGATGCCGACAGCCAGGTACAGATCGAAAACCTCGGCTCGGATCTCAACGCCGCCCTGGCGCGCGCCGCATTGGCCGAACGCCAGCGCGCTGAGCTCGAAGCCGCAGAAGCCGCGCGTTTGGCCGAAGAGGCGGCGCGGCTTGAAGCGGCGGCGGCCCTATTGGAGGATGAAAATCAGGGCCTGGTGCAGGATGCAGAAGAGCTTGCCGCCGCCCGGTCGGAGTTTTTTGCCGCCCTCAGGGAGCTTTTGGAGGGGCGCGAAGGCGTCCGCATTGTTGGCGACCGGTTCGTGTTTTCCTCAGAGGTGCTGTTTGCCGCCGGTGAGGCAGAGTTGGAGCCTGAAGGTCAGTTACAGATCGCGCAGGTGGCTGAGCAGTTGCTTGAGATCAGCCAAGATATACCCGATGGCGTGGATTGGGTTCTGCGGGTCGACGGGCATACCGACAATCGCCCAACCGGCGTGGCCTCGGAATACGCCAATAACTGGGAATTGAGCCAGGCGCGTGCTCTGTCGGTTGTGATCTACCTGATCGAGAACTTCGATTTCCCGCCTGAACGACTGGCGGCCAATGGTTTTGGTGAGTTTCAACCTGTTGCCACGGGAGACACGCCAGAGGCGTTGGCCGCCAATCGCCGGATCGAGCTGAAGCTGACGGAGAGATGAAGGTGTCTGAGCTGGCCAATTAGGCCGCGGACTGATGGGGCTGGGTCCAGGGTTGGATGGATGCCGGTTGGATCATCGCCGTGAAGTTGCATGCGGTGTTCTCGTAGCGGGGTGCGATGCGTCGGAAGGGTGCTTTCAAGCGGCCAAAGAACCGCTCGATCCGGTGGCGTCGGGTGGAGATGTCAGCATC
>JBCCXT010000082.1:0-11143 GCA_039191215.1 Pseudomonadota bacterium
GGGCCGCTGTTTTTCTGACCGGTCTGTTGGCGCTTGGGACGCTTGCCGCCTACGCGCGGGCTGCGGCCCTGGTCACGCGCATTTGCCAGGGTGAAATTGCCCAGCATTACGATGCCTATGCATTCGCCGCATCCCAATGCCCGGACTTGTCGGCGCGTGCGACGGCATTCGGCTGGCTGGCCGCTCTTGCCTGCGTTTTATTTTTTCTATCATGCAGTTACGGCGCGTCCCTCAACAAAAATGACCCTGATCGGCGTGGTGTGTTCGGCCTGCTGCGCAGTTTTCCGGGACTACTTGGTTTGCTCTTTGGCGCCGTGGCGTGTTTTCTGGCCTTTGGCTGGCTGTCCTACACGCTAGACGCCGCCTGGATCTGTGATCGGCGCAATGAGGCCATCCCCTACCACTCGGCAGAATGTAAAGATCTCAGCATCGTCATTGTGGTAACAGCCGCGCTGACATTGATCCTGGCAACATTTAGCCTTTTGGCCTTCTGGATCGCGCATCGGCGCAGGCAAAGATCGGCTTAGTCAGTCAGCCTTGCCAACACCGCCGCGATTATGCGTGCGCGTGTAAAGCTCCGCCACGATCCGGCTTGCTGTCTTTTCGAACAAGCACGGGATAACGGCATGGATTGCCGCCGCGCCGGTGGCCAGCGCCAATTGCGCGGCAAAACGACCGGCAAAGGCCGCGTGTTCGCCATAGCTTTCATCGACGGATTGGGGGTGGGTCAAAAAGATGCGCGCGATCATGTTGCTCCCTTTCAATGCTGGTTTCGCACAATATGCCTGCTAAGTGATATGAAAGGTTCCCAAAATTTAGCTTTTTAGACTCCTACTTGGGATTTTATCCATGTAAATTGCGAATCATGGAGAAAATTGACCCTATCGACACCCGTATTCTCGCCGTATTGCAGCGCGACGCGAGCCTTGGTTTAGAGGAATTGGGCAGCCAGGTCGGCCTGTCGCGCAACGCCTGCTGGCGGCGGGTCCGCGCGCTGGAAGCCGCTGGCTTCATCAAAGGACGCGTTGCCCTTCTTGACGCCGACAAACTGGGCCTGGGGCTGATGGTGTTCATCCAATTGCGCACCAGCCGGCATGATCCGGAATGGCTGGCCGATTTCGCCCGCGCGACCCGGGAGATACCCGAGATCCAGGGCGCCTACCGGATGAGCGGCGATCTGGACTATCTGATCCGCGCAAGAGTACCGGACATGCGGGGCTATGATGCGCTTTACCAGCGGCTGATCCGGCGGCTCGCGCTCTCCGATGTGGCCGCCAGCTTTGTCATGGAAGAGATCAAGGACACAACCGCGCTGCCGCTATAAATGCGGCGAATTGCGCCTTGCTGCAACGCAGAATGGCTGCCACGCCAACATCATGGCTGAGCCGCACAAAAAGATCGAACACACCGTGCTCGAAGACGCCATGGCATTTCTGCTTGGCACGTCGCTTGTCGCGCTCGGCCTGCAATTTCTGACCCATTTGGGCCTAATCACAGGTCAGACAGCGGGCCTTGCCGTCTTGGCCAGCTACCTGACCGGATGGTCCTTTGGCGCCGTCTTTTTCGCCGTGAACCTGCCGTTTTATGTGTTGGGCTACCTGCAGCTCGGCCTACGCTTCACGCTAAAGACGGCCATTGCCGTTGCCATGGTCTCGGCCCTGTCGGAACTTTTCAGCCAGCTTTTGACCTTCGCGCATGTCCACCCGCTGCTCGGCGCGCTTTTGGGTGGGGCAACGATCGGAACAGGCCTCTTGGCCATCTTTCGCCACGGCGCCTCACTCGGCGGCATCGGCGTTCTGGCGCTTTGGCTACAGGAGCGCGCGGGCATCCAGGCCGGTTGGGTACAGTTGGGGTTTGACGTGCTGCTTTTCGCGCTGGCACTGGCGGCACTAGACACCTGGCTTGTCGCCTGGTCGCTGCTCGGGGCGGTCGCGGTGAACCTGATCGTCGCGGTAAATCACCGCCAAGACCGCTATATCGGGCGCTGACTCCAAGCATAAACTTCGCGCGTCAGCGCGGCCGCTGGATCACGGCATCACTCGAGCGCTTCGATCAGAACCAGATCCCGCTCCGAGGCCCCTTCGGCATGGCGCAACGCTTCTTGATAGGCGTCAGACTCGTAGCATGCATTGGCCGCCTCCAGGCTCGGAAACTCGCTCACGACATTGCGCGGATGCGGCCGGCCCTCCTTTTGGATCGCGCGCCCACCACGCGCCAGAAAGCGACCACCATGGCCTTCGATCGCCTTTGTCGCAAGGGCGGCGTAGCGGCCATACGCCTCCTCGTTGATGACGGTCACATGCGCGACCCAGTAAGCTTTTGGCATCTCTCAGGCTCCTTCCATGAGGCTTCGGACAGCCGCGATTGCGGCCTCGGCGCCAGCCGCGTCCGACCCGCCGCCTTGGGCAAAATCGGCGCGCCCGCCGCCGCCCTTTCCGCCAAGCGCCGGTGTCGCGGCGCGGACCAAGTGGGCGGCATTGACGCGGTCGGTCAAATCCTGCGTCACGCCGGCGGCCACGGCCGCCTTGCCGCCGGTATCGGCAATCAACAAAACCACGCCCGAGCCCATCCGCTGTTTATGCGCGTCAACCAGCCCGGCCAGATCCTTGCCGGTTACACCAGACAGGACCTGCGCCAGAAAGGGCATGCCGCCCACATCGACCGCGTCAGGGCCGTCTTTGGCGCCCCCCGTCATCGCCAATTGCTGGCGCAACTGTTGGACTTCATTGGCCAGGCTTCGACGTTCCTCCTGCAATGCCTGGACGCGCGCGGCCACATCACCAGGCTGCGCTTTGAGCGCCGAGGCAATCTCGGACAAGCGGTGATCTTGCTGGCTGAGATAGTCAAACGCCGCCGCCCCGGTCAGCGCCTCAATCCGGCGCACCCCCGATGAGGAGGCCGCGTCACCAAGCGTCACAAAAACACCGATATCGCCGGTTCGGGCCACATGGGTGCCGCCGCAAAGCTCGAGCGAATAGGTATCACCGCCCGTTCCCTTGCCGGAACCGTTGAGCTTGCCCATCGACACAACCCGGACCTCGTCGCCGTATTTTTCGCCGAACAGCGCCTGGGCGCCCAAATCACGCGCCGCATCCGGCGTCATGATGCGCGTTTCAACGGCCGAGTTCTGACGGATAAATTCGTTGACCTCCGCTTCGACCGATTTGATCTCGGCAGGTGTCAGCCCCTTGCCATGGCTGAAATCGAACCGCAGCCGCTCCGGCGCGTTCAAAGATCCGCGCTGCGAGACATGCTCGCCAAGTGCCCGGCGCAAAGCCTCATGCAGCAAATGCGTTGCCGAGTGATTGGCGCGGATGGCGCGCCGACGGTCAGGGTCAACCAGCAGCTCTGCGCCTTGGCCGACGGCGATCTCACCCTCACTCACCTCGGCCATATGCAAGAATGCGCCTGCCACTTTCTTCGTATCCGTGATGCGCGCGGCGCCGGTTTCTGTGCGGATCATGCCTGTATCGCCGACCTGCCCCCCGCTTTCGGCGTAAAACGGTGTCTGGTTGAGCATGATGACCGGCTTCTCTCCGGCCTTCGCGCCGGTTTGCGCGCCATCCAGCACAAGGGCCTGGATCTGACCCTCGGCAAGCTCGGTGTCGTAGCCCAGAAATTCCGTCGGACCATGTGCCTCGACCAGATCAAACCAAATCGCGGCATCGGCCGTCTCGCCGGAGCCGGACCACGCAGCACGCGCCTTGGCCTTTTGTGCCTCCATCGCAGCGTCGAACCCGTCGACATCGACGGCGCGGCCTTTCTCGCGCAGCGCATCTTGCGTCAGATCAAGCGGGAATCCGTATGTATCGTAGAGCTTAAACGCCGTCTCACCCGGCAGGGCGGCACCGGCCGGCAAATCGGCCAGGGCATCGTCCAAAAGCCGCAATCCGCGATCCAACGTTGTGCGAAATCGCTCCTCCTCAAGCTTTAACGTCTCGGTGATCAGCGCTTGGGCTTGGCCCAGTTCCGGATAGGCCTGGCCCATCTGGCTGACCAAGGCCGGGACCAAGCGGTACATCAGCGGATCTTTGGCCCCCAAAAGGGCTGCATGGCGCATCGCACGGCGCATGATGCGCCGCAGCACATAGCCACGGCCTTCGTTTGACGGCATGACGCCGTCGGCGATCAGAAACGACGTCGACCGCAAATGGTCTGCGATGACCCGGTGATGGATGTTGCCGGGGCCATATGGGTCCACGCTGGCCGCATGCGCGGAGGCTTCAATCAGGCTGCGCATCGTGTCGGTGTCGTAATTGTCGTGGCTGCCCTGCAAAAGCGCCCCAATCCGTTCCAACCCCATGCCCGTATCGATTGATTGCATGTCGAGCGCGACCATCGAGCCGTCTTCGAATTGCTCGTTTTGCATGAAGACGACGTTCCAGATCTCGATGAACCGGTCGCCGTCTTCATCGGGGCTGCCAGGAGGGCCGCCGGGGATATGATCGCCATGATCGTAAAAGATCTCGGTGCAGGGCCCGCAAGGCCCGGTAGGACCCATCTGCCAGAAATTATCCGAGCTGGCGATGCGGATGATCCGATCTTCCGGCACGCCAACTTTGCGCCAGATGTCGAAGGCTTCGTCGTCGGTGTGGTAAATCGTTGTGTAAAGCTTGTCGGCCGGGATGTCGAAATCGCGGGTGATCAGCTCCCACGCGAAGGGGATCGCTTCAGCCTTGAAATAGTCGCCAAAGCTGAAATTGCCCAGCATCTCAAAGAAGGTGTGGTGCCGGGCGGTGTAGCCGACATTATCGAGATCATTGTGCTTGCCGCCGGCGCGGACGCATTTTTGCGCGCTGGTGGCGCGGGTGTAGTCGCGCCGCTCAAGCCCGGTGAACAGGTTTTTGAACTGCACCATGCCCGAATTGACAAACATCAAGGTCGGGTCGTTGCGGGGCACAAGCGGGCTTGAAGGGACAACCGCATGGCCCTGTCGGGCAAAGTAGTCAAGAAAGGTCGATCGAATTTCGTTCAGGCTGGTCATGGTCGGGCTTCACAGGCTGGGCGGCGGCGCAGAGGCACTGGCATAGCGTGAAGCCCGTGGGCGGACAATGGCTGTCTCGACCCTGCCGGGCGGCTAGTTGTCTTCCGTCCAAAGCTCCGCCGATGCGCCCAGATAGCCCGACCAGGCAAACCAATAGGCGATGTGGCCGGCAACACGCGGCAGGTTTTGGCCGTCGGGTGCGACCAGCGCGTCCTCGGTCACCTGCCAGCTTTGCCCACCCGCCATCAGATCGGCATCAAATGTCAGCGCCCCACGCTCATAGGCACGCACCGTGCGGGTCTCTGCATCCCCGATCAGCACAAGATCGGTGAAGCCGACGGTGTCGTTGATCACGCGGCCGCCCGCGAATGCCTCTAAGGGCCAAGCCTTCGCGCCGCCGGCCAACCGCACGCCGAAGACATAATCCTTCTGCGCCTGATTGCGTTCATCGACCAACGCGGGAAACATCAGATCGTCGGAGGCGAAGTAGTCGCGGTAGACAACCCCTGCCCCATAATCGCGCCGGTGCCCGGTATCGAGCGACAAAACCTGGGTTTGCGGATTGTCGGCCTGCCAGGATTGCCACTCGGTGATCACAACTGGGCGTTGGTTTAAGACGATGCCGCTATCGGCCAGATCACCGGAGACGGGCTCGCCCGTGAATTGGTTCCACAGACTATGGGTGGTGCGGTCAAACATCAGCTTGTTGGAGCGATAAAGGAAGCCTGAGGAGCCGAAGACCATCGGCGCGCCTGGCTCCAGCGCGGTTTCAAAGAGGATACCCGCCCCGCACAGCGTGCAATAGGCAAGCGCCACGGGCACGCCGCCGATCACTTCGTTGAACATCTCATGCCAGCCCATGATGCGCAGCGGATAGGCGCGCGCATCGCCGTTGATCGATACGCCAAAGACCAGGTCGTCGGGGTTAAGGTAATCGGCATCTGACGCGGCGATCAAATCGGGATTGTCGAGCGATGGAATGCCGTCCTTGATGACACCGCCCCAGGTGACCTCCTCAAAACGGATGCGCATGGCGTCGGGGGCGATGTCGGCCGGGTCGAGGAACACGTCGAAATTCGGATCGATCTGCAGAAAAATATCGCGCTTGAAGTCAAAATATGCCGGATGAGAGGCGATCTGCGGATTGGCTTCCTGCCACAGCATCCACTCAAACCAACCCGACGCGTCATGGCCCGTGATGCTGGTGAGGGCGGCATCAAAAAGCTGCTGTGGCGCGCCGGAAAAGCGCGACGCGGTGATCACGCTTGAGGCCAGATCGGGCTCGCCGCGCGCGATGACCGCATCAAGGCCCGCCAGAAACGAATTTCGATCGCGGCCCAAAAGTGCGTTGAGCCAATCGCGGACCTGCGGCTCTTGGGCGGCAAGGGATGCGGGCGCTATGGCAGCGGTGCTCAGGCCGGATGCCAGCAGGTGACGACGGGTGAGTTTCATGAGACCTCCGAAAATTTTTGTGATCGTGCCACTCTGCCGCGCAGCCCGGGCTCACGATCCGGTGTTCTGTCTCAATTGTGATCTTGGCGTTACCAAAAGGCAAAAGGCGGCCCCGTGAGGCCGCCTTTCATTTCCGTGAGTGCGTTTGGTACCCAGATCAGCCGTCATCGACCATATCGGGGTCATCCTCGGCCATCTCAAAATCCAGCCCGTGCGAGGCCCGGATTTTGTCTTCGATCTCCAGCGCCGTGGCTGGATTGTCGCGCAAGAACTGTTTGGCATTCTCGCGGCCCTGCCCAATCCGTTCATCGCCGTATGAAAACCAGGACCCGGATTTTTCCACGAGGCCTGCTTTCACGCCCATATCGATCAGCTCGCCTGTTTTTGAGATGCCTTCGCCGTACATGATGTCAAATTCAACCTGTTTGAACGGCGGGGCGACCTTGTTCTTCACGACCTTGACGCGCGTCTGGTTGCCAACCACTTCGTCGCGGTCTTTGATCGAGCCGATGCGGCGGATGTCGAGCCGGACGGAAGAGTAAAACTTCAGCGCATTGCCGCCCGTTGTGGTCTCGGGACTGCCAAACATCACGCCGATCTTCATGCGGATTTGGTTGATGAAGATGACCATGCAGTTGGACCGTGCGATTGAGCCGGTGAGTTTGCGCATTGCTTGGCTCATAAGCCGCGCATGCACACCAACCGAGCTGTCGCCCATATCCCCTTCAAGCTCGGATTTGGGGGTCAGGGCGGCCACGGAATCCACCACAACCATGCTCACAGCGCCTGAGCGGACAAGCGTGTCGGTGATCTCCAGCGCCTGTTCGCCGGTATCAGGCTGCGAGATCAGCAATTCATCGAGATCAACGCCGAGCTTTTTGGCATATTGAGGGTCAAGCGCATGTTCGGCATCAACAAAGGCGCAGACGCCGCCTTTCTTTTGTTCTTCTGCCACGGCATGCAGCGTCAAAGTCGTCTTACCGGAGCTTTCGGGCCCGTAGATTTCCACGATCCGCCCTTTCGGTAGACCGCCGATGCCAAGGGCAATGTCGAGGCCCAAAGAGCCCGTCGATGTTGCTTCGATCTCCTGGATGGCATTGTCACCGCCCAGCTTCATGATCGAACCCTTGCCGAATTGCCGCTCGATCTGGGCCAAAGCACTGTCGAGCGCCTTTTGTTTGTCGGAAGACTTTTTTTCAGTCATGTCGAGGAGGTTCGCTGTTGCCATGCTCTTTGATCCCTTATTCCACACCGCCGGTGTCGCAGCAATGATGCCTAATGTTCGCCTGTTGTTCTTATGCCCGGTAGCAAACAAAACGCGAACAATTCAAGTAAAATCTTGTGTGTCTTGCGTAATGCGGTGAGGGTTAAGAGAGTGTTGAAATAGCTTTGCTGGGGTCAACAGATCATCGTATGCTTGTGTTTTGGAAAGAAAAAATCGTTCTGCTGGCAGTGCCAAAAACCGGCACGACAGCATTGGAGCGCGCCTTGGCGCCGCGCGCAAGCACGGCGATTCTTGCGCCTCCAGGGCTAAAACACACTTCTGCGCGCCGATATCGTCGGGAAGTGGCGCCTTGGCTCACGCGTGATGGCGCCTGGCCGCATGAAACCGTTGCCGTCATCCGAGAGCCTTTGGATTGGCTTGGCTCGTGGTACCGCTACAGGCGGCGCTCACAGATCGACGGCAGCGACACGTCGACAGCCGACATTGATTTTGAAAGCTTTGTCGCCGCTTGGCTGCAGCCCAAGCCGCCGGCATTTGCGCGCATCGGCAGCCAGGCGCGTTTTCTGACCGGAGGGCGCGGGCGGCTCCTCGTGCAGCATCTGTTCCGCTATGAGGAGTTTGACCACTTGCTGAGCTTTCTAGCCGATAGGTTGGGCGCACCGGTCCGGGTTCCGCAGGCAAATGTCTCTCCAAAAGAGGGGCTCACCTTGTCAAATGACCTAGAGGCCCATTTGCGCAAGGCCGCCGCGCGGGATTTTGAGCTTTGGGAGAGTGCCGGACGTTAGACCATTTCTCGGCGCACTGTCTCAGTGAGATCGGCGAGGGAAAAGGGTTTGGCCAGAAACACCGCCTGCGGGATGTCGGGAAACTTGCCATAGGCGTCCTCGGCATATCCTGAGGTGAAGACGACACCAACATCGGGGCGCGCTTTGAGCGCCTCGCGGACCCAATCCGGCCCGCCTTTGCCCGGCATGATCATGTCCGTGACAAAAACGTCGATCTCCAACTCATCATCTTCGAGCACTTCAAGCGCTTCATCGCCATTTTCAGCCTCCAAGACCGAATACCCTTTCAGGCGAAGCGCGCGGGAGGCAAAGGCACGCACGGGCGCTTCGTCTTCCACCAGCAAAATCACGCCGCTATCGGCGCGCGACGTGTCCGTTACTGGCAGCACGGATGGGGTCGACTGCACAACGCCGGTGGGCTCGCTCGGCCAATCATGGGCCGGGAAAAAGAGCGAAAATGTCGTGCCTTCGCCGTCGCTTGAATCGCAGAAGATGTAGCCGCCCGATTGCTTCATGATCCCGTAGGCCATCGAAAGGCCCAGACCCGTACCCTCGCCCACCTTTTTGGTGGTGAAAAACGGCTCAAAAATGCGACCCAGCCGATCCTCGGGAATACCGATGCCGCAATCGGTCACCTCGATCACGACATAGGTGCCCGGCGGCACATTTGCGTTGTTGCGCTTAAGCCCTGCATCAAGGCGTGCCATTCGGCTCGCGATGCGGATCGGGCCACCTGCCGGCATCGCATCGCGCGCGTTCACAACCAAATTCATCAGCACCTGATCCAACAATCGCCGATCCGCCCAGATCGGCTGAAGTGATGGGTCCTGGCGCAGCTCCAACGTCACACGCTCCCCCACCAAACGGTTCAGAAGATGGGTCAAATCAGCCATTGTGTCGCGCAGATCAAGCAATTCCGGCTTCATCGTCTGCTTACGCGAAAACGCCAGTAGCTGCCCTACAAGACTGGCCGCCCTATTCGCGTTTTGGTGGATTTGCACCAGATCGGCATAGTCCTGATCGCCCTGATCGTGGCGCAATAGCAAAAGGTCACAATGGCCGGTGATAGCGGTCAGCAGATTGTTGAAGTCATGGGCAACACCCCCGGCAAGTTCTCCGATCGCCTGCATTTTTTGGCTTTGAGCAAATTGCGTATGCAGATCTTGCACTTCCGTGGCATCTTGCAGCACCGCCAACAGCCGCGGCTCTGACGGGCCTTTGAGCGGCGTCACCGTGATCTTAACCGAGCCCTCTTCGGGCCCGCGCAGCATGCGCACAATCTCGGATCGGTTCGGGGCGCGTTCATCAATGATGTCCTTCATCCACTCACGCGCCAAACGGCCAGGACCTTCGACCAGATCGCCGATCTTCAACGATGCCTCATCGGCATTAATGTTCAGAAGCGAGCGTGCCGCCTGATTATGGCTATCAACCAAACCGTCGGAGCGGACCAAGAGTGCCGCCACCGGCAAAGCGTCAAAAAGACCTGACGGAACCGGGCCCTCGTCGTTCAGATCGTCACCCGGAATGGCATAGATCTCGCGACGCCCATCGGTCGAGGCAACCTCAACCACCGTTGCCGGCACCAGCCCATCGGTGCCACGCAGCTGCATATGCGCCCCCGATGCAATCGGGCCTTCGCCAAAAACTGCCGCAACCGACCGCGCGCGCTGACCCAGCAGCGTCCGCATCGCATCGTTCATCGACAAAACCGTTCCGTTTTGGCTGGCCACGAGCATCGGCAGCGCGATCCCCTGGCCGTGCCGCGTGGACACCGAGACCGCGTCATCGACGCGCCACACCAACCCGTCGCCGGCAACATGAGCGGTCAGTCGGATATGGCCGCCGCGGGTGAAAACCGTTTCGCGGGCATGGCCATGCTGTCCGGCGGCGACTTCCTGGCGTTGCACGACCGCGGCGGCATTCACCAAAAGGCCGCTCAGCGCCTCGGCGGCCATTTGCCCTAGGCCGGCGCTTAGCCGCGCCTTTGCGGCGGCATTTTGGGCGACAATCTCACCATTGGCATTGGTGCAGAAACACGGGGTCGGATCATCCTCGATAATGGCTGAGGCGCCTGAAAGCGCCCGGGCGGAACGGCGCGAATGCAGCCAATCTGACAGGCCAATTAATACGGCGACCAATAGCGTGCTTATTCCCGCACCGAGCAATAAAATACCGGCAAGTCCGGGCCAAAACACACCGCTCAGCGCGACAAGCGGCAATCCCAGCAACAAGATGAGCAGAGGCTGCCACATCGGGCGCCAGGCCAGCCAGGATTTGGTTGGGAAAGCGGCCTGGTCAGACACGCAGCGGACTCCATCTCGACTCGGGTGGCGCAGCATCATCGCATAATCGTTAACCATTAATTAAGCGAGAAAGGCAGGCGCGCGCCTTTGCTCAAATATCGGCCTCACGACGAAGTTCGGCAACGAAAAATCCATCCGACGCGTTCAAAGGTGTAAAGAGGCGAGATTGGCGGTGCGACCAGCCGATTTGGCGCCGCAGGAAGCTCTCGATTTGGTCGCTGTTTTCGGACGCCAGAAGCGAGCAAGTCATATAGACAAGTTGGCCACCCCCAGCGACGAGCCCGGCTGCCCGATCGAGAATGTCCTCTTGTAAGCGCATGTAATCAAGCAGTTTTTCAGGGCTCAGGCGCCATTTCGCCTCCGGGTTACGGCGCCATGTCCCGCTGCCGGA
>JBCCXT010000083.1:0-10936 GCA_039191215.1 Pseudomonadota bacterium
CGATGTCACCGTACGAGATCGCTGCATCGCCAACAAAAATACACTTCCAGTCCGATCCGTACTTGTTCAGAACATCCCATGTTGGCGTGCGGGCGTTCCAGCGTCTTTGATTTTCCTTCCAAACGCCTTCGTACAGGCAGTTGTGAAAGTAATAATGATCCAAGTGTTTGAATTCAGAGCGTGCGGCCGAGAACAGCTCTTCCACCATCTGCACATAAGGGTCCATGGAACCACCTACGTCCAACAGCAAAAGAACGCGCACCGCGTTGCGCCGTTCAGGCCGGGTTTTGACGTCAAGCCAGCCCTGTTCTGCGGTCGCGCGGATGGTGCCGTCGAGGTCCAGCTCTTCCGCCGCACCGTCACGGGCCCATTGGCGCAGACGCTTCAGCGCCACTTTGATATTGCGCGTTCCGAGTTCAACGTCGCCGGCGAAGTCCTTGAATTCACGTTTATCCCAGACCTTGACGGCGCGCCTGTGCCGGCTTTCCTGCTGGCCGATACGCACGCCTTCGGGGTTGTAGCCATAGGCACCGAAAGGGGAGGTGCCGGCCGTTCCGATCCATTTATTGCCGCCCTGATGGCGGCCCTGTTGTTCTGCCAGGCGCTCGCGCAGCGTCTCCATCAGCTTGTCGAACCCGCCAAGCGCTTCGATCTCGGCCCGTTCCTCGGGGCTGAGATGCTTTTCGGCCAGTTTTTCAAGCCATTGCGACGGAATCTCGGTGGCCTCCATCACCGCCTCGGCCGAGATCGCTTCGAGCCCGGCAAAGGCATGGGCGAAAGCCTGGTCGAAGCGGTCCATGTGGCGTTCGTCTTTCACCATCGCCGCGCGGGCCAGGTAGTAAAACCCGTCGATATCATAGGTCACAAGGCCCGCGCCGACGCCTTCGAGAAAGGCGAGGTATTCGCGCAGGCTGACCGGCACACGGGCCTGGCGCAATGTCTCAAAAAACGGCAGGAACATGGGATGCGTTTTATCAGCAGTGCGGTCTGCACTCAATTGCCGCCAACGCCGCGTTAACCCTTCCCTAACAAACCCCCTCCCGCAAATTTGCCGGGCATTTTATAAAAAACGCGTTCCTGGTGCCCCAACCCATGAGTGCTGCAATGACAAAATCAGAGCTTCTACTGGCTTATGACATTCTTGGCCTCAAGCCGGGGGTTGGGGAATATGACGTGCGTCGGGCGCGGCTGAACCTGGTGCGCAGCTTTCACCCTGATACGTACCAAGGCGATAAGGGCGCCGCGGACCGCAAGCTGGCGCAGATCAACGCAGCTTATGACGACGTGATGGCACATCTGAAGCGCCATGGCGCGCAGGTCCGCATGGATGTGTCCGGCGACGCGGCGGATGCGCAGAAGGCAAAGGCGCGGGCACGCGCGGCGCGGCGCCAGGCCCATGCGGCCGCACATCGCGCGCACCATGCCGCAGCGGCCGCGCGCCGGGCGGCAGCGAAATGCGCCCAAGCGGATGCGCGCGCGGCCTTTGCGTCAAAGCGGGCATCGGCTCAGGCAACGGCTGCACAGGCGCGTGACGCGGCGCCGGTTGTGCACATCTCGGCCGCGCGCATGTCGCGCGAGGCGCGGGCTGCATTGGTCGCAGCTGAGGCGGCTTTTGCTGCCTCCCGCGAGATGTTTGCCGATCAAGGCTCGGAGTGGAAGCGCGCGGTCTAAGTCGCTGGCAAAATCAGCGAGAAAATCACACCCAATACAAAGCCGATCACGCCGAAGACTGCGCCATATTGTGCCATGTCGGCGGCATTGCCCTTACGCCGCGCGGCAACAAGTGCGCCAGATACCGCACCTGCAAAAAGCCCGGCAATGGCGGGGATCGAAAACATGCGTGGCTCCTTCGGTCTTTGCGGGCTGCGTCATTGGGTAAGGGCGGCAATTTCGGCCATTCGGGCCGCGACCGTATCACTGTCACCAAAGCCATAACGGGCCCATCGCAGACTGTCTATGCGCACCGATTGCGCCTCAGATGTGCGCCCCGTCAGCGTCAAAGCCTCGGCTTGGATCATCATCAGCGTCGCCATCAGGGCCGCATTTTCGGCGCGGCGCGCGGCGGGTAGGGCGGCTTCGGTCAACCGGATTGCCCCAGGCCCGTCACCGGCGCTCAGTGCAAAAGCGGCCAGTTGCATGTCAACATGGGCAGCATGAATGCCGCCGGGGTCGAGACGATCAAAGACAGCGCCTGCGGCCTGAAAAGCAGTCAGAGCCGAGGCGGCGGATTGATCTTGGCCCAGGCTCAACCGGCCAAGTGCGAAATAAGCAAAGCCAAGACGCGTATCAGACCAGCCGCGGCTTTGGGCAACCTGTAGCGCGTCGCGCATCGCGGCCTGCCGGGCGGGCGCTGTCGCATTGCCGCCAAGGGCCGTTTCAATGAGCGTGACCCAATCGCGCGGGGTGGATGCAAGCGGCACGGACCCGCCGCCCGCGCCGCGTGGGTTGAGCCGCGCCAAGATGCCCGGCACCCGCTCCGCTGCCGCGTCTCGCGACATCCCAGAGGCCAGATCGGGCGAATAATAGACCTGCAGCATCAGCATATCGAAACCGGTCAGGATAGCGTGAAAATTGTCATCGTTAAAGACACTGTCGGGCAGGCGGTAGAGGTCGTTGAGCGGGCCGATGGCCTGTCCCAGTTCTTCATGCAGGCAGTCGCGGATCTCTTGCGGCGGCACGTCAGAGGGGATGAAGATCGCCACCCGTTCGCGCGTGGTCAGCGTTGTCCAATCCAGCAGGCTGGAGCCGCGGGCATTGCGAAACTCCGTCCAGGAACTGACGCGTGGGACGACAAAACAGGCCGCCTGCGGCACGATCCGCTGCATCCTTGCCCGGGGCAGGGTTTCAATGGTGATGGCCGCCTGGCCGTCGGTTCGGGTAATGTCGATCCCGGCCTCGCCGCGCAGCCGCGACAGCAACCGGTCGAGATCGGCGGAAAGGCTGGGCGGTGCGCCGGGCGTGATGGCAACGGTGATCGGCCCTTCAAAGCGCGACATGCCGCTCAGCTCTCGCCCCGATTCCATTTCAAACGAAAGATCGAGAAAATCCCGTGCCATCTGGGCGTTTGAACGCGCCGGCGGGGCTGGACGTGCGGCGCGAAAAACGGCTGTCTCTGGCAAGGCTCCGGCGTTCAGGGCGCGTCGATCCGGCGCCTCGGTGGTGACGCAGCCGCAAAGCGCCAAAAGCGCGGCAAAGGCCTTAACGACGCGCATATTTGATGAACTCCGTCACATTGGCGATCCGGTCGTAAAGCGCCCGCGCCGTGTCATTGCCAGTTTGTGTCAGCCAATAGACCGACGGCCGCAGCGCGGCATCCGCATCGGCGTAAACCGTCTCGATTAGGGCGCGCGCGACCCCTTTGCCGCGTGCCTGGGGCGCGGTGAAGAGGTCTTGCAGATAGGTGACGGGTGCGGCCTGCCAGCCATGGGAATGCACAATCACATGGACGAGCCCAAGTGCCGTGGCGCCATCCCACGCCATCCAGGCGCGCATATCAGCGCGGTCGGGATCGGTGTAGCGCGCGAATGTCAGGTCATATGTTTCCGCTGGCAACTCGGTCTTGTAAAACGCCAAATAGGCCTGCCATAACGGCTGCCATGCGGCGCGGTCGGCGACTGCCAATGCGCGGATTGCCACGGGCGATTGCATCGACCAACCCTGTTTTACACCTGCTCAACCGGCAGTGTAGCGCCGCCTGCGCCCTGCCGAAAGCCGGTTTCTAAAGAAGGCGTCTGCGGCTGACGTGCAACCAACACACCCACGGGACTTGTCACCGCTGGCTGCGCGCCATGAAGGCTAGCCGCTCAAAAAGCGCCACATCCTGTTCGTTCTTCAAAAGCGCGCCGTGCAGTTTGGGCAGCGCGGAAGCACCGTCGCGGCGCAGGTCTTCGGGCTGCAGGTCCTCGGCCAAGAGCAGTTTCAGCCAATCCAGCACCTCAGAAGTAGATGGCTTTTTCTTCAAACCCTGCTGGTCGCGGATCTCATAAAACTGGGTCAACGCAGTGGTTAACAATGCCTGTTTGATGCCAGGGAAATGCACCTCGACAATCTGCTTGAGCACGTCCATTTCCGGAAACTGGATATAGTGGAAAAAGCAGCGCCGCAGGAACGCATCGGGCAGCTCTTTTTCGTTGTTGGAGGTAATGATGACCACAGGTCGGGTCTGCGCGCGCACCGTTTCACCGGTTTCGTAGACGTAGAATTCCATCCGGTCGAGTTCCTGCAACAGGTCGTTTGGGAACTCGATATCGGCTTTGTCGATCTCATCGATCAGCAGCACAGATTTGCCCGTCGATTCAAAGGACTGCCAGAGCTTGCCCTTGCGGATGTAATTGCCGACGTCATGCACGCGCGCTTCGCCCAACTGGCTGTCTCGCAGCCGGCTGACCGCGTCATATTCGTAAAGCCCTTGGGCTGCGCGGGTTGTCGATTTGATATGCCATTCGATGATCGGCAGGCCCAAGGCCTGGGCGACTTGCCGTGCAAGCTCGGTTTTTCCGGTGCCTGGCTCACCTTTCACCAAAAGCGGGCGTTCCAGCGTGACGGCGGCGTTAACGGCTATCGTCAAATCGTCGGTTGCAACGTAATCTTCTGTGCCCTCAAATCGCATGAAAAATCATCACTTTTCTGATAGTTGCCCGAGAAGTTGCGCGAGATCGGGCATATCGTGCCAATCGGTGGGTGACAAGTACAAGGCTTTCGGATAATCCCTCGCGCGGGGGTGCCCGGATGCAAGTTCAACCAGACCGAGTGATGACCGGACCCATTGAGGGGAGCGACATGAAGGCCGAAGTCTTTCTGCCAGAAGATTACCGTCCCGCCGAGGACGAACCATTTATGAATGAACGCCAGATGGAGTATTTCCGTCGCAAACTGCTGACCTGGAAGGCCGAGTTATTGGCCGAAAGCAAAGGTACGGTGGAGGGGTTGCAGGAAGGCACCCGCAACATACCCGACGTGGCCGACCGCGCCTCGGAAGAAACCGATCGGGCTTTAGAGCTGCGCACGCGCGACCGCCAGCGCAAGCTGATCTCCAAGATCGATAGTGCGCTTCGGCGGATCGACGAGGGTGAATACGGCTATTGCGAAGTGTCCGGCGATCCGATCTCACTCAAGCGGCTGGATGCGCGTCCGATCGCGACCATGAGCCTGGAGGCGCAGGAACAGCACGAGCGGCGCGAAAAGGTCCATCGCGACGATTGAGACGGCTGCGCGGTCACGCGGCAAGGGCGCCTTTTCGGGCGCCCTTTTTTGATGCATGACAGGGGTATGGAACGGTGCATAGCACATCTTCCGGCCCCGCCTTGGTCGCGCTCTAGGGACGCATCAGATCAGCGATGACCGGTCGTGACGTCACAGTTTTAGGTGCGGGCATCGGTGGTTTGGCCGTGGCCCTTGCGCTTGATGCAAGGGGTTTCGACGTTCGGGTCATCGAACGCGCGCCCGAGATCGGCGAGATCGGCGCCGGACTTCAGATCAGCCCCAACGGTGCAGCGGTTTTACATGGCTTGGGCCTAGGGGAAGAGCTGACGCGCTCCGGGCTGCGCGCCCATGCGGTACGACTCATCGAAGGGGAAACCGGCCGCCAAGTGGCGCAACTGCCCGTGGCGGGTCACGCCTATCACTTTGTGCATCGCGCCGATCTGATCGGCATCTTGTTGGGCGCGGCGCGCGATCGCGGGATCACCGTCGAATTGGGCATTGCAGCTGATGCGGTTGGCGTCGGAACAACCGACATAGCGCAACCCTATTTCACCAGTGACGGCACACGCCACTATGCAAGCTGGCTGGTGGGCGCAGACGGCTTGCATTCCGTCGCACGCGCCTGGATCTGCCCGGGGCTGGAGCCACGCTTTACCGGTCAGGTCGCCTGGCGGGCGCTTGTCCCGGCCGCAGGTCCTGAGGCGGCAGAGGTACAGGTTCATATGGGGGCAGGGCGCCATATCGTGCGCTACCCGCTGCGCAGTGGTGAACTGATCAACCTGGTCGCTGTTGAAGAACGCGCGGCTTGGGCGGCCGACGGCTGGCACCACGAAGATGACCCCGCGCACATGGTTGCGGCCTTTGCATCTTTTGCGCCGACGATCCTGGCCGATCTAAAACGCGCGCGCCTAGTGCATCTTTGGGGCCTGCACCGCCATCCTGTCGCGCCAAGCTGGCACAAAGGCGGCGCGATTCTTTTGGGTGATGCGGCCCATCCGACGCTGCCATTTCTGGCCCAAGGGGCCAATATGGCGCTCGAGGATGCGTGGGTCTTGGCTGATTGCCTAGGCGATAGACGCGGGCCAGAAGGCTATGAGTCAGAACGAAAAGCGCGCACAACACGGATAACTCAGGCCGCGCAAGCAAACGCCACAAACTACCACTTGCCTCGGGGCGCCAAGCGACTTGCGGCCCATACCGCGCTGCGCATTCTGTCACATTTCGCCCCATCTCTGCTGACCGCCCGGTTCAATTGGCTCTACGGCCATGATGTGACACGCGGCTAGATCTCGCGGGGTCGGGGGTGTGGGGGCCCGCCCCCGCGAAAGCCCGCGTGCGGCAGCACGGCGCTCGAAGGGGGCTCGATGCCCCCGCCGAGCGCTCACCCGCCGTGAGAGTGCCCTCAATCGAACGAATAAGACGGCAAACGGTCGAAGGCTTCGCGCAGCGCATCACCCCAACCCTCTGACAGCATGTTGAAAAACGGATCATCACGCTCCACCCGGAACCGGCGGCCATGGCGGAAACTGCCATCTTCATAGATGTGCAGGTCAAGCGGCAATCCAACGGACAGATTGGCCTTGATCGTCGAATCAAAGCTCAACATCAGCAATTTCACCGCCTCCTCGAAACTCATCTCAGGATCGTAGGCGCGCACCAGGATCGGCTTGCCGTATTTCGTCTCCCCGATTTGGACAAATGGCGTGTCCTCGGACACTTCAACAAAATTGCCTTCCGGATAGACCAAAAAAAGCCGCGCCTCGCCGCCTTTGACCTGCCCGCCCAGGATCAAGGTCGCTGAAAACGCATCTGCCGAAAATCCGGTGCCGCCCTGGGCCTGCACAACCTCGCGCAAAGTCTCGCCAACCAAGCGAGCCACCTGGAACATCGAGGCTTCCTCAAGGATCGAATGGCGCCCGCGCTCCTCATGCGGCTTCGATCGCTCCTCCAGCAATGACACAACCGCCTGGGTCGTGGCCAGATTTCCCGCCGTCATCAAAGTGACAGAGCGCTCCCCCGGCGCCTCCCACATGAACATCTTTCGAAACACACTGATATTGTCGATCCCGGCATTTGTCCGGGTATCTGACATCATCACCAAACCACGGTTGAGCTTAAGCCCCACACAATACGTCATCGCACCCTCCTGCCTCAGGGGGGATTATTGCTGCACCTGGATATCCACAGACAAGGATTCGTTGCCCGGCCCGTGCCGCAGGCCTGAAATAGGTGCAGCACCAGCATAATCGAGTGCTGTGGCGACCCGGACATAGCGCTCATCCGGGGACATGCCGTTTGAGACATCAAAACCGACCCACCCGATGCCGTCGCAATGTGCCTCGGCCCAACCATGGCTGGCATCCTGGTGAACACGGCCTTCCATCATCAGATAGCCGGAGACGTAACGCGCGCCGTAGCCTAGGTGTCGCGCGGCGGCGATAAATATATGCGCATGATCCTGGCACACCCCTTTGCCAAGCTCGACCGCGTCTTCGGCGCTGGTCTCGGGGCCGGTGGCGCCGATCTCATAGTCGACCGCATCGCGGATACGCCCTGACAGCGCGTGCAGGCGGGGGATATCCTCGGCCTCTTCCTCCTTCAATCCGCGCGTCAATCGACGCAAAGCTTGGCCCGGCCGGGTCAGCGGCGTGGCGCGATCAAACAGCCAAAGTGGTGCAAATCCGCCATGTTTGCCGACAACGCCGGCCTGATCGCGGGTTTCCACAAGGCCCTGGCAGCGCACCACAATCTCCGTGGCGCCGCGCTCAAAACTGATCAGGGAGACCTGATTTTGAAACTCGTCGGTGAAATCGCATTCAGCCTTGCCGCCATCGATGGCCATCTGCCAGCCCAGCACCTCTTGGCCCGCGCGGCTTTTCGGTGTCAGGCGCAATTGCTGCAGCCCGTAGCTTGCCGGCTCATCAAAACGGTAGGTCGTCGTATGCTGGACTTGTAGCTGCATGCTTACCCCAAAAACCGGTAGTCTTCCGAAATCTGCTCACCCAAACTATTGATATCTTGGAGCATCTCGAGCAGGAATTCATGCAAGCCGTCCTCAAAAACCCGGTCGATCGTCAACCGGTCGAGCCGCGCATAAAGCTTGTCGACATGGCCGTGGCTGTCATGGCGCGCGCCGTATTCCGACTGCAGATAGCCCAGATTGGTGGCAATCTTTCCAATGGAAAATTTCAAGCTACGCGGCATGCGGCCGTCAAAGATCAGAAATTCGGCGATCCCTTTTGGATTGGCCTCACCTTTATTGATCCAGCGATAGGCGCGCTGGCCCGCGACCGAGCGCAAAATCGTCTCCCACTGCACGTTATCGAGGCTGGAGCCGACCTGCGTGATCGATGGCAGCAGCACGTAGTATTTCACGTCCAAGATGCGTGCTGTGTTGTCAGCGCGTTCCAAAAACGTGCCGATCCGGGCGAAATCGAACACATCATTGCGCAGCATCGTGCCATGCAGCGCACCGCGTACTAGGGCCGATTGCTGCCGCACAAGACCCAAGACTTCTGGCAGATTGCGCGCCTGAACGGGGCGCGCCAAGGTTTCTGTCAAGATCATATAAGTGTCGTTGACCGCCTCCCAGACCTCTCGGGTGATGGCGGTGCGCACCAGGCGCGCGTTTTGCCGGGCTGCAGCGATCGACGACATGACCGAAGACGGGTTGGCCTTGTCACGCAGCAAAAAATCAATCACCCGGGCCGCATCGATCTCGCTGTGGCGTTCGCCATAGGCTTTTGCCGCCGATGCGGTCTGCAACACGCTGCCCCATTCATCATCGGTCCCATCGGGCCGCGTCAGCGCCATGCGAAAGCCGGCCTCAATCAGGCGCGCTGTATTCTCGGACCGCTCCAGGTAGCGAAACATCCAAAACAGGCCACCTGCGGTCTTCCCGAGCATCTACTCCTCCAAGACCCAAGTATCTTTGGTGCCGCCGCCTTGTGAGGAATTGACCACCAGGCTGCCTTTTTTAAGCGCGACGCGGGTCAGCCCGCCCGGTGTGATCTCGATATTGGACGGGCTGACCAGAACAAACGGGCGCAGATCGACATGGCGCGGCGCCAATCCCGCTTGGGTCAGAATTGGCACGGTCGAAAGCGCCAGTGTCGGCTGGGCGATGTAATTGCCGGGCCGGGCCTCCAGCTTTTCGCGAAAAGCCGCGATCTCCTTTTTCGATGCAGCCGGCCCGACCAGCATGCCATAGCCGCCCGATCCGTGGACTTCTTTGACAACCAATTCGCTGAGATTGTCGAGGACGTGAGCCAATGCATCCGGCTCGGAGCACCGCCAGGTTGGCACGTTTTGCAGAATTGCTTTCTCGCCCGTGTAGAACTCCACAATATCAGGCATATAGCTGTAGATCGCTTTGTCATCCGCGATGCCGGTCCCGGGCGCATTGGCGATGGTGATGCCGCCTGCGCGGTAGACATCCATGATGCCGGGCACACCCAATAGGCTGTCGGGGTTGAAGTTCAGCGGATCGACAAAATCGTCATCGATGCGCCGGTAGATCACATCGATGGGACGGTAGCCTTGCGTCGTACGCATCGCGATGCGGCCGTCTTCGACCCGCACGTCGGAGCCTTCGACCAACTCCACCCCCATATGATCGGCCAGGAAGGCATGTTCGAAATAGGCCGAGTTGTGTATGCCTGGGGTCAGCACAGCGACCGTGCAATCGCCGTCGCAGGCCCGCGGCGCGCAGGCGGTCAGCGACCGGCGCAGAGCGCGCGGGTAGTCCTGCACATCGCGCACTTTGATGCGGCTGAAAAGCTCGGGAAACATCTGCAGCATGGTTTCGCGGTTTTCCAGCATGTAGCTGACACCGCTTGGCGTGCGGGCATTGTCTTCAAGGACAAAAAACTCGTCCTCGCCGGTGCGTACGAGGTCAACGCCGACAATATGGGTGTAAACCCCGCCCGGTGGTTCAACCCCGATCATCTTCGGCAAAAACGCCTCATTGCGGGCGATCAGTTCAGCCGGCACACGACCTGCGCGCAGGATCTCCTGGCGGTGATAGAGGTCATAGAGAAACGCGTTGAGCGCGCGCACCCGCTGTTCAATCCCTTTCGTCAGGCGTGCCCATTCGCGCGCGGAAATGATGCGCGGCACAATATCAAATGGGATCAGGCGTTCGTCGGCCTCGGCCTCGCCATAGACGTTGAACGTGATGCCGGTGCGGCGAAAAAATCGCTCAGCTTCAATCGACTTCTTGCGCAATTCGCGCAGGTCTTCGGCATGGAACCAGGTTTCATAGGGTTGGTAGGGACGGCGCGCGCTGTCTTGTGCGCCGAACATCTCATCGAAGAATTTCGAATTCCCCTCCATGACAAGAAGCATAGCGGCGTGAAATCATTCTGCAATTCCGCCCTGCGGAGGAGCGACGGCCAGCCGCAGCCCTGCCTGAATTTTAAGCGATTGAGCCGGCCTTTTCCGGGCAAACGGCTCCGAACCGGGTGCGCGCAGCGGGCCTTTTGCCTCAGCTATCGGTGTCGAGCCAGATCGTCACCGGGCCGTCATTGACCAGATGGACCTGCATATCGGCACCAAATTGCCCGGTCTCGACAGGGATGCCCAAGGCGCGCAGGCAGGCGGTAAAGTGTTCGTAAAGACGCGCGCCATCCTCAGGACCGGCCGCGCCGGAAAAGCCCGGCCGATTGCCGCGCGATGTGTCGGCTGCCAAGGTGAACTGGCTGACGACAAGTGCACTGCCGCCCATATCGAGGAG
>JBCCXT010000084.1:0-10743 GCA_039191215.1 Pseudomonadota bacterium
CGCCGATGTTGTGACCAATGAAATGTCGCCCTGTCCAGCCGTGCCAGACCTTTTTGAAGTGATCGACGAAGACTAACGGCCGACCGACCGGCTCATTGCGGAACCAGAAGGCAAGGATGGCCCGGACGTATCTTGACCATAACGCCACCATGCCGCTGCGCGCTGAGGCGCGCGGCGCGATGCTGGCGGCGATGGATGTGCTCGGCAACCCATCCAGCATCCATGCAGAGGGCCGTGCGGCAAAGGCGCTGATAGAGCGGGCGCGCAGCCAAATAGCCGACGCCTTTGATATCGGGGATGCCGATGTCGTCTTCACATCCGGCGCGACCGAGGCCGCCGCCCTCGCTTTGGCAGAGTATTCTGATCCGCAGGCAGGCGACGGCGCGCCGCGAAGGCTGGTCAGTTCCGATATTGAGCACGATTGTGTGCGAGTCTGGTCAAAAGAACTCGCAACGCACTTGCAGCCCAACCGATCGGGGCAAATCGATAGTGTCCAGGCCGCAAAATTGGCTGTTGCGCCGGATGCGCGAGCTATCCTCGCCGTCCAAGCGGCAAATTCAGAAACCGGCGTCCTGCAATCCGTCGAAAAGTTCGCCGGAGCTTTGGATGGGACAAGCCCGCGCCCGCTGCTCTTTACCGATGCGGTGCAAATCGCCGGCAAAATTCCGTGGAGCTTTGAGAAGAGCCGGGCGGATATGGCGATTCTGTCGGCCCATAAGATGGGCGGGCCGAAGGGCATTGGCGCGCTGATCTTGCGTCGTGGCATTGACCTGGCTGCCCAGATCAAGGGCGGCGGTCAGGAAATGGGTCGCCGCTCCGGGACCGAAAATCTTATTGGGATCGCGGGGTTCGGCGCAGCCGCCGCGCAGTCGATACGCGATCTTGACGACGGGCTATGGGACAGGGTTGCAGAACTTAGAAAGATTCTAGAAAAAGAGGTGGAAGCGCGCGCCCGAGATACTATTTTAGTCGGGAAAGACGCGTCGCGGCTGCCCAACACGTCATGCTTGATGGTGCCGGGTTGGAAGGGGGAGACGCAAGTGATGCAAATGGATTTGGCTGGGTTTGCGATATCGGCAGGCTCGGCCTGTTCTTCGGGAAAGGTGAAATCCAGCGCCGCGCTACGCGCTTTGGGCTTTTCCGACAGCGAGGCCGGGTCGGCAATTCGCGTATCGCTTGCGCCCGAGACAAACGAAACCCAGATCTTCGCCTTTATCGAGGCGTGGACCAAGGCACAAACCCGGTTCCGCGAGCGACAGCCCGCATGACCCTGACACGAGACGGAAAACCGATGAACGCACTCGACACAGATATCCGCGAAGGGGTTGACCGCGAAACGGTGGAAACCGTCAAGGACCTCGGCGGTAAGTACAAATACGGCTGGGATACCGAGATCGAAATGGAATACGCGCCGAAAGGCGTGAACGAAGACATCGTCCGCCTGATCTCGGAGAAAAACGAAGAGCCAAGCTGGATGACCGATTGGCGCCTGCAGGCCTTCAAACGCTGGAAGCAAATGAAAGAGCCGCAATGGGCGATGGTCGATTATCCGGCGATCGACTACCAAGACCAGTATTATTATGCCCGCCCCAAAAGCATGGAGACCAAGCCGAAAAGCCTCGACGAGGTCGACCCGGAGCTGCTGCGGACCTATGAAAAACTGGGCATTCCGCTGAAGGAACAGATGCTGCTGGCCGGTGTGGAGGGCGCAGATGAGCCGCGCAAGGTCGCCGTCGATGCGGTTTTTGACAGTGTCTCGGTTGGCACGACCTTTAAGGCGGAGCTGGAAAAGGCGGGCGTGATCTTTTGCCCGATCTCCGAGGCGATCCGGAAACATCCCGACCTGGTCAAAAAGTATCTCGGCTCGGTTGTGCCGATCACCGACAACTTCTTTGCCACGCTCAATTCTGCGGTCTTTTCCGACGGCTCTTTTGTCTACGTGCCGCCGGGTGTGAAATGCCCGATGGAGCTCAGCACCTATTTCCGCATCAATGCCGAAAATACCGGCCAGTTCGAGCGCACATTGATTATCGCCGATAAAGGCTCTTTCGTCAGTTACTTGGAGGGCTGTACTGCGCCGATGCGCGACACGCATCAGCTCCATGCCGCGGTGGTTGAGCTGGTCGCACTTGAGGATGCCGAGATCAAGTATTCGACTGTGCAAAACTGGTATCCGGGCGATGAAAACGGCAAGGGTGGCATCTATAACTTCGTCACCAAACGCGCCGATTGCCGGGGCGACCGGTCGAAGGTGATGTGGACGCAAGTTGAAACCGGATCGGCGATCACCTGGAAGTACCCGTCCTGCATCTTGCGCGGCGATGACAGCCAGGGGGAATTCTATTCCATCGCCATCGCTAACAACGCCCAACAGGCCGATACGGGCACGAAGATGGTGCATCTGGGCAAGCGGACGAAGAGCCGGATCGTGTCCAAAGGCATCTCCGCAGGGCGCGCGCAAAACACCTATCGTGGGCTTGTGTCGATGCATCCTCGCGCCAAGGAAAGCCGGAATTACACCCAATGCGACAGCCTGCTCATCGGCGATAAATGCGGCGCCCATACGGTGCCCTATATCGAGGTGAAAAATAATAGCTCTCGCGTGGAGCATGAGGCCACGACATCGAAGGTCGATGACGACCAGATGTTCTATTGCCGCCAGCGCGGCATGGACGAGGAAGAGGCCGTGGCGCTGATCGTCAACGGCTTCGCGAAGGAGGTTCTGCAGGCGCTGCCGATGGAGTTCGCCATGGAAGCGCAGCAACTTGTGGCGATTTCGCTGGAAGGATCGGTCGGGTAACCAATGCCCCTGTGGCTCTACATCCTTGCAGCGGTTCTAGGCTCGCTTGCCGGCGCGGTGCTGGATTTTGCCCTCTACTCTGACGGCGGCTCTATGTTCCTGAAGATCGGGTTTGTTGCCGGACCGGTGCTGGTTTGGCTGATCGGCAAGGCACAAGCCGGTCGGATTGAGAAGGAAGACGGATCATGATTGTCACCACCACCCCATCGGTCGAAGGCCAAGCCATCACCGGATATCACGGCGTTGTTGTCGGAGAGGCCATTCTGGGCGCCAATGTCTTCCGCGATATTTTTGCGGGCATCACCGATATCATCGGTGGCCGCTCAGGTGCCTATGAGCAGGAATTGGGTAAAGCGCGCGAGATCGCGCTGAGTGAGCTTGAAGACCGCGCCCGCGCCAAAGGCGCCAATGCCGTCGTCGGCGTCGATCTGGATTACGAGGTTATCAATAACATGCTGATGGTGAGTGCCTCGGGCACGGCCGTCACCATCGCTTGAGGGAAAATCATGCTGGAAATCAAAGGCCTGGAAGTCAAGCTTGAAGAAGAGGACAAGCAGATCCTGCGCGGCGTCGACCTGACGGTTGAGGCTGGGAAAGTGCATGCGATCATGGGGCCGAATGGCTCGGGCAAGTCGACGCTGTCTTATGTGCTGTCGGGCCGTGAAGGCTATGAGGTGACCGGCGGCACGGCCCTGCTTGAAGGGGAAGACCTGTTAGAGATGGAGGCGGAAGAGCGCGCCGCGGCGGGCCTTTTCCTGGCGTTCCAATACCCCGTTGAGATCCCCGGGGTCGGCAACATGACCTTCCTACGCACCGCATTAAACGCGCAGCGCCGTGCCCGGGGCGAAGAGGAATTGAGCGCGGGCGAATTCCTCAAGACCATCCGTGCCAAGGCCAAAGCGCTGAAGATCGATGCTGAAATGCTCAAGCGCCCGGTCAATGTGGGCTTTTCGGGCGGTGAGAAAAAACGCAACGAGATCCTGCAGATGGCCATGCTGGAGCCAAAGATGTGCATCTTGGATGAGACCGATTCAGGCCTTGATGTCGATGCGATGAAGCTTGTCTCTGAAGGTGTGAATGCGCTGCGCGATCAGGGTCGCGGATTTCTGGTGATCACCCATTACCAGCGCCTTCTCGACCATATCAAACCGGATGTGGTGCACATAATGGCCCAAGGTCGGATCGTAAAATCGGGTGGCCCGGAACTGGCGCTTGAGGTCGAAACAAACGGCTATGCGGCCTTTGAGGGGGAGGCGGCCTGATGGCGCAGCCTGCAGCGAAGGAAGATCCGGTCGCAGTACGGATTGCCGGTCTTGTTGCGCCCGAAGGTGCCGCTTGGGCGGCCGAGGCGCGCGATGCGGCGCTGGAACGCCTGCGGCGCATGGGCCTGCCCGGGCCCCGTGATGAATATTGGCGCTACACCAACCCCGCTAGCCTGACGGTCGCAACGCCGGTGAGTGCGGCGACGTTCGACACACAGGATGAAGCGCCCGTTTTTGACGCGGTGGACCGGTTAAAAGTGGTGTTTGTCGATGGCGTGTTCGATGCCGATGCCAGTGATGATCTGGCAATGGCCGGGCTAGAGATCGAGCGCCTCGCCGAGGCAACGATGCGCGATATCCATTGGGCGCGTGAGACGTTCGGGGCGCGTGAGGCGGCGGGCCAAGACCCCGTCGAACGCCCGCTCGCCGCGCTTAATACAGCATTTGCAAGCGATGGTGTGGTGATCCGGGCGACGGCCAGGACAGATCGGCCCGTGAACCTCATTTACCTCCATAAATCAGAGGTCTCGGATGCGATCTTGCATCATGTCATTCGCGTCGAAACTGGCGCCGAGCTGACCGTTCTGGAAAACGGACCTGCTGCTGCGCGGTTCAACAAATGCATGGAAATTGACGTCGCACCCGGTGGAAAGTTCCATCATGTGCGCGCGCAGGGCCGTGATCATGAGCGCCGTTGTGTCAGTCATATGTTCGCCCGTGTCGGCGCGGATGCGCATTATAAAAGCTTCACGCTGACCGCAAACGGCGTGCTGACCCGCAATGAGCACGTGATCGAGATCGTCGGCGACGAGGCAACGGCCCATGTCGCCGGCGCCGCTTTGGGAGACGGGGCGTTTGGTGACTTCCAACACGACGATACAGTGTTCATCACCCATGACGCGGTCAATTGCGAAAGCCGGCAGGTCTTCAAGAAGGTCCTGCGCAATGGCGCAACGGGCGTTTTCCAGGGCAAAATTCTGGTCAAACCCGGTGCCCAGAAAACCGATGGCTACCAGATCAGCCAGGCATTGCTTCTCGACGATGACAGCACGTTTCAGGCCAAGCCCGAGCTTGAGATTTACGCCGATGACGTTGCCTGCTCGCATGGCTCGACCACGGGTGCGATTGACGAAGAGGCGCTGTTTTACCTACGCTCTCGCGGGGTGACGGAACGTGAGGCAACCGACCTGCTTGTGCTTGCATTTGTCGCCGAAGCAATCGAAGAAATTGAAGCGGACGCGCTGCGCGAGGACGTCTTGTCGCGGCTGACAAGTTGGTTGGAGCGGCGGCGAGGCTAGAGGCGCCATGGCAGTTAGCAAGGATATCGTGGCGACGTGGCGACGCCCACGCCGCGTTATGCGAAGGCTGCTGGAGATTGGACGGCGCGAAGACCTCGCACTTGTCTTTCTAATGCTGGCTTGCCTGCTGATTTTTGTCGCGCAGATGCCGCGGCTGAGGGTTGAGGCATTGGCCAATGCGGAGGTCGGCTTCTACGATCTGCTGGCAGGATCGCTCTTTGCCTGGTTATGCGGGGCGCCGCTGCTTGCCTATGCAATTGCCGCGATCAGCCATCTGATCGCCCGGATTTTTGGCGGCCGTGGGACGTGGTATTCCGCCCGGCTTGCGTTTTTCTGGACATTGCTTGCCACCACGCCGGCCTGGCTCTTTTACGGGTTGATGGCCGGTCTTGCCCCCGGCGGGGGAGAGCTGGTGGCTGGCATCCTTTTGACTGCGGGGCTGGTAGTGATCTGGGCGCTGACCTTATATGAGGCGGAACGGGCACCGGAAGGACCGCAGCCATGATGACCCGCCTGCCAAGCTGGGGCGATTTGATGGCGCTGATGCGCATCACCCTAAATGATCCGCGCGACGGTGCGGCCCGCATCCTGGGCGACATGCCGCCGCGCGAAGCGCAATGGCTGTTGTTTGCGCTGGTGGTGGTGCTGACGGTGTTTGCCGGAGAGTTGGCGACATTGCTGCTGGTGGGCTCTGCTGCATCGGTGATCAATCTGGCAGCTTTGCAGGCTGGCGTCTTTTTGTTGATGGCGCTGGCGATGTATTATGTCGGACGCATGTTCGGTGGCGTGGGCGCCTTTGATGGTGCACTGATGCTGGTCGCATGGCTGCAATTCATCTTTATCTTCGTGCAGATCGCCCAGGTGCTGCTGCTTGTCATGCTCCCGCTGGCGGGCTTTTTGATTGTCCTCTTCTCGGTCCTGCTTTTTTTGTGGTTGGTGGTCAATTTCACCGCCGAGTTGCACGGCTTTCAATCGCTCGGTTGGGTGCTGCTTGGCACCATCGCGGTGATGATTGTGGCCGGTATTGGCGTCATAGCGATCTCCAACGCCTTTGGCGTCGAGGTTATGTCCAATCCAGCGGCGGCCGCCTCATGAAAGATGTGTCCATGTATGATATCGACCGCATCCGTGCCGATTTCCCGATCCTGGCCCGAGAGGTCAACGGCAAACCGCTGATCTATCTCGATAGCGGTGCCTCGGCGCAGAAGCCACAAGTGGTGATCGATGCCGTCTCGCAGGCCTATTCGCAAGAATATGCGAATGTTCACAGAGGCTTGCACTTTCTCTCGAACTTGGCCACGGAAAACTACGAAGCGGTGCGCGGCACCATCGCGCGGTTTTTGGGCGTGGCGGATGAGCGGGAGATCGTCTTCACCACCGGGACCACGGAAGGCATCAATCTGGTGGCCTATTCCTGGGCCATGCCGCGTTTTGAGCCCGGCGACGAGGTTGTTCTAAGCGTCGCCGAACACCACGCCAATATCGTGCCCTGGCATCTGATGCGCCAGCGCCAGGGCACGGTGCTGAAATGGGTTGATGTCGATGCCAAGGGGGATATCGATCCGCAGGCCGTGATCGACGCCATAGGGCCAAAGACGAAACTTGTCGCCATTACCCATATGTCAAACGTCTTGGGTACCGTTGTGGATGTGGCCGCCATCGTGCGCGCGGCCCATGACCGCGGCGTCGCGGTTCTGGTCGATGGCAGTCAATCGGCGGTGCATATGCCGCTGTCTCTCGATGAGATCGGCGCCGATTTCTACGCCATTACCGGGCATAAGCTTTACGGCCCGTCGGGATCGGGCGCGATCCATATCCGGCAGGACCGGATGGCTGAGATGCGCCCTTTTATGGGTGGTGGTGATATGATCCGTGAGGTCCATCGCGACGAGGTCACTTGGAATGATCCGCCGATGAAGTTCGAAGCCGGGACACCGGGTATTGTCCAGCAGATCGGCCTGGGTGCGGCGCTGGACTACATGATGGGCCTGGGGATGGAGGCGATTGCGGCGCATGAGCACGACCTATGCGGCTACGCCAAAGACCGGCTTGGCGGGCTGAACTGGCTGCAGCTTCAAGGCACAAGCGAGCGCAAAGGCGCGATCTTCTCGTTCACCATGAATGGCGCAGCCCATGCCCATGATATCTCGACGATCTTGGACAAGAAGGGGGTGGCGGTTCGGGCCGGGCACCATTGTGCGCAACCTTTGATGGATCATTTGGGTGTGACAGCCACGGCGCGGGCCTCGTTTGGCTTGTACAATAGCCGAGCCGATGTTGATGCCTTGGTCGACGCGCTGGAACTTGCCCACGATCTCTTCGCCTAAAGCGCTTCGTGAATTGGCAGCCGGCGGGCACCCCAAGTCGGAATGCCTGCCGGATCAATTTACGATCTGATCAGTGGCACCACGGGTCTTCGCGTTCAGGGAAGTTCTCGCGATGCGCCTCCACCCATTGCATGAGCGATCCCATCGTCATGTCGGTGCCGCCAAAGCCCGACCACGGCTTGAACCCGTCAACATGCCAAACGCTTTCGGGATCGAGCTTGAGCAGTCGGATCAACACGCTGGCAACAATCGAGCCACCCACGCCGGTGAGCTTGCCTTTGCCTTTCTCTTGGGCTTCTTGCAGGCAATAGAACCATAGCGGGGTCTTGTCGATATGGTTTTCTTTCAAGGGCTTGGGCGTTTCAAGCGGGGCCATACCCATGAAACGCGCCATCTGCTGACCCGATGAGATCTGCAGGGCCGTCCGATCGCGCAAGATGTTGCGCAGGCCAAGCTTTTTCGCCAGCGCCACGTCGATTTCGAAACCACCCCAATCAAGCCCATCGCCGACGATATTGTCGGGCAGCTCAAACAAGGTTTTGGCCATCTCAGTCCCGACCGGCAAAGCGCGCTGCGCTTTTGTTCCCGTGACATCAAAGAACATGCGCATTTCGATATCACTTTCCGGGCCGCGCTTGGAAAAGCCGAGCATCTTGAACAGATCGACCGGGTCATGGCCTTTCTTCAGCACGTAGTGCGGCTGGACGGTGGCGTGGCCGAACCGGTAGGCCGCAACCGAGAACTCCGCCGGCATGATCGGGCCTTTGTCATGGAACGGGTCATGCGCGATGGCCCCATCAACCACTTTGGGATCGACGAAAGTGGGCAGAAATTCCTTCAATACCAACCATTGGTAGTGCAGCCGGATGAAACGGCGCACGCTTTCAAAATCATGTAGCCTTTCCGGGATCATATCGTCCCAGACAGCCTTTCGCACACCCATATGAGCGCAGTCATGCACGTCGGTGCGCGTGGCGCCTTCGCCGCTTGCCTTGCTCATCAGGATGTTGTGCAGGCAGATGAAGGCCCCCTGGATCTGGCTGACCAGGATATTTTCGTCGTTGCGCGGATCGCCAATGAGGGCCACGCCTTCGCAGTTTCGCGCCAGATCAAGCGGGCTGTCTTCGCGCCCGAACAGCATAAAGCCGTGATGCTTGCGTGAATACAAATGTGGCGTCGCTTCGGGCCCGTCACCATAGACGCAATCAAGGTCGAGGCCGGGGGTGCGGACATTGCGGATCGAACGCGGATCAATCCGCGTGCCGATCGATGACGAGGCGTCGAGTGTGATGTCATGGTCAATGAATTGGCCGAAGAACGTCATGCCCGCATCCGCCGGTCCGTCTTGGACATTATTGGTGCGCATCGATTCCACCAACGCGTCAAAGCCGTTGACAATGCGTTCTTTCGACAGATTGCCCGTGATCGGGTTGGCGCGGTGCAAATAGCCGAAATGCTGCGGCAGGGGGGCGGGCGAACTCATCGCCTCATAGTTGAGGCATTCGCGCACAAGTAAGTCATATCGAGAAAGGGAATGGTACCGCATTACGGCATCTCCTATAGCTGAGTCGCGGCCTAAAATGCGTTGGCCGCCTGGCTTAGATCAGTCGAAAACGGGCGTAGGATCGTTCAAAATATGTGATGCGACAATGGAGGTTTCCATGCCCATACCCTGCAGAGCGCGCTTTGCGAAGCGGTGCAGATGCGAGCTGCTGCCGTTACTTGAGGCTGAGTGGGAAGTCACTGTGAAAGGAGGCCGGTGCAATGGGACGCCCTTTAAGGCGCAATCGGCCGTAAAAAGCGCGATTGCACCCAATCCGGCCCACTTGTATAGCTGACGCGCCCGGACCGTTAGCTCAGCTGGATAGAGCGCGGCCCTCCGAGCGCGGATGTCAAGTCTGGCGACGTTGAAAGTTGCTGGCAGAAAGAAGTGACTAAACAACGGCTTGAGCGGGTATCCGGTTCGCTCTTCAAGTAGCCGAAAATCTCGCGTAAGCATGGCGTACGCATCTCGCGAACGGTATGCACCCGTAGCTCAGCTGGATAGAGCGCCGCCCTCCGAAGGCGGAGGCCAGAGGTTCGAATCCTCTCGGGTGCGCCAATTTACTCAGTAAAGTCAGTGCTTTAGAGATTTCGACCTTTCGAAGAATAGTGTTTACGCAGCAATTTTTCGGAAGCAATCGGCTCATTCGGGCACACCGAAACGTGCTTTGACGCGTTCCGTCACGCTATGCTTCTCGGTTCGAATCCCACGCGCCCCACCGAGTGAAAAATGGTTCGCTGCCGTGCGAGTGAATACACCTTGATGCGAGGTGACCGCCCACGGTTCGGCTACCATCCGGCGGGCCATGCGGGTCGATAGTACGAACTATTCCTTCGCTTTCGTACTACAATCGCATCAATGCACTAAGCGCTCTATTGATTAGCTTTGCGACGCAGTGCGGACGCGCCCACGCTGTCAAGTGGCGTGGGCCTGTACTGTCTGAAAATCTCACTGCCTGTGAGCGCTCAGAGCCTGAACTGACCCCCATTTCGACAGGACACTTGGGCATAGCCATAGAGGCTTAGGCATATGGCTTAAAGAACATCCTAGATCGATTGTATCAATCGGTAGGATGTGTCGGAACCGTCCGCAGCAACGGTGTCGTCTGGCGCTGATGCGCCATGACCCTATGCACTTTACCCTGTGGCCCTGCTGTCCTTCCCCCTTAGAACTGGGCCAGTAAACTGGCCGAGATAGGGGTCTTGGTGATGGCGAGGAAGCGACATTCAGACGAAGACATTTTGAAGCTGCTGCGTGAGATTGAGCTGAAGCTGACGGCTGGTGACAATGTAGCATCGGCATGCCGCAGTATCGGGATCAGCGATGCGGCTTACTCCAACTGGCGCCGGCGCTTTGGCGCGGTCGCAGCTGTCGGAGATGAAGAGCCTGGCAAAAGAGAACGCGCGGCTGAAGAGTTGGAGGGATCAGAAAAGGCCCCAGTGGGGCGTTTTCCCCGAACAACCGTTGCCGAGCGCGAACTCGACAAGCTGATCCTCAAGGCAAGCCTGAACCA
>JBCCXT010000085.1:0-10328 GCA_039191215.1 Pseudomonadota bacterium
GCATGAGCGCAACCGACTGGATCAGCGCCGCCGTGAACCTTGTCATCGGCTTCTTTCTGGGCATCGCCGCCATGGCGCTGTTGGCACTGATCCAATCGGGCGCATGGCTCATTGGCCTCTTCATCGTCGCAGCCATTGGCACGGTCTTTCTATTCGCAAACGCGCTCGACGGGCTGAGCAATCGGCTCTTCCGGTCAGGCGTGCGCCCGCCAAAAAATCCAGCGCGCACCGCATCAAAACCGCCGCTGCGACGGCTTTCGCTCCCACTGGGTCTCGCGCTTGGCGTGCTGGTCGAACGGCTGGGCATGAGCGGTACAATCCTGGACATGCTATGAGCAGCAAAACCGCGATAAGCCATGTAAAATTGGCGTGGCCCCTCCCGGCTTCGGGGGCGTGGGGGCCCGCCCCCACAAATGGCTGTCTGCAAGACACATGCCTCGGCGACGGCGCCCTTTTGGGCGCCCGAGCCGGGGCATCACCCCGTCGCTCTCATTTGCCAGCCCGTGCAAGGCACCAAGATCCAAAACCAACCGCGCTTTTATGATTGATCCGATCACCCTCATCGCCGCGCTGATCGGCGCCTCCACGCCGATCCTGCTGGCCGCAATTGGCGAATTGGTCGTCGAAAAAGCGGGCGTGCTGAATCTGGGCGTCGAAGGGATGATGATCACCGGCGCCATCTGCGGCTTCATCGTCACTGTCACGACGGGCTCACCTTGGCTCGGCTTTCTGGCCG
The DNA here is from genome assembly GCA_039191215.1 of Pseudomonadota bacterium. Classification (GTDB taxonomy): domain Bacteria; phylum Pseudomonadota; class Alphaproteobacteria; order Rhodobacterales; family Rhodobacteraceae; genus HKCCE3408. Next base: position 737 of record JBCCXT010000085.1, read on the forward strand.
GAGCTTTGGGCGCGGCTGCGATTAGCTCCATCTTTGCCGCCTTGACCCAACTGCTGCTGTCCAATCAGGTGGCAACCGGCCTGGCGCTCACGCTCTTTGGCCTCGGCATCTCGTCTTTGCTGGGGGAAAGCTATACCGGCATTAATCCCCCCCTCACACCCAAGCTCTTTCCCGAAACCTTACAGGAGATTGCTGTTCTTGGCCCCATCCTCTTTGGCCATGATATCATGGTCTATCTCTCCGTCACCCTTGTGGCGGTCGTTGCTTGGTGGCTAAAGACGAGCCGCACGGGGCTGATCCTGCGTGCGGTCGGCGAAAACCACAATGCAGCACACGCGCTTGGCTACAAGGTCGTGCGCATCCGCTTCGCCGCAATCCTCTTTGGCGGCGCCTGTGCAGGTCTCGGCGGGGCCTATCTCAGCCTTGTGCGCGTGCCGTCTTGGACCGAAGGCATGACGGCGGGGGCCGGCTGGATTGCCCTGGCAATTGTCGTCTTTGCCTCTTGGCGGCCGTGGCGTGCGCTGATCGGCGCGTATCTATTCGGTGGCATCGCTGCGCTGCAACTGCGCTTGCAAGCAGCCCAGATCGATATCCCCGTGGCGCTTCTTGATGCCTCGCCTTACATCGTCACAATCATCGTCCTGGTGGCGATCTCGTCCGATCGAACGCGCGCGGCCATAGGCGCGCCGGCCGCACTCGGCCGTGTCTTTCACGCCAGCGGGTAGATCAACAAACCCGCAATACTCAAAAACCCAACTCGGAGGACTAAAGATGAAAAAACTCACCCTGACAGTGGCGGCAGGCGTCCTGGCCGCCGGCGCGGCCTTGGCCGACGGGCATGATCCGTTCCAGGTCGGCTTTATCTATGTCGGGCCCGTGGCCGATTTTGGCTGGACCTACGAACATGACCAGGGCCGGCTGGCTGTCGAAGAAGCCTATGGCGATGCGGTAGAGACCGTCTTTATCGAAAGTGTCGCCGAAGGCGCGGATGCCGAACGGGCGATTACCCAAATGGTGCTGGGCGGCGCCGACATGGTCTTCACGACCTCGTTTGGCTACATGGACGCGACCAATAATGTCGCAGCACAATTCCCCGATGTGTACTTTGAGCATGCAACCGGCTACCGCCGCGACACGGCCAATGTCTCCACCTATTCGGCGCGGTTTTACGAAGGCCGGGCAGTGATCGGCCATATCGCGGGCCATATGACCGAGACCAACACGATCGGCTATATCGCCAGCTATCCGATCCCCGAGGTCATTCGCGGCATCAACTCGGCTTACCATCACGCACGCATGGTCAACCCCGATGTCGAGATGCGGGTCGTGTGGGTCTATACATGGTTCGACCCGGCGGTCGAGGCCGATGCAGCCCGCGCGCTCATCGACCAGGGCGTTGATGTGCTGATGCAGCACACCGATTCCACAGCACCCCAAACAGCGGCACAAGAGGCGGGCATCATCAGCTTCGGCCAAGCCTCCGATATGTACCAATTCGCGCCCGCGCCACGGGTCTCTTCGATCATCGACGATTGGGCGCCTTATTATGTCCGCCGCGTTGGCGAAGCGATGGAAGGAAATTGGGAACAAGCCGATACTTGGGAAGGTATCGCCGAAGGCATGGTTGCCATCGGTGAAATGACCAACACAATTCCCGAAGATGTGCGCGCATCGGCCACCGCCCTCATGGAGAGCATTGGCGATGGCAGCTACCATCCGTTCACCGGGCCGATCAATGCCCAAGACGGCAGCGCCTGGCTCGCCGACGGTGAGATTGCCGATGACGGCACGCTTGCGGGGATGGATTTCTACATCGAAGGCATCGAAGGCGAGATTCCCAACTGATCGCACGGCTCGGGGTCTTGATCTTGGCCCCGCGATCCGTTTCGGATCGCCGCGCGGCCGAAGGCTCCCCTTTGGGGGCCTGAGGACGCGCGTCTCCCTTGACGCAGGTACCCATGGATGACTTTCTCATCATTGGCGGCGGAATTGCCGGGATATCGGCGGCGTCCCGGCTGGCCCCGCTGGGCACCACAACACTGCTCGAGGCCGAGTCAGCGCTTGGCTACCACGCATCCGGACGCTCTGCCGCGATGTTCGAGGAAACCTACGGCAAGGCCTCTACCATCGCGCTGAACCGCGCCTCGAAAGCCTACCACCAAGACGCCCATGGCGGTGTGCTGAGCCCGCGCGGCCTGATGCTTGTCGGCAGCAGCGAAAACGATGGCGCGGCGTTTGAGGCCGACCTGGCCGTGATGCAGATGGAAGAGCTGACTTTCGCGGAAGCCCAGGCGCTGGTGCCAATCCTAAGACCCGGCGCCGTCACCCGCATCGGCCACCGGGCTGATGCCTGGGACATTGACACGGACCTGTTGATCCAAAACTTCGCTCGGGACGCACGCCTTGCCGGCGCCCAAATCTCAATGGCCGCGCAGGTTGACGCTATCTCTTGGCATCGTGACCATTGGCAAGTGAGCGCGGGCGGTCAGGACCATAAAGCACGCCTCCTGATCAATGCCGCAGGCGCCTGGGCCGATGAAATGGCCACCCTGGCGCGCGTGACACCGCTTGGCATCCAACCCTATCGCCGCTCGATGGCGCGGCTGGCAGCCCCAGGCGGCCATGACACGAAATCCTGGCCGATGATGTTTGGCGTGGGCGAAGGCTGGTACGCTAAACCCGATGCCGGCGCTCTCCTGGTCTCACCGGCCGATGAGGACCCGATGGCGCCGCAAGACGCCTGGGCCGACGATTTGGTTCTGGCCGAAGGTCTGGCACGTTATGAGGCGCATGTCAGCGTGCCCGTCACCCGCCCCATCGCCAGCTGGGCGGGCCTTCGCAGCTTCGCGCCGGACCGGCAATTGGTGATCGGCTTTGCCTCAGACCATGCCAGTTTCTTCTGGCTTGCAGGTCAGGGCGGCTACGGGATGCAGACCTCGCCCGCCGCAAGCCAGCTTGCTGCCGATCTGATCGCAGGCCGCGCACCCGACATCGATGCTGCCACAATCGCCCAGCTTGCGCCGTCGCGATTTGCCTAAAGCTTACGCAGCTTGTCGCCCACAGCCACTACGCCATCCTGCGTGACCCGGGCATAGATCCCGCGAAACCGATGCAGCTTGCCGAGGCCTGTATTGACAAAAATGACCGCGTCCCGGCCGTATCTGTCGATGAAATTCTGACAGCCGTTATGGGGCTCGGTCGTTACGACCATTTCAGCCGTGCCAAGCGCAAATTTTGTCCCCGGCGGCATATTTTCCGGTGTCAGGTCCATATCGATGAACAGGTTGTCACCAGCTGGCGGCCATTCAGCAACGGGTCCCGCAATGGCACGGATCACACGGCTCGGCATAATACAGATCTGCACATCGGGATGGGGCGATCCGTCATCAGTGCTCAGATGACAGCCCTTCGCCCAGTGATCGCCCTCCACCCCGCGGGCCAAGCTGACCGGGCTGCGTTCGGGGGTTAGGCGCTTGCCATGATCTGGCCGCGATACGATCAGATCGAGGTGGCCTGCATCTTTTGGCGCGGCGAGGATGTCGGGTACAGCCGCACGCAGCTCTGCCAAGCTGCGAAAGGACTTGGTGACGGGGGCTAGGGTTGTCTCAGTCATGCGCCAGACCGTGGCACGCACAACTTTCAGCTGTCTAGCGAAAAGACCCTCTAACCGTCGATCCGGATGCGTGCGTTTTGGCTGTCATAGGGGCTGTCGGCGACAATCTCGGCGGGCCAAAGCTGACCCATAATCTGGACCTGCAGATTCTTGCCAAGCCTGGCCACATCGGGCGCGACATAGCCCATGCCAATCGACTTCCCAAACGCCACCGAATAGCCGCCGGAGGTCAAGCGCCCGACGCGGAACTCACCATCAAACAGCGCTTCGCGACCCCAGGGATCGGCATCATCCGGGCCATCAATCAGCAAGGTGACACATGTTGAGCGAATGCCCGTTCCCTCCATCGCTGCTTTGCCGTGAAAGTCTTTAGACAGATCGACAAAACGCGGCAGGTCAGCCTCCAGCGGGGTTGCATCGCGGCCCAATTCGGTGCCGAACGCGCGATAGCTTTTCTCTTGGCGCAGCCAGTTCTGCGCCCGCGCGCCGACCGGTTTTAATCCGTGCGGCGCACCCGCCTCCGTCAGCAGATCCCACAGATAGTTCTGCATCTCAATCGGGTGGTGCAGCTCCCATCCAAGCTCGCCAGTATAGGCCACACGGATGGCCATGACCGGGCACATGCCAAGCTCGATATGGCGCATGCTGAGCCATGGGAAACGCTTATTCGACAGCGCGGTCGCGGGGTCAACATCACGCACCAACCCGCCCAAGACCGCGCGCGACTTCGGCCCGGCAATGGCAAAAACGCCCCATTTCGTGGTGACCTCTTCGGCGTTGATGCGCCCAAACGCAGCCTCTTTGTCGGCGATAGCTTTCAAGAGGTAATCCTGATCATAGGCCGCCCAAGCCCCTGCGGAGACAAGATAATAATCATCCTTAGCCAGCCGTACGATCGTGTATTCCGTCCGCGTCGTGCCCGAAGCGGTCAGCGCATAGGTCAGGTTGATCCGGCCGACCTTGGGCAGCTTGTTGCAGGTAAACCAATCCAGGAAAGCGGTGGCACCTGGGCCGCTAACGCGATGTTTGGCAAAGGCGGTAGCATCAATGAGACCCACGCCCTCGCGCACGGCGTTGGCCTCCTCGACGGCGTATTGCCACCAGCCACCGCGGCGGAAGGACCGCGCGTCATGGTCGAAACTGTCCGGCGCATCCAGCGGCCCGTAGTAATTCGGACGCTCCCACCCATTAACCTGGCCAAATTGTGCGCCCAGCGCCATTTGCCGGTCATAGGCGGGTGCGGTGCGCAAAGGCCGCGCGGCCTCGCGCTCCTCATCGGGGTGGTGCAGGATATAGACGTGGGAATAACATTCCTCGTTCTTCTGAACGGCGTATTCCGTGGTCATCCACGGCCCGTATCGCTTCGGGTCAAGCGCGGCCATGTCGATCTCGGCCTCACCCTCGACCATCATCTGAGCGAGGTAATGACCGGTCCCACCTGCGGCTGTGATCCCAAAGCTGAAGCCTTCGGCCAGCCACATATTGCGTAAGCCCGGCGCCGGGCCGACTAGCGGATTGCCATCGGGAGTATAGCAGATCGGGCCGTTATAGTCGTCCTTGAGCCCCACCGTTTCCGAGGTTGGAATGCGGTGGATCATGCTCATGTATTCCTCCTCGATGCGCTCCAGATCAAGCGGGAAGAGATCGGCCCGGAAGCTTTCCGGCACATCATAGGCAAAGCGCGCAGGCGCGCCGTATTCATACGGCCCCAGGATCCAGCCGCCGCGTTCTTCACGTACGTACCATTTGGCATCAGCATCGCGCAAAACAGGATGCTCTGGGTTCGACGCGCGCCAATCAACCAGCGCCGGGTCGGGCTCGGTTACGATGTATTGATGCTCAACCGGGATGGCCGGGATCTTGATGCCCAAAAGCCGAGCGGTGCGCTGTGCATGGTTACCTGTCGCGGTGACGACATGTTCCGCCGCGATCACCACTTGTTCGTCCGACGGCAACAGATTACCGCCCTTTTCGACCATCTTTGTGCAGGTCACATCCCAATGATCGCCCGACCAGCTATAGCCGTCGACCTGCCAGCGCCGCTCAACCGTCACGCCGCGCTGGCGTGCGCCCTTGGCCATGGCTTGGGTCACGTCGGCGGGGTTAATGTAGCCATCGGTCGGGTGGTAAATCGCGCCCTTTAGGTCATCGGTGCGTACCAGCGGATAGCGCTCTTTGATCTCAGACGGGCTCAGCCATTCATAGGGGATGCCGACCGTTTCAGCCGTCGAAGCATAGAGCCGGTATTCATCCATGCGCGCCTCGGTTTGGGCCATGCGCAGATTGCCGACAACGTAGAAGCCGGGATTGAGCCCCGTCTCCTCCTCAAGCTCTTTGTAAAACTTGACGCTATAGTCGTGGATATGGCTGGTCGCGTAGCCCATATTGAAAAGCGGCAAGAGGCCCGCGGCATGCCAGGTCGAGCCGCTGGTTAGCTCATCGCGTTCCAGCAGCATCACATCCGACCACCCCGCGCGCGCCAGGTGATAGGCGATCGCCGTGCCGACAGCACCGCCGCCGACAACCAATGCTTTGACTTGCGTTTTCATGAACGGCCACCCCCTGCATCGCCACTTGAAGATGTCCTGCCAGAGCGGCGGGAACGGCGCGTGACCCAATCGACCCAAGCCCGCGCAAAAGCGACACAGGCCTTTCTTTTGCGGCACAACTGCCCAAAACTGCGCCCGGAACGGAGGCAAAAATGGGCTATGTGAAGACAGCGATGCTGCTGGCGGCCATGACCGCACTTGTCGGCGGGATCGGGCTGGTCTTGGGCGGAGAGGCGGGGCTGCTGATCGCTCTTGTCGCGGCGGCAGGCATGAATGTCTTTGCCTATTGGTCATCCGACAAGATGGTCTTGCGCATGCATAACGCGATTGAGGTTAATCAACGGACCGCCGCCGATCTTGTCGGCATGGTGCACAATCTTGCCGATGGCGCCGGCATGCCTCGGCCGAAAGTCTACGTCATCGAAACTGACCAGCCGAATGCGTTTGCCACTGGCCGGTCGCCCAACCACGCGGCTGTGGCAGCGACAACCGGGCTTTTGCGCAATCTGAGCCGCCAGGAAGTGGCCGGAGTCATGGCGCATGAATTGGCCCATATTCAGAACCGCGATACGCTTATCATGACCGTCACGGCAACGCTGGCCGGGGCAATTGGACTATTAGCCAATTTCGCCTTTCTGTTTCGCGGCGGGCGGAACAATCCCTTGGGATTTGTCGGCGTGCTGATCGGCGTCATTGTGGCGCCGATGGCGGCAGGCGTGGTGCAAATGGCCATCAGCCGGGCGCGGGAATATGAGGCCGACCGGATCGGCGCTGAGATATCGCGCGACCCGATGGGTCTGGCCAATGCGTTGCGCAAAATCTCTGGCCTGAGCGCACGCATTGATAACGCATCCGCCGAGCGTCATCCGGCGACTGCCCATATGTTTATTATCAATCCGCTGCACGCGCATGCCCGGGATCGGTTGTTTTCAACCCATCCGGCGGCCGAAAACCGCATCGCGCGTCTTGAGGAAATGGCCCGTTCTGGCCGCTATTGATTGCGCTATTGAGCAGGTGCCACTTGCGCGAGCCGCTGCGCCCGACGGGCCATGCGGGCGACGCGCTCTTCGCGGCAAAGGCGGCAAACCGTCAACACGTCCTCGCGTGCGTCCGCGTCGAAGGTTTCTGCGACAGTGTCTTCAATAAGTGTCATGAGCCCAGCCTCACGCATAAACGATGATCAAGTAGTCTGCGGGACACTGGGCGGATTTTAGGCAAAATCTGACAAAATCAGCGAACCATCCGACGCTGTCAGACGAAGATATTGTCCGTTTTGCAGTCAATATGCTGGGCCATCTCGGACCCGCTTGGGGCGCAGATATTCTTCTCATCCGCTACCCTTTGGGCAACCAAAGCAGCCACCCTGGAATGGCGGAAGCGACGGTTAACAATGAGAAATTCAGCCCGAGGATTGTTCGCGCCTGGCGCGTTCGACCCTGATTTGTTCAAAATATCCAGCATGGCTGGTCCCTCGCTACTTACACGTAGCCAAACTGAATTTCGTTTGTGTCAAAATTTAGGCAAAAGCCACAGAATCACACCATTGAAGGGACAACGAGATCAGGCGGCCGGTGGCCGTCATCGAAGGTCTTGATATTGATCAGAACCTTTTCGCCCATTTCGATCCGCCCCTCTTCGGTGGCCGAGCCCATATGCGGCAGCAAAACCACGTTTGCCAACTCCCGCAGGCGCGGATTAATCTCGTGGCCATGTTCGAACACGTCCAGACCGGCACCGGCAATTTCGCCCGCCCGCAGGCCACGTGTCAGGGCGTTTTCGTCGATAACCTCACCGCGCGATGTGTTCACGATCACAGCTGTGGGTTTCAGCAATTTCAGCCGCCTTGCGTTCATAAGATGGAAAGTCGAGGGCGTGTGCGGGCAATTGATGGACAATACATCGACCCGTGACACCATTTGATCCAGGCTTTCCCAAAAGGTCGCCTCCAGGTCCGTTTCGATCTCTTCATGCAGGCGGCGGCGGTTGTGGTAATGCACCTGCATACCGAAGACCCGCGCGCGGCGGGCAACCGCTTGACCGATCCGGCCCATGCCCAGAATGCCCAGCCGGGTGCCACCGATGCGTCGGCCCATGTAAGCGGTCGGCGCCCAGCCGTGCCAATTGCCGCTTTGCATCGTCGCAAGACCCTCGGGAATGCGCCGGGTGCAGGCCAGCATGAGGGCAATTGTCATGTCAGCCGTGTCTTCGGTGACAACCCCGGGCGTATTTGACACAAGAATGCCACGCTGCCGGGCAGTGCTTATATCAATATGATCGACACCGGCCCCGTAATTGGCAATCAGTTTGAGCTTATCACCGGCCGATGCCAGCATCGCGGCGTCGATGGTATCGGTCACGCAGGGAACCAGCACGTCGGCGCGCTGCATCGCCGTGGTCAGCTCTTCACGGCTCAGCTTTTGGTCTGACGGGCTAAGCTCGGTGTCAAAAAGCTCCTTCAGGCGGGTCTCTACCACGCCGGGTAACCGTCGCGTCACAACAACACTCAACCGCCGACCGGGCATGGTTTCGTCCCCTCCGCTGGAAATCCGCCGCCACTCATGACAGTTTCAGAGACCTAGGCGCGGTGCAAGCGGGGCAAACCCGCAATCCGCCAAACGGGCAGCAGATCGGATGCGGGCATGATCTTTCGGATCGTATTGATGCTATGTGCGACCGTCGTATTGGCGCCCGGCCCCATCGGCGCCGAAACTGCCACAATTGAAATCAGCGCGACCACGCCCGAGCCGGGCCGGGTTGGGCCGGAAACCGGGTTTCCGCTGCCGCGCTTTGTCTCGATGGATGCCGCAGAGGGCCGTGCCCGGCGCGGACCTTCGCGCAGTCACCGCATCGATTGGGTCTTCACCCGACGCGGCATGCCGCTGATCATCATCGCAGAACACGGCCATTGGCGACGGGTGATCGATCCCGACGGAGAAGGCGGCTGGATGCACTACTCGCTGCTTTCTGGAGTGCGCACCGGCATTGTTGAGACCGATATGGTTGAACTGCGCACGCGGCCCGAAACCATAGCGCCTGTGCGCGCGCAGGCAGAGCTGGGCGTAATCGGGCGATTGCAGGAATGCCGCGATGAATGGTGCCTGTTTGTGACCGGTGGCTATCGCGGCTGGGTGCCTCAAGACGCGCTATGGGGGACAAGCTTGGGCGAAGTGATTAATTAGCCAGCACATCCATTCATTCTTGTTCATTCTCTTAGGGCTGTAATTCAGTTTCCACCAAACCACAGGCGGGAGCAGGCTTTGGCGCGGTCAGAGATGCGCGCGCTGGCGTGGGAATTCAGCCAGTCGGTGCCGCCGAACAGGTCTCGTGGCGCAAAACGGTTGAGGATCGGGGTGTCATCAGCGGCATTTTCGGCGTCCTTCGCACCGGCATCCCCTGGGCTGATCTGCTAGGCGAATTCGGCCCTCCCACC
>JBCCXT010000086.1:0-9675 GCA_039191215.1 Pseudomonadota bacterium
CCTCAATCTCCAAATCATTGGCCAAGGCGGCGATATCAGCCAGCATCAATGGTGCCCATTGGGACCTGCAATGGCCAATCAACGCGGATGCCAGCATCGCGCTTCATACGCTGAAGGACGAGGCCCAGGCGCTGGAGCTGATCCGCCACGATTGCGCGCATATCATGGCGCGCGCCGTGCAATCGATTTGGCCTGATGTGAAGGTCACCATCGGCCCGGTCATCGAACACGGGTTTTACTACGATTTCGACCGGGCAGAGCCATTCACGCCGGAAGATCTGGGCCAGATCGAACAAAAGATGCGCGAGATCATAAACTTGCGTGATCCGGTCCGGACCGAGCTCTGGCCGCGACAAGCCTGCATCGACCACTACAAATCAACCGCAGAGCCCTACAAGGTCGAATTGGTCGAGGCGATCCCTGAAGGCGAAGACCTGCGGATGTATTGGCATGGCGATTGGCAGGATCTCTGCCGCGGCCCGCATCTGCAGCATACCGGCCAGGTGCCAGCCGATGCGTTCAAGCTGATGCGGGTGGCCGGCGCCTATTGGCGCGGCGACAGCACCCGGCCGCAATTGCAGCGCATCTATGGCGTTGCCTTCCGCAACCGCGATGAGCTAAAGGCGCATCTGACTTTCCTCGAAGAAGCCGCCGCGCGCGACCATCGCCGCCTGGGCCGTGAGATGGATCTGTTCCATTTCCAGGAAGAGGCGCCCGGCATGGTCTTTTGGCACCCCAATGGCTGGACGATCCACCGCGCCATGGAAGATTACATGCGCCGCAAACTGACCAAGGCGGGCTATCGCGAGATCAAGACGCCCCAGGTTATCGACCGGAAATTGTGGGAAAAATCAGGCCATTGGGACAAGTACCGCGAAAACATGTTCACCACCGAGATCGATGAGGAACATGCCAATGAAAAGCGCACCAATGCGCTCAAGCCGATGAATTGCCCCGGCCATGTGCAGGTCTTTAACCAGGGCCTGAAAAGCTACCGCGACCTGCCGCTGCGCCTGGCCGAATTCGGCGCGTGCCATCGCTATGAGGCCCATGGCGCCTTGCACGGCTTGATGCGGGTGCGCGGCTTTACGCAGGATGATGCGCATATCTTTTGCACCGAAGACCAGATCGAAAGCGAATGCGCGGGCTTCATCTCGCTGCTGAGCGATATCTACCGCGATGCCGGCTTCCCCACGTTTGACATCAAACTATCAACCCGGCCTGAGGTGCGTGTCGGCTCCGATGAGATCTGGGACAAGGCCGAAACCGCGCTGGAAAAAGCTATTTTGAGCATCAGAAATGACTATGAGGTCGATCCCGGGGAGGGTGCGTTTTACGGCCCCAAGCTTGATTTCAAGCTGACCGACGCGATCGGGCGGGAATGGCAATGCGGCACATTCCAGGCCGATTTCAACCTGCCCGAACGGCTTGATGCGAGCTTTGTCGGTGCCGATGGTGAAAAGCATCGCCCGGTCATGCTGCACCGCGCGATTCTGGGCTCGTTTGAGCGCTTTATTGGTATCATGATCGAAAACTATGCCGGCAGGTTACCGTTCTGGTTGGCACCGCGTCAGGTGGTGGTCGCCTCGATTGTGTCGGATGCCGATAAGTTCGTGACCCAGATTGTCGGCAAGCTGAAGGATGTGGGCCTGCGCGCGGAATCTGACCTGCGCAATGAGAAGATCAATTTCAAAATCCGCGAGCATTCGGTATCGAAGGTGCCGATCATCCTGGCCGTCGGACGCAAGGAAGTTGAAGACAGCACCGTAACTGTTCGCCGTTTAGGCGAAAAGGTGACCTCGGTGATGCCGCTGGACGAACTTATCCACAGGCTTATCCACGAAGCTGTCCCGCCAGATCTGGCCGCCTAGAAATGTGCCCGCTCCGCATCGAGGCGGCCCGCGGCGATGGCCAGAACGCCCCCCAAAGCGCATATCGCAATGGGGAAGATGGTGGCCGGATTGACGCCAAATGCGTGGTAAAGACCGGCGGCAGCGGCCAGCATCAGCACCCGCCCCAAAGCGCGCGGGCCCGCGCCATCGCCCCGCCCGCGATCGCCCGGACAGGCGACAAAATGGCGACGATCTGCCATCAGCGCGGGTCGTCGACAGCGCGCAATTCCGAAAATCGGTCGGTCAGTTCGACATATCCATAGGCAAAAAAGCCGATGATCCCGCCGATGAGGCCAAGTGTGAGTGCTGCATTGCGCATCGGCATCACCCGTTTCAATTCTGCCCAATAGCTAGGCAATGGCGTTCAGCTTCGCAGCGGAGAAGCGTCTCGTAATCTTCCCCCATGTGTTGAGCCGCGCCAATCCTTGCACTCGACCCTTTTCTCAGCCGCCTTTTCGACTACCTTATCGGTGTGACACCAGACTGCCAGCCGCCCTCTCAAGAAGGCACGAAAGACGCAACGCATGCCTGAGCACTTTTCTAACCGCCGCAATTCCGTGGGCGGATGACTTGAGAGAAAGACCGAGACTATGCCCACCGGCACCGTGAAATGGTTCAACACCACCAAAGGATACGGGTTCATTGCCCCTGACGATGGCGGCAAGGACGTATTTGTCCACATCTCCGCTGTCGAACGCGCAGGCTTTACCGGCCTGGCCGATAATCAGAAACTGGAATTCGAACTGCGCGAAGGCCGCGATGGCCGCCAAAGCGCTGTTGAATTGGTGAAGGTCGACTAACCTCACCGCCCCTCAATCTAACGGAGCGCGGCCAAGGCCGCGCATTCGATAAGCGCGTTTGGCGCCTGAACCCTTCCGACCGCCTACCCGATGGGCTGGATCTTCGCAGCCACTCTCCGCCGAGCATCACAAGCCGCGCGATCGACGGGTCGGGGACTGCCGAAGCGAGGCGCGTTCGAGGCGCTTTATCTATCCAAGTCAGGACGAAAGTCGTTCGGCGCACCCAGCCTGCCCAAATCGACAAGTCGGTCGGCCGGCCCAAAGGTCCCGCGGCGGGCTGACGCCCTTCTCTCGCGCGGGCACGGTTTCAACTTGGCGGAAATCGGACAGAGTTATCCAAAAGCTCGACCTTCAAAGTCTGCGCATAAAAAGAAATACCCCGCCTTCATAATCGCCAATTTCATAAGACGCGCCTGCCCACTGACGATCCGAGATATCGTCGATGCAAAACCCTGGGATTTAGACCAAGTAAGTACCCCACCGATCAAGCTTGAGCGACGACAGACCGCGAAAATCAAGGACCACCCGCGAGAAGATACCATCGAAATTGCGCCAGTTCGGCGCATCAGTCTTCTCTTCGCACAGCACGGACAACAACAATTCGTCTAAAGAAGGCGTAAGCGCCGCAACGAATGCCGCGCTTTCGGCTGCCCAACAGTTACCATCTCGAGTTGAGAACCTCATCAGGTCGGGAACACCGCCTCGAACTCCCGCCACTCGCCTGAGCTCATGCCCGAATTTTCTTGCGTCACCTCTTCGCCGGCCAGCATGCGGCGGAGGCAGTCCACGGATTTCGAGCTGAGCGACACACCGCCCAGGCGGTAATCCTCAAACGCGGCGTAGGCTGCCGGGACCCAGTCGCGCACCATCTCGCAGATCGCCTCGGCATAGACGCGGATCTCGTATTGCGCATGGGCATCCGCGCGCAGGCGCAGGAAATGGAACAGGTTGTGCAGGTCCACCTTCCAATACCATTGCGTGTAGATATTGGCGGGCAGGTTCATACGCGCGAGTTCGCGGGCAAGGCCCTGTTGGCTCTCTTGGCTCAGCATCTCTTCGTAATGGTCATAGGACCGGCCTGCATCGGATTTTAGCATCTCCAGCACGCGGGCGGCCTCGTCGCCTTGCAAGACCTCGCCACGGCCCTGGTTGTTGACCGTCGATTGGGCCGCCAAGTGTTCGGGCGCCGGGATATAAAATTCGCGGTCCAGGATCGAATAGCGGGCGGAGTATTCGTTCACGTTGGCCGTGCGGTGCCGGATCCATTGCCGAGCGACAAAAACCGGCAGCTTTACATGCAGCTTGATCTCACACATCTCAAACGGGGTCGAGTGCCAGTGGCGCATCAGGTACCGGATCAAGCCACTGTCATCGCGCGCCTTTCTTGTGCCCGCGCCGTAGCTGACCCGTGCCGCCTGCACGATGGCCGCATCATCGCCCATATAGTCGATGACGCGGACGAAGCCGTGATCGAGTACCGGTTTGATCGTGTAGAGATGGTCTTCCATGCCGGGTGCGACGGCACGGCGCGTCGGCGTCCAGGTCTCGCGCAGCGCGGCTATTTCTTCTTCGGGCGTGGCGGGGCGGTCTGACATCTGGTTCATGGCTCTCCCTTTGGCGCACTGGACGGGGGCGGCCCGGCATGGGACAAGGCACCGTTCCAATGATGGCGTGACCTACATCTTGACGCAACTCCATACGCAACCGCAAGATCATGTGGGCCCTGTCCACAAGATTTTCCGCTTTCTGGCAGCACAGGCTTCCGCTGCGCTGTTTGGCATCCTGCTGATGGGGGCGATTATCGCCACACGGTTTTGGTATCCCGATTGGGCGCCCGTGACGCGCTACGACGCGTTGGTGATCTTTGCGGTCGGCACCCAGATCGCCCTTATCGCGCTGAAGCTAGAGACGTTGCGCGAGGCGCTGGTGATTGCGATCTTTCACGCGGTTGGCACGGCGATGGAGGTGTTCAAGCTCGCCCAGGGGTCATGGGATTATCCCGAAACTGGGGTGTTGGAGCTGGGTGGCGTGCCGCTTTTCACCGGTTTCATGTATGCCGCGATCGGCAGCTATATCGCGCGCTCGATGCGGATATTTGAGATCCGTGTCACGCCCTATCCGCCGTTTTGGGTGACGCTGGTCCTCGCGGTTCTGATCTACGGCAATTTCTACGCCCATCACTATTTGCCCGACATCCGGCTCGGGCTCTTTGCGGCAACGATCCTGCTTTTTTGGCGCACGCAGCTTTATGGTCGGCTGAGCCCGGGCCCGGAGCGACGCATCTGGCTGCCGCTGGCCGCCCTTGCCACCGCGATCCTGGTTTGGATTGCCGAAAATGTCGGAACCTTCACACAAACCTGGACCTATCCTGGCCAAGGCCAATTTGATCTCGTCAGCCTGCGCATGTTGGGCTCGTGGTACTTGCTGCTCTATGTGAGCTTTGTCACCGTCACGCTGGTTTTTCGCGAAAATCTCGGGCTGGCGGAAAATTTACGTCACAAGCGGGTGTGAAGCGGGCCAAGTCGCGCTAGGCTGAAGGGAATGCGACAGGGAGATGCCAGAATGGCGTTAAAGTATCTGCACACAATGGTTCGGGTGAAGGACCTCGACGCCTCAATTGCTTTTTACCAGCTTCTGGGTCTGCGCGAGACGCGCCGCCGCGACAGTGAGGGCGGGCGGTTTACGCTTGTGTTTATGGCACCACCGGGCCAGGAGGAATGCCCGCTAGAGCTGACCTATAACTGGGACGGCGATGACGGTCTGCCGTCCGATAGCCGCCATTTCGGCCATTTGGCCTATGCGGTCGACAATATTTATGAGACCTGCCACCAGCTGCAGGAGGCCGGTGTCGTGATCAACCGCCCGCCGCGCGATGGCCATATGGCCTTCGTCCGCTCGCCCGACAATGTCTCGATCGAGCTACTTCAGGCGGGCGACAGCCTGCCGGCAGCAGAGCCCTGGGCATCGATGGGCAATACGGGTCATTGGTGAAACGCGCCGCCTTCGCCCTGCTCTTGGCGCTCTGGCCTGGTTTGGCCGCGGCGCAAGACGCATGTCGCTTGGCGCTGATGCTGGCGCTCGACGTGTCGGCATCGGTGGATGCGGCCGAATATGCGCTGCAGCAGCAGGGCCTGCAGCAGGCCTTGCTGGCGCCCGAGGTGCAGCGCGCGTTTTTGAACGGGCCCGGGCCGGTGGCGCTTTCGGTTTTTGAATGGTCGGGCCGGTTTCAGCAAGATTTGCTGGTCGATTGGATCATGATCCAGAGCGAGGCTGATCTTTTGAGCGCGGCGGAGGCGGTTGGCCAGGGCGTGCGCCGGTCGACCGATTTTCCGACCGCAATTGGCTATGCGATCGGATTTGCGGCAAGCCAGTTTGCCTCAGCGCCGCCATGCCTGTTTCAGACGCTCGATATCTCAGGTGACGGTCAGAATAATGACGGCTTCCCGCCGGGCTCAGCCTATGCGCATTTTCCGATGGAAGGCGTTACGGTGAACGGCCTGGCCATCGGTGGGGCGCAGCGCCAGATTGCTGAGTATTACGAGGACGAGATCATCCAGGGCCCGGGCGCGTTTGTCGAATACGCCGCAAATCACCAGGATTTCGCCAATGCGATGCGGCGCAAGCTGGAGCGGGAATTGGGCGTGATGATTTTAGGCGGGGTCGCCGCACCTCAGGCCCCCTGACGGGAGCCATCGGCGTGGCGATGCGCTTGGGCCGCGCGGGCCTTTTTTGGGGGCGGGCCCCCAAACCCCCATGGCGTGCCCGCACTATTGGATCAGACGGGGATCAAAGCCGCGCCGATGCGGCGTCCTTCGCCGAGCAGGACATTATAGGTTCGGCATGCGGGGCCTGAGCCCATCACTTCCAAACCGATGCCAGCGCGTTCGACCGCCGCTCGCAGGGCCTCGGGTATGGGCGCGATCTCGCGGCCAGTGCCCAAAAGCAGGACGTCGATCAGATCGCCTGCGGCGACAAGCATCGCGCTGTCGGCAAGGCCCTTCCAGTCAGCCGGCCCGCCGGGACGCAACAGGACCGGGCCCGGATAAAGCGTACCGCCGATCCGAAAGCCCTGCGGCCCGTAGCCATCGATCGGCATGCCCGCGCCGTAATTCACTTCGTTCAGCCGCATGTCGTTGCGCCACCCCCTTAGGCCCAGATGGGCAGTCCGGCCAATCCCGCGCATCCAATGATCAGATAGGCCACAGTGCGGTAGACCCGTTCGCGGCCCGGCTGGAAGGCATGCGCGCCCAGCCACGTGCCCAGACCATAAACCGGAAGCAGCAAAAACCCCAAGACCAGCGTCGTTGGCGTCAAGAGGCCCTGCGCCCAAAGCTGCGGCAGGAAGGTGAGCGATGAGATGGTCAGATAGACGGCCGTATTGGCGCGCACCTTGCTCGCAGACAGCCCGGCACCGAAGTTAAACAGGATCACAACCGGCCCGTTCAGCCCGGTCGCCCCGCCGGTCAGACCGCCCGCCGCCCCAACCGCGCATTGCGCCGCCGCCCCCGGGGCGACGCGAAACCGCCAGCCGGCGATCAGTGCGGCTAGGGTGACAAGCACGAGGATCGAGATTACCAGCCGGATCGCATCGCTATCGGCCACCCGCAACAGCCAGACGCCCAACGGGGTGGCGACGACCGCGGCCACGATCATGCGCACGGTGCTGGCGCGGTCGGCCACGCGCCAGGCACCAGGCACAACCGTTGCCAGGCTTGCCAGGGCCGAAAGTGAGAACGCGCCAATGGCAATCTCGGGCGGCAAAAACCGCGCCGCCACCGGGATGAAGATGAGCGCCGAGCCGAAGCCCGCAAAGCCGTAGACCAGCCCCGCCAGCACGGTCACCGCAAAAACCCAACCAACCCCCGGCAGCGCCAGCGCCGCCTGGACGGCCTCAGGCATTCACTTTGGCAAATTGTGTGCCTGACGGCCCGTCGCCCTCGCCCGGTGCCGACCAGTCGCGCTTCACGCCCAAGAAAAGCAGCACGTTGGAGGCCACGAAGACCGACGAATAGGTCCCGATGATCACGCCCCAGATCATCGCAAAGACAAAGCCGCGGATCACA
The DNA here is from genome assembly GCA_039191215.1 of Pseudomonadota bacterium. Lineage (GTDB taxonomy): Bacteria > Pseudomonadota > Alphaproteobacteria > Rhodobacterales > Rhodobacteraceae > HKCCE3408. The sequence continues at coordinate 7,756 of JBCCXT010000086.1, forward strand.
TCACCGCCCAGCACGTAAAGCGAGATCAGCGCCAGCAGCGTGGTGACCGAGGTCATGACCGTCCGGCTCAGCGTTTCGTTGATCGACAGGTTCAGCACCTCAGAGAGCCCGCGTTTTTTGTATTTGCGCAGGTTTTCCCGGACACGGTCGAAGACCACAACGGTGTCGTTCAGCGAATAGCCGACAATGGTCAGAAGCGCCGCGATGATCGACAGATCAAATCGGATTTGCAACAGGCTGAAGACCCCGATTGTGACAATTACATCATGGGCAAGGGCGGCCACCGCACCGAGCGAGAACTGCCACTCAAAGCGCAGCCAGATATAGACCAGCACCGCGCCAATGGCCAAAGCGATGGCCAGAATGGCCGTCCAGATCAGCTCTCCGGAGACTGTGGGTCCAACGCTTTCCACGCTGGTGAAGTCCAGGGTCGGCTCCAACGCCTTCAGCGCCGCCTCGACGGCGCCCACGGTATCGGTTGCCACCGCCTCGTCGCCCTCTTGCGCCTGGATGACAATCATCGCAATGACCGGGTCTTCGCCGAAGGGCGTGTCACGGACATCGGTGATCGTCACATCACCCAAGCCCAAAGGGGCGATCGCATCGCGATACGCGCCGACATCAACCGGTACCTCCGCTTCGGTCCGGATCGTCGTGCCGCCGCGAAAATCGATGCCGAAATTCAGCCCGATGAACACCACCAGAACAAGCGATGCCAGCACCAGCGCGATCGATGCCCCGAAGGTCGCGCGCGAGAAGCGGAAGAAATCCAGATTCGTCTCTTTGGGGACCAGGCGCAAACGCATCCGTCAGACCTCAATCATGCGCGGTCGGCGCCGTTCAAACCACGCCACGATGATCAGGCGGGTGACAAAAATTGCCGTGAAGACCGACGTGACGATGCCGAACATCAGCGTCCAGGCAAAGCCCTGGACCGGGCCTGACCCCATGATCAGCAAGATCACGGCGGTGATGAAGGTGGTGATATTGGCGTCGATGATGGCGCTGAGCGCGCGTTCATAGCCCAGCTCTATGGCCCGCGCCGGGCCCTTGGCGGTCTTAAGCTCCTCTCGTATTCGCTCAAAGACCAGCACATTTGCGTCCACCGCCATGCCGATTGTCAGCACGATCCCGGCAATGCCCGGCAGGGTCAGGGTCACACCCACGATGCTGAGAAGCGCAAAGAGCATCGCCACGTTCAAGATCAGCGCGATATTGGCGAAGAGGCCAAACAGGCCGTAGCTCAGGCCCATAAAGACCAGGACCGCGACAAACGCGACCATCGCCGCGATGCGCCCGGCCTCGATACTGTCGGCGCCTAGTTCTGGCCCAATCGTGCGCTCTTCGAGAAAGGTCATCTCAGCGGGCAGGGCACCGGCGCGCAGCAGGATCGACAGATCGGTCGATCCCTGGACGGTGAAGTTGCCGGTGATCTGGCCCGACCCGCCGCAGATCGGCTCATTGATCACCGGGGCAGAGACCACTTTGTCGTCCAACACGATGGCAAATGGCAAATCCACATGGGCGCTACTGTATTCGCAAAACGCCCGGGCGCCTTGCGTGTTGAACTGGAAATTAACCGACGGGCTGCCGTTTTGGTCAAAACCCGGCTGCGCATCGGTCAGAAGCTCGCCCGAGACAACCTCGGCGCGTTCCAGGAAATAATAGGGCGGGCCGCCTTCTTCGGTTTCGTCATCGGTGGGGGCCAGAAAATCATTCGGGTCGGGGATGTCATCGGGGCCCGAGGCCGCGCCAGAGACATGGTTGAAGGTCAGCCGCGCGGTCTGGCCGATCAGATCGCGCAATTCCTGGGCCGAGCCGATGCCGGGCACCTGGATCAAAACGCGCTCCGTGCCCTGGCGTTGGATCGTCGGCTCCCGCGTGCCGGCCTCATCGACGCGGCGTCGGATGATCTCCAGG
>JBCCXT010000087.1:0-9488 GCA_039191215.1 Pseudomonadota bacterium
ATTCATCGCGGTGTACATGTCAGCGATCTTGCCCTGCATCAGTTGAAAATCACCAATAGACTGCCCGAACTGTTTGCGATCTTTGAGATACGGCATCACCTCATCGAGACAGGCGGCCATGATCCCCGTGCCGATGCCCGACAGTACGACGCGCTCATAATCGAGCCCACTCATCAGCACCGCGACGCCCCGGCCTTCTTCGCCCAGCACGTTTTCAAATGGCACTTCGACATCTTCGAAGACAAGCTCGGCTGTGTTTGATCCGCGCATGCCAAGCTTGTCGAAATGCGGGCTGGTGGAGAAGCCCTTCATCTCTCGCTCGATCAAAAACGCCGTGATGCCTTTAGAACCGGCCTCCGGGTCGGTTTTGGCATAAACCACCAGCGTGTCGGCATCGGGGCCATTCGTGATCCAGTATTTTGTGCCGTTCAGGCGGAAATGGTCGTTACGCTTTTCGGCGTTCAGCTTCATTGACACGACGTCAGAGCCGGCGCCGGCCTCTGACATAGCCAGCGCGCCGACACTTTCGCCGCTGACAAGCTTTGGCAGGTAACGCGCTTTTTGGTCGGCAGTACCGTTGAGATTGATCTGGTTGACGCAAAGGTTGGAATGTGCGCCGTAGCTCAGCGATACGCTGGCTGAGGCGCGCGCGATCTCCTCGACGGCCACCGTATGGGCAAGATAGCCCATATTCGCGCCGCCAAATTCCTCATCAACGGTGATGCCCAAAAGGCCAAGTTCGCCCAGCTCAGGCCAAAGCTGGGGCGGGAACGCGTTGTCACGGTCGATATCGGCGGCCAGCGGCTTGACACGCTCTTGCGCCCAACGGTGGACCATTTCGCGCAATGCGTCGGTCTCTTCGCCTAGATCGAATGTCATTGACGCCAGAAACATCGCCCGCGCCCTCCCTGCGCTCATTAATTGAACGATCGTTCAATAAATAACGCGCAAGCGTCGCGATGTCAAAAAGTATCAGGCCGCCATGACCTCATCGCGGATGATACTGGCGATAAGCGCGCAATCTTCGGTGTCGAATGTCAACGGCAGTCGCATATCCAGAAGGCCCGCCAATATCCGATCTGTGTTGGGCAGGGCCTGCGGGGCGGCATAGCGCCAGCTATCATAGCGTGAGGTGAAGGCTTGCGGCTCGGGCGCGCCGAACCATTTCAGCTCCACCCCGCGCAATTTGCAGCCTGTGATCACATCATCGATGCGCGCCGGGCTCGCCGAGGGCAAAAGGAACTGGATCGAGCTTCCTACGATGCTTTCCTCGGCCGCACGTTCGATTACTTGCAGGCCCGGCGTGTTGCGCAGCCCCTCTTCTATTGTCGCGTAAAGTGCGTTCCATCTTGCGATCTGGGCGGGCAGGTCGGCAAGCTGCGGCCGCAGGATTGCGGCCCGCAAATGGTCCATTCGGCCGGATACATTCGGCGTCTCAAGCTTTACTTTTTCGAATATTTCGACCGGCGGACGTGCGGAATGGCGGGGATAAAGCATATAGCTTCCCGATAATATGATCATCCGCGCCATGAGCTCAGCATCGTCGCTAATCAAAAGCCCGCCCTCGCCGGAATTGATGTGTTTATAGGTCTGCGCGGAATAACAACCGATCACGCCGTGGCGGCCCGATGGCACATCTTTCCAGGCAGCCCCCATTGTGTGGGCGCAATCTTCGACAACCGGCAGCTCAGCGTGATCACAAATCTCCATCAAGCGGTCCATATCGCAGATATGACCGCGCATATGGCTTAGCAGAAGGGCCTTCGCACCAGTGGTCGCAATCTTTGCTGCCAGGTCCTCAAGGTCAATTGTCAGCGCATCGGTTGTCTCGACAAAGACCGGCTCTGCTCCGACGCTGGCAATTGCGCCCGGCACCGGCGCCAAGGTGAAGCCGTTGGATAGAACGCGGTCGCCATGTCCGATGCCCAAAGCGCGCAAAGCACAGCCCATCGCATAGCCGCCTGACGCCACCGCAAGCGCATAAGGCGCACCGGTCATCTCGGCAAATTCTTGTTCCAGGAGAGCGACTTCGCCGATCTCACCGTCTGATAGGTTGTAGCGGTGCAACCGACCCGACTGCATAACCGCGATTGCGGCATCAATCCCGGCCTGGGGGATCGGTTCTTGCTGGGTGAAATTACCCGTAAATCGCTGTTTCATGTCATCCCCGTACGCGCCACGGCATCCCTGCGTCAATTGCCCAATAGCCGCAGGACGGCAGGCCCCAATTCGGCATAGTCCCGGATGATTCCTTCTGGCGCAAGGGCGGTAACGTCGCCGCCAAAACCCACCAAAATGCACGGCACGGACGCGGCCTGCGCTGTATGGCGGTCCGTTTCGGTATCCCCGACTAGAAGTGAGCGTGCCACATGGCCGCCTGCGCGTTCCACCGCTGCGTAATACGGCCGCGGGTCCGGTTTCCGCGTTGGCAGCGTATCGGCGCCGATGAGCGAGCCAAACAGGTCGCGTACGCCCAAGCGAACCAGCAGCAAATCAGCCAGCGCCTCGGGCTTATTGGTGCATATCCCCACCTTAAAATCTTTTTCTTTCAGCGAATTAACCGCGTCCAGCGCGCCAGGATAAAACCGCGTATATACGTCAATTGCCGCGCCGTAGGCCTCAAGCAGCAACGGATAGCCCGCCTCGATCTGCTCGACCGCCGCCGCCTCCGGGATCGTCAGGCGCTCAAAGGCCAAACGCAGCATGGCCCGCCCGCCTCGAACGGCTGTCGCGTTGTCAGGCCCATGGACCAGTTGTGGCGCATGACCCAGGCCAACCAGGGCAGCATTTGCAGCCGCGATCAGGTCGCCCGATGTGTCCGCCAGCGTCCCATCGAGGTCGAAAATAACCGTGCCCTTCGGCATGATACCGCCCAATCTTGCAATCCATGACACGCGAAGTGACCGCCCTCTGCCTTGCGACGGCGCCATCCCATCGCCTATTAACGGACCAAAAGCGAAGAACACCAGAGCGGTTATGCCAAATCCGTCCGATCCTCCCGCCATCGTAATTCTTGCGGCCGGCAAGGGTGCGCGCATGGACAGCGATCTGCCCAAAGTGTTGCACCCGTTGGGACAGGTGCCGATGCTCCATCACGCCCTGGCCGCAGCCTCAGCGCTCGACCCGGCCCGCATCGTGGTTGTGACAGGTTATGGCGCGGACGCTGTGACAAAAGCCGCGCGCGCCTATCTGCCCGAGGTCAGTATTGCCCACCAAACCGAACAGCTCGGCACCGGCCACGCCGTGCTGACCGCACGCGACGCGCTTGATGGTTGCGACGGTAAAATCATCGTGCTTTACGGCGATACACCTTTCGTGACGCCGCAGACGCTTTTGGCGCTGGCCGATGCGCCGACAGATGTCACAGTTTTGGGATTTGAGGCCGCCGATCCACGCGGGTACGGCCGGCTTGTCACGCAAAACGGACATCTGGATAAAATTGTGGAAGAACAGGATGCCACAGCGGATGACGAACAGATAACGCTTTGTAATTCCGGCGTTATGGCAGCTAATGCAACGCAATTGTTTAACTTGCTCGACGCTGTGGATAACTCAAATTCCGCGGCTGAATACTATCTCACCGACATCGTCGGCCTGGCACGCGCCCGCGGACTTTCTGCCGGCGTGGTTCGGTGCCATGAGGCCGAAACCCGCGGTATCAACACCGTCCAGCAGCTTGCCACTGCAGAGGCGCAGTTCCAGGCGCAGGCCCGGGCAAAACTTATCGCGGACGGCGTTGCCATGGCCGCCCCTGACACCGTTTACCTGGCCCAAGATACCGCCATCGGACGCGGCGCCAGCATTGAGCCTTATGTCGTTTTTGCGCCCGGAGTCACGGTCGAAAGCGGCGCCACGATACGGGCGTTTTCGCATCTTGAAGGCGCGCATGTCGCCCGCGGCGCAGTGGTCGGGCCTTACGCCAGACTGCGCCCAGGGGCCGAATTGGCCGAGGATGCGCGCATCGGCAATTTCGTCGAAGTGAAGAACGCGCAAATCGATGCTGGCGCCAAGGTAAACCATCTCAGTTACATCGGAGATGCCAGCATTGGGGCTGCGGCAAATATCGGCGCGGGCAGTATCACCTGCAATTACGACGGCGCGCTGAAGCACCATACGACAATTGGCGCCGGTGCGTTCATCGGCTCAGGCACGCTTTTGGTTGCCCCTGTTGAGGTTGGTGACAGCGCCTATACGGGCTCAGGCTCTGTGATCACAGAAGATGTGTCGGCGGGCGATCTGGCCATCGCGCGGGCCCGACAGGTCACCAAAAAAGGATTGGGCGCGCGGCTTATGGCACGCCTCAAATCGCTGAAAAGTAAGCAGAAGGCAGACTGATATGTGCGGAATTGTGGGGATTCTGGGCAACCATGAGGTCGCGCCGACATTGGTTGAGGCGCTGCGGCGGTTGGAATATCGCGGCTACGATTCCGCCGGTCTGGCCACTGTCCAGGACGGCCAGCTTGACCGGCGCAGGGCCGTAGGCAAGCTGGCCAATCTGTCCGACCTTTTGGTCCACGACCCGCTGCCGGGAAAATCTGGCATCGGCCATACGCGGTGGGCCACCCATGGCGTGCCCAATGTCGCCAATGCGCATCCCCATCAGACCATGCGCGTGGCCGTTGTCCATAACGGCATTGTCGAGAACTACAAAGCGCTGCGCGACACGCTACCCGGGCCGTTTTCCTCAGACACCGACACCGAAACGATCGCCCATTTGTGCGAATATCACCTTGACCAAGGCCTGTCACCGCGCGATGCGGCGGTGGCCACGATCAAGGCGCTGGAAGGGGCATTTGCCCTGGCCTTTCTCTTTGAGGGTGAGCACGACCTGATCGTGGCGGCGCGCAGAGGCTCTCCCTTGGCGATCGGCCATGGCGACGGAGAGATGTATGTCGGCTCCGACGCCTTGGCGCTTGGGCCGCTGACCGGTCGGCTGACCTATCTTGAAGAGGGCGATTATGCCTTTGTGACGCGGGATTTGGTCGAAATTTTTGATGCCGATGGCAGGCGCGCGAACCGCGAAGTTCAAGACGTCGCCAGAGGCACCGCTTTGATCGATAAAGGCGGCCACAAGCATTTCATGGCCAAGGAGATCTTCGAACAGCCCATTGTCTTGGCCGAATGCCTCGCCGCCTATACACAATACGGTGTGGTGCGCTCGCCCAAATCCGGCGTGGACTTTGCCGCGACTGATCGCGTCTTACTGACGGCCTGCGGAACGGCCTATTACGCTTGTCTGGTGGCAAAGTATTGGTTTGAGCAATTGGCCGGATTGCCCTGCGACGTTGATATCGCATCCGAATTTCGCTACCGCGAGCCGCCGATTTCGGACCAGACCACCGCAATTTTTGTCAGCCAATCGGGAGAGACCGCAGATACGCTTGCCGCGCTGCGATATGCCCGCGACAAAGCTGCGCGCATTCTGGCGGTGGTCAATGTCACCGAAAGCTCAATTGCACGCGACGGCGACGTGGTGCTGCCGATCTTCGCCAGTGTGGAGATCGGTGTGGCCTCAACCAAAGCCTTCGTTTGCCAATTGGGCGTGCTCGCCAACCTGGCCATCCTGGCGGCGCGCCAACGCGGCCGAATCGATGCCGAGCGTGAGGCCGAATTGGTCGCAAGCCTGGCGCGCGTGCCGGCCCTGATGAACCAGGCGCTTGGCTTGGAGGATAAGATACGCCGCCTCACAGGCGAGATTGCTCGGGCCCGAACCGTGCTATTTCTGGGCCGTGGGCTGATGTTCCCGATGGCGCTGGAGGGTGCGTTAAAATTAAAGGAAATCAGCTATATACATGCTGAAGGCTACGCCTCGGGAGAGCTCAAGCACGGACCTATTGCGTTGGTCGATGAGTCTGTACCCGTTGTCGTTTTGGCACCCCGCGACGGGCTATTTGAAAAGTCGGTGTCCAATATGCAAGAGGTCATGGCGCGCGAGGGGCGCATCTTGCTTGTCACCGATGCAAAGGGCGCCGAGGCCGCCGCCGAAGGGGTTTGGCAGACGCTGACCTTGCCTGATATCGACCCGATCTTCGCCCCGCTTCTTTATGCCGTCCCGGCCCAGCTGATCGCCTATCACACTGCTGTTCACAAAGGCACCGATGTCGATCAGCCGCGAAATTTGGCCAAGTCGGTGACTGTTGAGTGAACGCCGATGCCGCCCTGGCAGCGCTGCGGGCGGAAGCCGATCCCGATCGCGCCGCTCAGATGCGCGCCTATCACAAGATCGACCGCCCCTATCTGGGCCTCTCAAACGCCGTAACCGGGGCTTTAGCCAATGAATGGCGCACATCAACCGATCTTCCGGCGCGTATTGCTTTGGCCCGATCCCTTTGGGACAGCGACATTTTCGAGGCGCGCATTGCGGCAGGCAAACTCTTTGTCCAGGCGCGCATCAGGCCCGATGACGGGCTGGCCTGGGATTGGGTCCAATCGATCGTCGCCGACTTCGATAGCTGGGGCATTGCCGATGCCGTCGCCCAGTCCGGCCAGAAACGCGTCCGCCAAGTCCCCAGCCGCCTCGACACGTTGGAAGCCTGGACACACAGCCCCCATCTGTGGACCCGCCGCGCCGCACTGGTCTTTGCTCTGCCCTTCGCCAAATCGCGCCACCCCAATGCACTCGAAACAGAGGCCCGCCGGCGCATCCTCACATGGTGCGAACGACTTAGCCATGATCGCGAATGGTTCATCCAAAAGGCCGTCGCCTGGTGGCTGCGCGACCTTTCGAAACGTGACGCAGCCAGCGTCGCGGCCTTCTTGAACACAGCGAGGCATGATCTGAAACCCTGGGCCCGACGCGAAGCTGGTAAATACCTGGGCTGAATGGCGGCAAAAAGCGCCCGCGATCCGCAGCGCGGATTGCCGCGGCAACGACGGGGCCGGAAGGGTCCACGAGGCGCCGCGCGCCCCTTGCGGCCAGCGCACCCCAGGCCTATGACCCGCGCCATGTCTATCCTGGTGATGAAATTCGGCGGCACATCGGTTGCCACGCTGGACCGCATTCGGCGCGCTGCCAAGCGGGTCGGGCGTGAGGTCGCTAACGGCCACGACGTGATTGTGATCGTTTCAGCCATGGCCGGAGAGACCAATAAGCTTGTGAGCTATGTCGAGGAGACCTCCGCCCTTTACGATGCACGCGAATACGATGCTGTTTTAGCCTCTGGCGAAAACGTCACTGCAGGCCTGATGGCCCTGACATTGCAGGAAATGGATGTGCCCGCACGCTCCTGGCAGGGCTGGCAGGTGCCGGTCGAGACAACTTCCGCCCATGCCTCAGCCCGGATTGAGGCAATCGCCACCGACAACATTCACACCAAATTCGCCGAGGGCATGAAAGTCGCCGTCGTGGCCGGCTTCCAAGGCGTAAGCCCCGAAGGCCGGATCACCACGCTTGGTCGCGGCGGTTCTGACACAACGGCCGTGGCCTTTGCCGCCGCATTCGACGCTGTCCGCTGCGACATCTACACCGATGTCGATGGCGTTTACACAACCGATCCCCGCATCTGCGGCAAAGCCCGCAAGCTTGAAAAGATCGCCTTTGAGGAGATGCTAGAGCTTGCCTCGCTTGGCGCCAAAGTGCTGCAAACCCGATCGGTCGAACTGGCGATGCGCTATAAGGTGCGTCTGCGGGTTCTTTCGTCATTTGAGGATAATCACGAAAACGCGGGCACGCTGGTCTGCGATGAGGAGGATATCGTGGAACAAAACGCCGTGGCCGGTGTGGCCTATTCCCGCGATGAGGCTAAAATGACGCTCCTATCGGTGGCCGACCGCCCTGGCATCGCTGCTTCGATATTTGGCCCGCTGGCCGAAGCCGGGGTCAATGTTGATATGATCGTGCAGAACATATCCGAAGACGGGCGCACGGATATGACCTTCTCCTGCCCGACCAATCAGGTCACGCGCGCTGAACAAGCGATCAGCGACGCCAAAGAGCGCGGCGATTTCAATTTCGCGAAATTGGTTGTCGATCAAGATGTCTGCAAGGTCTCAATCGTCGGGATCGGCATGCGCAGCCATGCCGGCGTAGCTGCCAAAATGTTCTCCGCACTGCGCGACGAAAACATCAATATCAAGGTCATCACAACGTCTGAGATCAAAGTCAGCGTGCTCATTGACCGCAAATACATGGAACTGGCCGTGCAAGCGCTGCATGACACGTTTGCCTTGGAACGCAGCGCTTGAAGGTCAATTACATCAGCGCGAACAAAGCGGACCTTGCATTCAACTAATCGAACGGCCGTTTTATCTAAGATTTTTTGATGCGGGTCCCTGTGTTAGGTTCGTGTTGGATGATGCGGCGCGCGTTGACGGGTCTGACAAGTTGGAAGCCGCGGGATCGGTGGGCGGTGCTATGGCGAAAGCACGTGCGGCTGCCGCTGAGATCGGTTTGAGTTTTGCGGGTTTGTCGAGTTTTGTAGGGTCGGCTGCGCGGTCGTCAGCGTGCTATTAGGTGTTTTCGTCAGTATTTCGGCTTTGGCTTGGGGCCGATTTCGGCGCGTCGCTGGCATTGAGGCATAGGCTTCCTTTGACCGACGCGGTGAGTGTCGATTTGGTGAACGGGCTGAGGATGGGCGTTTCATCATGCGGCCTGCTTTCTGGGCGGCGCTCGGGTTCGAGGCGTTTGGCCACGCTGGAAGGTCTCGATGATGCGCATCGGGCCGCCGCAGTCGGGGCATGGCTCGCGCAATGTGAGGGGCGATAGAGTATCCTCTGACGGTGGATCTGGTTCTGTCGATTTGATGTCTCCGAGCAACGCGCGGATCCTGGCGACTTTCTCTTTGCGACCTGCCCCGGCCAGGAAGCCGTAATGGCGGATGCGGTGGAACCGGTCCGGGAGGACATGCATCAGGAAGCGACGAATGAACTCGAAGGTTGGGAGGCGCATCACCTTTATGCGGTCCCCGCGCTTGATCCTATAATCCTTCCATTTGAATGCCACGGTGTCGGCGTCAGCGCTGACGAGGCGATGATTTGAGATGGCTATGCGGTGCGTATAGCGGGACAGGTATGCCAGCACGGCTTCGGGTCCGCCGAAGGGTGGCTTGGCATAAACCACCCAGTCTATTTTGCGGAACGGCGTGAGCCATTCGGCGAAGGTGCTGGCATCTTCCAACGCGGCGAGATCACCGAAGAAGCTCAGCTGTCCTGCCCGGTGCAAAGCCATGAGCCCTTCGACAAACAACCGTCGGAACAGCCGCGACAGCACGCGCACGTGCAGAAAGAACCCCGGTTTACAACCGATCCATCTTGTCCCGTCCGGTGACAGGCCACCACCTGGGACGATCATGTGGATGTGGGGATGATGGGTCAGAGCCGACCCCCACGTGTGCAACACACTGGTCATGCCGACACGTGCGCCCATCCGTTTGGGATCGGCAGCGATGGTCGCTACCGTCTGAGCCGATGCCTTGAACAGCAGGCCGTATATCGCCCGCTTGTTCCAAAGGGCAATGCGCGCGATCTCTGCTGGCAGCGTGAAGACCACA
>JBCCXT010000088.1:0-9453 GCA_039191215.1 Pseudomonadota bacterium
AACTGCGTTGATGACCATGGCAACCAATGCGTAGCGGAACGGCGTCTTTGTGTCCTCTCGGGCGAAGTAAAGCGGTTGCAGCACCTTTTGCAGCACAAAAGCTGGCAGGCCCGCGCCATATACCGCAAGGGCCAGCGCCGTGGCGGCACTATCGGCGGCGGTGAAGTCGCCGCGTTCGAACATCACAGATGCCAGCGGCAAGGGGATGACCATAAGTGCAGCTGCCGCCGGAACGGTCAGGGCAAGGGCCAGCTCGCCTGCACGGCTTAGCGCATCGCGCCCGCCCTCCTGGTCGCCCGCACTTAGCCGCCGGGATAACTCTGGCAGCAAGACCACGCCAATGGCCGCGCCGACAACACCCAAAGGCAATTGATAGAGCCGGTCGGCCAGACTGAGCCAAACGATTGCGCCGTCAAAAAAGCTGGCGACCTGGCGCCCGACCAGCAGGTTGATCTGCATAACCCCGCCCGCCAGCATTGCAGGCCCGGCGATAACCAGAAGGCGGCGCATGTCTGGGCTGAGATAGGGGCGCACCGGCGCGATGCGAAAGCCCGCGCGCAGTGCAGCGGTCCAGACCAGCGCCAGTTGGGCAAGCCCGGCAACGGCCGCACCCCAGGCCAGCCAAAGGCCGTGATCGCTGGCCGATCGCTCTGCCAGAATAAGGGCCGCGATCAGGATCACGTTCAACACGATCGGGGCAGCCGCGGCCGCGGCAAAGCGTCCAGAGGCATTCAAGACGCCCGACAGAAGTGCCGCAAGTGAGATAAAAAGGATGTAGGGAAAGACGATCCGGCCATAGCCGGTTGCCAAACCCAGTCGCGCATCATCGGCAAAACCCGACGCCATGGCCAGCACCAGCCACGGCATCACCAATTGGGCCAAAAGGGTGAGGACGATTAAGACACCGCCCAGCCCGGACGCTGCCTGGCGCGCAAAGCCAACAGGGTCTTCGCCGGCTTCGAGCTTTTTGGCGAAAAGCGGGATGAACGCGGTATTAAACGCGCCTTCGGCGAAAAAGCGACGGAACATATTGGGCAGGGCGAACGCGACCAGGAATGCTTCAGCCGCAGGGCCTGCGCCCATAAAGGCGGCAATCAGGATGTCGCGCACAAATCCCAAGACCCGGCTGCCAAGCGTCCAGAGGCCCACGGTGAAAAAGCCCGCGACAAGGCGAATGGGCCGCGCAGCGCCGGTTGTCATCCGGCCTCCCGGCGGGGCTGCTTGCGCAAAAGGGGGGCGTGTCTCATGTCATCTCCGCCGGTCTTTACACCTTTCGAACCGCATCCGGCGGGTATTTGCAATCTATCGCGTCGAGACATCGCGTGGGTGAGCGATTGGAACACACCTTTTCGGGGTAGCCGGCACCGACGCTTGCGAACGCAGGCCGAAGGCAACACAGCGCCCCACACAGCCTGCCGCTTTTAAGCAATCCGGTACCATGAAACCTGCCATTTTGGGGTGCCAAGACCTGGGAGATCCGACATCAGCCTTCCGGCAAAAACATATGCAGGCTGGCTTGCATCCTTACGTCCGAAAATTGCCGACCGCCGTCAGGCCCCCGCCCGTTCGGCGGCGCGGTCAATGGCGTCGTGCAATTTGTTGGCGAGTGTTTTTTGCCGTGCGGGTGAGTAGAGTTTCAGGCCGAACGTATCTTTGACATAAAACGTATCGACCACTTGCGCGCCATAGGTCGCGATAACAGCGCTTGAAATATAGACATTGGCCGCCGCCAGCGTCTTTGTCAGGTCATAAAGCAGGCCCGGTCGGTCGCGGGTGTCGACCTCAATGATCGTGTAGATCTCCGATCCGTCATTGTCGAACGTGATATGCGTGGGCACGTCAAAGTCGCGCTCCCGCTTGCGGATCATCGGCTTATCTTCGAACGCGCGTGAGGCCACGACCTCGCCTTTTAGTGTCCGATCGATCATGGCGCGCAAGCGCGGCAGGCGGGCATGATCGTAAGGGTTGCCATCACTGTCCTGCACCCAGAAAGCCGCCGTCGCAAATCCGTCTTTCGACGTGTACGTCCTAGCGTCAACAATATTGGCACCAACCAGGCTCAGCGCACCGGCGAGGCGCGCAAAAATACCTGGATGATCGGCGAGTGCAAAGCACACACGCGTGGCATCACGGTCCGGATCCTCGCGTGTATCAACCCCGATCTCATCGCCGTCCAATCCACGCAAAAGCTCGGAAAATGTGACATGCGTCGCCAAATCGAGCCCCTGCCAATAGGGGCCGTAGTGCCGTGCAAGTTCGGTCCGGATGGCTGCTTTCGGCCAGTCTAATTGCGCGTCGCGCAGCGCCTTTTTCGCCTCACTTTCAAGCTTTTCGCGGTTGAGGTCCTCAAGACCGGTATCCATTGCCGTCGCGGTCGCGCGGTAAAGCCCGCGCAAAAGCGTCGCCTTCCAGTTATTCCAGGTATTGGGCCCGACGCCGCGGATGTCGCACACCGTCAGCACGGTGAGCAGATCGAGCCGCTCCTTGGTTTTTACCGCTTTGGCAAAATCACGCACGGTGCGGGGGTCGGAAATGTCGCGTTTCTGGGCGGTGTCAGACATCAGCAGGTGGTAGCGCACAAGCCATTCCACCGTCTCAGTCTCTGCTGGTTTGAGACCCAATCGCGGGCAGATTTGTCGCGCAAGCTTGGCGCCCAGGATCGAGTGATCCTCCGGCTGGCCTTTGCCAAGATCGTGGATCAGGCAGGCGGCGTAAAGCACCTTCCGATTGACCCCGTTATCGAGGATGCGGCTGGCGATTGGCAATTCCTCGATCAACTCGCCGCGCTCGATTTGAGCCAGCGTCGAGATCACTTGGATGGTATGCTCATCGACAGTGTAGCTGTGATACATATTGAACTGCATCATCGCCACAATCGGCGCAAATTCAGGGATATAGCAGCCCAAAGCGCCCAATTCGTTCATCCGCCGCAGCGCGCGTTCAGGGTTGGCGTGTTTCAGCAGCATCGACCAAAAGATGCGCGCCGCTTCCGGATCGCGCTGCATCGCCCCATCGATCAGATGGAGACGCGCATTAACCGCCCGCATCAGATCGGGGTGGATCAAATAGCCCGTCCGCAGGCCTTCTTCAAAGACGCGCAGAATGTTCAGCTTGTCGGTAAAAAACGTCTCTTCATCTTCGACAGTCAGGCGGTTCTGACGCACGGCAAACCCATCCTTGAGCCTTTTGCGCCGGGCGGCGCGGCCGCGGATCAGGCTTAGGATCGCGGGCTCTTTTTTGGCTTGGCTGGCCTCAAGCGCGGTCAGAAAAATACGTGTCAGCTCACCCACCCGAGTGGCATGGCGGAAGTAGTCTTGCATGAAATGCTCAACCCCACGCATCCCGCCACGATCTTCGTAGCCCATGCGTTCGGCCACAGCGACTTGAGCATCAAATGTAAGCTGATCGGAGGCGCGATTGGCGACCAAATGCAAATGGCAGCGGACACACCACAAAAAACGCTCCGCCGCGTCGAATGTGGCAAACTCCGCTTGGCTGAAAACGCCCAGATCGACAAGCGCGCGCACTGTGTCGACACCGTGGATGTATTTCGCAATCCAATAAAGCGTCTGTAGATCGCGCAGCCCGCCTTTGGCCTCCTTCACATTGGGCTCCACCATGTAACGCTGGCCGCCCTGCTTGCGGTGGCGCTGATCCCGTTCAGCAAGCTTGGCTTCGGTAAAGGCGGCCTCAGACCCGGCAAATAGATTTGTGCGGACCTGGCTTTGCAATTGCTCTGCTAGGCCCGTGTCGCCGTCCAGCAGCCGGGTTTCCAGCAAGGTTGTGCGGATTGTCATATCGCTGCGGCCAAGCGACAGGCAGTCGCGGATATTGCGGCTGGCATGGCCGACCTTCAGATGCAGATCCCACAGCATGTAGAGCGTGGACTCGATCACGCTTTCGGCCCAGGCGGTCTGCTTGTAGGGCATCAAAAACAGCAGATCGACATCGCTGAAGGGCGCCATTTCACCCCGGCCATAGCCGCCCACGGCCAACACGGCCATGCATTCGGCGTCCGTGGGCGTGGGGTTCGGATGGAGCCTGTCACGCGCCACGGCCAGCGCGTTCTTCACCAGCCCGTCGGTCAGATAGGCGTAGGCGCGCGTGACGCGCCGCGCGGCCAGCGGCTTGGCCGCAAAAGCCTCAGCAATTGCCGTGCGACCGGCTATTTGTGCCGCACTTAGAACGGTGACGGTCACGCGTCGGATAACGCCGGCATCGGTTTCGCCCTGCAATTGCACGTCCAGGGTCGCGCGAACGGCACCGGCGTCGAAAATCTCCGATGGCGCGGCAATCAGACCCAGATCGGGGTCGGACGGGCGGCTGCCGGTTTCAGAAGCCCGTGGCGGGGCTAAGTCCTGCGGGGTCACGGATACTCACCTGACTTTCAATGACTTCGGCGACGGCCAATGCGCGTGTATTGGTGCCGTCGTTGTTAAGGCGGAAGACGCCCGTGGCCCCGCTAACCCCGGACACGGCGGCCAGATCTGAGGCGCCGAGCTGACCTGAATTGCGCGCCGCAGTGGCCACAGCCTGGACCGCGTCGTAACCAAGACCCGCCAGCACATGCGGCGGCTCTCCGTAGGCGGCTGTATAGCGTGCCGCAAAGCTTGCCTCAGCGCCCGGATCGGGCAGCGCAAACCAGCCGCCTTGCAGGCCTGCCAGTTCCAGCGTTTGCGGCGGTGTGTCCCACCGGCTCATGCCGATCATCTGGACTTGTGTTACATCAAGCCCGTTTTCCGGCAAAAGCTGCGCAAATAGCGGCAGCGCGCCGGTTGTGTTGGAGGTGATGAAGATCGCATTGGCCCCGCTTTCGCGGATTGTGTCCATTACGGTGGGCAGCACATCGACAACGCCAGAGGCGGAAAATTCGTAAGGAACCGTCCCCGCAAGCGAGGCGCCGGCAAAAGGCAGTGCGGTCAAGATCGCGTCGCGCGCGACCTCGCCCGCCAGGTTTTGCGGATGCAGGATCACGATCCGGCTGCGGCCCTGGCTGGCGGCATAGTTGACCAACCGGAAAGCGGTGCTTTCGAATGTGTTGCCGAGCACAAAGACATTGCCGCCGGCAATCTCGGTATTGTTTGAAAAGCTCAGAACGTTGAGCCGCCCGCGGGCGGCGACGCTGACCGCGGCGGCGGCATCGGAGCGTAGCGGCCCGACGATGATATCGGCGCCTTCGCGGATCGCGTTTTCAGCTTGCGTGGCGGCTTGCGCGGGCGTGCCAGCGGTCTGATAGACGGTGATGGCGATCTCTGTGTCGGTGATGTCTTGTGCGGCAAGGCGGGCGGCCTGTTCCAGGCTGCGCGCGACTAGGTCGTCACCCGCAGCGGCTGAACCATAGGGCACCAGAAGTGCGACATTGACGGTGCCGCCACCCACGCGCGGGCCCAACGCACCGCCTGGCAGGCTGACATTACAGGCGGCAACCAGCGTGGCGAAGAGCAGCGCTGCGATTATGCGCAAACGCTTGCGCCGCGGGTCGGAAGCGAGGATCATACCGTTCTGGTCTCCTTGCGGAAGGGTGTGGGCGCGACCCTAGAGACTCACCGTAAGGCTTGCAAATACTGGCGGATTGTAAGTGATGGGTAAAAGCGCGGACGAGCGGGCCGTTGCCGGGTTAAGCCCCGGTCTTTACCTGGTGGCCACACCGATCGGCTCGGCCCGGGATATGACCCTGCGGGCGCTTGATATTCTGGCTGCGGCTGACGTCATTGCGGCCGAAGATACAAGAACGGCACGCAAGTTGATGGAATTACATGGTGTGTCCGTCGCAGGCCGGCCGCTTGTTGCCTATCACGACCATAACGGCCCCGCCGCGCGGCCCAAATTGCTGCAAGCGTTAGGCGGCGGCCAGTCGGTGGCCTATGTTTCTGAGGCCGGCACGCCGCTGGTCGCTGACCCTGGATATCAGCTGGTCCAAGCTGCCATTGCCCAAGGTGATGCCGTCTTTGCCGCACCCGGCGCGTCGGCAATTCTGGCGGCTTTATGTGTCGCAGGCCTGCCCAGTGACCGCTTCATATTTGCCGGTTTTCCGCCTGCCCGGGGTGAGAAGCAGCGCCGTTGGCTCAAAGAGCAGGCGCAGTGCGATGCAACGCTAGTTCTTTATGAAAGTGCCAAACGCGTTCATAGATTGTTAGTAGAATTGGCGCCAATCTTCAGCGACGAAACGCAGATGGCGCTGTGCCGGGAGCTGACCAAGCGGCACGAAGAGGTTATCCGCGGATCAATCTCTGAGGTCGCGGGGGTAATCGCGAATCGAACACTGAAAGGTGAAATTGTCTTGGTCATCGGGCCGCGACGCCGCGACCAACCTGACCGCGAAAATCTGGAGGATGCCTTGCGCGAGGCGCTCGAAAAGATGGGGCTTAAACAAGCGGCAAGCGACGTGGCTGAGCTTTTCGGGATGCCACGGCGAGAGGTTTACCAACTCGCGCTTGCGATGAAATCGCGCGGCGCATCGGAGCGGGAGTGAACAAGTTCGCCGCCTACCAGACCGGCAAAGCCGCCGAAGATCAGGTGGCGCGGCTTTATGCGGGTGAGGGCTATTTGATCCTGGCGCGGCGCTGGCGCGGTCCCGCCGGAGAGCTTGATTTGGTGGTTGAACGCGACGGCGAGATTGTATTTGTCGAGGTCAAGGCGGCGCGTGATTTTGCCCGCGCCGTGGCCAGCCTGACCGGGCGCCAGATCGAGCGGATCTATGCCTCGGCTGCGCATTTTCTGAGTTTCGTACCGCTTGGCCAAAATACGCCCTCGCGTTTTGATGTCGCACTTGTTGACCGCATGGGTCGGATCGACCGGGTCGAAAAGGCAATCGGTATGTGATCCTCTTGCGCCTCGGGCGTGCGACTGCGATGAAAGCGCCGTTGCAGGTTTCCGCAAAGGCGCCCGATGCCAAAACCGCTTTCCGTTGCCATCCAGATGGACCCGATCGAGGCCATCGATATAGACGCCGACTCGACATTCCGGCTGGCCGAAGAAGCACAGGCCCGCGGGCACACGCTATTTTACTACACGCCTGACCACCTGAGCTATCGCGAAGGCAAAATCATAGCGTGGGGTCAGCCCTTGACGGTCGCGAGAGAGGTCGGCGATCATGCTCAGTTGGGCGCGCCAGAGGCGCGTGATCTGTCGACCTGCGATGTCGTGCTGCTGCGTCAGGACCCGCCATTTGATATGTCCTACATCACCAGCACGCATCTTTTGGACCGCATCCATCCCGCGACACTTGTCGTGAACGACCCATTCTGGGTCCGCAACTATCCCGAAAAGTTGTTGGTGCTCGACTTCCCAGATCTGACACCACCAACAAGGATTGCCCGCGACCTCGCCACGCTGCGCAGCTTCAAAGAAAGCCACGGCGATATCATCCTCAAGCCGCTTTATGGCAATGGTGGCGCGGGTGTCTTCCGGCTTGGACCGGAGGATCGCAATCTGAACTCACTGCATGAGCTTTTTGCCTCGATCAATCGCGAGCCGCTTATCGCGCAGAAATTTCTGCCCGCTGTGGCGAAAGGCGACAAGCGCGTGATCTTGGTGGACGGAGAGGCCGTGGGCGCGATCAACCGGGTGCCAGCCAAGGGGGAGACACGCTCGAACCTGCATGTCGGCGGTCGCGCCGAAAAGGTTGAGCTGAGCGATCGCGACCGAGAGATCTGCGCGCGGATCGGCCCGCTTTTGCGCGAAAAGGGCCAGGTATTTGTCGGCATAGATGTGATCGGCGACTATCTTACCGAGATCAACGTCACATCACCCACCGGCATTCAAGAGCTTGAGCGTTTCGATGGCACCAATGTCGCGGGACAGATTTGGCAAGCGATTGAACGGCGCTGCAGCTAAACTTGGCGCGCGGCGATGATCCGAAAGCCAAGTGCTTCTGCGATATGGGCTTGGCCGACCGTTTCCGCACCGGCCAGATCAGCAATCGTGCGGGCCACACGTTTGACGCGGTGATACCCGCGCGCCGACAACGCGAACCGCTCAGCGGCTTGGCGCAGCATTGTGCGACCAGCCTCATCGGGGCGGGCAATCTCATCAAGCAGATCACCCTCGGCATCGGCATTCACCCGCGCCTTTACCCCCATCGCCTCAAAGCGCGCTGTTTGGCGGGCACGGGCATCGGCCACACGCGCCGCGATCCGGGCGGAGCGTTCGCCCGTCGGCGCGCGGTCAAGATCTTCGATCGCGACAGGCGGCACTTCCAGCCGCAAATCGAACCTATCCATCAGCGGGCCAGAGATCCGGCTGAGATAGTCGTCACCGCACAGCGGGGCACGGCCGCAAGCCTGATCGGCTTCGTATAGATGGCCACAGCGGCACGGATTGGCCGCCGCCACCAATAGAAAATGACACGGATAGCTGACATGGGCATTCGCCCGCGCCACGACCACCTGCCCGGTCTCAATCGGCTGGCGCAGCGTCTCAAGAACGGTCCGCTGATATTCGGGAAATTCGTCCAAAAACAACACACCGTGATGGGCCAGGCTCACCTCGCCTGGTTTGGCGCCGCGCCCGCCACCGATGATGGCGGCCCTTGAGGCGGTATGGTGGGGCTCACGAAACGGCCGGGTGCGGCTGATCCCGCCATCGTCGAGCAACCCGGCCAAGGAATGCACCATTGAGGTTTCCAAGGCCTCAGCTGCGGTCAGCGGCGGCAGGATGGAAGGCAGGCGCGCGGCCAGCATCGACTTGCCAGAGCCGGGCGCGCCGATCATCAGCAGGTGGTGTCGTCCAGCCGCCGCAATCTCCAGCGCGCGTTTGGCGCGTTCCTGCCCGCGCACCTCGGCAAAATCTCCTGCTGACGAAAGCGGCGGTACCTCGCCCGGCGCCATCGGCTCCAGCGGCATCCGGTCGGTCAGATGCGCGATCATGGCGCCCAGATCTTTGGCGCCAAACACATCCGTGGCCCCAACCCAGGCAGCCTCCGCCCCACTCGCGGCGGGGCATAGAAGCGAACGGCCATCTTCGCCGGCGGCAAGGGCTGCAGGCAGGGCGCCGATTACAGGGTTCAGCCGGCCATCAAGGGTCAATTCTCCCAAAGCCACAGATTGAGAGACACGCTCACGCGGCAACACCCCAATCGCGGTCAGCAGCGCGATGGCAATCGGCAAGTCGAAATGGCTGCCCTCTTTCGGTAAATCGGCAGGCGAAAGATTGATGGTGATCCGCTTTGACGGCAATGCAATTGCCAACGCGGCAAGGGCAGCTTTCACCCGCTCGCGCGCTTCTGACACGGCCTTGTCGGGCAGGCCAACAACGGTAAAGCCCGGCAGACCCGGGGTGATCGCGCATTGCACCTCAACGCGGCGGGCATCCAAGCCTTCAAACGCGACCGTATGGGTGCAGGCGACCGTATCGGCCTGTTGGACATCAAGCATGCGATTGAGCCTGCGAGCCGGTGGTTAGCAAAGTGTTAATACGGTCGTGGCAAATGACCGACACTCACAACCTTTTTCG
>JBCCXT010000089.1:0-9116 GCA_039191215.1 Pseudomonadota bacterium
GGTCGCTGCAATTTCGGTGGCCTCGGCGGCGGGCAGGCTGTCCGTGCCGGCCGATGCGACGGTGTCGTCCACCTGCGGTTCGGTTGTCGACATGGGGACTGCGCTGCGTCTGCGGGGCCGGCCAGTACTGCGGCTCCGGCCCTTGCGCGGCACGCCGTCGCCATCCGTGGCATCCGGGCGAAAGCCCTCATCTTGGGCCAGGGGGCTGGGGATTTCGTCGAAGGGCTTTGCAACCAGCTTCGCGATGGCGTCGAGATATTTGTCGTCCTCCGGCATCGCGATGGTCAGCGCCCGACCCTTGCGGCCGGCGCGTCCTGTGCGCCCGATCCGGTGGACGTAATCTTCCGAATGGATCGGGACGTCGAAATTGAACACATGGCTGACATCGGGAATGTCGAGCCCGCGCGCGGCCACGTCCGAGGCGACCAGCAGCTTGATCTCACCGTCTCGAAAACCTGCGAGGGTCTTCATCCGGAGCGATTGATCAAGATCGCCATGCAGCGCTGCAGCCGCAAACTCATGTTTTGCAAGACTTTTTGCCAAAACATCGACGTCGCGCTTGCGGTTGCAGAAAATGATGGCGTTGCGGAAGCTGTCGCCCTCGGCCCGGATCAGCCGGCGCAGAACTTCGCGCTTTTCGGTCATCCGGCGCTGTTTGTTGGCTGGGCGGTGGCGGCACAAGAGCTGCTCGATGGTCTCGGAGGTCGAGGATTGCCGCGCCACCTCGACCCGAACCGGATTGTGCAGGAAGGTTTGCGTGAGCCGGGTGATCTCTGGCGGCATAGTGGCCGAGAAGAACAACGTCTGCCGGGTGAACGGGGTGAGGCTGAAAATCCGCTCGATATCCGGAATGAACCCCATATCGAGCATCCGGTCAGCCTCATCGACGACCATCACCTGCACACCAGTGAGCATCAGCTTGCCGCGCTCGAAATGATCGAGCAGCCGGCCGGGCGTGGCGATCAGAACATCGACGCCGCGGTCGATGAGCTTTTCCTGATCCTTGAAGCTGACACCGCCGATCAACAGCGCCATCGTGAGCTTGTGATGCTTCCCGTAGGTTTCGAAATTCTCTGACACCTGGGCGGCCAGCTCGCGCGTCGGCGCAAGGATCAGGCTGCGCGGCATGCGCGCGCGCGCCCGGCCCTTGGCCAGGATCGAGATCAGAGGAAGCGTGAAACTTGCTGTCTTGCCGGTGCCAGTCTGGGCAATGCCCAACACATCGCGCCCCTGCAGCGCATGCGGGATGGCCTCGGCCTGGATGGGGGTCGGGGTGCTGTACCCCGCTTCGGACACGGCTTTAAGGACCTTGGGGTCAAGGTCAAGATCGCTGAAACTTGTCATGGCCTCACATGGCTAGATGCGGTTGCAGCCGCAAGATCTGTGCGGCCCGAAGCCGGTCCGGATTGACCGCTTCGTTGCGGTGGATATGTGGGCAAACCTGTTGAAAGTCAACGGGACAGTGTGACCGGTAAACTGCAATTGAGGTTACACTGTGGCATGTTGGTTCATAAACACATGAAGTAGTGTAAAAATAATTATTTCCGATTTTGAGCGCAAAAAATGTCGCAGTGACTTCCACACTCCCTGTGCGGCAGTTATATGCTGCCCGTCAAAGGAGCGTGGAATGACCGCCAATCCAACCGCACAAGGGTCTGTGGCACCAATCAGCGCACCGGCGGACCCGCCGGCCACCTTGCCGAAGGGCATGGCGGCGCTGACCGTGCTCGACGTTCATCATTGGACGGACCGCACCTTTTCCTTCACCGCCCAACGCCCGGCAGGGTTTCGATTTCGCTCCGGCGAGTTCGTGATGATCGGACTGATGGTCGACGGAAAAGCGCTTCTGCGGGCCTATTCCATCGCCTCGCCAAACTGGGACGACACGCTGGAATTCTACTCGATCAAGGTCGAGGACGGGCCGCTTACCTCGCGTTTTCAGCATCTTGCACCGGGCGATGCGGTGGTCATGCGGCCCAAACCTGTCGGCACGCTGGTTCATGACGCGCTTGTGCCGGGCAAACGGCTGATCCTGTTTTCGACCGGCACGGGCATTGCGCCGTTTGCCAGCATCATTCGCGATCCGGAAACCTATGACAAATTCGAGCAGGTGATCCTCACGCATACATGCCGCGATTTGCGTGAGCTCGATTACGGCAAAGCGCTGGTCGAGCAGATCCGGGGTGATGAGCTGCTGGCGGATGTGGTGGGAGACAAGCTCACCCATATCTGCACCACGACCCGCGAAGAGAGCCCGCAGATGGGCCGGATCACCGATTGGATCCGCGACGGCCGGTTTGCGCATGTGACCGGTGCCCCGCTCGATCCCGCCACCGACCGGGTGATGATCTGCGGATCAATGGCAATGCTGACCGATCACAAGGCATTGTGCGAAGCTGCCGGCCTTGTCGAAGGGTCAAACTCCGAACCTGGCCAGTTCGTCATCGAAAAGGCATTTGTCGATTAACGCCAAGGACATGCCAAGGTTGCGATCCTGCTCTCATCAGAACCGGAGAGGGGACAGGCCTGCGCCGTTTCGCCGCTACCGCCCCTCAGGCACACAATTGGTGGTTTTCCACCCCGCCACCCAGCACAGGCTGATGGCGCCGGTGCGTTCATTCAGCCGATAGACCGACCGAACTGACGGGTTGTGGCTTGCGGCCAACACATAAGGTCCGGCCTCGCCGGCTTGGGCATGATCCACCGCCGGGTAACAGCGCGTCGCATTGCCGGTTTCATCCTCAACATATGCACAGCCGGTCACCTCGCCGGTGGCGCGGTTGAGGCGAAAGACGATGTTCCATTCGGTGCTGGGCGGCGCAAGAATTTGAAATGCAGGCGCGGCTGCGTCTTGCGCGGATGCGGGAAGACCGATGGTCGCTGCAACACAGGCAAGGGCGAGCGCTGTGCGTGTCGGTCGGACCAAGGCCATGCATGCCTCCGCTGGTTGGGAATCGCAGGGTTGATGTCAGTCTACGCAGTGCTGTGTCACACGCCAAACACCTTGCACGGTCCAGTTGCAGTTGCGTGAACGCAATGGCCCGAACTGGCCTGTCAGGTCGTCGGTTTTGTCGAGGAACGCGCCGCCAACTCGCCAAATCTCTTGACCCGTTCGTCGTAGTCTGGGTGCAGCGTCCCACAGACCCGGTCCCAAAAGCTGAAGAAATTCGCGTAGTTGTAGCGAAACTGGGAATGGTGCTGGTCGTGAAACGTCACACAAACCATCGGCGAGGGAAAGCGCGTGCTGCGGTCGGCGAAATACTCAAAGCCCGAATGCCCGATTTGTCCGTTCACATGGTCCCACAGCCGGTGCAGGATCAGAACCGCGGGCGAAATCGGCAACAGCGCCGGCATGATCAGATAAAAGCTCTGCATCGCAAAGGCGTCGGCCAGGCTGTCGGAGTAGTTCGACCAGACCGTCGGCGCAACGGAGCGGTGATGCCAGCTGTGATGCGCATAGAACCATTTGGTGTGCATCAACCGGTGACCCCAGTAAAACCAGGCGTCAAACAGCACTGCTGAAAGCAGCAGCATGGCCAGCATGCCCAGCCAGCTCATCCCATCGGCCGACCACAGCGTCCAGCCCTGCAGCTGCAGGAAAATGCCGCCTGCAACGCATCCGGACGTCACGACCAGCGATTTGACCGATTGGATGATCTCCACCCGCGCCCGCTTCTCGCCAAACCGGCCCTGCTGGATGCGTCGTTCGGGATTGCGGCGGTTGATCGCCACCATCAGCGCACCTTGGCCGAAATAGAGCGCAAGGTGAACCGCATAGGAGGCCAGCCAAAGGCCGAGTGCGAGCAAGAGATCCGACATGCGGCGCACTTTAGCGCGCGCGGTGCGGAAGTCCATGCGACGCATATGTTGGCATCGGCGCCCGTCGCCTGTGACCGCGCGATTGGGACGAACGCTGCTGGTGCGCGGCAGGCCGCACCGGGCGGTTCAGAAGGTTTTACCCTGCATGACAATGGGGCCGGCGGGCAGGTTCGACACCGGACCCTCCGGCTCAAGGCTCACCAAAAACCGTTTGCCCATCTCAAGCGACACGCCGGGCAGGGTGACGGGTCCGGCCCCGAGCTCGGCAAGAAATCGCGTCACCCCGTGATCGCCCACTTGCCACAGAACCGGACGCGCATCATGCATCGCCGGCAGGTTGGCCGGCGCAGCGGTCAGCCCGTCGGGACCGGCAAACAGCAACACCGCATGCGGGCTGTCCTTGGGCGCAATCAACAGCGAGTGATCGGGCATCAGTCGGGCGATCTCGCGCCAGCTTGCCTCGATGGCGCGCCGCGCGTCAGGGTCGGGATGAGCCGCAATCTCGGCCGAGGCGATCTCATGCTGGATGAGGTCGATCTCGATCTCGGCAGGGTCGGACGCCGCAAGCTGCTGGGCAATCAAGGCCAGCCTGGCGGGGTCTACACCGCTGTCCATCGGGCTGAGCGGCGAGGTTTCGACCGGCTCGGGCGCCGGCGCATAGGCCATGGAAAGCCGCAGATCCGGCATGTCCGGCACCCAAAAGGTCTCGCGCAGAATCCCCCCAATGCTGAGCGTGATGAGCGATGTCCCAACAAAGGCCGCAATGGCCGCGGGAACCCGTCGGCCCCGCTGCGTGTTGGTGCTTCGCATCGAGGCGCGCAGGCGGATCTCGTCCAGATCTTCGTCGGGAAAGCGCCGCGCATCCTCAATGGCCTCGGCTTCAAGGTCGATATGCGTGCCGCCATATCGGTCGCTGCGAAAGAAATCGTCGACCTGCTTGGCGTTGATCTCGCCCTCAAGATCAAATTGACCCAAGCTGTTCTCATCATCGGGATTACGCATGCCTACCTCACACTCCGCAACGCTGTCGCAAAACAGACCCGCCAGCCACGACGACCGACTTTTGTCAGACTTGGTTAACAACCGGTAAGTCTGATGGCAGCAATGTGGCGTGGACCGTCACATTTGGCGCGCGGTGCGCCTTAGGCGGGCCTATCGAGGCAATTCGTGATTTGCGTCACATGATATTACGATGACACCTCGTGGTTTGGCCTGGATCAGGTTGCAGCCAATGCCCCGCATGCGAAGGCCTTGCGCAGCCAGGGCACGCGATTTTGCCGCGACGCGCAAGGAGACGTTAGTCTCCTTCGAGTATGGGACCGCCCATGGCGTTCTTGTACATCTACAGCCCCGACGATTTTGTTGACGGGCTGCCCGATGAAAAAATGGGTGGCTCGGCTGAGGGCACGCCGAACTTCTTCATCCAGCTCAAACCTGGCGCGCAGCCCACGCTCATCGAGGTGGCCGACGCCAGTACCGTATTCAACGAATCTGGCGGCGGCCAGACGCTGGCGCAGGGCGTCACCTTTGGAGGCGTAGGTTATGCCGCGGGCACACCTATCCGCTCGGCTTATGACCTGCTCAACTCGGGCAACGGGCACAAGGTTACCTCATTTCACTTCACCAGCAATGGGGGCACCTTCGGGGCTGTGGATGGCCTCGTTTCCACCGTCGAGCTTGTGCCGGGCACATCCTATGGGTTTGATTCTGCGCGAACTTCCCAGAGTGAAAACAATCTTTTCGAAGATTACTTCGCCTGCTTCGCCGCAGGCACGCTCATCGCGACCGACACCGGAGAGCTTCCCATTGAAACGCTTGCGCCCGGGGCTTTGCTTCTGGGGCAAGATGGCACACGGCACCCGTTGCGTCTCGCCCCCGGTCGGCATCTGAGCGCGGACGATCTGGCGCGGCTTCCCAACCTGCGTCCCGTTCGGATCGGGGCCGGGAGCTTGGGCCAGGGCCTCCCGCATCGGGATTTGTGGGTGTCCCCGCAGCATCGCATGCTGGTGCGCTCAGCCATTTGTGCGAGGATGTTTGGCCTGCCAGAGGTTCTTGTCGCTGCCAAGTGGCTGACGGCTCTACCTGGCATCGCAGTGGACGACGCGTTGCAATCGGTCAGCTATCACCACCTTGTTTTGGACAGGCATGCCGTGATCTTGGCCGAAGGCGCGCCCTCCGAAAGCCTCTATTTGGGGCCTGTGGGGTTTGGTGCGCTCGATCCCGAATCGCGCTGTGAACTCAGCAGTCTTTTCCCTGATTTGGTGTGCGGCGGCGCGCCCGCTCCGGCCCGATCCATTCCAGACAGCAAGGACCAAAGGCTTCTGATTGCCCGGCATGCGAAAAACGCGAAACCACTCCTTGCCACACCCTAGATCCCTGCCTCGCGGCAGGTCTGCCAACGCTCTGTCTGCCACGAGAGTTCTGCGGCGATACCCCAAATGCTCGCAAAGGCTGCCTGGCATCACCTTGCCGGAACATGCCTGTCGGGCGGCGCTACGTCGAAAAGCTGCCTCTGAGGTGGTCGGTCCGAAACAGCTGCACGTCTTGCCACTCAGAGAGGCTATCGCCCCCTCTGCAGCTTTTCGACCCGGACCGTGCCGAAACGCGCGGCGACACGGCCGGGCGTCTCGGACAGGTGGTGCCGCGCTCACGCGGTGTAGAAGAACTCCTCGCGGGTGATCTTGTCGCCGGACACGGTGTAAAGCGCGACCTCCTTCATCGCGTTGCGCTGCCCGGAGGATTTATGCGTGGCATCGATCGCGAAGACCACCGCAAAGCGGTCCGGCCCGTGCAGGTAGGGGCCGTCGACGGACGCGCCATGCACCTCGAAATTTTCCCCCCACCACGCATGCTTGCCGCGCAGACCCTCAATGCCTTCGGTCTCGCGCGCGCCTCCGTCAAAGGCGGTCGCTTCGACCGACACGGCCGTCGGCGCATAGAGCGTCTCCAGCGCCTCTGCTTCGGTTCCAGCTTTGCAATGGGCCACGAGTTTGTCGGCGATATCCTGCAGTGTCATCGCATCCTCCCACGGTGTTCATTGTTTGTTCATGTTGTCTGAGTCGCTGCCGCAAAGCAACCTTTTCGCGCTCTTCAGGGAGAGGCGAGTGACCGACCGCGATGCGCCCGACATCTTGATCTTTCCGCCGCTTGCGGCTGGGCTGGCCGTGTTCGCAGCCATCGCGCTCGAATGGCTGGCACCGCTGGGTGTGCTGCCGCCACCCGGAGCGCCGGCATTGCTTGTGTTCGGGATCATCCTGCTTGCCGCCGCAATCGGTGTGGCGCTTTGGGGCATTGCGACCTTTCGCGCGGGCGGGACGAATGTCGACCCGCGCCAGCCGGCGCTGCGGCTGGTTGAGGGCGGCCCGTTTCGCTTCACCCGCAACCCGATGTATCTGGGCATGGTGCTCTTTCAGCTCGGTTTGGCGCTGGCCGCGTCGCTCGACTGGTCGGTCATGCTCGCTCCGCTGCTTTGGGGCGTTTTGCATTTTGGCGTCGTGCTGCGCGAAGAAGCCTATCTGACCGCGAAATTCGGCGCGCCCTATACAGAGTTTCTGACCCGAACCCGTCGCTGGCTCTGATCCCTCGGAGCAGTGCCATCAGCCCGCCAGGAGTGTTTCATGGCCGTCATCAACCGCATCGCCGAGTTTGAACCCGACATTCGGGCCTGGCGGCAGCATCTGCACACCATCCCTGAGCTTGATTTTGATCTCTTCGAGACAGCTGCCTTTGTTGAGGCGCGGTTGCGCGAGATCGGCGTTGATGAGATCCACACCGGCATCGCCAAGACCGGCATGGTTGCTCTCATCAATGGGCGCAGCGGCGGGCAGGATGGCGGGCCGACGATCGGCCTGCGGGCGGATATGGATGCCCTGCCGATCGAGGAGGAGACCGGCGCGCCCTATGCCTCGCGCTATCCCGGTCGGATGCATGCCTGTGGGCATGACGGGCATATGGCCGTGCTCTTGGGCGCGGCGCGCTACCTGGCCGAGACGCGCAATTTTTCCGGCCGTGTGGCGCTGATCTTCCAACCCTCCGAAGAGATGAATGGCGGCGGTCGCGTCATGGTCGAAGAGGGGATCATGGAGCGCTTTGACATCTCCCGCGTCTTCGGGCTGCACAACAATCCGGCCCTGCCGCTTGGCAAGATCGCAACCCGGCCCGGCCCGCTCCTGGCCGCGGCCGATGAGTTTTTCCTCACCCTCACCGGTAAGGGCGGCCATGCCGCCTATCCGCACGAGACGGTCGACCCGCTGCCCGCGGCGCTTCAGCTCGGCCAGGCGCTTCAGGCGATCCCGGCCCGGCGCATCAGCCCCTTTGCCAATGCCGTGGTCTCGCTGACCATGCTGCAGGCCGGCACGGCGACCAATATCATCCCCCAGACGGTCCGACTTGCTGGCACCGTTCGCACCCTCGATGAGGCGGTCCGCACGAAGATCCTCACCGACATTGAGGTGATCGCCGACAGCACCGCACGGGCGCATGGCTGCGCGGCGGATATCGAGATCAAGCGCGGCTATCCGGTCACCGTGAACGATGCCGACGCCGCTGCATTTGCGGCCGAGGTTGCCAGCGCAATCGTCGGGCCCGAAAACACCGATGCAGCCTGCGGCCCGGAAATGGGGGCCGAAGATTTCTCTTACATGCTGCAAGCCCGTCCCGGCGCCTTCATCATGCTTGGCTCGGGGCCCGAGGGCGCCTATCCGCACCATCCCAAATACAATTATAACGACGAGGCGAGCCCGATTGGGGCAAGCTGGTTTGTGAAATTGGTGGAGACGGCCAACCCGCTCTAAGCGCCCGGGCCGCCTCTTCTTCTTGGTAAAAATACTCCCGCCGGAGGCGTCCTGCCGCGACCACGTATGCCCGGCTTGCAGGTTTTGACGGGCTGGCAAAGCCTGCGCGCTTCCTCTACATCCCCCCCATGCTCGACCGTGCCCACAATGCCCCCGACCTGCCGCCCGAAATCTTGCGGCGACGCACCTTTGCCATCATCTCGCATCCCGATGCCGGCAAGACCACGCTGACCGAAAAGTTCCTCCTTTATGGCGGTGCCATTCAGATGGCGGGCCAGGTGCGGGCCAAGGGCGAGGCGCGCCGCACCCGTTCGGATTTCATGAAGATGGAGCAGGATCGCGGCATCTCGGTCTCGGCCTCGGCGATGTCGTTCGATTATGACCGCTTCCGCTTCAACCTGGTCGACACGCCCGGCCACAGCGATTTTTCCGAAGACACCTATCGGACCCTGACGGCTGTCGACGCCGCCGTCATGGTGATCGACGGCGCCAAGGGCGTCGAAA
>JBCCXT010000090.1:0-8878 GCA_039191215.1 Pseudomonadota bacterium
CGTGTCCCCGGCCAGTGGCTCCAGATGGTGACCGGGCTGCACCAAAGCTGGATGCGCGGCCACGACTCCACAGCCGGGAGCGTTGCGACGAACTGCGCCGGTGCAAGCCCGCTTCAGCGTCGTCACGATTTGGGCGCTGCTGTGCTTTGCCGGCTTCATCGGAACCTCTTGGTCCATCTCCGAGGAAACCTTTCCGTCACCTAATTTTCAGGGGAGTTGCAGACGGTCTTGACCACTAATGGGACGCGAAAAATGGTCTCAGGACAATGACGAGGTTTGCAATTTCTGTAATCTAGTGAAGGGTTATTGATGCGCTTAACGCGCCCCGATAGGGATCTAACGTCAAACCTGTTGGGAGAAGAAAAGATGCAGTTCGTGGATCTTACTTACACTCTATTTGATGGGGATGGATTTACGTGGGACATCCAGTCAGATGGATCGGTGTTCGATGGAACCGAAGATGCCTTCAACGGCGGTCTTGAGTTCAACGATTTCTTCGCATCCGGCCTTGCGGTGCTTGAAGACGATGGACGCACGCTCAATCTCGGCTTCGACCAAACCTCAAACCTGGCGCTGCAACGGGAGGTCTACGTCTCCCCAATTCATGGGTTTGCGCGGTTCTTCGACAGTATAACCAATCTGAGCACCACCTCCACGACCTATACCTATGAGCTCGACACGGTATTCGGGCACGAAAACCCGCTTTATACCACCTCCGATGGCGACACGACGCTTGACGTCAATGATGGTTGGATCATTGCGCGCGAGAGCGGCACGGTGGCCGGCGATCCGACCCCGGCGACCGGCGTGCTTTTCACCAATCCCGCCGACCCGTTGGGCACGACGTCCTTTAACAATGGCTCAACCGCGCGGGATGTTGATTTCACCATCACACTCGCGCCGGGCGAAACGGTGTCGTTTCTGAGCTTCGGTGTTCAGGGTGCAACCCAGAACGATGTGATTGGCGAGTTCAATCGTCTCTCACGACTGCCCGAGGACGCCTTGTACGGGCTGAGTTCGGCAGAAATGGCGCGCGTGGCGAACTGGTCCATTGCCCCCCGCGATTTGACGCTTCAAGGCACCCAGCAGGCCGATCTGCTCAACGGGGCCAGCGGCAATGACGAGATCAATGCGCTGAGAGGCGATGACCGGGTTTTCGGCAATGATGGGGACGATGTGCTGCGCGGCGGGCTGGGCGGCGACCTTGTCCATGGGGGCGCAGGCGACGACGCGCTTTTTGGCGACGGGACAGTGCAGCCGGTAACGACGACCGCCGAACGTCAGCTTACGACAGGCGAAAACTTGGCCATCAGCCTGACCATGCCGGACGCGGCCAATGGCACGAGCGTGCTGGTCTCGGGCTTCTTGTCGCGCGAGCAGGTGGTTTCGGAAAACGTCGACGTCGTCTTTGCGATCGATGTTTCGGGCAGTACCGACAGTTCGTTTTCCGGAGCACGGCCGGTGGGCGACGTTAATGGAGACGGAACGCCGGAACAGGTGCTTGATGCCGAGATTGCCAGCTTCGAAGCTCTGCTGTCCTCGATCGTCGATGACGCAAATCTGCCCGACGCCAACATTACCATCTTGCCCTTCGCCTCGAATGCGTCCCGATTGCCGACGCTGCGCGCAGGTGCAGACAGCGACCGGGACGGCACCGCCGATGTCGTGGAGCAGGCGCGCGCGCTGCGATCCTCCGGCGGCACGGATTTCGAGGCGGCGTTGCAGGCAGCCATCGGACATTTCGACGGGTCCGGTGCCGGGCAGAAGGTGCTCTACTTCCTTTCGGATGGAAACAACAATGAAGGCGGGTCGCTGACAGACGAAGTGTCGACACTGCAATCGATGGGCGTGCAGATACAGAGCTTCGGTGTGGGGTCGGCGGCGAGCGAGGCGGATCTGGATATCGTCGATGATGGCATCAACAACGATTCAACCACGATTGTGCTCGACCCCTCGACGCTCAGCGACGAACTGCTCGACCCGGGCATTGACGCAGCCGAAATTGCGGCTGTTCGCCTGTTCGTCAATGGCCAGATCGCACGGTCGCTCGACCCCGAGGCGCTGACCATAACCCCCTTCGGTCTGCGCTATTTCGAAACGCAACTGACGGGCCTTCGCGCGAATGCCGATGATGTCATCGAATTGCGCGTCATTGCCAATGACGGCTCCAACACTGTGGTGCGCACGACGCAGCGTTTGGAAAACCTCACCGGGGTCGATGGCGACGACGTGCTGATCGGAGGGGCGGGGAACGACCTTCTCGAAGGCGGTGCGGGCAACGACATGCTAACTGGCGGTGCCGGTGCCGATCTTTTGCGCGGCGGTGCAGGCCGCGACTTCGTCCGCTACGACGACGCCACCCATGGTGTGCTGGTCGATTTGCGCGGCGCGCTGACCCAGGAAGGCGATGCCTTTGGCGACAGCTTCTCCTCGATCGAAGGCGTGTTTGGAAGCCAGTTCCGCGACCGGATCTACGGCGACGCGATAGGAGAGCGGCTTGAAGGGCTTGCCGGCAACGACCTGCTGGTTGGACTGGCCGGCAACGATGCGATGTTGGGCGGTGCCGGTGCAGATATCCTGGTGGGCGGCACAGGTATCGATGTGCTCTTGGGCGGTGTCGGCAATGACCGCGCCTTTGGTGGAGCAGACGACGACCGGCTCAGCGGATCGGCCGGCAATGACCTTCTGGTCGGCGGGCTGGGGCGCGACGTGCTCACCGGCGGCGCCGATCGCGACATCTTCCTGTTTGCGTCCAATGACGGCGACGCCCAGGTCGCCCGTGCCGACCGGATCAACGATTTTTCCGAGGCACAGAACGACCTGATCCACCTGGCGCAGATCGACGGCAATACCGCCCTCGCCGGTATTCAGGACCTGCGCTTTATTGGAAGCGACGTCGCCTTTACCGGGGCCGGCCAGGTGCGCTGGGTGTCAAACGGTGGCCTGCTGGACATCAACACCGATGCCGATGCGCAAAGCGAGATCCGGATTGTGGTGCGGGGGACAACCAGCATCGAAGCGGATGACCTCATCCTGTAGAGATCGGGTGCTTGCCGGCCACGACATGGTCGGCTTGCACGCCCGGGCGTGATTGCACATTCGCCAAGGCGGCCGAGATGCGGGCATCATGCCTTTCGGCATCGCGCGTCTAGATCCCTGCGGCGGCGCAACATCCTTCCAACCGGGATGCGCTTTTTCACACCACCCGGCCGCATGCCCAGCATGTGGCCGGCGCTGCGCCCAGCGCCGAGGCTCGGACGAGCTTAGAGCAGCACCTCGTCGCCCACTTCCGGAACCCAGATCTGCACGCCGTCGTCGATCGCCTGCGCCCAGTTGACCTCCTCGCCTCGGTTGCCTGCGTCTTTCCCAGACGGCGGGACAACGGAGACCTCTTCAACATAGACCCCGGGCACCAGGATCTCGGCCTGGGTCGATGTGCCGTCCCAGTCGACCTTGAACTTGAAGGTCTTGTAGGGATCGATCCGCGAGGCCTCGTCTGCGCCTGCCTCCTCGGTCTTGAAAAGGAACACATCCTCTGCGCCGTCGGCCGAGCGCGAGACGTAGAGCTTTTGTCCGCCATTCTCGAAATAAGCCCGAACCGCGGCCTCAAACCCCTCATGGCTGAGGGTCAGCTCCTCCATCGCCACATCGGTCCCGCCCTTGGCGTTCAGCGTCGGCCCGGTCCATTTCACCGGCCACGCCCGCAACGGCGTCCCGTCGCCGGCAAACAAGGTGAACTCAATCAGCCCGCCGGCGCCTTCCATGGCGAGCCAAAGCGGCTCATCATTGGGCTCGAACACAAAGGCGCCGATCCCGTCCGCCGCTTTCGGCTCCTCAAGCAGGAATTGATAATTGCCAAACAGCTCTTCGGTCGGCATCGCGCTGTCTCCCGCTACGATTGCATTGGCCATACGTGTAAAGGCTACGGGGCCTGCGAGGCTGTGGTGAAACGCACTATCCGGCGCGAATGGCGCGAATTCGTCGCCGCGACGCCCACCCCGGAAAAGTCGTCTTGCGCTAGAAGCTGGCCAACCACGTGGCCGTCCGATGCGTCAGCCGGACCCGCTCCCTTGACCCCGCCTTCGATGTCCCCGTGCGCCGTGAACAAACGGTCTGCATCCGCGCCCGGCGGCACTCGCCCGAAAGCCCGTCGCCAGACCCGAATTCCGACATGTCCACCGCCTGATCCCAGGACAGTTCAGGGTTGGACCCGCAAATAGGCTCCTCGGATCGTCGGCCGTGTACTCGGCCGCCCTATTCCGGAAGGTGGAGCGCAGCCCATGCGGAAGCGCAGGGCGACCCGAGACAAGATCGCCGCAACCCAGGCCGCCCGGCCCAAATGCGGCCCGGTGCATCCGGCGCATGGCGGTCTTTTCAGGCGTGCAGGGGGGTCAAATGTCAACCTCACCGTCGCGCACGGTTTTGATGTCTTTGAGTGCGGCCCATTGGTGGATGTCGTCGCGGCGCAATGCACAGGCCATCAGTTCGGGAAACTGGTCTGGCGTGCAGGCAAAAACCGGAACACCCAGATCCGCAACCTTGACGGCAAGGTTCGGGTCGTAGCCCGGCCGACCCGTATCGGTCAAAGCCAGCAAGACCACCACATTGATGCCCATGGCCACCAGCCGGCCGATCCGGGCAAGCAATTGCGCCGCATCGCCGCCTTCATAAAGATCGGTGATCAGGATCAGGTGCGATTTCGTGGGCTTTTCGATCTTGTCTTCGCAATAGGCGACCGCCTGATTGATGTCGGTGCCGCCCCCCAATTGGACGCCGAACAGAACATCGACCGGGTCGGCAAGCTCTTCGGTCAAATCCAACACCACCGTGTCAAAGCAAACCAGCTTTGTGCGGACCACGGGCAGCGATGCCATCACCGCCGCAAAGATCGACGCATAGATCACCGACGTTGCCATCGACCCTGATTGGTCAACGCACAGCACCACCTCGTCGAGATCGACGATCCGGCGCTGGCGGCGCATGAAGCCGATCAGGCGTTCGGGCACGATGGTTCGATATGCCTGCTGATAGGTGTGCAGATTGGCACGGATGGTTCTTTGCCAGTCGATATCGGCAAAGCGGGGCCGGACGCTGCGTTTGGATTTGTCGACAGCCCCGCGCAGGGCTTCGGCCGTCTGACGCTCCAGCCGCGCCATCAAGTCGGCCACGACCTTGGCGATGACCTGACGCGCGGTCTCTTTGGTCTTTTCCGGCATCACCCCGCGCATGGTCACCAGGTCGGCGACCAGGTTCACATCGGCCTCCATTGCTGCGAGGAATTCCGGCTCCATCAGCATCTGCTTCAACCCAAGCCGGGTGAACGCATCTTTCTGGACGATCTGCACGACGGCGGCGGGGAAGAACTCGCGCACATCGCCCATCCATTTGGCAACCCGCGGTGCCGAGCGCCCAAGCCCGCCGCGGCGCGATTTGCCGTCCGCATCGTCGACGGTGTAGAGCGCGGTCAGCGCCGCAGAAAGCCGCCGATCGCTCTCGGACAGCGCCGCGTCATCGCCGCCCAGGGCCAGGCGCCAGCGCCGGTTGCGCTCATCCATTCGGCTGGCCCTTCAGGATGCTGGCAATGCGGTCCAAATGTCGGGGCCAGAAAGCCTCTGCATCCGGAGCCAAGCGATGCGCAACCGATGCGGTGCTGCCGCTGAAAAGCGCATCCATCAGGCGTTTGCGCTCAGTGCGGTCCATCAGTGCAAAGATCCGACGGAACAAGGGCAGATGCGCGATGAATTCGTCATCCTCCAGGCCGGAGATCCAGCGGTCGACGCAGTCGCGCAATTGATCATCATAGAGCAGCCGCTGCGCTGCGCCCTCCAAAAACCCGCCAAAGAACCCCGCGGCATCCGCGACCGCCACTCCGGGTGAGAGCATGCGCGAGAGATGCAGCACGGCCTCCTCGGTACTTATCTGCCCCGCCTCGTAAAGCAGCCGCGCTGCCAGCCCCGCGATCGGCGCGCTGGCCTGGCCATCGGCAACGATCAGGGTCAGCGCTTTGTGCCATTGCGCGGCGAGCCCGGAGCGGTCCTCGATCAGACGGATGGCCGCATCGGCATTTTGCACGATCTCGCGCAGCGCATCCGCAGCGTCCGCATCAAGACCGCGCGCGGCATAGGGCAGCGCCAACGCCCCCTGCACGGCGATCTTGTCGAAAAGCGCGCCCAAGTGCTGCGTGTCGGTCGCCCGTGCCTTGCCATAGCGCAGAGTGTCGGCCAAGGGCGGGAGCGCGGTGAGCATCTCGGTGCAATCGGAGGTTTGCCCAGCCCGTGCGCCGAGCAATGCGATCCCCGTCTCCGCTGCATCGCCCAGCTGTGCCGTCATCGCCTGAAATACCAGATCGGCCAGCGCGCCAAGGCTCGCAGCCTCGCCCATCCGCGCCCGCACCCGCCCTGCGGCGGCCTGCGCGATTGTGGCGCCATAGACAAGGTTTTCGACCAGCTCGACGGCGTATTCAGGCTCCCATCTCAACTCCCAGCGTTCGCGAAAGGTGCCGCGGCTTTTGCCAGCATCGCTGAGCCGCCCCCAGGGCACGGACAGCGCCGCCAGCCGGTGCAACAGGGTCGAGCGAAAGAGCCCGCTTTCGGATCGCAGGTCGAGGGCGAGATCCTTTTCCAGGGCCTCGGGCTTCAGGCGGGCTGCACGTTGCTGACGTTGCAGATCTTCCAAAAGCGGGGCCATCGGCACATCGTCAGGGATCTGCCCAACCTCGGCGCCGATCAGCAGGGGTTTTGCGATCGACCCCCAGACCAGCGGATTGCCGTGGCACAGGCAGGCGATGGCCGCGTCGCGCAGCTCCTCAAAACCCGGTTGCGGCCGTTGGCGGAGCGCGGCGAGGGTTGTGGCGAGCCGCTCGGTTTCGATCAGCGATGCGGTCGATACGATCTGCCCGTCGCCCCGCAACGCATGGGCGATGCGCACCACCCAGCGGGTGATCTGTTCGGCCCTGGGCACCTGCCACAGATGC
The DNA here is from genome assembly GCA_039191215.1 of Pseudomonadota bacterium. Classification (GTDB taxonomy): domain Bacteria; phylum Pseudomonadota; class Alphaproteobacteria; order Rhodobacterales; family Rhodobacteraceae; genus HKCCE3408. The sequence continues at coordinate 6,974 of JBCCXT010000090.1, forward strand.
AAGCACCAGCCCGGCGCCGCCACCCCTGCCCCATAGCCGCCCTGATAGGTCAGGCGCGGTGCGGTCCAGGGCGCCCATGTTGCGGCGATCTTTCGCTTCGGCACGCTTTTGATCAGGGCCCGGTCGTCCTTTGCCGGATGCTTGGCCTGAAGTGCCGGCACATGCCAGGCGCCACATATGACCGCCACGGGACCTGTGGCCGTCTTCCGAGCTTTGGCGATTTCAAGCCGCATATGCGCCTCGCGCGCGGCCTCGACACCGGTTGGGGGCGCGAGCCCATCGCGCAGCGCGGTCATCGCATCGGCCAAGGCTTCAAAAACCGGGCCTGGCTTGGGGTTTTCCTCGATCACGTCGCGCCACCAGCTCTCGCCATCCTCATATCCCGCGGCGCTGGCCAGCGCGCCGATCGGGTCATGCTCGACAGCCGAACCCGGCTCAGGCGCAGGGTCGGCGCCCTCATCGGCAGCACTGCCGCTTTCCGTCTGACCGGTCTGCGCGCTTGGATCCGGCATGCGCCAGGCCACCGGCAGATCGATGAACCTGACGGGCACGTGATGTCGGAGTGCCCAGCGCGCGGCCTGATACTCCGGCGAAAAGACCGCAAAGGGCCAGAACACCGCCTGCTCCGGATCGTCGGCGGGATAGGCCAGAAGCGCCACGGGCGGCACCATCTGCGCGTTGTCCAGCATTGGGATCAGGTGGCTGAGATCGGCCGGCCCCTCGATCAGCACTTCGGCCGGCGCAAGCTCATCCAGGGCTTCGAGCACCCGCCGTGCGGAGCCGGGCCCGTGATGGCGAATGCCAAAGCAGCTGACCCTGGCGGGCACGCGCTACACCAGATCGGTCAGCGCGTGATAAAAATCGGCATATTCCCGCCGCGCCTTCAAAACCGTCTCCAGATATTCCTCCAGCACGATCTTGTCCTGCACAGGGTCCTTGACGATGGCGCCCAGCATATTGCTGGCAAGCCCTTCGGCGCTGAGCCTGCCATCATTGAAGAAGGCCGCATGGCTGAGCCCGCCGACCATCACCGCAATCGCCTCAGCGGTCGACAGGTTGCCCGACGGGGTTTTCAGCTTGGTCTTGCCATCCATGGTTTGCCCGCCGCGCAGTTCGCGAAACACCGCCAGCACCCGCGCAACCTCATCGGCCACATTCTTCGGCGCCGGCAAGTCCAGGCTTTGTGCCATCTCGCCCACCCGCTTTGCGACAATGCGGATTTCGGCATCCATGTCGTCGGGCAGTGGCAGAACCACCACGTTGAAGCGCCGTTTGAGGGCTGCTGAGAGCTCATTGACCCCCTTGTCCCGGTCATTGGCGGTGGCAATCACATTGAAGCCACGGGTGGCAAAGACAGCCTCGTTCAATTCCGGGATCGGCAGCATCTTTTCCGACAGCACCGTGATCAGCGTGTCTTGCACGTCCGAGCCCATGCGGGTGAGCTCCTCCATCCGGCAGAGCTGGCCGCTCTCCATCGCGCGAAAAAGCGGCGTTGGCACCAGCGCGTCGCGGCTTGGCCCCTGGGCCAGCAGCTGGGCATAGTTCCAGCTGTAGCGCACCTGGTTTTCATCCGTGCCCGCCGTGCATTGGATGACCATGGTGGATTCGCCCGAGATCGCCGCGGCGAGGTGTTCCGAAACCCAGGATTTCGCCGTTCCCGGCACGCCCAGCAGCAAAAGCGCGCGATCCGTCGCCAGGGTCGCCACCGCGGTTTCGATCAGCCGCCGGTCGCCCACATATTTGGCGCCGACCTCCTGGTCCCCCACCGTGCCACCGAGCAGATAGGTGACCACAGCCTGCGGCGAAAGCAGCCATCCCTGCGGTTTGGGCCGGTCATCTGCCGCCCTCAGGGCCTCGATCTCGGCAGCATAGGTGACCTCGGCAGGGCGCCGCATGATCTCGCTC
>JBCCXT010000091.1:0-8237 GCA_039191215.1 Pseudomonadota bacterium
ACCCCGTCGCCCAGCTTGGTCACCCCGGCATTCCAGAAATAGAGCAGAAGCACGGCGGCAAAAAGAAAGCGGGCAAGGGTCGTCAATGCCGGGGTCGCGGCAAGATCGAGCCGCGCCCCTATGCGGTTGGCCATGGTCAGCATGGGAGATCCTGTCAGTTGGTCGTCACGGTGTGAAGCGCCTGACGCGCGAGAAGAAGATGGAGGCTGGCGCCAAGATCGAGATCCGGTCCCGCGGCCTCGGCCGCCATGCCAAGCGGCGTTCCGGCGTTCAGCGCAGCCACCAGCTTTGCTGCCGACGGCGAGAGCAGGTCGAGCTGCGGATCGAGATCGGGCCGGGTGACGAGCACCGACTGGGCTTCGGCACGTGGCTTTGGCGCATCCCGCCGGGTGGCGGTGCGGTAGATGTCATGCACGGGATAAGGGGAGCTGACCAGAGTAGCGGCCGGAACCAGGCTGAACCGGGCTGCGGCCAGCACATCGGGTTCAAGGACTTGCAACGCCTCCGGCGCCAGGGGCGTGGCATCGGCGGCATGATAGGCGTGGCGCAGCGCAAGTTCCAGCCGGGCGATGTCGGGCAGATAGGCAAACCCGGCCGCCGGAGGAAAACCGCGCAGAAAGTCGGGCATCTCGGCGCCGTAAAACATCATCACCGGCGAGCTTGGCGGGTGTGCGCGCAGGAAGACCCCCGCCATGGCCCGAAAGAAGCTGTCTCCAACCAGGGCCTTCAGGGCCGGGAAGGCGGTTTCCAACGCGTCGCTGAGCGAGACGGCAACATTGTTGCGATAGACGTCGAAGCGTTTTTGCGCGGGGCGCCCCGATGTATCCTGCAATCCCGGTGGAGAGGGAAGCGCGGCATCGAGCAGCGCCGCCCGAAACGCGGCCTGGTCGGGCGGCGGGCCGGCAGGCATGCTCATTCCGCCGCGACCGGACGCCGGTGCCGGTCAAGCGCTGCGGCCGCGCGCTGCGCCTCGGCCGCCAGCACCGGCCAGTCCGGCACGTCGGTGTCCCACTCAACGAGCAAGGGTCGCGGCCCGCTTCGCGCAAGCGTGTGGTCAAGCAAGGCCCAGACCGGATCGACCACTGCCCGCCCGTGGCTGTCGATCAACAGCGGCGCGCCGGTCTCATCCTCATCCTCATCGTGACCACCCAGATGGATTTCGCCCACCGCCTCAATGGGCACCGCATCGATGTAATCACGCGGCGCGTAGTCCAGGTTGGTTGCCGAAACGAAGACATTGTTGACGTCAAGCAGCAAGCCGCAGCCGGTGCGACGCACAATCTCGGCCAGAAAATCGGTTTCCGACCAGGTTGACGCCGCAAAGGCCAGATAGCTCGACGGGTTTTCCAGCAGCATCCGGCGGCCCAGGGTCTCCTGCACCTCATCGATATGCGCGGCAACCCGCTGCAGCGTTTCCGTCGTGTATGGCAGCGGCAACAGATCGTTCAGAAACGCTGTGCCATGGCTCGACCAGGCCAGGTGCTCCGAAAAGCTTGCTGGGCGCAGCCAGTCGCATAGATGCCTCAGACGCGCCAGATGCGCCCCATCGAGCCGGCCCTCCCCGCCGATCGAAAGGCCCACGCCATGCACCGAGACGGCAAACCGCTCTGCCAGATGGCGAAGTTGCGCATGCGGTCGGCCGCCGGCGCCCATGTAGTTTTCAGCGTGGATTTCCAACCAGGCGACCGGGGTGGGATCCTTGCATATCGCCGAGAAATGCTGCGGCTTATAGCCGATGCCGGGCTTGTCGGGCAGTGCGGGCTCGGTCATGTCGGTTCCACGCAATGAGGACCCGGAAGACACCATTCGGCTATGGGCGCCCGGTGGGCAGCCCCGACATGGTCAAATGTCCAGGCCCTTGGCAGTCTGGGCGCGACACAGCGCCGCGCCTCAAGACCCGTGACAAATCAGCTTGGAAGATCGCGGTCAAGCTCTTCCAGCGAGCCGGTCCGCTCGGTGCCGTCAGCCATCACCGGCAGATCGATCTCGGCACAGGTGCCGGCAGGCACGAGCGTCCAGGCATTGCCCTGATAATCCACCGTCGAGGTGCCGGCGCATGTGGTGCCCGGGCCTGCGGCGCAGTCATTCGCGCCAGCCAGCGACACGCCATAGCATTTTTCCATGGCTTGCGCATTGGCCGGCGCGGCAGAAAGGGCCGCCACGGCGGTTGCAACAGAGGCTGCCAGGGCAAAATTCTTGGTCAGAGCAGACATCGGAGTTCCTTCTTTGCATTGGGATCGCACCCGGTTTCAGGCGAGAGAGAAGCTAGTAGAAGGCGCGCAGAGATGCCTCCAACAGATTTTCACGAATGAGTTACGCACTGAAACCTGCCCAAGAGGCGACGCACCGACTGCGGCAGATCAACACGACCTGGAATTTCAGCGACACGCCGACAGCATCTCTAAAGCGCTGCGGCTTACCGTCTTCCTAACCTGGGACTTTGCCGAGCTCGGTCTTTGGTCGCGCAATGGCCATCCGAGGTGGGAGCCTCCGTGCCTGTGCCGAAATCCGGATGATCGGGGGAACAGTCGATTGCGCGTGGGGAGCGCCATCTGGTGTTGAGATTACGGAGCCCATTTTGAGTCCGCGACCCGTCGCGGAACGCGCGGGTCGCGGTAGAAAGCAAAACACCAACGGCTTGAGCCGGAACGGAACTCAAACGGCGAATTTCAGAGCCACAGCCAAGAGCCGATCGATGACGCCGGCATATTCGCGGATCTGTCGAACCGAACCGATGATGTTCTCGATGTCGCGCTTGGCATCCCTCAGCGGTTGAATGAGGTCCGGCATAACCGTGGCAACATCGTCATAGTCGCTGCTTCGCTGCGCCAAATCGATCAGCAAGATACGCTCAATCTCCTCTGTCAGGCTGCGGGCGATCAACTCTGCCTTGCGCCGCTGGGCCGGAGTCAGGCTGGCGCTGTCTCCCGCTTTCCAGGCGAGTTCGCGCGCGTGCTTCAATCGCGCCAGCATTTCCTCGTTCGAAACAGTTTCTTCGGGCGGTTCGATGTGTGACATGATCAGTCTCCAAAATTTGTTGTGTAAAGGTCGGCCGCCAATTCGGCGAAGCGAAGAAAGGTGCCAACGGCCGCGCCGCTGTCTGCCTGTGCGGGGTCGGCAATTGCGGCATGTGCGGCCGGCAGGGCGGCAAGCGCGGAGCGGAGCCGGGCCAAGGCGGCGCGCCGGCTTTCGAAGGTACGAAGCTCAGCGGCAAAGCTGCGATGCTGTGCAAACCGCATGGGCGCAGACCGGCTGGCATCTGCGGCCAGCACAGCTTCCAAGCTTGCTTTAAGGTCTCCCGCCCGCCCAATCAGGATCTCATCCATAATGTCGATGTCGCGTTGCATCTCCGCGACGAGGTCGACAAGCACAGGTTGAACCTTCGGAGCGACTTCCGAAATTGACCGTGCGGCTTTTGCCTCGATCATGCTTTCGGCGATGGCCGCGAGGGCCGTGCTGAGCGGCTTGAACTTGAATTTCCCGATGTTTTCCGGGACCACCCCCGCCTCACTTGCCGACGCAATCAGGTTGTCGACATCGCCGCCCAGCCCCTCGACCTCTTGCGCGAGCGATGCCGACAACGACCCATCGGACAGATCGATGAGAAGCCTGGCATAGAGGCGAAGGGCCTCGAGCGCCTGGACGCGGGAGCGGATGATCTCGTCGCTCAGCAATGGGTCGATCGTGACGAGGGTCTCGGAGGCCGTGTCGCCCGGTCCCTGCCGCTCGCGCAGCGCATAGGCGGTCGCGGCGGCTGCCGCGGCCTCTTCGGCCGCTGCCCGGTTGGTGTCGGTCATGGCCTCGGTGAAGCCGACACTTGCGGCATCAAGGCCTTGAGCGAACCGCGTAATCGCGTCGCTGTCGGGGCTGCTGCACCCCGCAAACCCCAGCAGGGCCGCAGTTAAACCAGTCGCATCTATCGCTCCTCCAAATTGATCAAGTGATGTGAGACCAGGGCACGGGTCGCCATGCCCTGGTCGTTTTGTCAGCGAAGCTTGCTCAGGCTGCCATCTTCGCGAATGCGGATCTCGGCCACCGTGTCCCCAGGCCCGAAATCGGCACCATCAAGCAACGCCGCGGGCAGAGTGCGGGGTGCAAAGAGCGGCACATCCATGCTCACCGCTTCGCTCGGCACGGCCTCGCCCGGGGTTTCGGTTGCCTTGCCTTCGTCGCTGTAGTGACGCCCGTTCCAATAGGTCAGCATCTGCTCGCGAAGGATGCCAATGGCCACGGCTTCGCCCAACAGCGCCGATTCGATGTAATCGGTGTAGTAATGCACCCCGGCGATGTTGCGGGCATTCGAGATGTTCCAGGCCAGCTTGTTGAGCTCGCTCAGGACCGTGAGACCCTGATCGATCGGCACCTCGATCAGGTCCGGCTCCGGGTCGTTATCACGGGTTTTGTGGGCGATCAGCGCAGCCCCACCGGGCTCGACCAGCATCGTGCGGTGGTCGGGCGTGCCCATGTCGAAAAAGGCCTTAAGCACAGTGACACAGGCGCCGGCCACTGTGGCATGTCCGGCACCATAGGCCGGATGCATGGGCGAGCCTTCCGGAAAGGCCATCGGCAAAAGCCAGCTGTTGCGCGGGTTGTCGCCGGCGTCGGTCTTGTTGAGATGTTCGTTGTGATGCCGGATCTCGGTCAGGATCTCCTGCAGCACCGGCTCATGCTCATACCCCTGCGGCAGAAGATAGGGCGCGATCAGATTGCCCAGGCTGCGCCGGGCCGGCCCTTGCACAGGATGACCGAAGTCAAAGGCACCCTCGCCTGCTGGATCGTAGCCCCAGAGCACCGTGTGAAAAAGCGCGCCCATCGCTTCGGGCCGAAGCCGGCGGTGCACCGAGAATTTGGTTGCCCGCACCGCCCGCAGCGCACGGCTGGAAACCTCGGTGACCAGGGTCAAGAGATGCGGTCCGCCGAACATGGCGAAGGGTTCGCGATTGTCTCCGGCCAGCCGCGCATTGCGGTGATAGGGGATGCCAGGGTCGACGGGCGCGCGCTCTCCCAAAAGGATGAGCGCGGCGTTCAAATAAGCCTGATAGAGCTGATCGTCATGCACATAGGTAGCCAAATCGCGCAGCGTCGTGATCGGCCGGAAGGCAATGGCGCCGCCTGTGGTCACGAATTCGGGCCAGGGCTTGTCAGCGCCGCCGGTGTCGTTGCCGGCCGAGGCCAGGCGGAGCGCGATGCGCGCCTGCCAGGCGTTCTGCACATCCGACCAGTCCTGCCAGCTGGTCATATAGTCCCGGCCCGGCTCGGCCACCCGCACCTTTTGATCGATGCGCTGTGCGCCATAGGTGATGATGCCGCTACTGCGATCCGGCCCCGTGCCCATCACCAGAAACTGCGAGACGAAGGGCGTCGGCCAAGGATCCTCACCCGATCCACGATAGAGCGTGCCGGCCGCCTGGGGCTGACCGCAGCGCCGGCGTGCGCGGAGCAGCGGGTCGCCCTCATCGAGCGTGGTGGTGATGCCGCGGAACCATCGCATACCGCTGAGGCGGCCCGCATCCACCGCCACCTGCTCGTGATCTGCCTGCAGCGCGCTGCCGACCTTGGCGCTGAGCTTTTTGCCGGTCTTCTTGGCGCTGGTCATCGCCGCGACCAGCGTTGCATCCATAAACGCCGCAACCGGCAGATCGCGGTGCAAGGCCATTTGATAGACCTCGCCCATTTCGGCGGCGAGCTCGGCCGAGCCTGCACGCGGCGCGGGCGGGATGCCAACAGCCAGCGGGTCGGGCCCCTGCAGCACAAAGGCCAGACCGGCGGTGGGGCTTTCCCATTCGCGGAAATGGTCGGCCGGGTTCATGCCGGCAGGCGGGATCGCCGAGATCAGCGTCAGATCCTTGTTCAACGGCACCACGGCAAAAGTGGTGGGGTCAGGGTCGATCGTGCCGGCCTGAAACGCCTCGTAGTCGGCCGGATCCAGCAAAAGCCATGCTGCAAGCCCTTGGTGAAATTGTAGATATAGGGCGCCTGCTCCTGGCCGTTGTTGCGCGGTTGCGGAAACGGCGCGGCATTGGCGGTTTCGGCCGCCGCCACACGCCGGGCCAACGCTTCGGCACGTCGGGCCGTCAATTTCGGAAGTGTCATTATGGTCCTCCAAAGGGTTAGTTTTTGAAATGGAAGGATTTATTGCTATGTGTCGGCGGGTCCTCGCGACACCGCGGCACGCAACGAAACAAAACGTTTGAGCAAATCGAACCAAAACTGAGCGCCGAGCATCACGCCCAGTGCCATCAGCAACCAACCCGGTACGTTGGCCACGCTCCGCTCAGCCGGGTCCATCAGCCAAGATGTGGCGGAGAATTCGGTGATGAGCTTTTCCAGCTGCTCAACAGCCTCTACGGGCGGAGTTGGTTCTTCCGATCCTACCGTGGGCACTTTGTTGAGCGCTTCTTGCGCCTGTGCCAGGTCCTCCTGCAAAGCAATTGCAGTGGCTCGGTCTAGCAGTGCCTGTCGCGCAGCCTCGTCCTGCGCCATATGTCGGGCAAAAGCAACGAGGTCGGCGTTGGTCGCCGCCGCCATGCCAAAGCCAAGCAGGAAGAGGACCAATTGCGCACGACGCTTGTACCAGCCGGAGACCCGGTCCATTGAGGCGTTGAACCAATGCGCAACCGCCTCTTCTGCATCTGTTTTCTGGCCTTTGATGCTCTCAATCAGCGGTAAAAGCGCTTTACTGTCTTGAGCGATCTCGATCAAAGCACGCGCAAAGACTATCGGGTCGATCGCAGAGGGGGCGCGCCTGCGATTGGACGAGACAGTCCCACGCACCGCTCCAAAAAATGGCGCGGGCCCCAGCAATACTCTGATCTGAGGATGCTCTAGAAACCGATCAAGCTCATCTTCAAGAATATTTTTTAGCAATGCTCTCAAGGCTGCGGCTCTCCAAGCCAGTATTTGTGATATTGCCTCCTGCCCAGATGTTGCAAATATGCTAAACAGTAGTACAAGAAAAATAACTGAAATTGCAGTATCGAGCACTAATAATCCGGACATTCCAATTTTCCTTTGTTTGATGAATTGGTTTGTGGGCGCGGCTTGGAGTGGGCGCCAAGCCAGCATGGGCGATCCGAGATATGGCTCGGCCTGCCAGTGCCGCGGTACGCCGGGGGAAAGGCTTGCGCGCCATAGCAGCGGTCTTTGCCACGACCAGCGCCGGCAGTGCGCGGGAGCGGGTGCAACCACTGCTCTTCCTGTCGCAGTATGGCATCATCTGGATGGCGCTTTCAGCTTTGCTGCAAGGAAAGGGATCTCCGTCCGAGCAGTGTCGCAAACTGTCGCGAAAGCAGCGTGAGATCTGCGTTATTGACGCGTCAAAAGTTCAGGTATCCGGTCAAGGCGGTGTCATCAGGCCCCCCCAGACCCGGTTTCGCGTTGACGGATCGGCGCGTGCCCTTTGCTGACATTTGGGGGAATTGTCACAGACCGGGGTCGGTCGCATTTGGGCTGGCGCGCCGTCGCCGGTGGCTCTGAAGCCCAATATGCGCGTTTGGACAGCGTCGGCCGAAAACCCGAGGGCATGATCCAACTGGGCCATAACAGCGTAAACTCAGCACGATTTCTTTGGATTCTCGACCTGGTGCCGGCCAAAAATGTCCCAGACCCAAGTATATGTCTCAATTACTGGTCTGAAAATGCAAAACCTTTGGCATTATCCGCGGTTTTGGCGTCACGCCTTTCGATCTATGGCCCAGGCAAAGGCGTCTGACGGCAACATCTCGGCCGATGCGCGCACGATCAACGGCATACATCACACCGTGACCGTCTGGGAGAACGAGCACGCGATGCGCCGCTTCCTCTATCGCGGCGCACATCGGCAGGCGATCAAAGCGTTTCCCAGTTTTGCCACGGGAAAGACCGTCGGCTTTCTTGCCGACGCGCCGCCTCGCTGGGATCAGGTGCATGCAATCTGGCTCGAAACCGCTGTCAATGTATGAGATGGCGGATGAGTTCGCCAACCGAGACTGCAGGTTCCGAAGACCCGGAACCGCGAACCCAGCACTGGTCCGCCTTTGCTGGACCATATTGCAACGGCGGATTACCAGTTTGCGTGGAGCGCTTTTGGTCGACGGGCTGACCTCTGGGTCTTTGCGGGCCACGGAAACCTGCGATCAAGGGGCCATGAGAGGCTTTGCCGCAATCCGCTCCTTGGCCAGCGCCTCAGCCGCGCCGCCGAAGCCCGAATGAAGCGCAGCGTCGGTCAGCGTCTAGTCGCTGCAAGGCATCGACTGGAC
>JBCCXT010000092.1:0-8029 GCA_039191215.1 Pseudomonadota bacterium
CCAATTGAAAGGGTATTCTCAAAGCTCAAGGCCCGAACATTCGACGCGCTCTTCCAGTCTGTCGCCCAAACTCGCGAACTCTTCCCACCACAAGAGCGCCAAAACCTCTTCAAGGCCGCCGGCTATGTCGCAGATTAAATGGATGGCGCTCTAGGGCCACAGGGCCGCGCCGCGTTTCGGGTCACTGGCGATCCGTCCCAAGCCTCGGTCTGCGGCGATCCGCCAGGTGCTGTTACTCAAGCGCGGCGCGTTCCTCAGCGATCAGCGCCGCCATCGCATCGCTTGGCAAAAAACCACGGACCAATTGGCGCCCCATGACAAATGTCGGCGTGCCTGAGATTTGCATGGCTTGCGCGAGTGCGTAATTGGCCTCGATCACGACATCGATGCGTGGGTCTTGCATGCCGGCGAGAATTGCCGCCCCGTCATAGCCCAGATCGTCGGCCAACCGTTGCAGGCTGGCCTCGCTGACATCGGCGCGCATGGAAATCAGCGCCGCATGCAGGGTCGAATAGGCCGCTTCGTCGATGACATAGCGCGAAGACAGGGCAAAGCGCGCCGCAAGGACCGATTGTTCGCCCAGGATGGGCAGTTCTTTGACGACCAGACGTATGTTGGGGTCAGTCTCTAAAAGCGCGCTCACCTCGGGCGCGGCACGGCGGCAAAAGCTGCACCGGTAGTCTAGAAATTCGACGATTGTAATATCGCCGTCCGGGTTGCCTTCGATCAAATCATGGTCGGCGAAAAAGAGATCATCGGCATAGCGCGCCACCAATTGAAGATCCCGCGCTGTGGTCGCTGCGGCCTCGCGGTCTTCGAGCACAGCGATTGCTTCCATCAACACTTCCGGGTTTTCCAGCAGATAGGCCCGAACCTCGGCGCGGAAGGCCGCGCGTTCGGCATCGGTCATCGCGTCGAAGCCTTGCGCCCAAGCGGGGAGGGCCAGGCAAAGCGACATTGCAGCAAGAATTGGAAGAAGAGCTTTCATTTTCGTCCCTCAATTTTGCGCCGATTGCGCGGCCCTCAAAACATCTTGTGCGCGTTGCCAGCCCGGCGATCCGCTCGGCAGCAGACCGGAGGCGCGTTCGGCATGGATCGCGGCTGTATCAAGTTGGCCGATCAGCGCAAACCGTTCAGCCGTCACCGACGAGGCCATTCCGGGGCTTCCTGTTCGGGCATATGCCAGCGCGAGATCGCGGAGCATCCGGGGGTTTGCAGGCTCCTGCGCGTAGGACCTTTCTAATGCGTCAAGTGCAGTGCGATCATTGCCCGATGTTTCGAGCGCCAGCAAGGCACGGCCGTATCCGGCCAAGATCAGCGCCTCGCGGGGCGCGAGTTGGACGGCCCGGCCATAGGCAGCAACGGCGGCGGAGAATTGCCGCGACTCAAAGAGGATCTGGCCCTGCAATTCTTGGTAATAGGCATCGTTCGGACGCAGACCCAAAAGCCTGCTCATTGCCGCAAGTGCATCAGATGGCGCGCTGCGTCGGTGTAGTGCAATCGCACGGCGCAATGTCGAAATCTCATCGGTCTGACTGCCGATCTGGCTTAGCGTCCAGCGTGGATCGCGCAGGAAGGCGGATAACTTCGCCAAGGTGCGATCGTACCAATACTGCGCTTCGGGCGATGAGGCATAGCTGGTGCCGACCCGCCCGGCGATAAAGGCCTCGATCGAGCGCAGCCGGTCGCGCGTCAGCGGGTGGGTGCGCAAATAGGGGTCTTGGCGTCCAGCAGAAAGCGCTTCTTGCCCGCGGAAAAGCTCAAGCACATCGCGCATCGCTTGTGGGTCGATACCGGCCGACACCATGTAGCGCAGCGCGCTTTGATCGGCGCTCGCCTCTTGCGCGCGGGTATGCGACAGAAAGTTCCGCAGAGCGGCCGATTGTGTGCCCGCCGCGATGCCAAGTCCGGCCTCGCTATTGCCCGTGCTGGCCACGGCGAGCGCCAATGCCAGACCAAGCGCGGCACCGGCGGAGGCCCGGCTTCCGGCGCCGGCCCGGGTCGTTAGATGCCCGTTTGCCAGATGCGCCGCCTCGTGCGCGATCACGGCCTGAACCTCGGCCGGCGTTTCAAGACGCATCAACAGGCCCGAATAGATGAAAATGTGCCGCCGATCGGCGACAAAGGCGTTCAGACTGTCGTCGTTGACCACGACAATCCGCACCGAGCGCGGCAATCCAGCTTCGGCCAAAATGGGTGCGGCCAATTCGCGCAGCCCGCGTTCGATCTCGGCGTCGCGAATGATCGATTGGCCCTGGCCTTGCGTTCCGGCCCAGATCATCAAAGCTGTAAAAAGCGCCGTGAGAAGACGCGCTGCCATTGACCAATCCCGCCGCGGCTGTTTCACCCAGTGCCACGTTAAGGAGTAAGTGATGCGACATTCAAGCCGGTCTGACGTCGATCCCTTCATCGTGATGGATGTGATGGAGGCCGCGCGCAGGGCCGAAGCGACCGGCACGCATGTGATCCATATGGAGGTTGGCCAACCGGGAACCGGCGCGCCCAAGGCCGCGCGAGAGATGTTGGCGACCGGGATGACAGAGGCGCCGCTTGGCTACACGGTGGCGCTTGGCTTGCCGGAATTGCGCGCGGGCATCGCAGGGCTTTACCGGGAATGGTACGGGCTTGAACTCGATCCCGACCGCATCATTGTCACAGCCGGCGCATCTGGGGCGTTTTTGCTTGCCTTCACGGCGCTCTTTGATGCGGGTGAAGCTGTGGGGCTGGGCGCGCCCGGATATCCGTCCTACCGCCAGATCCTGCGCGCGCTTTCGTTGCGGCCGGTCAGTCTGCCCACCGGGCCTGAGACACGATATCAGCCTATCCCGTCTCAGATCGGCGCAGAATTGGCCGGACTAATTCTCGCCTCACCGGCCAACCCCACGGGCACGATGCTGACGACATCGGACCTGCGCGGTTTGTCCGATGCCGCCGCAGCGCATGGCACAGCTTTGATTTCGGACGAGATATACCATGGGCTGCACTATACCGGCCGCGCTGTATCTGCGCTTGAGGTCACAGACGATGTCTATGTGCTCAACTCATTTTCAAAGTACTTTTCGATGACGGGGTGGCGCCTGGGCTGGATGGTTGTTCCAGATGCGCATATTCGCCGGGTCGAGCGATTGGCGCAAAACATGTTCATTTGCGCACCGCATGCCAGCCAAGTGGCCGCCCTTGGCGCACTCAGCCCAGAGGGCCGGGCTGAACTGGACGGTCATTTGGCCGTCTACGCCCAGAACCGTACGCATTTGATTGCGGCGCTGGCGGAGGTCGGCCTCACCCGGCTCGCCCCGGCGGATGGGGCATTTTACCTCTATATCGATGTCTCCGATTATACCGATGACAGTCTCGCATTTGCCGATGAAATCCTGCGCAAAGCGGGTGTCGCGGTCACACCGGGGCTTGACTTCGATGCCGAGCGCGGCGGCCGGTTTCTGCGGCTCAGCTATGCCCGATCGAGCGCCGATATCGCAGAAGGTGCGGCGCGTTTGCAGGCGTTCTTTCGCGCGCAGCCGCGGCTTTCCGCTCAGGCCAAGGAGGCCTGACAGGCCCCGGCCCACCGCAGGGCATCCGTTTTCGCAACATGCGCGGCGCGCCCTTGGTTCGGCGGCGCAGAAGTGATATCGTGAAGCGCAACAATATTCGGCGAAAGACCGATGATCCGAGCAGCGTTTATTTTTGTTTTGGCGATCCTGCCGGCGTCCATCATGGCGCAGGACTTTCGCGCTTTGGCGCGCATAGAGCCCACCGAAAGCCACGTGCGCGATCAGGGCAGCGGTGTCGAGATCGACCTTGGTCTCAGTCAGGCCGTACCCTACCGCGTGCGGCTTTTTGATGACCCGCCACGTTTGACGGTCGATTTCCGCGAAGTGTCTTGGTCAGGCTTGCCTCAGGATTTTGACGGAGCCGACCGGGTTCTTGCGGTCCATACCGGGGCTGCGCGCGACACAGCTGGCTGGTCGCGCCTGGTTCTGGCGCTGGATGGTCCCTACCTGGTGGACCGCGCCGGGATGCAGACCGATCCCGAAACCGGAGCCGCCCAGGTGACGATCAGATTGGAGCCAACAAACCCAGCCAGTTTTGCAGTGATTGCTGAACCTGCGCCCGCGCGTCGCATCCTGGCCGACCCGCTCAGCGACACGCCGGGGCCGATTATCGTGGCGCTTGATCCTGGCCATGGCGGGGTCGATCCCGGCGCCGAGGCCGGCGATGTCCGAGAATCCGATCTGATGCTGGGTTTTGCCCTTGAATTGGCGGAGCGTTTGCGTCGCACTGGCCTTATTGACGTCGTGATGACGCGGCAATCGGATGTGTTCGTGTCGCTGCCGCAGCGGATAACGATCGCCCGTGCCGCGCAGGCCGACATCTTCATCTCGCTCCATGCCGACGCATTGTCAGAAGGGCGCGCTGCGGGGGCTACGGTTTATACTTTAGCCGACACAGCCGTTGATGCGGCGACGGCGAGCCTCACGGAACGCTTTGATCGCGACGACATGATCCAAGGGACCGATCTGGCGCAAGCCGACGATGTCGTGGCGGCCGTGTTGATGGATCTCAACCGGCAAAGTACCGTCGCGCGCTCTGGCGCCGCGGCCGACGCGATCGTGGCGGCGTTTGAGGCCTCCGGCGTCGCATTGCACCGCCAGCCGCGTTTGCATGCCGGTTTCACCGTCCTGACAGCCGCCGATATTCCAAGCCTGTTGGTCGAGATCGGGTTCTTGTCCGATCCGGATGATCTGGCCCGGATCCAGGACCCGGAGGCCCGCGCCATTATGCAAAATGCAATGGCGGAGGCGATTTTGGCCTGGGCCGAGGCCGACGCGGCCGCAGCGCCTCTGAGGCTGCAATAAAATTGCGCCTGCGGGGCCTTAGCGGAAGCTTAACGGATTTGGGCGACTGCTGTGGAAAGATCGATCAAAGGCCACCCATTTTCCCCTTGATTGCATCCGCCTCCGACGTTTTGACCCCGGGCGTTATGGCGCGTATATAGACGCTGAGTGAAGTGGAGTTCGCAAGACCCATGTTTCGGTTCATCGCAGGCATTTTTGCAGGCCTTTTCAGCCTTATCACCAATGGGTTGGTGATGGTCGCCGTTAGCGCAGGCGGCGTCATCTACATGTATTCCCGCGACTTGCCCGATCATGAAACCCTAGCGCAATATTCGCCCGCCACGATCAGCCGGATCTATTCCGGCGAAGGTCAAATCATGGACGAGTTCGCGCAAGAACGCCGGATCTATGTCCCCTTCGATGAAATTCCTGATCTGGTGATCGAAGCGGTCATTTCCGCGGAAGACCGGAACTATTTTGAACATGGCGGCTATGACCCGCGGCAGATGGTGGCCGCGGCCTTGGATGCGGTTATCACGCGCGGGGAGACTTTGCGCGGGGCCTCAACGATCACCCAACAGGTCGCCAAGAACATGTTTGTCGGCGCCGAGGTCACCATCGAGCGCAAAATCCGCGAGATCATTCTCGCCGTGCGCATGGAACAATCGATGTCGAAAGAGCAGATCATCGAGGTCTATCTCAACGAGATCGAGTTTGGCGAACGGGCGCATGGGATCGCGGCGGCGGCGCGGACATATTTCAATGCGCAGCTTGATGAGCTAACCCCCGCGCAGGCGGCCTTTTTGGCCGGCTTGCCGCAAAATCCGCGCCGCTACGATCCGGTCGATTTTTATGATCGCGCGGTGGCGCGGCGGGATTTCGTCCTGGAAGAAATGTGGGAAAATGGCTTTCTCTCCGAGGCCGCCTACGACATCGCACGCGACGCACCGCTCGAAACCGTCCAGTCCGGCCATATCGAGCCGTTTCAGCAAAGCCTGCCACCGCGGGGCTACTTCACCGATGAGATCCGCCGGCAGCTAAGCCGCGATTTTGGCGAGACGCAGTTTTTGTCGGGCGGCTACACGGTCCGCGCGACCTTGGACGAGACCCTACAAGAGGCGGCGGAGGCGGCCTTGCGCGCGGCGCTGGAGGCGTTTGATCGCGAACAGGGGCTTTATCGCGGCGCGTCGGATCAGATCGATCCCGCCCGCCTGGGTGCTGAGGCCGATTGGCGCGCCGCTTTGGCTGAGGCCGAAATCGCCCGTGATATCGATCGATGGCTTCCTGCCGTGGTGCTGTCGATCGGCGACACATCGGCCCGGATTGGCATCGAAGGTGTCGCCGAAGATGCCGATGGTCATTTCATTCCATCTCGCGACGTCACCTGGGCCCGGCCTGTCGATTCAGACGGCAATCGCGGCCCGCGCGCGCAAGTGGCTGGCGATCTTTTGGCGGTCGGCGACGTCATCCATGTGCGCGCCGTCAATGGTTCAGACGGAACGTTCGACCGCTGGTCGTTGCGGCAGATACCCGAGGTGCAGGGCGGCTTTATGGCGATGGACGTCAATACGGGCCGGGTTCTGGCGATGCAGGGCGGCTTTTCCTACCAAGCCTCGGAGCTCAACCGAACAACGCAGGCCACGCGCCAGCCGGGATCGAGTTTTAAGCCCTTTGTCTATGCCGCCGCGCTCGACAGCGGCTATAGCCCCAATACGATCGTGATCGATGCACCGATTGAGGTGGAAACCGCAGAAGGCTTATGGCGGCCGACCAATGCATCGCGCGAATTTTATGGCCCCGCGCCGTTGCGGACCGGCATTGAGTGGTCGCGCAACCTGATGACCGTGCGACTGGCGCAAGATGTCGGGATCGACGTTGTCGCGCGCTATGCGGAACGCTTTGGGGTTTACGATCGCATGTCACCGTTTTTGGCAAACTCTTTGGGCAGCCAGGAAACCACGCTCTACCGCATGGTGGCGGCCTATGCGATGTTTGCCAATGGCGGCGAACGGGTGGAGCCGACGCTTGTCGACCGCGTCCAAGACCGGTTCGGCGGCACCGTTTATTCCCACGACCAGCGGCTTTGCACCGATTGCCAGACCGGAGAGCTCGAAGACGGGTTCGGCCCGCGCATTGTGTCGAACCGGGACAGGGTCATGGACCCGATCACCGCCTATCAGCTGACCTCGATGATGGAAGGCGTGGTGCAACGCGGGACGGCCTCCAGCGCGGTCAACCTACCCGTTCCAATCGCGGGCAAGACAGGCACGACAAACGATGCCCGCGATGTGTGGTTTGTGGGCTTTTCCTCCACCATCGCGGCGGGGTGTTACATTGGCTATGATCAACCCCGGAGCCTTGGCCCCGGCGCCTCCGGTGGTCGGCTCTGCGCACCGGTTTTCAACGAATTCATGCAAACTGCGATTGCGGAATATGGCGGCGGCCCGTTCGAGGTCCCACCGGGGGGGCAGTTTTACGCCATCGACCGCTATTCGGGCCAACGCGTAAACCCTGGCGACGGCGGAGAGCACGTCGTTTACGAATATTTCCGCACCGGCGAGGAGCCGACCTATGGCTTGCTGGCCATTGTCGATGGCGGATTTGCGATGGGTTCGAATTTGCCGATGTTTGATCGCGGCGAAAACGCCGGCGAAGGCGAGACGATCATCGCGCCGCTGAGCGATGGCACAACGGTCACCACCTCAACCGGCAATGAGGCCCGCGTGCCCACAGGGGCTGGCTTTGGCACGCTCAGCTCTGGCGGGCTCTACTAGGGTCAGGACTCATTGACTTTCAAAGCCAGTAGATGACGAGAGCGGCGAGTGCGATTGCAGATAGGAAGGCCTTCGGGCATCTGTCGTATCGCGTTGCCACAGGTCGCCAGTTTTTGAGCCTCCCGAACATGATCTCTATCCGATTGCGGCGTTTATAGCGGCGTTTGTCGTATCGCACAGGCTTGTTGCGTTGTTTCCGGCCTGGGATGCAGGCGCGTATCCCTTTGTCTTTCAACGCGTCTCTAAACCAGTCGGCGTCATATCCGCGAACCCCGAGCAGCCAATCGACATCCGGCATGCTGCTCAGCAAGGCCCGCGCACCAATGTAGTCGCTGACCTGCCCGGCGGTGACGAAGAGGTCCAAGGGGCGGCCCCGGCTGTCGCAGATGGCGTGCAGCTTCGTGTTCATGCCGCCCTTGGTGC
>JBCCXT010000093.1:0-7594 GCA_039191215.1 Pseudomonadota bacterium
AGGCAGGCGCGCGCCTTTGCTCAAATATCGGCCTCACGACGAAGTTCGGCAACGAAAAATCCATCCGACGCGTTCAAAGGTGTAAAGAGGCGAGATTGGCGGTGCGACCAGCCGATTTGGCGCCGTAGGAAGCTCTCGATTTGGTCGCTGTTTTCGGCCGCCAGAAGCGAGCAAGTCATATAGACAAGTTGGCCACCCCCGGCGACGAGCCCGGCTGCCCGATCGAGAATGTCCTCTTGTAAGCGCATGTAATCAAGCAGTTTTTCAGGGCTCAGGCGCCATTTCGCCTCCGGGTTACGGCGCCATGTCCCGCTGCCGGAACAAGGTACATCGACAAGTACACAGCGGTAGGGTCCTTTCGGCGACGGGCGTTGCACCAGCTGAGCGCCTGCCCGCATCGCGCGCGCCGGAAGATCAGCCATGCGCCCGGGCGCTGCGTCATGCACATCGACCGAACCGCCTGTGGCTGCCGCAATTGCCAAGGCCTTGCCGCCGCCGCCAGCGCAGTAATCCAGCACGCCGCCCTGCGGCCAGTTAACGCTGGCACAGGCCATCTGAGCCGACAGATCTTGGATTTCAACCAGGCCATCATGGTAGGGTTTTGAGCTTGCAACCTTGCGGGCGCCTTCGGTGACCCGAAGTGCCGTGGCGCAAGCCTCTTCCGGCACGGCTTGAATAGCTTCTGCATCCAGCGCGGCCATGGTCGCTTTGACCGAGCCGCGCCTTGCATTGACCCGCAGATAAAGCGGCGCACGCGCGCAAATCGCTTGCGCAATTTCGGAAAACTCGCCGCCCAAAGCTTCGCGCATCGGGGCGTGCAACCAGTGAGGGATATCGGCGAATGGCGCGGGCTCGTCGCCCCGTAGAACTTCGTCGGATGTCAGCGCGGCGGGCCCATAGCCATCACCGGCGAATATCTCTTCGGGCGATAGCGCATTGCGACGAAGATGCCCCAGCAGCAGCGCCCGGCCTGTCTCTGCGCCACCCCGCGCAGCGCAGGAGCCCCGGCGGCGCAATACATCGAAGACCAGATCGCGCACCGCTCGCCTGTCTTTGGCGCCTGCATACCGGGCGCCGCGCGCCCACCGCAGCAGCGCCTGCTCGATCGCCAAGCCGCCATTCCAGGCATCGATGAGCTCAATCGCCGCCTGCGCGCGTGCCGCCGGGGTCACAGCAATGGGGTGCCGACATTCATGTCAGCCGAGCCTGTAATTGGGGCTTTCGCGGGTGATCTGGACATCATGCACATGGCTCTCGCGCAACCCTGCGCCGGAGATTTTCACAAAACGGCAGCGGTCATGCATCTCCGGCACGGTCGCGGCGCCGGTATAGCCCATGGCCGCGCGCAGACCGCCAACCAGTTGATGGATAACAGTCGCGGCCGGGCCTTTATACGGCACCTGGCCTTCGATCCCTTCTGGTACAAGCTTGTCGGATGCTGCGTCCTTTTGGAAATAGCGATCGGCCGAGCCGCGCGCCATGGCCCCCATCGATCCCATGCCGCGATAGGATTTAAAACTACGGCCTTGATAGAGGATCACCTCGCCGGGGCTTTCATCCGTGCCCGCGATCATCGAGCCGACCATCGCACAAGAAGCGCCGGCGGCAATTGCCTTGGCGAAATCACCCGAATATTTGATGCCGCCATCGGCGATGACCGGCGTGTCGGTCGCAGCCGCGGCTTTGGCGCAATCGAGAATGGCCGTCAATTGCGGCACGCCAACGCCAGCCACGATCCGCGTCGTACAGATCGATCCGGGACCGATCCCGACCTTGATCGCATCGGCGCCGGCATCGATCAGCGCCTGTGTCGCCTCACCGGTTGCAACATTGCCGGCCATGACCTGGACTTCATTGGACAAAAGCTTGGCCCGTTCGACCGCTTTGGCCACCCCCTCGGAATGGCCATGCGCGGTGTCGATCACAATGAGGTCGCAGCCCGCATCAACCAGTGCTTGCGACCGTTCAAAGCCCGCCTCCCCGACCGTTGTGGCAGCCGCGACCCGCAGCCGTCCGAGGCTGTCTTTGCAGGCTTGCGGGTTCAACACAGCCTGTTCGGTATCCTTCAGCGTCAGCAGCCCGGTGAGCTTGCCATCCGCATCCGTCACCAAGAGTTTCTCGATCCGGCGCGCGCGCATCAGCGACTTGGCTTCGTCAAGATCGGCGGGCTCGGTCAGGATGGCGAGGTTGTCGGTGGTCATCATCACGCGAACCGGCGTGGCGTCATCCTCGGCAAAGCGCATGTCGCGATTGGTGACAATGCCAACGACGCGATGATCTTCCGACACAACCGGGAATCCTGTGAAATTATAGCGCTCAATCAGTGCCTTGGCATCGGCCAAAGTTTGGTCCGGGGTGAGCGTCACCGGGTTGTAAACAATCCCGGACTCAAAGCGTTTCACGCGCCGTACTTCTTCGTATTGCTCATCGATCGAGAGGTTTCGGTGAATGACGCCCATGCCGCCCGCCTGGGCCATCGCGATGGCCATGCGCGCTTCGGTCACGGTATCCATGGCCGAGCTGAGAAGCGGAATGTTGAGCGCTATTGACTTTGTGACGTTGGTTTTTGTGTCAGCCGCCATCGGCAGCACCGAGGAGGCGCCGGGAACCAGTAACACATCGTCGAATGTGAGTGCCTCGCGTATGTCCATGACATCCTCGCACGGGGTTTGCGTTGGCGTCTCCCTATCTCATGGCGCGGGCGGAATGGAAAGGGGTTGCGCACCGTCTCGTGGACCCTTTTCAGGGCCCCTCGTTGGCGCGCGTTTCCACGGACCTTTGTCAGCTTTCGGCCAAGCCACGAAAGCCTGTCGCGACGACAAACTTCTCAGAGCTGTCGGCGCGGCTGGCCTCTGGTTTGACGTTGGCTACTTTGGCGAAGCAGCGCTTGAGCTGCGCCTGCAACGTGCCTTCAGCCCCACCGGCCAGGACTTTCGCAACAAATGTGCCCCCGGGGCTCAGCACGTCGAAGGCAAATTCCGCCGCTGCCTCACACAATGCGATGATGCGCAGGTGATCGGTTTGCTTATGGCCCGAGGACGCGGCCGCCATATCGCTGAGCACGACATCGGCGCGCCCGCCCAGCCAGGCTTTGACCTGGGCATCGGCGCCATCGGCCATGAAATCAAGCTGATAGAGTTCGGCGCCGGCAATGGGGTCAACCTCTTGCAAATCGATGCCGATGATGCGGCCTTTGGCTTTGCCCGCCTTGGCGCCCAACGCATTGATGCGCGGCACCGCCACCTGGCACCAACCGCCTGGCGCGCAGCCCAAATCGACGACCCGCGCGCCGGGCACCAGAAAGCGGTACTTGTCGTCGATCTCTTGGATCTTGAAGGCCGCACGACCCCGGAACCCTTGGGCCTTGGCGCGCGCGACATAAGGATCGTTGAGTTGGCGTTCCAGCCAGCGTGTGGAGCTAAGCTTGCGCCCGCGCGCCGTCTTGACCTTCACGCGCAGATCGCGCTGCCCGCGCCCGCTTGAATTTTTGCCACTGGTTTTCTTTGCCATAGCCCGAACTCCTGGAGCACGGGCTTTTCACATCGAATACGACGTGCCAAGCTTTAGCGATGGATTTTGCGAGTTTACGGGCATTTTTTGAGACCAATTGGGGCTGGGCGACCGGGTTATCCGGCGCGATCATGATCCTTACCGCCTTTGCCGCGGGCATCCTGAACAAAGACCGCAAAGACTCCATCGCGCTGTGGCTGATGGGCGCGCAGTCGGAGGAGAATTGGGCCAAGAGTTTCACAGCCCTCTTCGATGCGGTCTTCGGCGAAAACCACCTGTCGCTGAAATGCTTCCTCCGCTCCGCCATCGCCTCGCTTCTGGCGGTGGTGCTGATCTGGGCGCTGATGGGCTGGGGCGGCACCTATGAGGCGCGCCTGGAAGGGGGCGACGATCTGATCCGCCTCCTGAGCCTCGCGCTGATCATCAACATAATCGCCGACTATGTCTCCCTGCTGGAGACCCGCTGGCTCCTGGGTTGGCTCTCGACGCGCCGGCCCTTCGGTATCCAAATCCTCGCGCTCATCGCCGACATTCTCATCTCAGCCGCGATCATCTGGATCGCGATATGGGGGATCACCACGGCGCTGCGGATCGAAAACGATACGCTTGCCGAAACCCTCGGCGTGTTCTCCCCCTTCTCGATCCTCTTTTACTCCACCTTTCTGACCAGCCTGTGGAGCTGGGCCTTCATCGCGTCGACCTGGACCCTCCGTTTGGTGGCAGGCCTGCGCCTACCCGAATGGTCCCAACTCCCAAACGCCCCGCTGCGCTTCCTCGGCCTTATCATAGGAAGCGCGGTGTTTCTGGGCTCCCTCGGGGTCGCAGCCGTCTTCCGCCAGGACGAACACGGTGTTACTGCCTTGGACGCATTGCTCTGCGACGTCTTCCAAGGGGAAGTGTGCATGGCAGTGATGCGGTTGACTGAGGACGAACAGAGGCAATTGGAATTCCTTTTCTTGGCATGCCGAGGTGGCGTCACGGAACAGTGTTTGGCACGCGGCGAACGTGACATGTTCACCACTCCGGCGTCGGCCGCCACGCTATTTGAAGTGGCGTGCAATGCAGGCAGTGCACAGGCCTGTAGCAGTTTGGGAGCAATGCGATCGGAGGGCCTTGGTGGCCAGACGGATTACGACGACGCCGCTCGATTAATGCAGATCGGATGCGAAGGTGGTGACGACTGGGGCTGTGTTGGACTGGCGTTTTTGCACCACCACGGACGCGGGACACCGGTAAATCTAGACGAAGCGATTCGGCTTTACCGGCTTGCATGCGCGATGGGGAATGCATTTTCATGCGCTGAAGTAGAAGTTGTAAGATACCTGAGAGATACTCAGCAATAGAGCTAAAACGGGCCGTCTTCCAGCACGCCGTCGGAGCTCATCTGCGCGTAGAGGAGGCCTTCGCGGAGGCCGCGGTCGGCGACGCTCAACCGGTCGGTCGGCCAGGCGCGCAGGAGGGCTTGCAGGATCGCCGCGCCGGACATGATCAAGGTCTGGCGGTCGCGGCCGATGCGGGGGTCCTTGCGGCGGCCATCGGGCCCAAGTGCCAGATACCCCGAAATCACCGTGTCGATCTGGTCCGAGGTCATGCGCAGACCGTCGACCTTGTTGCGGTCATAGCGTTTGAGACCCAGATGGGAGGCCGCCACGGTTGTTACCGTCCCGGATGTCCCGATGATCTGGAAGCCCTCGCGGGCTTGGTCAGCGGCATCGACATAAGGTGAGAATTCGGCCAATTGCTCTTCGAAAAACCAGCTCATCAGCGCAAAGCGGGCGCTGTCATCGGCAACATCGTCATACATGTCTTTGAGCGTCGCGACGCCAAGCGGGATCGATATCCAATCCACCACTTTCACCCGCGGAAATACCGTGTCTTCGTGGTCAAACCCATGATGCAGCCGCATGATCGCGCGCGGGCGTTCGAGGGGTGCGACGCGGGCCAGATCGATCCAGACAAGCTCGGTCGAGCCGCCACCGATATCAACGACCAAAAGCTGTTCGGTCCGCGTTGAGACCAGCGGCGCGCAGGACACCACCGCCAGCCGGGCCTCTTCTTCCGGTTCGATAATCTCCAGCTCCAGCCCCGTTTCACGCTTCACCACAGAGATGAAATCGGCCGCGTTGACGGCGCGGCGGCAGGCCTCGGTGGCGACCAGCCGCATCCGGCTGACACCGTGCTGGGAAAGCTTTTTTTGGCAGATTTTCAACGCGCCGACGGCGCGGGCCATCGAAGGTCTGCCCAATCTGCCGGAGGCTTCCAACCCCTGGCCCAGTTGCACGGATTTGGAGAAGCTGTCGACGACGTGTAGCTGGTTGCCTTTCGGCTGTGCGATCAGCATGCGGCAGGAATTGGTGCCCAGATCCAGCGCGGCATACAAATCCGCCGGGTCCGGTTTTTTGGCCGTCTTTTGGACAGGTTCGCGCGGCGGATCGGAGGCCGGGGTGACCGGCGCGACGGGCCTTGGATATGGGCCTGCTCCTCGAGGATGTTTGCGCGACATCCCATCCTCCGATTGTCATTATTGGCATGCTAGGCTTTTGCCAGCATTTTCGCAATGACCAGAGCGGCAGTGGGGCGCGGCACAAACACAGAAAAACGGGCGGCACGTTTGGCCGCCCGTTTAATAGGCAACGCAGCGCGGTTAGGCCTTCGATTTACGCCGCATGACGGCAAGACCGCCCACGCCAAGCAGCAAGAGCGCTGCAGAAGCGGGCAGCGGCACAGGCGCCGGCATTCCGTTTACCGAAATCGACGAACCGCGGCGGATTACGTAATCCGGATCGGCTAAATCGTCGAAACTGTCGGAAAACCGGAAATTCCAGGTGCCCCCTGCTGCAATCGGCGCGATGTCACGGGTATAGACCGTGCTGAAGTTCCCGCCGGTTGAGCCCCAGCCAAAGTCGCGGCCACCAAGGAAACGATAGACGTTTCCATTGGGTGCCTCGATCCTTAGCCGTGTTTCGCGTCCCCAGGAGGCGCCACGATGGCGGATATCCAGGTCAACGACGATTTGAGTTGCAGTACCATCTGCCACCTCAAAGCTTCCCGTCACACCCGCTGGAGGCTCCACGTCAACGCGGAACGCTGCTGTTGTGCCTCCCAAAGGTGAAACGGTTGCGGCAGACACGCCGCCAATGGCAGCAAAAACCAAGCCCGCTGCCAGGGCCAAATGTTTGATCAAGGTGTACCCCTTCCCAATCACACTACACGCACGCGAAAATTTGCGTGCATGTGTAGTTTGACCTCTAAACTAACTGCATTTCAACTAAAATATTATCGGTCGAGTCTATCTGTGCGTATCAGTGGTGCAATTTTAGTCGCAGCAACAAGCCGGGATGTCGAAAACGGCACGCCGCTGCAGACCTGTACTGTCTAAAGTCGGCCAACCGCGAAGGAGAGAGTGATGCCCGCTGTAACGGTCGTTTTTTGGCGCGATATCCCTGCCCAAGTGATTGTCGGCAAGGGACGCAGTGGTGCAAAACGACCGCTGCCGGAACGCTTTGAACAGGCGATCGACCGCTGCGCTATGAAGGTTGGCGCCAAGGATGACGATGCTTATCTGGCGGAGTGGCGAAAAGTGGTGACAGGTGAGATCGACGGCGTGCCAGAAGAGATCGCCGCGGCAGAGGCCACTCGCCTGGAGCAGGAATACGATATCGACCGGATCAAGGCGCTGATTGCGGCCGATGGGCGTGACACTGCTGCGTGAATGTACTTGCGACATGCGCTTGAGGGAGAGACTGATGGCCTTACTGAATTTTCGCCGCCCCGCTGCCTCAGAGGCCGCCAAAAGCGCAGACGCGACGCCGGAGCTTGAGGCCTTTTTGCAGGACTACTCGATCGAGGTGATGCCGCGAACGGCTGAAAAGATCGATGATTTCCAGGCGCTTCTGCCTGCAG
Source organism: Pseudomonadota bacterium (assembly GCA_039191215.1). GTDB lineage: Bacteria > Pseudomonadota > Alphaproteobacteria > Rhodobacterales > Rhodobacteraceae > HKCCE3408. Next base: position 7,414 of record JBCCXT010000093.1, read on the forward strand.
GCACGCGCGTCTACATCGCCCATATCGATGGCACGGAAATCAGCGACATGGTGGCCACGGCCAAGCGCTTGGCCGAGGATGGCTTCCAGGTCATGCCGCATTTCCCGGCCCGCTCCATCCGGGACCGCGCGATGCTTGAGGACTGGGTTGCGCGTTACAAAGGCGAGGCAAACGTCACCCA
>JBCCXT010000094.1:0-7555 GCA_039191215.1 Pseudomonadota bacterium
AATCGGTCCATCACGCCGGGCCGGAAGTTTTCGACAAGCACATCGGCGTCCCGGACCAAGCGCATGAGAATATCCTTACCAGCCTGCGCTTTTAGATTAAGCGTTAGCGAGCGTTTGCCGGCGTTTTGCGCCAGAAAACTGATCCCCATTCCTTGCGCAGACAGCGCCGGATCAGCGCCGAGATTTCGCGCAAGATCGCCGCGACCAACGGCCTCGACTTTCAGGACATCGGCGCCCAGATGAGCGAGTTGATGGCAGGCAAACGGACCGGCCAGCACATTGGTCAGATCAAGGACCTTTATGCTGGCCAGCGGACCATCAGTCGCCATCAGCAACGCCGGTTGCGCGTGCCCTGGCGCGGCGCGCGCGGTAGCTGGGCAGCAAGACCAGCAATACCGCGATGACCAGCAGACCAAGTGTCATCGGGCGCTCCAGGATGAAGCCAAGGCCGCGGTAAAGCTGCATCGATCGCGAAAAATTGTCCTCCAGCATGGTGCCGAGGATGAAGCCGATCAAAAGCGGCGCAAGCGGGTAGTCGGCAAAGCGCAGGATTGTCGCCATGACACCCAGACCCACCAGCATCAATAGCTCTGTCGCGTTGTTCTGACCGATATAGGCGCCCATCAGCGTGAAGAACAAAATGAACGGGATCAGGTAGTTGCGCGGGATTGCCAGGATTTTGGCGATATAGGGGATGAGCGGTAGGTTCAGGATCAACAGAACCAGATTGCCGATGAACATCGAGATGATGACAGCCCAGAAGATCTCCGGCGTGTCGACCATCAGCCGCGGCCCTGGTGTGACGTTGAGCGCGATGAGCGCACCGAGCAGGATCGCGGTTGTGCCCGAGCCTGGGATGCCCAAAGTCAAAAGCGGCACAAACGATCCGGTGCAGGCTGCGTTGTTGGCGGTCTCCGGCGCGGCGAGACCCTTAACCGAGCCCTTGCCAAACTCCGCCTGTTCCTCGCCCTTGGCGATGTTGCGTTCCACCGCATAGCCCAGAAATGACGCGATCGTCGCCCCGGCGCCGGGCAGGACGCCGATGAAAAAGCCCTGCACGGATTGCCGCCCGATCACCGGCACCATCGACCGGCCTTCGGCGCGCGAAAAGCGCAGATTTTCGATCTTGCCGCCCGATCCGCCGCCCGCGCCGCGCGCCGGATTCAGAACCAAAAAGAGCGCCTCGGGAAGGGCGAACATCGCCATGGCCAGCGTTATAAAGCTGATGCCTGATTGCAGATCCATCAGACCCATCGTGAAGCGCGGCATGTTAAAGAGTGCGCCCTCTCCCACCGTGGCCAAGATCAGCCCCAGGATGGTCATCATCAGCGCTTTTGCGACCTGGCCCGTGCCGGCAAAGGCCGCAATGGCCGAAAGCCCGACAACCATCAGCGCGAAATACTCTGCGGAATGGAACAAAAGCGCGACTGACGACAGGGCAGGGGCGAAGATCATCAGCAGGATCGCACCAATTGTGCCACCCGAAAAACTGGCCACGGCGGCGATGGTCAGCGCTTTACCGGCCTGGCCTTTGCGCGCCATCGGGTAGCCGTCAAAGCTGGTCGCAACCGTGCCCGCAACGCCCGGTGCATTCAGCAGGATCGATGATGTGGAGCCGCCGAAGATCGCGCCATAATAAACACCGGCCAGCAAGATAAGCGCCGCTGCCGGGTCACCAAGCGTGATCGCCACCGGGATCATGATCGCGATGATCGACATCGGGCCTAGGCCGGGCAGCATGCCGATGAACGTGCCTATCAGGCATCCGGCAATCACCATCAACAGATTCTGCAGCGAAAACGCTGCGGTGAGGCCAATTAGGATACCTTCCAACATGCCCCGTCCCCCTCAGAAACCGGCCGGAAATGGGCGCAGGAAGATGCCCAAGACGATCTGCACAAGATACCAAACGCCACCCGTGGCAAGGGCCGCGACCGGCACCATGATGTGCCATTTCCGCTCGCCCAATATCGCGCTGCCGGCCACCAGAAACCCGGTAGTCGACAACAAAAAACCCGCAGGCCGCAGAAGCAGCGCGTAGGCCACCATCAGCCCTAACAGCAGCAAGGCTTGACCAAGCTTGTATTCGTGCAGGCGGCGGTAATTGATATCCGTCGCGCTTGGCTCGGCATCTTTGGCATCGGCCTTTTCGATGCCCAAAAGCACGATCAAGCCGACAGCGGCGCCCAACACAGCCAGCATTTTAGGGAAAGTGGATGGCCAGACGGGGTTGCGCTGCATGAACGGCGGCAACAGCTGGTCCATCGTGAAAAACGCCGCATAGCCGTAGACGCAGCAAAAGGCCACGAAGACCAATGCGATCCAACGATCGAGTGCCATGACCTTCAACCCCCCCGTGTTATTTTTCGTAGTTCGTGGCTGCCCCGCCGCGATGGCGGAGCAGCAAATCTTAGCCCGACTTACAGGAAGCCGAGCGTGCGCATCAGATCGCCGATCTGCTGTTCCTGCGCTTCGAGGAATGCTTCGAAATCGGCACCGGGATTGTGGATGTTCACCCAACCGTTGCGCGCGCGCACCTCTTCCCATTCCGCCGTTTCGTACATGGCCGCGATGGCAGAACGCATAGCTTCGACTTGGGCATCATCAATGCCCGGAGCGGCGAAGAAGCCGCGCCAATTGACGAATTCTACTTCCAGGCCTTGCTCCATCATCGTCGGCGCATCAGCAAAAGCGTCAACACGTTCCGGCGCGGTCACACCGAGGATCCGCACCTCGCCTTGTTCGGCCAGCGCCACGGCCTCAGAAAAGCCGGTCGACAGCGCTTGTATCTCACCCGATAGAAGGCCGGCCATGGCAGCGCCGCCAGCGTCGTAGGGGATGTAGTTGAAGCCCGTCGGATCCTGGCCTGCGGCCTGCATTGCCATGGCCGCAACCAGATGGTCCATCCCACCCGGCACCGATCCGCCGCCAATTGCAAAGGCCGCGGCATCGGCTTCATAGGTCGCCAAAAGGCCAGCCATATCGCCGATCTCGCTATCTGCCGGGACGACAAGTGCTGCATAGTCGCCAATTGTGCCGGCAACCAGCGTCAGGTCGCGGAAGCTTTGCGGGAAAACACCGGTAAGCGACCGGATCACGATCGGCGTCGAATTCACCATCATGGTGTTGCCCATCGACTCGGCGTTTTCGATCAAGTGCGCGATGGCCACCCCGCCGCCGCCGCCGGACATGTTCTCGTAAGATGCCGTGCCAACGATGCCCGCGCCCGTGAGCGCCTCGCCGGTGCCGCGCGCTGTGCCGTCCCAGCCGCCGCCTGCGCCGCCGGGGATCAAGAAGTGCAACTCGTCAAGGACCTGATGGCCGTCGGCATGGGCCGATCCGGCGAGTGCCAAAGTTGCCGTTGCCGCCGCAAGCAGCGTGCGGCGTGTCCACCCAAAGGTGTTCATGTGGTTTCCTCCCATAAGACTTGGACGGTCATGCGCCGCCCTCAGTGTGGCGCTAGCATAGAAAGCAGATCTCGACGCTGCACCTCAAAAGTGCGTGGCGCATCAATAAAAACGCGTGAGGAAGCGGTTTTTGGGGCCGATGCCGAAGGATTAGCACCAAATGCGCGCGGCGCATCCAAGTGCGGTGCATGAAAACCCAAAGATGACGATTGCACCGCGCGAGCTTGCGCGATGGATGATCGGGCTGGCACCGCCGAAATAGTCGATTGAGGATGTAAATTTATCCGAACATCTAGGTGTAAATTGAAGTTGACAGCTTCGCGTGGGAACCTTTAGCTTCAAGCCAAATAGCTTTGAAGCGATCTAACCCGATAGCCCCAGAGCATAACGCGTGACCGCAAAGAGGGATTGCGACGATGGAATCCGCTCGGACGACATCCACCCGCCGAGACATTTTGGACGAACGCGCCATGCGCATTATCGCGCTTGGCCTGCTTTTGATCACGGCGCTGGTTGCTTGGCATCAAGTTTGGGGCAGCGATCCTGACACCGGAAATCTTGGTCCTGTTTTGGAAGAACGCAGCATCGTTCTGCGCTATCACCCCGAAAGCGGCACGGTGGTCTCTGAAACCTCCGGCGCGGTGATCGAGGAATTCGCCTCGGGCGAGGGTGGCATTCTAGAGATGCTGGCCGTTGTCATCGGCCGCGATCGAATGCGCTTTGCGGGCGCGCCTGCCGCACCAATCACACTGCGCCTGCGCGAAGGCGGGCAGCTATCGGTCTTCGACGCCGAGACCGGACGAGAAATCAACATGGCGAGCTACGGACAAGACAACATCGCGTTTCTGCGCGGCGTCGTCTTTGAAGAATAAGGAGGAGAGCCGCAAATGGCGATGCTATCGTTCGAGCGCAAATACCGGGTCAGAGGCGGCACGCTTCTGGGCGGTGATCTTTTCGATTTCTGGTTGGGGCCATTTTATGTCGGCTTCTTCGGGGTCACGACGGTATTCTTCGCCGCCTTGGGCACGATCCTGATCTTCTTCGGTGCCGCCATGGGCGATACCTGGAACCCTTGGTTGATCTCGATCGAGCCACCCGATCTGGAAGTTGGCCTGGGTTTTGCACCGCTCATGGAGGGCGGGCTATGGCAGCTCATCACGATTTGCGCCCTGGGGGCGTTTATATCTTGGGCATTACGAGAGGTTGAGATCAGCCGCAAACTTGGCATCGGGTTACACGTACCCTTCGCATTTGGCGTTGCCATCTTCGCTTATGTCAGCCTTGTCATTATCCGGCCGGTTTTGATGGGCGCCTGGGGGCACGGCTTTCCGTACGGCATCTGGTCCCATCTCGATTGGGTGAACAATGTCGGCTGGTCATACGGGAATTTCCACTACAACCCTGCCCATATGATCGCGATTACCTTCTTTTTTGCCACCACACTGGCATTGTCGCTGCACGGCTCGCTTATCCTGTCGGCGATCAACCCCGAAAAAGGCGAGACTGTTCGCAGCCCTGATCACGAAGACACCTTCTTTCGCGACTATATCGGCTATTCGATCGGGCCGCTGGGCATTCACCGTCTGGGTCTGCTGCTGGCGCTCAACGCGGCGTTCTGGTCTGCGATCTGCATTCTGATCTCGGGCACAATCTGGTTCGATGCCTGGGCAAACTGGTGGTACTGGTATGTCGACCTGCCTTTCTGGGCTAACGTTGAGGGAGGCGTAAATGGCTGAATATCAAAACATCTTCACGCAGGTGCAAGTCCAGGGCGAGCCCGAGATGGGCATGGTCGAGGATGTCGATCTGCGGGAACGAACAAAATCAGCACGTTTTTCGAGCTTCTTAGGCTGGTTCGGCAATGCGCAATTGGGCCCCATCTATCTCGGCGCCTTTGGGGTCGTGAGCCTGGCCACCGGGCTGATCTGGTTCACGCTGGTCGGCGTCAGTTATCTCCAGCAGGCCGACTACAACTTTGTCGTTTTCGCCCGCGACTTGTTCTACTTCTCGGTCGACCCGCCGGTCGCCTATTATGGCTTGGGCGTCCCGCCTTGGGATGACGGCGGTCTGTGGTTTGTCGCGAGCTTCTTTCTGTTGATCTCGGTCCTGTCCTGTTGGGCACGGGCTTGGGATTTGGCGCGTAAGCAGCGGATGGGCAAACACGTCTTCTGGGCATTTGGTGCCGCAATTTGGTTGTTCCTTGTTCTCGGCCTCATCCGCCCGATCATGATGGGCAGCTGGTCCGAGGCCGTGCCCTACGGCATCTTTAGCCATCTCGATTGGACGGCGACCTTCTCGGTCATCTACGGCAATCTCTTCTATAACCCGTTCCATGCGCTCTCGATTGCGTTCCTTTATGGCTCGGCCCTGCTGTTTGCGATGCATGGCGCTACGATCCTGGCCGTGAGCCGCTATGGCGGCGACCGCGAGCTGGAGCAGATCGTTGACCGCGGAACGGCGTCAGAGCGTGCCGCGCTCTTCTGGCGCTGGACCATGGGATTTAACGCCACGATGGAGGGTATTCATCGCTGGGCCTGGTGGTTTGCCGTGCTTTGCCCGATCACTGGCGGCATTGGCATCCTGCTGACTGGCACGGTTGTGGATGATTGGTATGCCTGGGCGCAGGTCCACGGCTATGCACCTGCGGATTGAGGGGGAAAGGGCATGAAGTTCAAAGGACAAGAACTGTTCGAGGGCGAGACCAGCGCCGCCGATCTGCGTGTGCATATTCTCAGCCGGATGGTGGTTGGTGCCGGCGCCGCAGCCGTTTTGGTCGGCGCAGTTGTCGGAACGATTGTGGTGATATGGTTCGTTGGCACGCTCTTGCCCGAGCAATCACGCATGGCCGTTGACCCGACCCCGGATTCCTTCGGCGTGCCTGAAGCCGCCGAAGAATAGATCGGGCTAAAGCAAAGAAACCGCCCGCCGTGCAGATCGCGGCGGGCGTTTATTTTTATCAATTCAGCCTAAGCCAAGCTCTTCGATCTCAGCCCAGATCTCTTCAAAGACGCCCTGCGCGCGGCCACGCTGGCGCGCCTCCTGGACGGCGTCGAAATTGCCCAACACTCCGTCGCCGTTGCAGACAACGGCACCAACCATGCCAACCGTGGCATGGGGCTGGCAGACATACCCGTGAATGCCCGGAATCTCAAAGGTCGCGGCCACGTCGGCATTGATGCGGCCATTCCAACCCTCTGCACCGTCAGGCAGCATTTCGGGGATGGACATCGAGTTATGGCCGCGGTCGGTTGACACGAAATTCACCGTATCACCCGGCTCGACAACGATCACGCGCGGGAAGAATACCATACGCGCGCGTGGGTCATCAGGATGCACATTCAGCATCTGCACTTCATGCGTGGTTTGCGCCCGCGCGACGCGGCCGAGAAACGGAGTTGCAAGCGCGGCGGAGCCAATCTGCAAAGCCATCCGGCGGTTGATCAGTGTAGTCATCGATGTCTCCCAATAAAGTCGTGCTGACGGACCAACGCACGCAACGCGGCTAGGCCAGCTCAGCGTCAACATAGTGGACTTACTCGAGGCTGCCACGTAAACTCTACGTAATTGCTCAGGAATTTATGTGCGACACACAATTGTTTTCCTGTGTGCTTTGATCACTTCCTTGTGCGCAGCCGTCGCGCCCCTACGCCTTTGTTTCCACGAACCAAATGCGCGATCAAACCGGCGGTATTTGGGAAGGAGTGGATACGGGCGATCCCGTCGTGCAACTGGCGCTCGGCATCGCAATTGTGAACAATGGATGCGACCAAGAATTTGAATTTACGAAAGAAGTGTGGACCGGATTGCTTCCGCCGCGCGGCTCGAAGCATACCGAGGCGAATTGGATGAGGGGGCTTTTTGACCAAGGCGGCACTCTGAAGGACGAAAGGCAGGCGCATTTTCAAACCACCGCTGAAAAGGGCCATGATCCGGCGCGGCACGGATGTGGCGCCGTTTGATCTTCTTCTTTGGGCGGTGGGCGCGATTTTGCTGCTCAGTTTCGTGCAGGCGGTGGTGAGTTTTTTCAATCGCGGCGCGTGACTTGCAGGCCAAGTGCTCCCGCCCGGCTCGGCCTGCGGCCTGCGCCAGTTGGGCGTGGCGCGCGGCGGGGCTTCGCCCCAGTCCGCGCGGTGTTGCGCGTCTTTCAG
>JBCCXT010000095.1:0-7226 GCA_039191215.1 Pseudomonadota bacterium
ACATCGCGCAATTCCCCAGTAGCCGGCAATGCCAACAAGGACAGGAGCACCGCGCCGATCTTCACCCTTTTCAATGCCTATTCCCCGAACTACGTTCTCTGTCACAAAAAAAGACATAGTCCATCCAGGGAGACTGCAATGAAAAACTTACTGCTGACGTCGGCGGCCCTTACATTGGCGGCGGGCACCGCATTTGCCGGTGGCCACCGTAATGTGACGCTTGGGGTGATGCTGGGGTTCACGGGCCCGGCGGAATCGCTTGCCCCCGGCATGGCCGACGGGGCCGAGCTTGCCATGGCCGAAGTATCTGAATCCGGAGTGTTTTTGGGCGTCGGGCATGTCGCGACCTCGGTACGCGGCGACAGCACCTGCATCGACGCTGCGGCTGCAACAGCCGTGGCCGAGCGTATGATCACCGCCGATGAGGTCGACGGGATTGTCGGCGCGTTGTGTTCTGGGGCAACAATTGCAGCCCTTCAAAATGTCGCGATTGCGAATGGGATGGTCATGATTTCACCGTCAGCGACCTCACCGGCGCTTTCGACGATCGAAGACAATGGGCTGTTTTTCCGAACCGCGCCATCGGATGCGCGGCAAGGCGTTGTTATGTCCGACATCATTATGGAACGGGGCTTCGATACCGTTGCTGTGACCTATACCAACAACGATTACGGCCAAGGCCTTGCCGACAGCTTTGCCGCAGCCTTCGAAGAGGCCGGCGGGACGGTGACCTTGGTGGCCGCGCATGAAGATGGACGGGCGGATTACTCGGCCGAGGTTGCTTCGCTGGCCGCGGCCGGCGGCGATCTTTTGGTCGTGGCAGGCTATATCGACCAGGGCGGCCCGGGCATCATTCAAGCTGCGCTCGATACCGGCGCCTTTGACACGTTTGTGCTGCCTGACGGCATGGTGGGCGATTCCATCACCGAGCGCTTCGGCTCTGACATCGATGGATCGTTCGGCCAGTTCCCTGGCACCGATAGCGAAGGCGCAGCCCTCTATTTCGATCTGGCCGAAGCCGCAGGCTTCGACGGGACATCCCCGTTCTCAGCCGAAGGCTATGACGCGGCGGCACTGATCCTGTTGGCAATGCAAGCCGCCGATAGCGAGGACCCCAATGTCTACAAAGACTTTGTGATGGATGTCGCCAATGCGCCGGGTGAGCCGATCCTGCCTGGCGAGCTCGGCCGCGCGTTGGAGCTTTTGGCCGCGGGCGAGGACATCGACTATATCGGCGCAACGGCGGTTGAGTTGATCGGCGCGGGTGAATCGGCCGGCAATTATCGCGAAATCGAGGTTGATGGCGGCGAGATTGGAACCGTGGGCTTCCGCTAAGTCGCAAAGATGATCCAACGGCCCGGGCCGCCAGTCCGGGCCGTTGCCATACCGAAAGACCGCCTATGATCGTTGTTGAGGATCTGCACAAACATTTCGGCGGCTTTCACGCTGTTGATGGTGCTTCCCTGACCATTTCCACCGGTTCCATCACCGGACTTGTCGGTCCAAACGGCGCGGGAAAAACAACGCTTTTCAATGTGATCGCCGGCGTTCTTGCCCCGACATCCGGTCGGGTCGTGATGGATGGCGAAGATATCACGGGCCTTGCCCCGCATGAGCTCTTTGGCAAAGGTCTGCTGCGGACGTTTCAGATCGCCCACGAATTCAGCTCCATGACGTGCCGAGAAAACTTAATGATGGTACCGAGGGATCAATCGGGCGAGCGACTTTGGAACACGTGGTTTGGCCGACGCCGTATCGCGGAAGAGGAACGCGCGCTCCAGGCCAAAGCCGATGAGGTGCTTGAATTTCTGACCATCGAACATTTGGCCGACCACCCGGCAGGCGCGGTCTCTGGCGGGCAAAAAAAGCTTCTGGAACTCGGTCGTACCATGATGGTCGATGCCAAGATTGTGTTTCTCGACGAGGTCGGCGCCGGCGTGAACCGCACGCTTTTGAACACAATCGGCGATGCCATTCTGCGCTTGAACCAAGATCGCGGCTATACGTTTTGCATGATCGAGCACGACATGGATTTCATCGGGCGTCTGTGCGATCCGGTCATCGTGATGGCCGAAGGTCATGTTTTGGCCGAAGGCACCATCGATGAGATCAAGGCCAACGATGAGGTCATTGAGGCCTATTTGGGCACAGGCCTAAAGAACAAGGAAGCGGTCGGGTGAGGCGTGTCCTCCTTCCGTTCATTGTGGCCATTTGGGCTTTGCCGCTGCCCGCGCAAACCGTGATCGGCACAGCCGTGGTGGACGGGCAAGAGGTGGAGATCCTTTCCGACAATACGTGGCGCTTTCGCGCGTCCATTCCAGCGACCGCCGATTGTGTCGCCGTCGACGGACCCATTTCCTTTTGCACGCGAACCTCCCGTTGGCGCGCGCTGCCCACAACACCGTCTCCGGCGGTTGATGTGATCTTTCAGCTCGACGACCGCAGCTATGCAATGATGGTGATCGAGGCGGTCGGCCTGCGCGACGGCCTCAACACGGCCGGTTTGCAGCAAATCGTTCTGAGCAATGCCGCAACCGCGGCCAATCGCCCGCCAGACAGTATCCCGATCCTCGAAAGCTACGATGCTGAGGTGGATGGCGCACCGTATCCGACGATCAGTTTTCGTGCGACCTTGCAGGGACTTAACTTCGTGTATCACGTCACTATGATCCTGCAAGATGCAGCCGCGATACAGCTGACAAGCTACACAATCGGCGCTGAGATCGACCCAAGCCAGCGCGCCCTGCACGAGGACTTTTTGGCCTCGGTTCTGGTGCGGCAATAGGGGCGATGATGACAGCGGCGGACAATCCCTACCAAAATGATCGCGGCAATAAGGACCGATCCATCACGCGGGCGCCGGCTGCGAAGATGGGCGATCCGGTGCCACCGGGCGGCCATTCGGCGCAGGTGACGGGCCAAAACCCGTTTCTGATCGGCGAGGCGATGACCGGCGGCTATGGCAACGGCGCGGACATTTTGCACAGCTGCACCATCGCGGTCGAGCCTGGCGAAATCGCCGTGATCGTGGGCCCGAACGGCGCCGGAAAATCAACTGCGATGAAGGCGGTCTTTGGCATGCTGAACCTGCGCGAGGGACGTGTGCTTTTGGATGGCAGCGATATCAGCGCGCTCAGCCCCCAAGCCCGCGTAGCCCATGGCATGGGCTTTGTGCCGCAAACGCAGAACATCTTTACCTCGATGACGGTTCAGGAAAATTTGGAAATGGGGGCGTTCATTCGGGGGGATGATTTCCAAGACACGATGGAACAGGTCTTTGCGCTGTTTCCGATCCTGCGCGACAAACGCGAACAGGCTGCCGGAGAACTGTCCGGTGGGCAGCGCCAGCAGGTGGCGGTCGGCCGCGCCCTGATGACCCAGCCCAAAGTGCTTATGCTGGATGAGCCAACCGCAGGTGTCAGCCCGATCGTGATGGACGAATTGTTCGACCGCATCATCGAAGTGACGCGCACCGGCCTGCCGGTCTTGATGGTCGAGCAAAACGCACGCCAAGCGCTTGAAATCGCCGATAAAGGATATGTCCTGGTCCAAGGCCGCAACGCCCATACCGGAACTGGAAAGGAGCTTTTGGCCAATGACGATGTGCGGCGGAGTTTTTTGGGCGGATGACCGGCGCGGTTCGCATCATCCTGGCCCTTTGTGCCGCCGCGGCGCCGGCGATGGCGGCCCCGTTACCGGGCGAAGGCGAAGGCGATGACCCTGCATGGCGCTTTGCCGTCTGTGAGACCGAAGCGATCTGCCGCATCCAAAGTCAGCGCTGCGGGCAAATTCCGGCCCTAGGCGAGATGTATCTTTGGCGCGACGGCAGCGAATTGCGCGCCGGCACCTCGGCACGGGCGGCCCGCCCGGTTTTCGCTTTCGCCAATTTGGAAGAGGTTCAAGCCGCGCAACCTGGCGATGGCTCGGTCCTGGTGATCCCGCCGGATGGTTACGGCGCGGGCTGGCTCCGGCTGGCCTTTTTGCGCATCAGCAACGGCGAGATCGATGATCAATTCCAACGCATGTTCTGTGAAACCTCGACCGAGGTTCCGCCCGAACCTGCACCGCGCCTCGCGCCACCGCAAACCGGCCCGGAGGTGCCAGATCAATGATCCGTGCGCTCCCGCTCGTTCTTCTGGCCCTGCCTGTTCATGCCGAGCCGTGGGCCTGCACGTTTACCGCCGAATGTGTCGCCGGAGAGGATTGCGCGGCAACCCATTGGGATGCTGAGGTGATCGCCGCCGATCATGAAGGTCAGCTGTTTCTGTCCTCGGTCAGCGGAGATACCGCGGTGACCCGGCTAGGTGACGACGCCTATGCCGCGCCCGATACCTTGCTGAGCATTTCCGCCAATGGCACCGCCACGCTCAGCACACATCTTGAGATCGCTCTGACCTATTTCGGCACCTGCGAGGTGCTGGAATGAGGATCGCCGCTGGAGCATTGGCAATTCTGTCTCCGCTTGGCGCGGGGGCTGCGGAAATCGACTGTAGTTTTCACGCAATCTGCCGCGGAGAGGCGCCCTGTATCGCGTCATCGGGCCTGCTGACGCAACTCGACGTGATCGATGATCTGTCGGTTTTGTCCTTCGCCGACGATATCCTGCGCATTACCGGGCCAGAGGTAGCGACCGGTCAGCAATTCACCTCTGCCGCACAAGAGGCTGGCGGGCAAACAGCGATCATTCTGTCGCGCAGACCCGACGGAACCGCGGCGCTGACGATCCATGTTCTGAGCGATGCGCTCTTTGTCGAGACCTTCTTTGGGACCTGTGAGGCGCCAACCTAATGGATATCCTGAACGCCTTGGTGACCTTGCTGAATTTCGTGGTGATCCCGGCCACGTCCTATGGCGCGCAACTGGCGCTTGGGGCGCTTGGCGTTACGCTGATCTATTCGATCCTTCGATTTTCAAATTTCGCACATGGCGATACGATGGCCTTTGGCGCGATGGTCACGATCCTGATCACATGGGTCCTTCAGGCGCTCGGCGTCAGCCTAGGCCCGCTGCCAACTGCGCTTTTGGCCCTGCCGTTCGGGATTTTCATCACCGCCCTTGTGCTGATCGGGACGGATCGTGTGATCTACCGCTTTTACCGCCAACAAAAGGCCAAACCGATCATTTTCCTGATCGCCTCGATGGGCATCATGTTTGTGACGAACGGGATTGTGCGTCTGATCATCGGCGTCGATGACCAACGCTTTGCCGATGGAGAGCGGTTCATTATCTCGGCCCGGACCTTCCGAGAGATCACCGGGCTCGATGAAGGTTTGGCGTTTCGCACCAGCCAAGGCATCACCATCGTCGTGGCGATTATCGCCGTGGCGCTGTTGTTTTGGTTCTTAAACCGCACGCGCACGGGCAAAAGCATGCGCGCGTTTTCGGATAACGAAGACCTCGCGCTTTTGTCCGGCATCAACCCTGAACGGGTTGTGCTGATCACGTGGATCATCGTCGCGGCATTGGCGACCACGGCGGGCGTGCTTTATGGGCTCGACAAAAGTTTCAAGCCATTCACCTATTTCCAGCTCCTGCTGCCGATTTTCGCGTCAGCCATTGTCGGCGGGCTGGGATCGCCGCTCGGCGCTATTCTGGGGGGGTTTTTGATTGCGTTTTCAGAGGTCATGGTCACCTACGCGTTTCGCAAGGTCGTGGCATACCTCATGCCGGAAAACCTTGAACCCACCGGGCTGATGCAACTGTTGTCGACCGATTACAAATTCGCCGTCAGCTTTGGCATCTTGTTGATCGTGCTGCTGTTCCGGCCGACGGGGATCATGAAGGGAAAAGCGTTATGAGCCATGCGCGTGCGCCGCTGCTGTTTGCGATGATTGCGGTTTTGTTCATTGCAACCGGCATCTTCCAGTCCTGGAACAACGCGCTCACCATCCTGAATATGAGCCTCATTTCCGCGATCATGGCGCTCGGCGTGAATATGCAATGGGGCTATGCTGGGCTGTTTAATGTGGGTGTGATGGGTTTCGTGGCTTTGGGCGGGCTCGCCGCAGTGCTGATTTCCATGCCTGCCGTGCCAGAGGCATGGGCCGCTGGCGGGCCGCGCATCCTGCTGGGCCTCGCAATCGGTGCTTTTGCCATCATCGGGGCGATTTTGCTGTGGCGCCGTCTGCCGCAAAGCGGCTATCGCGGGTTGATCCTAGTGGCTTTTTTGCTCGGCGGCTTTGTGCTTTACCGCAGCGTGATCATCCCTGCTGTCGGAGCGGTTGAATCGATCGATCCGTCGCGCACGGGCTATTTGGGCGGGCTGGGCCTGCCGATCATTGTGGCCTGGCCGGTTGGCGGGCTTTTGGCTGCGGGCGCGGCTTGGGTCATTGGCAAAACCGCGCTTGGGCTCAGATCGGATTACCTCGCAATCGCCACGCTTGGTATTTCCGAGATCATCATTGCGGTTTTGAAAAACGAAGACTGGCTGGCGCGCGGCGTCAAAACCGTCAGCGGCATCCCAAGGCCTGTACCCTACGAGATTGATCTGCAAAGCGCGGAGTGGTTTTTGGATCTGTCGCACCGGATCGGCGCCGATCCGGTCACCTTCTCCTCGATCTATGTCAAGCTTGGCTACTTGACGCTCTTCGTGGCGGTTTTGGCGCTATTGATCTGGCTAAGCCAGATGGCGCTGAAATCGCCATGGGGTCGAATGATGCGGGCCATTCGCGACAACGAAGTGTCGTCCAGCGCGATGGGCAAAAACGTGACTGCGCGGCATCTTCAGATCTTCGTTTTGGGTTCTGCCGTTTGCGGATTGGCCGGTGCGATGATGACAACGCTGGATGGGCTTTTGGCGCCGACCAATTATACCCCGCTGCGGTTCACATTCCTGGTCTGGGTCATGGTTATCGTGGGCGGCTCAGGCAACAATTGGGGCTCTGTCCTGGGCGGGTTCTTGATCTGGTGGCTGTACATCCAGGTCGAGCCGATCGGTCAGGGGCTGATTGGGCTGCTGACATCAGGGATGGCCGAAGATGCCTGGCTGCGCGGGCATCTGAGCGATGCTGCCGCGCATATGCGCCTGTTGATGATGGGGGTCATCCTGCTTTTGGTGCTGCGCTTCAGCCCGCGCGGCCTCATCCCAGAGCGATAGCATCCTTAGGGTCAGGACCCATTGATTTCCGCTTAGCGGCGTGATTCACGGTTCGAAAAACGAGCGGTGACATGTCTGATCTTTTCTGGCTGACGGATGCGCAGATGGCGCGTCTTGAGCCCTTCTTTCC
>JBCCXT010000096.1:0-7180 GCA_039191215.1 Pseudomonadota bacterium
CGGAGCGAAATCGGATCGCCCGTCACCTCGCAATAGCCGTATTCGCCCTCTTCGATCCGCCGGATGGCGCTGTCGATCTTGGAGATCAGCTTGCGTTGCCGGTCGCGCGTGCGAAGTTCCAATGCGCGGTCGGTTTCTTCGGATGCCCGGTCGGCCACGTCAGGAATGTTCCGCGTGCCCTCTTGTAGACCTTCGACCGTGCCACGACTTTCGGCCAAAAGCTCGGCCTTCCAGGTCTGCAGCTTGCGGCGAAAATACTCCAGCTGGCGTTCGTTCATAAATGGCTCGTCCTCAGCAGGACGGTAATCTTCTGGCAGAAAGACTTCGGCCTTCATATCGCTCCCCTCAATGGGTCCGGTATCCATAAATTTGTCTGCTTCTACACGCATCCGGGCACCCCCGCGCGAGGGATTATCCCAAAGCCTTGTGCTTGTCACCCATCTATTGTCGCGATATGTCGGATCTTGGGCCCATCTCGTGGCGTCTTTCTGAAAAATGGTGATTTTTCATGCGCTTTGAAGGTACAGATGACTATGTTGCTACCGAAGATTTGACCATCGCGGTGAACGCGGCGGTCACTTTGGAACGGCCGTTATTGGTTAAGGGTGAGCCTGGAACCGGCAAGACCGAGCTTGCCCGTCAAGTGGCCAGATCACTTGGCCTGCCGCTCATTGAATGGCACATCAAATCAACAACCCGCGCCGCTCAGGGCCTTTACGAATACGATGCCGTCAGCCGATTGCGTGACAGTCAATTGGGCGAAAGCCGCGTGCATGATGTGAAAAACTATATCCGACAGGGCAAACTTTGGCAGGCCTTCACCGCGCCAGAGAAATGCGTGCTTTTGATCGATGAAATCGACAAGGCCGATATCGAGTTCCCGAATGACCTGTTGCAGGAACTCGACCGGATGGAGTTTTTTGTCTACGAGACGGGCGAGACGATCCGCGCGCATCAGCGGCCGGTTGTCCTGATCACCTCGAACAACGAAAAGGAATTGCCCGACGCATTTCTGCGGCGTTGCTTTTTTCACTACATCCGGTTTCCCGATATCGAAGTGATGAAGCAGATCGTCGAGGTGCATTTTCCGGGGATCAAACAGGCGCTGCTGACCACGGCGCTGACGCAGTTTTACGAAATTCGCGACCAACAGGGATTGAAGAAAAAGCCCTCAACCTCCGAAGTGCTCGATTGGTTAAAGCTATTGTTGGCCGAGGACTTGCAGCCCGAAGACCTTCGCCGCGACGGTGCTTCGGCCCTGCCAAAGCTGCACGGGGCCTTGCTGAAAAACGAACAGGACGTGGCGCTTTTTGAACGCTTGGCCTTTATGGCGCGTGGGCAGCGTTAACGCGATTGGTCCTCGACGGCTTTGACATGCGTGAGAAAGAACTCCATCGCGCGCTTGACGTCATCTGATTGGTCCGAAGCAGAACCGCCGTTCTCTGCAAGCGACTCTTCCAAGCGCTCCAAGGCCGCTATGAGACGCGAATTTAAGCGTGCGAATTCCGCGCGATCGACGACACCGAGACCGGCATCCTCTGCCGCAGGCAATTGATTGACAACCGCCGCGCGAAGGTGGGAAAGGCGCACGTCCATGCGATCTGTGTCGCTGAGCGCTGTGTATTCATCAAACGTCATGACGCCGTGTATCCAGCGGGTTTAAATCCCCGTGCTGCTCCTGAATATACCTATGATTGCCAGTTTTTCCATAAGCTTATCGATTTCTCCCTTCGCGCTATGGCGCACGATCCCACCAAGTGTCACGGCTATGACGGCGCCATCTCGGCCAACGACATAGATATAATCGTTGCCGCTAATCTCACGCACATGAACATCGCCAAAGATCCGCGCATGACCCGAAAACGGCGTTTTCTTTAGGATCTTGGCGGCATGGTTCAGCTCATCTTCCGTCAGCTTGAGCTCTTCTGCGTCAAGCTCCGCGGGCATTGTGATATCGATGACAACCTTCAAATTCCGAAATCTGAATTCACTTTCAGCCATGAACGCTTCCCGCTAAGCTTGCCGTCAGAGCAGCAGAAGGCCCAGAGGCAGTCAATGGGATCTTCCTTTCAGATACGGGCCCTGGTCCCTGATGACCGTCCCGCATGGGACCGGCTTTGGCACGCCTATCTTGCGTTTTACAATACCGCGTTGCCGGGCGAGATCTACGATCTGACCTTTGCGCGCTACACCGATCCGGGGCGCGAGGATATGCGCGGTTGGATGGCGTGGGAGGGCACGGCGGCGCTTGGTCTTGTGCATGTCATCGCCCATACCCATGGATGGCGGGCGGAGCCGGTCAGTTATTTGCAAGACCTTTTCACCGTCCCCGAGGCGCGCGGCAAGGGCGTGGCGCGCGCCTTAATCGAAACGGTTTATGCCGATGCCGATGACGCCGGGCGGCCTTCGGTTTACTGGCTCACTCAGGCTGGAAATACCACAGCACGCAAGCTTTACGACCGGCTTGGCCTCAAGACGGATTTTATCAAATATGCGCGCGCTTAGGGCATGCCTTCTTCCGTTGGCGCTTGGCGCCTGCGTGGTGGCGGACACGCCCAGCCGCCAAGTGCCCGATACGGGCCGCGTGTCGGAATTGCCGGTCTTTCGCGCCGCACTTCCGGCGCCGCCGGCCCGATCAAACGCGCAAATGGCGCGCGATTTCCTCGATCTGTCCTTCCGCATGGAATCGGGGCGCGATATCGAGCGGCTATCGCGGTTTGAAGGCCCGATTACCGTGGCAGTGCGCGATGGAGCCCCGCCCAGCCTGATCCCGGATTTGGACCGCCTGCTCGCACGGTTGCGCAACGAAGCGGGGATCAGCATCAGCCGGGTTGAGACCGGCCCGGCCGCGATCACCATTGAGACGCTGCCCCGCGCCCGGATGCAGCGGGCGGTACCGCAAGCGGCTTGTTTCGTGGTCCCCCGGGTCAGCTCGTGGCAGGAATTCCGCCAAGCGCGCGGCTCTGCGCTGCTTGATTGGACCACGCTGACCACCCGAGAAACTGCGGCGATCTTTGTGCCCTCGGACGTGCCCCCGCAAGAAATCCGCGACTGTTTGCACGAAGAGCTGGGCCAGGCAATCGGCCCGCTCAACGACCTTTACCGCTTGCCCGACAGTGTCTTTAACGACGACAATTTTCATGCCGTGCTGACCGGTTTTGATATGCTGATGCTGCGAACCTATTACGACCCGGCCTTGGCTTCCGGGATGACCCGAGCCGTGGCCGCGCAACGTCTGCCAGCGATCCTGAACCGGCTGAACCCACGCGGTGCCGGTGGCACGGCGCAATTGATCGCCGAAACCCCTCGCAGCTGGATCGAACTGATCGAAACGGCTCTCGGTCGGGCCGCCGCACCGGCCCGCCGACAAGCCGCTGCGCGCGAGGCCTTGGCTGTGGCCCAATCCCGAGGCTGGTCCGACACACGGTTGGGTTTTGCGTATTTTGCCCTTGGACGCTTGAGCCTGGGCCAACAAGGAACCTCCGCGCTCACCGCCTTCCAAGCGGCCGACGGCGTCTTTAGCCGGCTGGGCCAGGGTTCGATCCAAAGTGCGCATGTCGATATGCAATTGGCCGCTTTCGCGCTCAGCGCTGGTGATCCGCAAAACGCGCTTCGATTGACCGAACGCGCATTGCCCGCGGCGCGGCGCGCAGAAAACGCGGCATTGCTGGCAACCTTGCTAATGATCCAAGCCGAAACCTTGGCCGCCTTGGGCCGCAACGAGGAGGCCGATGCCGTTCGCATCGACAGCCTTGGATGGGCCAGGTATGGCTTCGGCGACAGTGAATCGGTAGCAGCGCGGTTAAACGAAGTCGCCGCGCTCGCCCCCTAAAGGAGACGGCGCGTGTTTTCTATTCCTGCCATGGCTGGTCTGTGCGCCGGCGCGGTCAGCGGCATCTTGATCGCCGCGCGCCGCAAAGGAAACCGCGCGGATATGGCGCAATACGGCGCTGTCTACGGCATCATTGGATTTGTACTGGGCGTGATCGTGACAATCGTGCTGTCGGGCACCGGCTGATCAGACGGAGTGCAAGGCGCAATCCGGGCTGGGTTTTGCGAAAACCCGGCGCGAGGTCGCAAAAGCGGCCTCGGCCGCATCGAGCGCCAGGCGGACGTCAGGCGCCAGCCGGACCTTGGGCGCCCGGCCTGCGGTTTTTTCGTCCGCTCTGCCGCGCGTATGAAGCCCAGATTGGGCCGTCTGAGTGTCCGGCATCGGCGTTTCGCACTTTGGCGCGGCCTGGGGCTGGGGCGTGGCCGGGCGCACCTTCGGCTTTTGGCGGGTCTGGCGCTGCGCGGCCCGCGGCTTGGCGTGCCGCGCCTTTTGCGCAGCCTCCGCGGCCGCCCGGGCGCCCGCATGTGCTTTGAAATAGGCACGCAAATCATCGAAAGCTGCGTTGATTTCCGCCAATTTGCGGTCCGCGGCGGCGCTATCGCCATCATAGATGTCGGGATGAAAGCTCCGCACCAAATCCAATCGTGCCCGGCGAACCTCGGCCTCGCTCGCGCCCAGCCGAACACCGAGAACCTCAAATGCCAATGCCAATTCCCGAGCTTTCATGACACACCTCTTTTTCGTGTTCCGGCGCGCCAGCTTCGTAAATGCACCGTTACCGAGATAGATAAAATAGCGACAAAATCTGCGATAGCCTGTTTTAGTCAAATTGGTTAAGCCCCAATCGCGTTGAGAAAACCCCGCCAACCTGTTAGCCAAACGGCATGTTTGTGCCGTTCTTTGAAACCCTGCGCGCGGCGCGCGTGCCCGTGAGCTTGCGGGAATATCTCAGCTTTCTCGAAGCGATGCAGGCGGGGCTTGTCACCTATGATATCGACGGGTTTTACTATCTGGCCCGAGCCGCGATGGTCAAAGACGAACGCCATTTGGATCGCTTTGATCAAGCCTTTGCGCACAGCTTTTCGGGGCTCGAAGCCATCCCACCCGAGGCCGTGATGGAAGCGGCCGAGATACCGGCGGACTGGCTGGAAAAACTGGCCGAAAAGCACCTCACCGACGAAGAACGGGCCGAAATTGAGGCTCTGGGCGGGTTCGACAAGCTGATGGAAACCCTGCGGGAGCGTCTGAAAGAGCAACAAGGGCGGCATCAGGGCGGCAACAAGTGGATCGGGACCGCCGGGACATCGCCGTTCGGCGCCTATGGTTATAATCCCGAAGGTGTCCGGATCGGCCAAAACGAAAGCCGCCACCGCCGCGCGGTCAAGGTCTGGGACAAGCGTGAATTCAAGGACTTCGCCGCCGATGTTGAACTTGGTACGCGCAATATCAAGGTGGCCCTGAAACGGCTCAGGCAATGGGCCCGCGACGGGGCCGATCAGGAGCTTGACCTCGACGGCACGATCAGAGCAACCGCCGAACAAGGCTGGTTGGACGTCAAAACCCGACCCGAGCGGCGCAATGCGGTCAAGGTGCTGCTGTTTTTGGATGTTGGCGGGTCGATGGATGACCATGTGAAGGTCGTCGAGGAACTCTTCTCAGCCGCCCGTGCCGAATTCAAACATCTTGAACATTACTACTTCCACAATTGCCTTTATGAAGGGGTCTGGCGCGACAATCGTCGACGCCATAGCCATCAAATCCCCACCTGGGACGTGCTGAACACATATGGTCCCGATTATAAATGCATCTTCGTCGGCGATGCCGCGATGAGCCCCTATGAAATTGCTTATCCCGGCGGAGCGAATGAGCATTGGAACGACGAGGCGGGCCATGTCTGGCTGGCACGCGCGCGCGATCAATGGCCGAGCCATCTGTGGATCAATCCAAGCCCTGAACGCTATTGGCGGTACACGCAATCGACACAAATGATCCAAGAGATCTTTGACGGGCGCATGGTGCCGATGACGTTGGAGGGGCTGGCGCGCGGCATGCGGGAATTGGTGCGCTAAGGCGCGCCTGGCACGGGCCACGGCGACTGAATGCGGCGTTGCGCCGGGCAATCAGTTGTCTCAGACCAAGATCAGCCCCATATCACTCCCATGATCAAGCTGACCCCAATAATTCTCGCCGTGTTCTGGGGCCTCGCCCATTATTTCTTTTCCGCGCGCGCCACCAAGCGCACGCTCGATGAGAAATCGGCCGAGCTTCTGGATCGTGACCTGACGCGGCTGACCGATCGGATGGCCGCAGCGCTCGATGTCGAGCGGATCAAAGTTCACCTCTACGACATCGATCTGGTCAATGGATTGGCCACGCCAGACGGCCGGATTTTCCTCACCCGCGGGTTTTACAACAAATACCGCGCTGGCGACGTGACGGTTGAGGAATTGGCCAGTGTGGTGGCGCATGAATTGGGCCATGTCGCCCTGGGTCATGCGCGGCGGCGCCTGATCGATTTTTCCGGTCAAAATGCGGCGCGCGTGGTTTTGGCCACGATCCTTGGCCGCTTCATCCCCTTCATCGGGATTTGGATCGCCAATTTGATGACATCGATGCTGGCTGCACGGCTGAGCCAGGGCGATGAATACGAGGCCGATGCCTATGCCGCGGCACTTTTGACCAAAACCGGCATTGGCACAGAGCCGCAAAAATCGCTTTTTACCAAGCTCGAAGCATTGACCGGCCATCAGATGGCCGCGATGCCCGCCTGGCTTTTGAGCCATCCAAAAGTCCCTAAGCGGATCGCCGCGATCGAAGCGCTAGAGGCGCGTTGGAGCGCGTGAATTGCCCGCGACGGCTTTGCCAAGCCGCGGCAGTCGCGCGCGCTTCATAAGCTCCCGCATCGGGATCGCGCGGCCCAAAAGTTGCGCAGCGGTGTCATGCACGCGGACGACAACGCCGCGGACGATGTCCGGCTCTTGCCGCCAAAACGCGTAGAGCCATGCATCCGGATGCAGCGCCACAATGTCAAAGCGGCCCAATTCCCGTTTCGGGAAATCCTTCAGATTGAACGTCACAATCGTGTTTGCCCCAGCAGATCGCGCTGTGGCCAGCACATGCACATCGCCAGGATCGGGCAGCCACAGATCGGCGTCTTCGCCCGGCGCGACTTCGGCTCCAGGCCAATTGGCGCGCAAAAGCGCGATTTCACCCCGCGCCTGCATCTCAGCCGCCGTACCGGATTTCGCAGCCGCGCGGGCCCATTCCTCAACGATGCGGGCGGACCAAACCGGCCGGTAGAGCCCCGCCTCAGCCACACCCAAAAGCACCTCGCGCAGCACGGTCGGA
>JBCCXT010000097.1:0-6984 GCA_039191215.1 Pseudomonadota bacterium
CCCGGCACCCTGTTTGAGACGGAATACAAAATGCGTCTTCCGCTGGGCGCGGACCTGGACTCCCTGCGGACCGAGGTCGAGACAGAATTCAACGGCGCAAGGTGGCGCGATCACAGGAACGGCGCGCCCGGCGTGCAAGAGTTTGTCGATCGGCTGTCCTCTTTCCTGGTGCTTGTCGGGTTGGCAGGATTGGCGGTGGGAGGTGTCGGAATCTCGGCTGCCGTGCGCGCCTATCTCGAGCGCAAAACCGCTGTGATTGCCACGTTGAAGACACTTGGGGCCGAGACGCGGACGATTTTTCAGACCTA
Organism: Pseudomonadota bacterium; assembly: GCA_039191215.1. Classification (GTDB taxonomy): domain Bacteria; phylum Pseudomonadota; class Alphaproteobacteria; order Rhodobacterales; family Rhodobacteraceae; genus HKCCE3408. The sequence goes on from JBCCXT010000097.1 coordinate 309, forward strand.
CCTGATCCAGATTGGCGTCCTCACGTTGGTCGGATTGATCGCGGGTCTGATCCTTGGGGCGCTTGTGCCAATCCTCTTCGCTCCTCTTTTGCAAGACCGTCTGCCGGTTCCAGCGGTGTTCACGCTGCATGTCAGACCTCTGGCAGAAGCCGCGCTCTATGGCACACTGGCCGCCGCCATATTCACGCTTTGGCCGCTTGCCCGAGTTGAGGACGTGCGCGCAGCAACATTGTTCCGCGATGGTGCGATGACGCCTGGTACACGCCCCCGGTTCCTTTGGATCCTGGTGACAGGCTTGCTCTTTGCGATCCTCGTCGCCTCCGCGTCGATTTTGTCCGGTCTCTGGCAAGTCACACTGAGCGCGGCAGCCGGGCTTTTGGGGGCATTTGCTCTTTTGGTGTTGGCTGCTTACGGCGTCCGCCGGTTGGCACGTTTTCTGGCAACGCGGCGGGCGATCCGCGGCCAAAGTGCCCTGCGCCTTGCCTTTGGATCGGTCGGCGGCCCCGGAGGTGAAGCGCTGTCGGTTGTCTTGTCCCTTGGCCTCGGCCTGACTGTCCTCGCTGCAGTGGGGCAGATCGATTCGAACCTGCGCGGCGCGATTGCGCGCGACTTGCCCTCTGTCGCACCAGCCTTTTTCATGGTCGATATCCAGCCGGATCAGATCGAACCATTGACCGGGAGACTGACCGGAAATCCCGCTGTCTCGAATGTCGAAAGCGCACCCATGCTGCGCGGGATCATAACCCAGATCAACGGCCAGCCTGCGCGTGACGTGGCCGGCGATCACTGGGTGCTGCAAGGCGACCGGGGCGTGACCTATTCTGACCAGCCCGTGGAGGGCACCAATATTACCCACGGGGAATGGTGGCCCGAAGGATATGACGGCGCGCCGCAGATCAGTTTTGCCACTGAAGAAGCGCTGGAACTGGGGCTCAAGCTTGGCGATGAGATAACAGTCAACATCCTTGGACGTGACATCACGGCTACAGTGACCAGCTTCCGCGAGGTTGACTTTTCGACCGCCGGGATCGGCTTTATCCTGTCCATGAACCCGGCTGCGCTCCGAGGGGCGCCCCACAGCTTCATTTCGACAGTCTACGCGGAGCCAAACGCCGAAGCCGCCATCCTGCGAGAGGTGTCGAACGCCTATCCCAACATCACCTCAATCCGCGTCAAGGATGCGATCGACCGCGTGACCGATATCCTAGCCGGGATCGCGGCTGCAATCACATACGGCGCACTTGCAACGCTTGTGACCGGCGGTGTCGTCCTGATCGGCGCGGCCGCAGCCGGTGTTCACACCCGCACATATGAGGCCGCGGTGCTCAAGACCCTTGGTGCGTCACGACGGACCATCCTGACCAGCTTCGCCACACGTTCGGCCATCCTCGGGGCCGCCGCGGGCGCGGTCGCCATTGTCGCGGGTGCTCTCGCGGGTTGGGGAGTGATGCGCTTTGTGATGGAGGTCGACTATCGGTTCGAACCGGTCTCGGCCCTGTTCATCGTGCTTGGCGGCATCCTGGCCACCCTGCTCAGCGGCCTCGCCTTTGCGTGGGGCCCACTGGCCGCGCGTCCAGCCCGCGTACTCCGCGCCCGCGAATAAGCCACAGCTAAGAGTTGCAACGGCGCTGGACAATTCCGTTCACCTGTTCACAATCCGGAAAAACCGCCAATCGGGAGATGTTCAATGCGCCTGGCTTTAATAACCTTGATCGCCCTGCCCCTTGCCACCGCCGCCGCCGCGCAAAATGACTGTGCCGCGAGCCTGACAATGGAGCAAGGCAAACTCACAATTGCGACCGGAAACCCGGCCTATTTTCCCTGGGTCATCGATGATGCGCCGGAAAGCAAACAGGGGTTCGAAGCCGCCGTCGCCTATGCTGTTGCCAACGAGATGGGGTTTTCAGATGATCAGGTGGTCTGGGTCCGCTCGTCCTTCGATGAGGCAATCCAGCCCGGCGCAAAAAACTTCGATTTCAACCTTCAGCAATATTCGATTACGCCGGAACGCGATGAAATCGTGGACTTTTCCGCACCCTACTACGCGGCCGCCATGGCTGTTCTGACCCGCCAACCCGTCGTCGATGGCGGCGCAACTGCCGAGAAAGACAGCCTGGTCGGCCTGATCTGGGGCGCCGATGCCAACACGACTGCCGTGCCGATGTTAAGTGAGGTGATCGCGCCTGAAAGTGACCCGCTGCTCTATGGCGACAATGCAGATGTGGTCGAGGCCATGAAGGCGAACCAGATCGACGCCGCGTTGTTTGACCTGCCGACCGCCCTCTATCTCGCTGCCGTCGTGCTGGACGATGGCGTCATCCTTGGCCAATTCCCGCCAGATCGCAGCGAAAGCCCGGATGAGTTCGGCTTCCTCCTCGAAGAGGGCAATCCGCTCAAAGGCTGTATCGATGCGGCACTGGCAGCCCTTAAGTCAACCGGCGAGCTTGCCGCGATCGAAGCCGAGTGGCTCTCGGAGACCACTGGCGTGCCCGTCATCGACTGACATCTCTTGCACCGCCCATCACACCCTGCAACTTTAACAAACGTAAAGGTTAACGCAGGCAGCCGCAGGCAAAAGCGATGAATTGCCCTTCATCTTGTCGAAAATACGCCGTGGCGCGGCTATGCTAACGCGCCGACAGGCGTATGAAGCGCAGGTGCGCCGCCGCGCCACAACACGCGCGGCCTTGTCCACGTTCGGCGTCATTGCGGCACTTGTCCTCCTGATCCCACTCGCCCCCGGCTGGCCAGCCGTCAAACGCAGTTTCTTCAACGCAGAAGTCTTTGTAGACACGTTCCCGGGTCTTCTCAACGCGTTTGTCCTGGATGTGGCCATCTTTGCGTGGTCGGCGCCGATGATCTTCGCACTCGGCCTTCTCGTCGCGCTGGCCCGGGACCTAAGGGCACCGGCCGCCTACCCGATCCGACTATTCGCCATCCTTTACACAGATATCTTTCGCGGCGTTCCAGTCATTCTTGTGATTTATCTCGTAGGCTTCGGCATCCCGGGCCTGGGCCTGCCTCGCCCCTGGAATTCGCCCTATATCTGGGGCACAGTCGCGCTTGTTCTGACTTACGCGGCCTATGTGGCCGAGGTCTTTCGCACTGGCATCGACAGCATCCACCAAAGCCAGCGCACGGCCGCCGCCTCACTTGGATTGTCCGGGGCCGACACGATGCGATTTGTCATCCTGCCCCAGGCGATCCGCAAAGTGGTGCCCGCCAACATGAACATCTTCATCGCCCTTCAAAAGGACGTCGCTCTCCTGTCTTTCATCGGGCCAGTCGAGATCTTCCGGCAAGCCGGGGTTTACAAGTCCCTGATGGCGAACTTCACGCCTTATGTGGGCGCTGCCCTGATCTTCCTGGCGATCACCATTCCTGCCACGCGCTATGCCGACTATCTTTTGGCCAAGCAGACCCGCGCAAGGAGTTGACGCGTGTCCCTGATCGAAACCCGTGCCTTGCGCAAGCAATTCGGCACCACCACGGTTTTGGACGGCGTCGACCTGAGCGTCGAGGTCGGCCAGATGGTCTGCCTGATCGGGGCATCCGGTTCCGGCAAATCCACGCTGCTCCGATGCCTCAACCTGCTGGATCCGATTGACGACGGCGTGATCCTCCTCGGCGGCGAAGATATTTCGGTCCCCGGCCTTGACCCGCAGCCAGTGCGGCAGCGGATCGGAATGGTGTTTCAAAGCTACAACCTGTTCCCGCATATGAGCGCGGTCGAGAACACGATGCTCGCCCCGCGCCGGGTGCACGGAAAGTCCCGCACCGAACTCCTGCCCGAGGTAACCGCCCTCTTTCAACGCTTCGGTCTTGGGGACCGGCTGCACCACTACCCGGATCAATTGTCTGGCGGTCAGCAACAACGTGTGGCGATTGTACGGGCGCTTGCCATGCACCCCGAGATTATGCTCTTCGACGAGATTACGAGCGCGCTCGATCCCGAGCTTGTGGGCGAAGTGCTGGACACGTTGCGCGAGCTTCGCGAAGATGGCATGACGATGATCCTCGCTACCCACGAAATGGGATTTGCCCGCGACCTGGCCGATCGGGTCTGTTTTCTGGACAGAGGCATCATTCTCGAAGAAGGCTCAGCGGATCAAGTCCTGACAAACCCTCGCGAGCCGCGCACCCAGGCATTTTTGAAACGCCTTCTCTGAGAAACAGGAGCCTGCCCATGCCTCTCACTGTGACCGCTCTCTATGCCGGATTGATCGGCTGCCTCCTGCTTGTTCTTGCTGCCCGCGTCATCCTCTTGCGCCGCAGCGCAAAGGTCGGATGGGGCGACGGTGGGAACCGGGTACTCAATCGGCGCATTCGAGCCTTCGGGAACTGCACGGAATATGCGCCATTCGGGCTTTTGCTGCTGGCGCTGATCGAGCTGAACGGCGCTCCAGATTGGACGCTTCACAGCATCGGTCTCCTTCTGATCAGCGGACGCGCATTGCATGGGTGGAGCTTTTCATTCACCGACGGCCACATGGGCGCTCGCGTGGGTGGCATGGGTCTGACGCTTGCTGCACTAGGTCTGGCGTCACTGAACGCCCTGACGCAGGCGCTCTGACGGGACGGCGGGCGGGGCGATGCGGCCGAGCTGCGAGCGCCGTCAGTCGTCCAACGGCTTGCCGATGAACTCATAGCTCAGCAAGTCGGCCATCTCGTGCGGGTCGCGCACCAATGGCGCAACCTCTGCCTTCAATGTCTGCAATCGAGCTTCGTCCGAACGCCACAACACTTCTGCGTCACGCGCCGATATGAACTGAAACCGCACCTCGTCGCCTGGAAGCAATTGCGCAATCCGGGGCAGATCGGCGGGAATGACCGTTCCGATGCGGGGATAGCCTCCCATAGTCTGGCAATCGGCAAGAAGGACATAGGGCGTCCCGTCACCGGTCATCTGGATATCGCCCTCGGCAATGAAGTCGGACACCTGCTGCAATTGCTCACCTGCCGAGAATGGCTCGCCCGATTGATCGAGGCGAACGCCCTGCCGATTGGCCTTGGTACTCCGTGCAAAGGTGGTGGCTTCGAACCGGGCCCGGGTCACCGCATGGAATAGCGCGGTCTGCGGTCCAGGCATCACCCGAATGGGACCGGTTTTGACCAGCGGTTCCGGCAATTTCGTCGCTAAAGATGCCGGGGAAGGCGCCAAGGGAAGACGATCGCCTGCCGCCAAAGGCGCGCCAAGCCCCGCGATCCTGTGATAGCCGCGCCCGCCCAGTGCCTCCGGTGTGATCACACCACCGCCTGGCAAAAAATACCCGTACACACCTGTTTCCGCCGCACCGATGTCCAGAACCGCCCCCGCCTCGGCCCAATGCGCAGCGCTCCATACGACGGGCCTGCCGTCCAACTGCGCACGCATCTGCGCACCGGCCAGGGCAAAGCGACAGGAGGCCTCAAACCGGAAGCGCCCCCCAAATCCTGCCATTTCGACGGCAGCGGCACCAAGCTCGGCATCGGCCAGTGCAAGGGCGGCAAGATACGCACTCCTGTCCGCCGCACCACTTCGGGACAGCCCCAAGCCAAGCCCGCCAGGACGGCCCGCATCCTGGAGGCTCACTGCTGGGCCAACCTGCTCCACCACAAGGGTCACGAAAGGCGCTCCGCCTCGGCTCCGCCGCGTGGCTCTGACAAAAGGCGCTGCCATTCGGTGGATGAAACAGCATGAAACCGCACGTCATCGCCCGCGCGAAGCGGCAAGGCGGGGTTTGCCTCAGGATCGTGACAGCGGAACGCCGTCTGGCCGATCTGCCACCATCCGGTAGGCGATGGATTGGCAAAGGGAATGACTTGCCTGACCGCGACGACCACCGCGCCCCGGGGCACTTCCGGCGTCACCTCGGTGCGGCGCGCGATGTTCCATACCTCGTCCAGAAATCCGAGATAGGGCTGTCCCGGCGCAAAACCGAGCGCAAGCACGCGGAGCGTCGTCCGCGTGACCGCGCGCACGGCCTCCGCTGCACCGAGACCGATCTCAGCCGAAACAGCCTCAAGATCAGGGGCAGCGGGCCCACTGAAAACGGCGGGAATATGCCAAAGCGTCCGGCCATCGGGCAGCGGTGCATCAAGCCAATCCACCCCATCCAGCATCCCGTTGAGCCGATCTTCCAACGCGTCCCGGCCAATCTCGTCGGGGCGAAAACGCACAAAGACCGAAGTCAGGGAAGTTGCGGTCTCAACAACGCCGGGCACATGCGCCCGATCGACACGCGCACGAAATGCGAGCGCAGCCCGATTGGCGGAATCGCTCAACCGATCGGCAAACCGAACAAGGACACCATCGGGGCCCAGAGGAAGAAGTTGAGCGACCGTCATGAGCCCAAAGTCTCACAGCTTCGCCGGGAAGAAAATGGCGAAGCTCGGGGCTTGACGCCTCCCTGCCACTCCCCTATCAGCACCGGGCTTCTGGCGGAGTAGCTCAGTTGGTTAGAGCAGTGGAATCATAATCCATGTGTCGGGGGTTCAAGTCCCTCCTCCGCTACCAAATATCTGAATTTAATCTTTTATTTTCAAATATTTGGGGTTGTCTTCCTGGAAGTTACCCATCAATTCATCCACCTTTTACATGCGGCATGTGTGGGGCAATGCTGCAAAGGCGATCGTCGGCGGCTTGGCGCAATTGTGCAGCAGTGCCTTCCAGATCACCGGCATATCGTCGTTGGAG
>JBCCXT010000098.1:0-6901 GCA_039191215.1 Pseudomonadota bacterium
CGAGCATGGTCTTGGTTGACCCAACCCCAGCCTGCCGGATTGATCTGGTGGCCTCGACGTCGACGATCACGCCGTGATTTGCATCGATCAGATAGTTGTTGCAATAGGCAAAGACAGCGCGCGCCATTGTCTCTCGGACCAATGGCGCGCCATGGCTCATTCTCGAATAGATGGCGCAGCAATTCGCTCCGCCAACCAGCAGCATCCGGATCAGCAGTTCAGGGCCGATCGAAAAACGCCCGGTATGGCTCTAGAAAGCCGCAAGACGGGCGCGGATGCTGCTCAGATCGACAAACCGATCCATCGACCGCAAGCGATGATCTTGCGGCACCTGCTTTTGAGCGAGACCTCATAAAACAACGCCGCTTGCGCTTCCTGCCTCAAGCCCATCACCGCCAATCCCTCCTTGCAGGAAGAACCGAACCCGCACCCCAAGAGCCGATCAACGACGAGACTTTCAACGAAATACGCGCAGTGCGGCTATGCGGGCCGCCGCTTTGTCATGCCGGGGGCGGTGGGGGCGGAGGCATGACTGTGAAGAGCTGTGCTAGTTCGGCGACATCGTCGGCGGGCAGCCAGCCGTCTTGGCCTGGGGTCCAGACGAGGCTTTCGCGGGTCAATTCTCCGGTCATGGCCATGCGGCCCATATCGGCCTTCGAAAACGGCCCCTTGGTCGCGCCATTTTCGGCGATGTGCCAGACATGCTCAACCGGTGGCGGTGGCGGCGGGGCAACAGCGGCGGGTGCGGCTTGCGGCTGCGCGGCAGGCTGCTGACCCCAAGGCCCCATATTCATCATATTGCCCATCTGCATGCCCAGGCCGGCGCCCATTCCCATCCCCATGGCTTGGCCCGCGCCAGACCCTTGTTGGGCCAGCGCCTCGGCCGCTTTGTACTTCATATGGTCATCGAGATTGCCGGTGATGCCGCGGCTCGTGCGCTCGTCGAGCGCTTTTTCGACCGCAGGGGGCAGCGAGACGTTTTCGATGTAAAGCTCCGGCAAGGTCAGGCCGTAGGCTGAGATCGTCTCGGATATCGCCGCCGCGACCAGCTTGCCGACTTCACCGGTATTGGCCGCCATGTCGAGGACCGGAATGCCTGCCCCTGCGATCGAGCGGGAAAATTCCTGCACGATGATGTTGCGGATCTGGAAGGTCACTTCGTCGGTCGTAAACTCGCCGTCGGTGCCGACAATCTCGGTCATAAATTTCGCCGCATCGGCGACCTTGACGGTGTAGGTGCCAAACGCGCGAATGCGGGTCGGTCCAAATTCCGGGTCGCGCAGCATTATGGGATTTTTTGTACCCCACTTCAGGTCAGTGAACCGGCTGGTCGAGACAAAGTAAATCTCTGATTTGAAGGGAGATTTAAAGCCATGATCCCAGTGCTGCAGCGTCGTCATGATCGGCATGTTATTGGTCTCGAGCATGTAGAGCCCGGGGGTGAACACATCCGCCAACTGGCCTTCGTGGATGAAGACCGCAACCTGGCCCTCGCGCACCGTCAGCTTGGCACCGTATTTGATCTCATGGCCCTGGCGCTCAAAGCGAAAGACCATCGTGTCGCGGGTATCGTCGGTCCATTCGATGACATCGATGAACTGGCCAGAGAGGAAATCGAAAATGGGCATGGCGCGGCTGTCCCCAGGGCAAGAAGCTGTTGTTAGGAGCAATGTTATACGCCCGTCGCGTGGAGGGCTACAGGGGAAATCCCGGGCGATATCTGCAGCATAGGTGCCGCGCAAGACGCGCTAGCTCGGGCCGCCCAAAAGCTCTTCGGCAATCTCGCGGATGATCGGCCGTGCCTCATCGGCAGCAATCCCGGTGTCGAGCCGATTATCATAGAGCATCTGGAGCAACAGCTCATCATGATCAGTGAGCAGCGCGAATTCCTCGTCATCGTTGAAGATCGACGGACGCGCGGCGGGGCTGTCATTGGGTAGACCCAAACCTTGGGCGACCTCCTCATGCACGCAAGAACGGCGCAAAAGCTCAGGATGTTCGGTGCGGATAACGGCAATCGCTGTCACATAGGTCGACTGATCGCTGGCCTCTGAAAATGCATAGACCGAGCAGAAGGTGAAGCGCGGCAGACGGGTAATCTCGCGCACGGTCTCAGCACCGATCCCAGGCACCAAGCTTTCCAAAAGCTCAGCCGCATCAAGCTGTTCGTCGCGGTTGAGATAAAGGATGTGGAAGTTACCGCCCTGGCCCGTGGCACTGACCGGATGGTCGGTGATCCGCCCCAACCGGCGCGCATAGCTGGCCAGAAAGGCGCGGTCGCGTGACCGGGTAACTGCGTCAACCGAGGCGCCGAAATGGGCCTGAAGCCGCACCGGTTCGGCCCATCGGCGCAGCACAGACGGCGTCTCTCGCGCGACAAATTGGCCGCCGGTCAGGGCGTATTCGTCGTAGAGCGCGATCCGTTCGAAATTTGCCGCCAGCGAGCTGACGGTAATCGGCGTGTCCGGGCCGCCGCCATCGGTGCGCAGCAGGCCGTCGGCCAAAAGCCGCGTCTGCACATCGGCGTAATAGTCGGCAAATGCCAGGCTTTCGGCCGAAGGTGGGGCCGGTGGCGCCTCTTCGGGCGTGCCGATCTCGGGCAAGGCGGTGGAAAACTGGCAGCCCGACAGGCCGGCGCACAGCAAACCCGCGTAGATCACATATCGGATACGGCGTCCCGGACGTAGTGCCATCTGGCTTAGCTCCATCGTCCCCCATCGGCGCTCTAGCAAATGTGGTGTGGCGGGGCCAGATGCAACGGGCGACCCAAGGGCCGCCCGCGAAACTGTGCTTATAAAGGAACGGTGACCGTTAGCTCGGCACACTTTCGCCGACATTGGCCCCGGTGCTGTCGCCGCGGGCGCTGGCAGAGGCCAGTGTGTCGCGCAATTCGCGCTCCATCTTCTCCATCTCGGCTTCGGCCTCAGCACGCTTGCGCTTGCCTTCATCGGCGATGGCCAGGCTTTCCTCAATCGTGGCGATGAGCGAGGCATTGGCCGTTTTGACCGCTTCGATGTCAAACACGCCGCGTTCCATCTCCTCACGCACCATCTTATTGGATTCGCGCAGATTTTCAGCGTTCGACGTGAGAAGCTCATTGGTCAGATCAGTCGCCTCACGCACCGCCTTGGCGGCCTCGGTGGAGCGTTGGATCGTGACCGCCTGGGCCAGTTGGGTCTCCCACAAAGGCACAGTGTTGACGAGTGTTGAGTTGATTTTGGTCACAAGACTCTTGTCGTTTTCCTGGACCAAGCGGATCGAAGGCAGCGATTGCATCGTGACCTGGCGCGTCAGCCGCAGATCATGCACGCGGCGCTCCAGGTCATCCCGCGCGGCGCGCAGATCGCGCAGCTCCTGCGCCTTAATCACCTGGTCGGCCTCCGGGGCGGCCTGCACTTCGGCCTCTTTCGCGGGTATCGTGCTCTCGTCCAGCTCCTTCAGCTTCTCTTCGCCCGCGGCAATGTAAAGCGCCAGTTCATCGTAGAAATCGAGCGTCTTTTCATAGAGTTGGTCGAGGGACTTAATGTCTTTCATCAGCGTGTGTTCGTGCTTCAGAAGGTCGTCCGTGATCTTGTCGATCTGGCCTTGCACATTTTCATAGCGCGCCATGAAATCGTGAATCGGCTTGGCCTTGCCAAACAGACGCTCCCACCAGGATTGCTTGCGGTTCGGGTCCAGCTCATCGACCGAAAAGCCGCGGATCGTGCCAACAATGTCGCGCAGGCTGTTGCCAGCAGGGCCGACATCTTTGTTCTTCACACCCTGCAGCATCGATTGTGAAATTGTCTGCAGCTCTGCCTGTGCGCTGGAGCCGAAAGAGACAATCGAATTGGTGTCTGCCATGTTGATTTCAGACATCCGGCGGCGGATGTCCTCGGCGGTAGGCTCGGCCGCGTCCGACAGAACGACAAGCTCGGTTGAAGGCTCCGGCAGGACGATGGCGTTGAGTTCATCAACCATCTGCGCAGCCGCTTCGGCCTGTTGGCGAATTTCAGTGGACATAGTCTACCCCCGGTCAGAAATATGTTTGATATCTTGGTTTAAACGATCCCGCAGAACCTCGATCTCCACATCGAGATCGCTGCGGTCATCAAGCAGCATGGCGCGGGTCTTTTCCGAAAAGCCCGTCTCCAAGTCGTCAAGCAGGCTGATGTATTCGTCGCGCGCGACCGTGTCGCGCGAACGCAGCCAAATATCGGCGAATTTCACCGTCGCATCGCGCGCGCCTTCGAGATAGACGCCGACATAGCGCCGCGCGCCGGTCAGATCGCGTGGGTCTTCTTCGATGGTGCGAAACATTTCTCGCGCGGTGGCCTGGAATTGCTCGACCCTAGCTTCAAGCGGGCGGTCTTTGGCGCGCAGGATCGCGTCTTTCATTTGATCAAGCAGTGTCTCCGCGGCTTCGATCTTTCGCGCGATCCGGTCTGTTTGCGCATGGTCAACGCCTTCAAGACCTTTGTCCGTCAGCGGGTCGGGTCCGAAGGTGAAAAAATGCAGACCGGCCGTGATTGCCCCGCCGATGATCGCCGGGATCAGTGCCCATTGCCCGCCAAAGGCCAGGGCGAATACACCCGTGCCGGTCAGGATGGAGCCAAAGATTTTGCGCGGGATCGCGGGGCGGCGGGCGACTTTGCGCTCTGCATAGGCGTCTTCTGCACGGATGCCGTCGCGGGTTAGCCAGGCCGCCAACAGCAGCAAGGCACTGCCCAAAAGATCGACCGCAAAGGCGCTGGTGGAACTGCCGAAGAACAAGCCGGGAATGATCGTGGCCGCGGCGACAACAAACAGGATGTTGATCTTGGCGCCGTGGCGCTGCGGGCTGCGACCCCGAAAGCTGACCTCGGGCGGGCGCGGCGCCTGCGCGCTACCGCGATCTTGCGGGCTGTCTGGGCTGAACTCTCCGCCGTAGCGCTGCGCCATTGTCAAAAGACCCCAAAGTCGAAAGCTGCCATCAAGATGACAACGATCAGCACAGCAAATGACAAGCCCTGAAGGGCGCTGGAGGACATTTGAGTAAAAACTCCTTTGTGGTCACAACTACGATAGGCAGTCCCGATAACAAAAAAAAGATCGATTACGCGGGAAAACGGCCCAAAGCCGGTTTTGCTGCGCTTCGGAGGCGGGGGAAAAAGCGCGCGCTCTTCCCCTTCGGATCGGGCCGGGTGTGTCATCGCGGCAGGTTGCGCGCATATCAGCGCGCCGGGAGTGCCGCTTATTCTAATCAGCCGAAGGCAGACCAACCGAACTGACTTACTAAGCGCTTGTTGCGGCGGGCGCGGTGAAGCGCGTTCCCGCCTGGTTTGCGGCGCATCGTGGCAAAGCGGCTTTGGTGTCGATAGGGACCTCAGGCGCAAGACACTCGCAATATCCGTGTGCAGCTTTCAATTCAATGCTTGCCAGCATGGTGCACTTGGCACGGTCAACCACGCAGCGCTGGCGGTCTTGTGTAATTGCTGCATGCACTGAGATAAACTCAATTTATCCAGCAGCGGGCTGCGCCGATTAGGAACGCGAAACGGGCGCTGCCCTTGACGCAGCGCGGTCGGGGCATTACCCGAACAAATCGTGGCGATTTGTAAACCGGATTGCGGGCCACGTTAAAAATGCCGCTAAAGAGGTCGTTGGTGCATCCCATCGCGCCCCGGCCAAACCGGCTCGTGTGCCGATGCCACGGGCCCCGATCGGAGCATTTGGTGATGAAAGATCACGAACCGAAGCCTAAACAATCCCGTCGCCCGCGCACCCGCGCTGTCCATGCGGGCACCCGCCGCAGCCAATATGGCGAGGTCAGTGAAGCGCTCTACCTCACGCAAGGGTTTGTCTATGACAGCGCCGAGGCGGCAGAAGCGCGCTTTATCGAGGCAGGCCCGGACGAGTTTATCTATGCGCGTTATGGCAACCCAACCGTGGCCATGTTTGAAGACCGGATCGCAAGCCTGGAAGGGGCCGAAGACGCTTTTGCGACGGCCTCTGGGATGGCTGCGGTAAACGGCGCGCTGACCGCAATGCTTAAAGCGGGCGATCACGTCGTGTCGTCGCGCGCGCTCTTTGGCTCCTGCCTTTACATCCTGGAAAACGTGCTGACCCGTTTTGGCGTTGAGGTGACTTTTGTTGATGGCGCGGATCTTGAGGCCTGGCGGGCAGCAATCCGGCACGATACGAACGCGGTGTTCTTTGAGACGCTGTCGAACCCGACGCTGGAAATCATCGATATCGCGGCCGTGGCCGAACTGGCCCACGCGGTTGGCGCGACCGTCATTGCCGACAATGTTTTTGCCACGCCGGTCTTTTCCCGCGCGCTCGATCTGGGGGCCGATGTGGTGGTTTATTCCGCCACCAAACATATCGACGGGCAGGGCCGCTGCTTGGGCGGTGTCGTGCTCGGACAGCAGCGTTTCATCCGCGGTGTTTTGGAGCCCTATCTTAAGCATACCGGGGGCGCGATGTCGCCCTTCAACGCCTGGGTCATGCTCAAATCGCTCGAGACGATGGAGCTGCGCGTGCGGGCACAAGCCTCTACGGCCCAGGCAGTGGCCGAAAGCCTGGAGGCGCGGGGTGCAAACGTCATCTATCCCGGCCTGCAAAGCCATAAACAGCATGGCCTGGCAATGGCGCAGATGAACGCCGGCGGCACCGTATTGGCGCTTGATGTCGGCTCCAAAGAGGCCGCATTTAAGCTGCTGAATGCGCTGGATATTGTAACGATCTCTAACAATCTCGGCGATGCAAAATCCCTCGCTTGCCACCCCTGCACCACTACCCACCGTGCCCTCAGCGACGAAGAGCAGGCCGCCATGGGCCTCGACCAGAGCTGGGTTCGTCTGTCCGTCGGGCTTGAGGATGCCGACGAACTTGAGGCCGATCTCCTGAATGCCCTCAGCGCTATTTGAGCCCCGTCGCC
>JBCCXT010000099.1:0-6741 GCA_039191215.1 Pseudomonadota bacterium
TCATCCGCAAAAACTCTTATTTTTGAGATCTTTGCACTCAGACGTTCAACGAGTTCTGGGGTGTCGCTTGGCATGCCGCAGACCAGCACCAAAAGCCCGGGCCCGATTTGACCGATGGTCTTTCCATCAACGTCCACCCGCGCTTCAGATACCCGCTGAAGCAGCGCCCTCATAGCTCCTCCAGGCGCGGCGGGTTGGCGCCTGCACGGCTAACCGTGACCGCCGCTGCACGCACGCCAAGCGACAGTGCCGCCTGCAGATGCGCCCTGCTCAAAGTACCGATTAGGGACTTTTTCAATTGTCCGGCCTGGGCGAGGCTGGCCAGAAATCCTGCATTGAATGTGTCGCCTGCGCCAACTGTGTCGACAACCGCGACCTGGCGCGCGGGCTCAAAAACGACGTGATCCTTGCCAAAGGCCTGCACGCCGTCGGCGCCTTCGGTCACGCAGACGATTTTCGGACCGCGCGCCATCACCTCTTGGGCCAGTTCCGCGATATAGCCTGATCCCATCAGCCAGTGCAGATCCTCGTCAGAAACCTTCACAATATCGCAAATCGCCAGCATGCCGTCGATGCGCGCGCGGTAGCGCGCTTCATCGGCGATAAAGCCGGGCCGGATATTGGGGTCGAGCATCACGACGCGCGCCGCGCCCTCGCGCGTGGCAAGTGCGGCATAGGCGTCAGCGCAGGGCTCGACCGCAAGGCTGATTCCGCCGAAAAATAGTGCGTCCACATCGCCCAGATCACCCGGTAGATCCTGCACCGACAGCATGCGGCCTGCGGTGTTTTCATCATAAAACGCGTAGCGGGCCTGACCATCGACCAGGGTGACAAATGCCAGCGTTGTGGGCCGGTCCGACCAGGCCAGAAACTGGTCGCCCACGTGGTTTGAGCGCAGATGATCGGCCAGTTTATCGCCAAAAAGATCGCGCGACAGGCCTGTAAACATCGCCGTATCCTGGCCAAGGCGCGCCAGCGCAACGGCTGTGTTAAAAACCGCACCGCCAGGGTAGGGCGCAAATGCGGGCTCTCCGGCCGGGGTGTCGCGCGGCAACATATCGATCAGGGCTTCGCCCGCGCATAAGATCATGGGGCACCTATTTTGCAGCTTTCGCTTTGCTATCGTGTCGGCCTAGGCGGGGCCAGATCGAATTGAGCGATTTGGCCCCGCCGCGCGTCAGGGTTTCCGGTGGAAAGATGCCCGCGGCCCGATCCTGGGGCTACTTATTGTCGGTCGTGCCGCCGCTTGTGCCGAAGGTTTCAAAGGTGGCGCCCCCGCCCTGCGCCTCGATCTGCAGATAGGCATAGCCCGCAACCGCGATGACAAGGGCGGCAAGAATGATCGCAATCGCAATTTTGATGGCCGACCAGGGCCTCTCACCTTGCACCTTGCCAGTCTGGCCATTGACCACAAACCGGTAGCTTTTGCCGTTGTATTTATACGCTGCAAGCCAGACCGGCAGCAGGACGTGTTTGAAGGTCACAGCGCTCAGCCGGGTTTGGACCTGGTCAATACGCTGCCGGTCGCCGCCGATATCCTGCCGGACATCGCGCGCAATTTGCGCGTCCATGATGGCGCGCGCCTCGACCATCCCCTCATCAAGCTCAACCGTATAGCCTTCGGCGCGGAAACCGGCGAGGTAATGCGGCTCATATGGCTTCAGCGCCGCCAGCCCCCAAGGCGCCAGCGCATCGGTGAAACGTTTCGGCAAGGAGCGGGAGCCCAGCACCAACACATCGTCGAAAAAGCGCTGAACCTGGCCCGAAACACGCCGCCAACGGATTTTCTGCTGCCGCCGCGACTTGCCATCAGGTCCTTTCGAGGTGACGTAATAGACCGTGCCGCGCTGCCCGGCATAGCGGCTTTGCGTCTGCGCGTCATAGGTCCAGTAGGGCACATAAATGCCCTCCATCTTGCGCCCCTTTCGGGCGTATTCCTGCAAACCTCTGGGCGCAAACCACAATCGGCCGAGCCATTTTGTCATCGAATCGCGCGCCTCGCCTTCGTCGATGGCAAAGGGCACCACGCCTTTCGGTTTGATCTGCCGATGGGTGCCGGTATCGGTGACAACGGGCGTGGCGCAAAACGGGCATTCTGCGGCATGCACCGCGCCATCAAATTCAACTTGCGCCCCGCAATTGGGGCAGGTTGTGACCCGGGTTTCTTCCATCTCCTGGCGTGGCAGCTGGTTGCGCAATGCCTCTTGGAAATCGAGCTCCTCTATAATGGGTGCGCGGCCCCAGGGATCGCTTGGGGCGTCGTCTTCCAGCTCTGCTTCATTGCCGCAATGGTCGCAGATAAGCTTGCTGGCGACCGGATCGAAACGGAAATCGGCACCGCAATTGTCACATGGAAATCGGTGCTCTTGCTCAGGCCGCGCGGCTTCTGTGGCGGGGTCGGTCATGTGATTACAGGAACTTATGCAAGGCCCAGGCTGTGTTCATGCGCGGTGCGCGCACAAAACCGCACCACGTCGCCCAAAGATGGAACACTGCGCCGCGATTGGAAACCGGGAAAAGTATCACAGGTCTGTTTTTACGGATGGTCGAGGGCGGGCGGGTTGTGCTCTGCTACGTGGCATGCGGGATCGGGAACGCCAGACGAGATTAAGGGATCATGCACCTACACTTCGTTTTGATGTTGGCGCTTAGCGCTTTGGCGGCCCCGGCGGCGGCACAGGATTTCCGGTTCGAATGGCGTGGCTCGGGCGGATACGGGTTTCGCGGCGCGGTGTCCTTTGCTGATGTGCCGGCCAAGGGGCTTTGGACGCAAGACCATGTCCGGTGTTTTGAGATCGACGGCACCCGGGATGGGGCGCCGATTGGCCGATGGGCATTGGGCATGGTGACAGAGGAGACGACTTGGCAGCTGACCTTCGATCCCGAAGCCGGCGCTTTTGTCACTGCCGGTCCTGATTGGCCGATCAGTCAGGCCTGGAACATGGATGGGGAGGGGATGAATTGCGGCGCTTCTGGCTTTGGCTTCAACCTGGGCGATTTCGCGCAAGACATCTGCCTCGACAACACGTTGATTGTTGAAAGTCAGGTGCCGCCCAATACGCCTTTTCCCGCCCGAGAGACGTCAGGGCATCTGTTCGGCCCGGATGCGTGCCTGGGATCGGTGGTTGTGAGCCGGCAACAGCGTTGATGCATGCAAATACGGCTCAAACGCTGACATCGCTGCCCGTCGAGCGATGTTAGTGGCCGTTGTGCAAAAGGTGGTCAAAACAGAGCGAATGCTCATATTTCGATCAAGTCGCCCCAACAACTGCCCAAAATTCCCGGTGTGATGCGGCCGCGGGGACAGAATTATTGACTTCTTGATAAAAAATGGCGTCCCATAACGCAAGCAATGCAAGGATATCCCATGTCAAGCGCGCTAAAATCGAACTTCACCGGTCTCGAATTCGTCAATCCGTTTGTGCTCGCTTCGGCGCCGCCGACGGAAAGCAAACGCAAGATCATGAAAGCGTTCGAGTCGGGCTGGGGCGGTGTCGTGACCAAGACGATCGGCTTGCATCCGGTGGAAAATGTTGCCGGACCCAAGACCATCTTCCAGCGCACCAGCGATGTGAAACCTTACGTGTCGCGCAATAAGCGGCCCGACACCGTGTCGCATTCATCCTGGAATTGGGAGCTTATCTCGGACCAACCGCTTGATTTGTGGCTGCCCGACCTTGAAGAGATCAAGACGAGCTATCCCGACCGCATGCTCATCGCCTCGATCATGGCCGGTGCCGGCAGCGCGGAGGAGATGAACAATTGGCGCAAACTGGCGCAAGCCTGCGTGAATGTCGGATGTGATGCGCTGGAACTGAATCTTTCCTGCCCGCATATGGACCGCAAGGATATGGGCGCCAATATCGCCAATGACGAGGATATCATTCGATCCATTCTCGCCGCGGTGACCGATGCGGTAAGTGTGCCGATCTGGGTCAAACTCACGCCCGCAACGGCCACGCTGGTTGATGCGGCTGGTGCTGCTTACGAAGCCGGCGCGTCGTCGATCTCCTTGTGCAACACTTTCCCGTCCCTGCCGCTGATGGACCCCGAGACCTTCAAGTTCGAGGTCGAAGTCGACGGCCTTGTCACTTCCGGTGGCCTAGGCGGGCTGGCCATCCTGCACCAGGCCCTGCAGCGCGTATCAGATATCTCGCGTGCCTTCCCGGACCATGCGATTTCCGGCATTGGCGGGATCAGAGGGTTCCGCGAGGCCTTCAACTTCATCGCGCATGGTGCCGGGACATTGCAGGTCTGCACAGCGGCCATGGAGGAAAAGGGCAGCGGCGGCGTTGGCGTCAAACTCATCCAGGAATTGAAAGACGATCTGACCGACTACCTGGAGCGAAAGGGCTATTCGTCGATCGATGAATTTCGGGGGATCGCACGCGACCGGATTGTCGAGCATTCTCAGGTCCGTCGAAAAAGCGATGAATATAACGGTGGCTACGCGAAATCAGCGTAGCGCGGCAGGCTGCCCCGACCGACTGGATCCATCCCGTCCTGCGCGCCCCGATGTACCGATCGGCTTGTGCCGGTGCTGCTTGTGACTGACGGCTCACAATTTGGGTCCGTCAGGCGCGCCCCATTGAATCGGATTTGTTCCGAAGCCGCTGCCCGAGGCGACCCTGACACTGGATGTGCTGGGTCGCGATTAAGGGAAAGAACTTCACGCCGTCTTTCGCCCAGCAAATGACAGCCGCATTTTGCGGTTTGTCTTCCGGACAAGCGGGGATGGGTCAGGGCCGACACCACAATATCGGCCCTGACCGTTTCAGGTCATGCTCTTAAAAGAAGCCCATTGGGTTTTCGTCATAGCTGACCAAAAGGTTCTTTGTGTTGCGATAGTGATCGAGCATCATCTTGTGGTTTTCCCGACCAATGCCGGACTTTTTGTAGCCTCCAAAGGCGGCATGTGCCGGATAGTGATGGTAGCAATTGGTCCAGACGCGCCCTGCCTCGATCGCTCGGCCGACGCGGAAGGCGATGTTGCCGTTGCGTGTCCACACGCCAGCGCCCAACCCGTAGCTTGTGTCGTTGGCAATTGCGATGGCCTCGGCCTCATCCTTGAAGGTCGTCACCGACAGCACCGGTCCAAAGATCTCTTCTTGGAAGATGCGCATGGAGTTTTCTCCACGAAACACCGTCGGCTGGATGTAGTAGCCATCACCCAGACCATCGCCAAGCGACGCGGCTTCACCGCCGACAAGAACCTTGGCGCCTTCTTTTTTGCCAAGTTTCAGATAGCCGGTGATCTTCTCCATCTGCTCGGTAGAGGCCTGTCCGCCGACCATCGTTTCCATCTGCAGCGGGTTGCCCTGCTTGATGGCTTTAACGCGCTCAACCGCGCGCTCCAGAAACGCCTCGGCGATGCTTTCATGCACAAGCGCGCGTGACGGACAGGTGCAGACCTCGCCTTGGTTCAGGGCAAACATTGCAAAGCCTTCCAGGCACTTGTCCAGGAAGGCATCGTCGGCATCCATCACATCGGCAAAAAAGACGTTCGGTGATTTGCCGCCCAATTCCAGCGTGACTGGGATCAGGTTCTCTGATGCTGCCTTCATGATGATCTTGCCGGTTGTCGTCTCGCCCGTGAAGGCCAGCTTTGCGATACGTGTCGAGTTCGACAGGGCGGCGCCAGCTTCTTCGCCGTAGCCGTTGACCACGTTGACCACGCCGTTCGGGATCAGATCGTCCAAAAGCTCCATCAGCACCATGATCGAGGCCGGGGTCTGCTCTGCCGGTTTCAGCACCACCGCATTGCCTGCCGCCAGCGCTGGTGCCAGTTTCCAGACAGCCATCAGAATGGGGAAGTTCCAGGGGATGATCTGCCCCACCACACCCAGTGGCTCGTGGAAGTGATAGGCGTAGGTGTTGCCGTCGATTTCGGCAATGGAACCTTCGTCAGCGCGGATCACGCCGCCGAAATAGCGGAAGTGGTCGATGGCAAGGGCGAGGTCGGCATTCACCGACTCGCGGATCGGCTTGCCGTTATCGAGCGTCTCTGCCACGGCCAGCGTCATCAGATTTTCTTCGATGCGATCGGCGATGCGGAAAAGCAGCGTCGACCGTTCCGTCAGTGACGTCTTACCAAAGGCAGGCGCCGCGGCGTGGGCGGCATCAAGGGCGGCTTCGATATCGGCCGCATCGGATCGTGCGACCTCACAAATGGCTTCGCCGGTTACCGGGGTGACGTTTTCAAACCACTGGCCGGACTTTGGATCGACAAACGTGCCGCCGATATAATTTCCATAGCGCGCCTTATAGGGGAACGCGACGCCGAGATGGCTGGAATCCAGTGCCGAACTGGGGCCCGATGTGCTTGTATGTACGTTCATTTCTTCCTCCCAAAATGAAGTGACCCGCCCGCAGATGGCGGGCAGAAAATAGCTGGCATTTCTTGGGAAATTTGCTTGCTTTCACGGAACTATTGCACGTTGCGGGCCCGATGGGAACATGTCCTGGCCCCGTAAAACTGTGCCATTGTTTTGGTCGTGAGAGGGGGAGTTGGAATGGCACGGAAACGGCATTCGGACGACGATGTATTAAAGCTGCTGCGTAACGTGCGCCACCGCGTCGATCTTTAACTCATCTGAACAGCGAATTTGCCCTCACATATGTGCCATGCTTTGCTTCCAAAATCACCAAGCAAAGCGTCTACAAATCTAGGGGCACCTCACCGCCAGTTCCCCGCGCTCGCGCCGAACGTGCTGTGGGTGAGCGATGTTACCTATGTCGCGA
>JBCCXT010000100.1:0-6625 GCA_039191215.1 Pseudomonadota bacterium
ATGGCCTATTTCGGGGCGCGGGGCGGCTATTTCTCGTATCTGCTGGAAACCCTGCCCGACAAGGATCTTCGCATTCCCAACTGGATCATCCTGGCGGTGTTTTGCGTGTCCTTTGTCCTTCTGGCGGTGGAGTTTTTGTTGAGGTTTTACAGAACGATGCGGGACGGTCGCCTCCAAGACACCGAAATGGGCTTCTAAGCCATGGAGTGGTACTTTGCCCTGGTGCTGCTGCTCGGCACGGTGTGCGTCTTCCTCTTCCTCGGGCTTCCAGTCGCCTTCGCCTTCATGGCCGCAAACATCGTGGGAACCGCACTTTTTATCGGCGCGTTTTGGACGGTTGGAGACTGGTATCTCGTGATGATCTCGCTGCAGAGCATGCCGATCGAGTTTCACGATGCGGTCAGCTACTCACTCACGACAATTGCGCTCTTTCTGCTTATGGGTGAGATCCTTTTGGAGACCGGTGTCGCGTTCAAGGCGATCGGGGCGATCGAACGGATGATCGCGCGCGTGCCTGGGCGCTTGTCGATAGTGGCAATCGTCGGCGGCACGGTGTTTTCGTCGCTCTCAGGCTCGACCGTTGCGAACACCGCAATCTTGGGCAATGTCCTGCTGCCCGATATGCTCAAACGCGGCTACAAGCCCGACATCGCCATGGGGCCGATTATGGCCGTCGGCGGCATCGCCATGCTGATCCCGCCTTCGGCCCTGGCCGTCTTGCTGGCAAGCATCGCCCAGCAATCGGTCGCCATGCTGCTTGTGGCAGGGATCGTGCCGGGCATTCTGATGGCGCTCTTATTCTTTGCCTATGTCGTCATTCGCTGCATCATCAACCCCGATCTCGCGCCCGGACATGATCTGGACCAAACCGGTCTTGGCACGTCGTTCAGCGTGACGCTCAACCATCGCGGCCGCGAAATCCGGAGCTGGACCTATCGCGGACGCTGGGTGGCTGCGCTGAACCGGCTGGTTCCGTTTTGCCTCTACATCATGCCGCTCTTGTCGATCTTTGTGGTTGTCGTGGGCAGCATCCTCACCAAATTCGCCTCGCCCACCGAAGCCGCGGCGATGGGCTGCCTTGCGGCGCTGGCGGCGTGCTATTTCTTCCGGCTCTTCAACGACACCATCAAAGTGAGCGGGATCGAAGGCGCGGATTTTGACTGGCGCGCGATCGCCAAGGCGCTGCTTGAGACCGTCAAGATCAACACGATGATCATCTTCATCATTGCCGGCTCGCTCGTGTTCACCCAGGCGCTGGCCGTTTCCGGTGCAACGGACGGGCTGCTGCAAGCGCTGGTCTCGTTGGACATGACGCCGATTGGGGTCGTGATCATGATGATGGTGATCCTGCTGTTCCTGGGCGCCTTTATGGACCAGGTCAGCATGCTGCTCTTGACCCTGCCCTTCTTTCTGCTTGGGGCGTCGTCGCTTCAGGCGGTCTACGCGCTCGATCCGATATGGCTGATGGTCCTTATCCTGATCACCATGGAAATCGGGCTGCTCACGCCGCCCTTCGGTCTCTTGCTCTATGTGATGAAGGGCGTTGCGCCGCCGGGCATCACGATCAACCAGATCATCGGGTCGGCATTGCCCTTCATTCTGATCGAGATTGCCGTTCTCGCATTGCTGGTGCTGGTCCCCGGCGTCGCGACATGGCTGCCGGCTCTGTTGCAATGACGCCCATGGCCCCGCACGATGGCACCAGGCCCGTGCGTGCAGTGCGCCGCCATGTACAAAAGGATGCAACCGGCATCATGGTCAACAGACCCAGCGATCAGTTGCGGCTGTGGTTCTTTGCGCTTCGCGTTCACAAGGCGGTTTTTGAGCAGTTGAACCATGAGTTGAAGACCCACGCGCAAATGAGCCTCACACAGTTCGACGCGCTCGCGCAGCTTGAAAAGCACCCGGATGGCGTGACCATGTCGGAGCTTTCGACGGCGCTTCGGGTCACCAGCGGGAATGTCTCCGGCCTGGTCAACCGGATGGCCCGGAATGGTTTGGTCAAACGGGCGGTGTCTCCGACCGACCGGCGGTCGTTTACTGTGTCGATGACAGCGGACGGACAAAGGCGGTTCCGTGACGCGGTTCAGATACATGATGTGAAACTGAACCGGCTGATGAGCGACCTGAGTGCGCAGGAGCTGACCGATGCCGTCGCCGCCATGCGGAAGGTGGCAGCCGGTCTCAAGATGGCCAAGGGTCGCAACATCGAGGATCTTCCCGACCTTTAGCGGTGCCGGACCACCCAGCCCGCGCCGATGGTCGGGAACGCTGCGGTCAGACGCCGGAACAGGACGCAATGATGGACAAGAACGCACGGGTTTTCGGCGACATGTTCGCCCGGCTTGCCGCCATGCATCCCACAAAGCCAGCGCTTCGCGACCGCTCGGGCGCTCATCTGAGTTTCGGTCTGTTCAACCAGCGCATCAACCGGTTGAACCATGCCGTCGCACAGCTCGGCGTAAGACCCGGCAGCCGGGTGGCGATCCTTGCCAAAAACTCCATCGGATATGTCGAGCTTTTTGGGCTGGCAAAGACCGGGATCGTGATTGTGCCCTTGAACTGGCGTCTCAGCCAAACGGCGTTGCAAGGCATTGTCTTGGATTGTCAGCCCGAGATCATCTTTGCCGATGATGAGTTCCTGCCAACGGCGCTCGCCTTGAGCGACGCAATGGCCGCCCGACCGGCGCTCATCGCGATGGGCGCGGCGGCGCAGGGCGCACTGCCGCTCGCATCATTGATTGAGATGGGCGAGGATCGGGAGCCGCAGAGCGCCGTCGCGCCCGATGACCCGCTTTGCATCATCTACACCAGCGGCACAACGGGGGCGCCAAAGGGGGTATTGCACTCGCACCGAACCGCGCTCGACAATATGCGCGTGTCTTCGGAACTTGCTCAACACTTGACGCCCGACGACACTGTGATGGCAGTCATGCCGCTCTTTCACATCGGCGGGCTTCTGCTCCACTTCTTTTCAGCCTTCTACGCGGGCTGCATCACAACAATACTGGCCGAGTTCTCACCCAAATCGGTACTGGAGACGATCAGAGATCACCAGATCACCAATGTGCATCTGGTTCCGACCATGATTGCGGCGGTTCTCGATCGCTATGATGCGGCCCCCGTGGATGTCTCCTCTCTCAAAACCATCCTTTATGCAGCCTCGCCCATTCCGTCGTCGCTGCTCAAACGGGCGTTGCTCACGTTGCCGGGCTGCGGGTTCCTTCAATCCTACGGTGCAACGGAATCCGGTATGGTCACGGCCCTGACCGCACAGCAGCATGTCGCGGCGCAAAGGGCGGAAACCGCGCAGGTTCTCTTGTCATGCGGTCAACCGCTCGCTGACCGAGCGGTGCGCATCCGCGCCGGTGACAGCCCCTGTGCGCCGCATGACATTGGCGAGATCGAGGTCAAGAGTGCGGGGTTGATGGCGGGTTATTGGAACAATGCCGAGGCGTCCGGGAAAGCCGTCATCGACGGATGGTTGAAGACCGGAGATCTCGGCTACATCGACGACAAGGGCTTTGTCTATATCGTCGATCGCAAGAACGACATGATCATAACCGGCGGCGAGAATGTCTATCCCACCGAAGTCGAAGAGCATCTGTGCCGGCTTGAGGGTGTTGCCGCGGCAGCGGTCTTCGGGGTGCCGGATCCGCGATGGGTGGAGAAGGTGGCGGCCGCGATTGTGCAGGTGCCCGGCGCTGCCCTTTCGGCCAACGCTGTGATGGAGGCAATGAAGTCCGAACTGGCCGCCTATAAATGCCCCAAATCGGTGTTCTTCGTGGCCGATCTGCCCAAGAACGCCACCGGCAAGGTTCTGCGAAAAGAGCTCAGGCAGATGGTTCTGTCGGGCCAGATCGCCTGAGCAGGGGCCTAGCTGTCGCGCGGCTTGGCGCCGGCACGCCAATCGATGACAGCCTCTTTGAAGGACGGCCTGCTGGGCGCGTGCTGCATATACGCCGCCACGCGCGCGTTGCCGCTCTCCTCGGCCCAGAGATACCCCAGCCCCAGCAGGATCAAGCGATAAAGACTGGCTGTCCACATGATGTCGGCAAGCGTATAGGCCTCTCCGAGCGCCCAGGGTCCCGCATGCGTGCGAAGTTGCGTCTCCAACGCGGCCACGTGACCTGCAAACGCCGCATGAACCTCCCGCATGTTTTGGCCGTTTTGAATGAAAGTCGCGGCGGCGCGTTCCTTTTCGATCTTGGCGCGGTAGGCCGGGATCAGGTCCGACCCCTCCTCAAGCTGATCCAGAACGCTCTGCAGACCGGCGATCTTCTTTGCATGCACCCCGGTGATGTTGCCGATCAGTTTTTCGGGTCGCGTGTCTGCATCCGGATGCGCCCCATAAAGCAGCGCGACATGCGGGGCCTGATCGATCAGCGCGATCTGCGCGTCGATGAGGTCTTCCATGCCATCCGGCACCAGCGTCGGCCCGGTGCCTGTCTCACGGTCCAGGTATTTGCAGATATTCAGTGAATCCACCAGAACCCGGGCCTTGCTGTGATCGACCAGAGTGGGCACGACCGCTGGGTCAAATCCCTCGGTCTCGACCGACGAAACGCCCCGGTAGCTCGTCGCAAACGCCCCGCTGGGCGCCCCTTTCAGCCGCAGGCGCACATAATCCGGCAGATAGTTTTCCTGCAGACCGCCCGCAACCGGACCGATGCGCAGCGCATGGCTGATATAGGGCGTCGCTTTTTCTGCAAGCACGCACCGCACCTTATTGGAACACAAGGAAAACCCGGCATGGTAGAGTTCAAACCGCGGCTTTTGTTCAGAGGTGCCGACAACCACGCCTTGGCACATCTCGGGCAGGCTTTGGTTCAAAGAACGGACATTGGCGTCCAGGTCATTGGCAGTTTCGGCGTTTGACACAAGCGGTTCCTCGCTCTCTGCCCAGTGGCGATGTCCACCAAATGGCTTCGGTCACGCAAAAATATATATTTTTTTTGCCGAGCACAAGCGTCGGCCCGGCGCCTTTCGGGCAGACCCAGAGCCAAACATCCAGCCTCAGGTGGTCGGGCGCCGGGCAGTGAACATAAGCTTCCAGCGTCCATAGACCTCGATGCGATCCACATCGGACGGAAAGTACCGGCTCGGTCCCTCGACCGGGATCGGCGAAGCGGCAAGAAAGCGGGCAATGGAGACGAGAAGTCCGGCCGACCGAAACGCGGCCGCGATCTCGCCGACACTGTGATCTGGAACATCGAGGTTCGAAAACTCTTTGATCATCGGGCGCCAGCGCGACCAGAGCGGGTTGTCGCTATGACAGCACGTCACCGCATTGTAAGTCGCCCCGGGTTTGAGGGCCTGGGCAATCTGACGGGCGTGCTCCGAAAGATCTTCAATGAGGTAAATCACCTCGTGGCTGAACGCGATGTCAAAGCCACCACCAGCCTCCGACAGATCTGTCGCCGCCACGTAGCGCAGCGGCCGGTTGGCTTTGCGCTGCTCGGCAAGCGCGACAGCTTTTTCGGCAAGATCGATGCCAATACCCTCTGCAAACGGCTTTGTGTCGTAAAGCTCGCGCAGAAAGCCACCCTGGTTGCAGCCGACATCGAGCACCTTGGCCGCGCGAAGATCGGCCGGGACCGATGCGATCATCTCGCGCCAGATCCACAAATGCTCGTCGGTCATGCTGTCTTCTTCAAACGCCTCGCTTGACCAGGTCTCGATGAGTTCAGCCACGTCGTCTTTCCTTCCAGGTCAGGTTGCCTGCTCAAGCGTCTTGAAAAGCGCTCGAAATACTGCGCGCGCATCGCCGGGATGCCGAACCTTCTTGGCCTGCGCGAGGTTGGACAGATCTTCGCCGACCACGATAAGGCCGACCATCCCCCATTCGTAATGCGGCAGGCAGATATAGCCGTAGATGCCCGGCACGGTCAGGGTCAGCGTGAGCTCTTCGTCGACAGCGCCGTTCCAGGGATCAGCCCCTGCTGGGATCATCCCACGTTTAGAGGCGGCATTATGCCCTGCATCCGTGGCCAAAAAGGTGACGCTGTCGCCCGGCGCAATGCGCAGGATTGCAGGCTCGAACACATTCACCTGATTGGCATCGGCACAGGCGGCGTTGAGCATCAGCACAGAATGCCGACCGGCTTTGGCGGGCGGTGCAGGCAGCCGCGCCAGCGCCGGCGTCGCCAGCGCGAGGCAGCCCAAAGAGAGCATGACGTTACGACGCGTAAGCATGGACGACCAGATCCTCCTTCGGTCCCGCGGTGATGTGAATTTCGACGCCGTAGGTTTGCGCGATCTCGGGTCCGTGCAGCACAGCATCGGGTGCGCCTTCGGCCAACACCTCGCCGGCGCGCAACAAGATCAGCCGGTCCGCAAACCGCGCCGCGAGGTTGAGGTCATGCAAGGCCACCACCCCCACCGCGCCGCGGGCCTGCATTGCCGCCCGGATTTGGCCCAGAACGCGCAGCTGGTGGTTGAGATCAAGGGCCGAGGTCGGCTCGTCGAACAGATAGACCTCGGAGTTTCGGATCAAGGCCTGGGCGACCGAGACCATCTGCGACTGGCCGCCCGAAAGCTCGCTGATATAGGCCTCGGCCAGATGCCCGATCTGGGCGGCATGGAGCGCTTCGCCCACAGCCTGCATATCCGCGTCCGTCACCCG
>JBCCXT010000101.1:0-6199 GCA_039191215.1 Pseudomonadota bacterium
CAGCTTCGGGTGAAATGGGATATGCCAATACTGATTCCTGGCCACGCGCTACAAAAGTGCTATCTCAGTTCAAACCCCATCACAAAAGTGAGCCACTCCCTTTAAGAGGCTGCGTGGTACCTGATGCTTTACAAGCAGCCGATCGGTTGTCTCCGTCCCTCCTCTCAGTGGTTGGCGTGTACATCTCTGCCCTAACCACCTTGCGCCCGGCATGTGTGTGTGTACACATATCAGGCATGGCATCAGCTCACGCTGTCGGCTCCAGGCGTGTAACTGAGGGTGATCAGTCGACCGGGCGAAAAACAGCCGTGTGCTGTATCGACCACCTGCGGAGGCGGGACGGATCGCCCGGCCTGCACACTGTACACTTACCTGCGATGTCTTACAATGGGGGGTATTGTCCTGTTTGGCCGAGCCAGATAGGCGGACACGGTCATTTACTGTACATACATATGTACAATGAAGGCCCATTCCAGGTGAAATCGCGCACGGCATGCCTTCGCCCCCCTTTCATTTGGTTGGAATTTGCCAGGCGTATGTAAACCATAGGGATATTCATACTCTGAGCTTCTAGCACTAAATGGCGTTAGGATAAATTACCTCAAGCGTCCGGTCCGGTCGCTACCGGCCGATGTTCAAATGGTGGTTTGCGCTCTTCGTGGTCAATTTCATCGTTTTGACCTATGCGGGGGGGCAATCCGCGGACGGGATTTGGCCCACTGTTTCGCTCATCGGCTCCGCGTATTGGTTCGGCTATTTCCTGATCATCCTGCCGCTTTTGGGCGTGATCGAAAAGCCGTTGCCAGAGCCGGAGACCATCGAAGAAGACTTCAAGGCCCATTACGGCAAAGCCTCAAAAAGCGATGCGCGTGATGGCGCCGCCGCCCCATCGCCGGCTGAATGAGAGTGTTGTCCATGCACAGTAATCGCATCCTCGCCGCGGCCCTTGCGGTCGCCCTCGTACCCACAGGCGCTGCGTTCGCCGCCGGCGGCAGCGGCTATGTCGAGAACTACAGTTTTTCTTTTGATGGCCCCTTCGGCACCTTTGACGAAGACCAGTTGCGCCGAGGTTTCCAAGTTTACACCGAGGTCTGCTCGGGCTGCCACGGTCTGCAATACGTGCCGCTGCGGACGCTTGCCGATGAAGGTGGCCCCAACTTCACCGAGGAAGAGGTGCGGGCCTATATCGAGCAGAACTTCATCGAGGTCTACGATGACGACATCCAGGATTGGCGCTCGGCGACGCCAAATGACCACTTCCCCGGCTCCGCGCTTGAAAACGCCCCGGATCTGAGCCTCATGGCCAAGGCGCGGGCGCGTGGGGGCCGTGGTGCCGACTATATCGCCTCCCTGCTCACCCATTATAACGGGTCCGAACAGGAGCAAGCCGGCGTATTCCTCTACGGCAACGATACCTATGACGGCGGTTATCTCGCAATGTCGCCGCCGCTCGATGACGGCTGGGTCGAATTTCAAGACGGGGCGCCGAACGATCTGGAATCGATGTCGATGGATGTTGCGGCTTTCTTGATGTGGACAGCGGAGCCACACATGATGGCGCGCAAGCGCATGGCCTTTACCGCCATCCTGATGCTGAGCGTTTTGTCTGTTTTGCTGTACCTCACCAACAAGCGCATCTGGGCGCCCGTAAAGGCGCAAGTAAAAGGCGGAACACCGGCGGAATAAGCGCGTTTCCGGCCACGCGCCTAAATCCAAGGATCTCGTAGCCGCGGACCTTTGGTCCGCGGCTTCCTTTTGGTTAAACCCACGCAGAAAGCGCCGTCGGAGGATCGGCGAACAGCGCCTTTGCGTTGCCGTGCAGAACGATGCCGCCATCTGTGATTAGGCATAGCGTTGTCGCCAAATCCTCGATCCCGCGCAATTCGTGTGCCACCAAAACCAAGGTGGTGCCACGGGCCACACAAAGCTCTCTGACCAAGGTCGCCATCTCACGCCGAAGGGCCGGATCGAGTGCGGCAAACGGTTCATCCATCAAGGCGATGGGCCGATCGCGCAACAACATGCGTGCCAAGGCCACACGCGCGATTTGGCCACCGGACAAATCCGCCGGTCTGCGCAGCTCCATCCCGGCAAGCCCAACTTGCGACAGACTTTCTGACACGGCATGCGTGTTATCACGCGAAAGTCTCAGATCTGGCCGCAATCCCAGCCCAACATTCTCCGCAAGGTTGAGATGTGGAAACACGTTGCCATCTTGGAACAGAATGCTCACCGGGCGTGCCGCGACCGGCGCGTGGGTGACATCTGCGCCGTCAAGGACAATTCGGCCATCATCAACCGGTTGAAATCCAGCAAGCATGTTCAGCAGCGTTGACTTTCCCGCACCAGACGGACCCACCATGACCAGGCGCTCCCCAGCGGCGAGCGTCAGCGAAGCCCGAAGCGAAAAGGCACCCAGAGACACCGAAACCTCGTCAAGCTCGATCACCGGATCGCCCCCATCTGTCGAAAGCCCAAAAGAGGCCCAAGCTCAGCGCCATCAGCAAAAGCGCGGCGCCCGCTGCCGCATCTGTCCGGTAAGTGCCCAGCAGGCGATACATCTCTAACGGCAATGTCGCCCGATCACCCAAAGCAAAGAGTGCGACAACCCCTAAATCTCCGGCCGACAGTGCCGCAGCAAGCCCTGCTCCGAAACCCATTGCGCGCCGCAATCTGGGTAAAATTGCCAAACGCCAAGTCTCAAAACGTGAAAGGCCAAGCGATACTGCCAACCGTCCTTGGCTTTGGACCGCATCAGCCAATGCCGGCCTTAGGCCGCGCAGGATAAAAGGCAGACTGACCAGCGCATTGACCAGGCCTGTTACCGGCAGTGCCACCGCATCGGGTGAAACCCAAGGGCGCAGGATCACGAATAATCCTGTGCCGATAACCAGCGGTGAAACGGCGAGGCCCAGAAAGGCAACACCGTCGGCCAGGGCGCGCGTCGGCCGGCTCACCATCATCGCCGCCACTGCGAGTGCGGATGCGACGGCCAAAACAGCCGAGGCAAGTGCCAAAACCAGCGAGCGCAAGGCGGCTTGCCAAACGCTCGGCGGCAAGTTCCAAAGCTCAGGCAGGCCACGTGCCGCCAAAATCGAAATCGGCGCCAAGAGAAAGAGCGCGACTAGCGCGATGACGACAGCATCGGCAATCCTCGCCGCCATGCCTAGACCCGGCCAATCGGTCAAACGGCGGTCTAGCCCTGTACCCATATCCCGCAGAAGCGCAAAACGGGTCACGGCAAGCCCCGCAACGAGACAGATACCGACTTGGGCTACGCCAAGTGCGGCAGCGCGGCCAAGATCGAAATCAAAACGGAACGCCTGAAAGATCGCAAGTTCGACCGTGGTCGCGCGGGGGCCACCTCCGAGAATGAGGGCCACCGCAAAGCTCGTCGTACAGATCAGAAAGATCGCCGCAAAGGCACCGGGCACAGTTTCGCGGAGCAAGGGAAGTTCAAAATGCAGCCACATCGCGCGCCGGCCAAACCCAAGCGCGCTGGCAAGACGCATACGTTCGGCCGGGATGCGTTGCCATCCAGCCAGAAGCAGCCGAACCGCAAGCGGCAAGTTCAAGAACACATGCGCCAGCAACACGCCTTCGAGCCCAAAGATCTCCAACCGCGGCAACCCAAGAAAAGCGAGGGCATCGCTGAGGATACCGGCGCGTCCGAACACCGCCAAAAGTCCCATGACCGCCACAATAACCGGCAACAAAAATGGCGCCCCAAGCAAGGTCACAAAGATGGCGCGCAAAGGAAAATGCCGCCGCACAAGTGCGCGCGCGACGGGGATTGCCAACCCGACGCTCAAACCCGCCGACAGCAAGGCCTGCAGTAGGGTAAAGCGGATCGCACCCCAATCGGCGGCCCGCAAGCCGCCGACACCGCCTGCCGTCAGTGCCACCGCCAAAAGTGGCCCAAGCGTTAGCAACGCCACACCCCCGAGCACAGCGTGACCTGCTCGGGCCATTGGGATTAGCGGCTGAGTGATGTCGCCCATGTGTCGATCGCCGCATCTCGGCGCGCGGCCGCGTCATCGGCCGGCAACAACAGCGCCGAAGGCGGCGCTGCCAGCGTCTCAAATCCCTCGGGCAAGTTGTCGCTGGCCGCTGGATACATCCAGTTTGTTGTGGGGATCACATCCTGAAACCCTGACGTCAGCATGAAGGCCATGAAATCCTGCGCCAAGTCCGGCACATCCGTTGAGGCCACGATGCCCGCAACCTCGACTTGCAAATAATGACCTTCTGCGAAGGTCGCACTGTCAAAGCCTGGGTCGTCTTCGGCGATCAAATGATAGGCGGGCGATGTGGTGTAGCTGAGCACCATGTCGGCCTCACCCTCAAGAAACAGCCCATAGGCTTCCGACCAGCCGGGCGTCACGGTGGCGATATTGTCGGACAGCCCGTCCCAAATGCCGGCTGCGGCATCGCCATAGGCAGCTTCGACCCACATCAACAACCCCAAGCCCGGGGTTGAGGAGCGTGGATCTTGGATAACAATCGACAGATCACTGGCGGCGAGTTCCGTGAAGCTGCCGGGCACAAAGGGCAAATCGGCGCGGTGCACAAATGCGAAATACCCCCAATCATAGGGTAGGAAGGTCGCATCGTCCCAAGCCAGCGGCAGCGTCAAACCGTCTGGCGATATCCCGTGCGGCGCAAAAAGACCGGTCTCTAGCGCGGCGGCGGTAAGATTGGTGTCGAGCCCCAAAACGATGTCGGCCTCGGTCGAGTTTCCCTCTAGCCGCAAGCGTGCCAACAAAGCGGCACCGTCGCCGGCGGCAACCCATTGCAGATCGCAGTCGCAATTGTCTTCGAAATTCGCTTCGATCACCGGGCCGGGCCCCCAATCCGGCACGAAGCTTTCATAGGTGTAGATCGTCAAAACAGGCGTATCTGCGTGCCCCGCTTGCGCGAAGGCCAGTGCAAATATACCCGCAGCGAAAGTAAATGGTCGCATCGACCGTCTCCTCATGCTGTGGGCGCAGAGAAGACGGCCCGTGGCCGCACCCTTCCCTCCGCCGGTGCTAACCGGTTCAGGTTCAACGGGTTGATGGGTCAGCCCCAAATCTCAGACCGAGTAACCGGCCACCCCGAGGTACCAGCAGATTTATCGTCCCCACTGGGCCTTGGCAATCCCAAGTAGAGCAGCTAACCGAAGCGGTATGTCAGTGAACACGTTTGGCCATCTCTTCCGCTTCACAACTTGGGGTGAAAGCCACGGCCCGGCCCTGGGCGCCACAATCGATGGTTGCCCGCCCGGTATTCCGCTCGCCGCGGCCGATATCCAGGTGTGGCTCGACAAACGTAAGCCGGGCCAGTCGAAGTACACCACGCAAAGACGCGAAGCAGACGCGGTTGAAATTCTGTCCGGTGTGTTCGACGGAAAAACCACCGGTACGCCTATTCAGTTGATGATCAAAAACACCGACCAGCGTTCAAAAGACTACGGAGACATCGCCGAGAAATTCCGCCCCGGGCATGCCGACATCACCTATTGGCAGAAATACGGTATCCGCGACTATCGCGGCGGCGGTCGATCCAGCGCGCGGGAAACAGCGGCGCGGGTTGCAGCGGGCGGCGTCGCGCGGGCGGTTTTGCGGAAATTGGCGCCCGATCTGAAGATCACCGGCTACATGGTCGGTATGGGCGACCGGACAATAGACCGTGCCGCCTTCGATCGCCATCAGATCGACCAAAACCCGTTTTGGACCCCCGATAGCGGCGCGGTCAAACCTTGGTCGGCCTATCTTGATGCGCTTCGAAAATCCGGAGACAGCGTCGGCGCGCTTATCGAGGTTTTGATCGAAGGCTGCAAGCCGGGCCTCGGCGCGCCCATCTACGCCAAGCTCGACGCCGAATTGGCCGCCGCCATGATGTCGATCAATGCGGTCAAAGGCGTCAATATTGGCGACGGTTTGGAAGCCGGCCAGCTGACCGGCAGCGCCAATGCCGATGAGATCGTCATGAGTGCGGATGGACCGAAATACCTGTCAAACCATGCCGGTGGTATCCTGGGCGGGATATCCACCGGGCAGGACATTGTCGTGCAATTTGCGGTTAAGCCAACCTCCTCCATTCTGACGCCGCGCCGTACGATCACAAAGTCTGGTCAGCAGACAGAGATCGTCACCAAGGGCCGGCATGATCCTTGCGTTGGCATTCGTGCCGTTCCCGTTGGAGAGGCGATGGCCGC
>JBCCXT010000102.1:0-5946 GCA_039191215.1 Pseudomonadota bacterium
ATCTCGGCGATGCAAAATCGATCATCACGCATCCTGCGACGACGACCCATCAACGGCTAGACGAGGACACCCGTGCCGCATTGGGCATCGGGCCCGGTTTGCTCCGCCTATCGATCGGGCTGGAGGATCCAAGCGACCTGATCGAGGACCTGACGGCGGCGCTTGAGCACTTATGAGCCGGTTTTTGATCCTGCAACTGCGCCCGGAAACGGAGGCGGCGGACGAGGAATTTTCCTCGATGCTCAGCAAGGCTGTACTTGCCGAGCGGGATGTGCACCGAATCCGGCTCGACCAGACGCGCTTGCCCGATCTGCGTCTTGACGATTTCGCAGGTGTGATTGTCGGTGGCGGGCCGGGCTGTGTCAGTGACCCGGTCGCGAAAAAGGACCCGGTCGAGGCGCGGATCGAAGGTGATATCCTGTCGCTCATGCCCGAAATTGTCGCCCGCGACATGCCGTTTATGGGCTGCTGCTACGGCTTGGGCATTTTGGCGCATCATCTGGGCGGCACGGTTTCCAAAGCGCAATATAACGAGCCGATTGGTGGTGTAAATTGCCAGGTAACCGAAGCCGGGGCTGCCGATCCCATCCTGGCAGACCTGCCGCGCAACTTTCGGGCGCTTGTTGGCCACAAAGAGGCCGTCCAGGCCCTGCCGCCGGGGGCTGTACACCTGGTCTCCTCCGCGCCGTGTCCGTTTCAGATGATCCGGGCAGGCAGGAACGTCTATGCCACGCAGTTCCATCCCGAGGCCGACGGGCAAAGCTTTGCCACCCGGATCGAGATTTATAAAGACCACGGCTACTTCGCGCCAGAAGACGCCGCATCGCTGACCCAGGCCGCCTTGGCCGAAGATATCGACACGCCAGAGCGGATTTTAGCCGGATTTGTCGCCCGCTACCGGGGCCGGGCTGCGGCCTGACCGTCCCGACACGTCAGATCAAGCCTGCGCGCAATCGTGAAACAATGCATTTGAAATGCCGCAAACTGGCGCCATATGTAGCCCCCAGTCGGACGAGGAGGCCTGACGTTATGAACCTGCATGTCACGGAATTAGCTCAAACGCCAACGCGCGAAGAGGCTGAAGAAGCGCTGGCACTGGTAAAGGCCTGGGCCAGCCAGGCAGGCCAAGGTGCGGCCTTGGAGCTCGACCCGGCATTGGCCAGCATGCTGTTGGGGCGCAGCTATCCCAGCCTTAGCCGGGACTACCCCGAGGAATTCGCCGTCGACAGCGCCTACAAAGACACGTTGCCTGACCTGCAGAATGGCCCGTCGAGCCTGATCCGCGGGGCGCAGCGTCACATCCAGCATGTCGGCATCTCAAACTTCCGGCTGCCATTGCGCTACCGCACCCGCGACAATGGCGATTTGACACTGGAAACATCGGTCACGGGCACTGTCAGCTTGGAGGGCACCAAGAAGGGCATCAATATGAGCCGCATCATGCGGTCGTTTTATGCCCATGCCGACAAGACCTTCAGTTTTGAGGTCATTGCCGCGGCCCTTGATGACTACATTACCGACCTCGACAGCCTGGATGCGCGTATTCAGATGCGGACATCCTTTCCGGTGCGCATCGAGAGCCTGCGCTCAGGCCTCTCGGGATACCAATATTATGATATCACGTTGGAATTGGTCGAAAAAGGTGGCGCGCGCCGACGCATGGTGCATCTCGATTACGTCTATTCATCGACCTGTCCGTGCAGCCTGGAATTGTCCGAACATGCGCGGGCCACACGCGGCCAATTGGCGACACCCCATTCGCAGCGCTCAGTCGCGCGGCTATCGGTGGCGCTGTCGGGCGAGGGCGGCTGCCTTTGGTTTGAGGACTTGATCGAGCTTGCTCGCGCCGCCGTGCCGACCGAGACGCAAGTGATGGTCAAGCGCGAGGATGAGCAGGCATTCGCAGAGCTGAACGCCGCCAACCCGATTTTCGTCGAGGATGCCGCGCGTCTTTTTGCAGAACAGCTGCAAGCCGATCCGCGCATCGAAGATTTCCGGGTGATCGCGAGCCATCAGGAAAGCCTGCACAGCCACGATGCGGTCAGTGTTCTGACCGAAGGGGACACGTTTGCGGCCGAAAGCTTGGATCCGAAGCTCTTTGCGACGCTGTTCCACGTCGGATGACCTTCGCCAATCTGTAGCAGCGCCCGCGACGCTTCTGAAAGTGTGAGCTGGCGGCATCGCTGTATCACCAACGCCGCTTGACAGGGGCCGGGTGGCGCGACAAGCCTCGGCCCCATGTTCGACTTGCGTCCCGTGGGCTACGTGCTTGGCCTTCTGCTGCTGGCTCTGGGGTTATCGATGCTGGTCCCCATGGCCGCAGATCTGATTGCTCAGAACGGCCACTGGACGGCATTCGGACAAGCCATGCTCATCACATCGCTGTTTGGGCTTTTCACGGTCCTGGCGTGCGCGTCGTCCCGCCGCCAGGGGCTAAACCTGCAAGAGACCTTCTTGATGACCACGGGCGTGTGGCTCGTCTTGCCGGTTTTTGCCGCCTTGCCGTTTGTCTTCGGCCAGACCCAGGCAAGTTATGTCGATGGGCTATTTGAGGCCATGTCGGGCATGACGACAACCGGCTCAACGGTGTTTTCGGGCCTTGATGACATGGCGCTTGGCATCAATCTGTGGCGCGGCCTGATGCAATGGTATGGCGGGATCGGCATTATCGTGGTCGCGATGGTTTTTCTGCCTGAGCTGCGCGTTGGTGGTATGCAGATCTTCCGATCTGAAGGCTTTGATACGATGGGCAAAATCCTGCCCCGTGCGGCCGAGATTGCAAGCCGAATCTCGGTCATCTACATAGCCCTTACAGTGCTGTGCGGGATCAGCTACGCCGCCCTTGGCATGCCGACATTCGATGCGGTCATGCACGCGATGACAACCATTTCAACGGGTGGTTTTTCCAATCACGATGACAGTTTTG
This sequence comes from Pseudomonadota bacterium, assembly GCA_039191215.1. Lineage (GTDB taxonomy): Bacteria > Pseudomonadota > Alphaproteobacteria > Rhodobacterales > Rhodobacteraceae > HKCCE3408. Next base: position 2,927 of record JBCCXT010000102.1, read on the forward strand.
GGATCTATAAAGGTCCGCTGGAATATGTCGGCGCGCTTTTCATGATCCTGGCCAGCTTGCCTTTCGTGCGCTTTGTGCAGCTGATCGCGGGCACAGCGCGGCCGATCCTGCGGGACAGCCAAATCCGCGCGTATCTGGCGCTGATCTTTTCGGTCACGGTGCTGTTTGCGATCTACCGCGCCGTGCTCAGCGGCGTGGGCCTAGAGATGGGCTTCCGCGAAGGCCTCTTTAATGTCACCTCGATCATGTCTGGGACAGGCTACGCAAGCTCCGATTATCAAAGCTGGGGCGGCGCGGCGGTCGCCGCATTTTTCTTCATCGGTTTGATTGGCGGCTGCGCCGGTTCGACCTCTTGCTCGATCAAAGTCTTTCGCTATCAGCTTCTTTTTGCGTCCATTTCCACCCAAGTGCGCCGACTTTACGCGCCCCATGGCGTGTTTGAGCCGCGCTATCAAGGCCGACCCGTGGCCGAGGATGTGATGAATGCGGTCATGGCGTTTTTTGTGCTGTTTTTTGTCAGCCTCAGCGTGATTGCCATCCTTTTGGGGCTGACAGGGCTCGATTTCACCACCGCGATGTCGGGGGCGGCAACGGCGCTGGCCAATGTCGGGCCTGGCCTGGGTCCAGTGATCGGCCCCGTCGTCGGCGATGGGATGGGATTTGGTGCGCTTAACGAGGCTGCCAAGTGGATCCTCATCGCGGCGATGCTGATCGGCCGATTGGAACTTGTGGTTGTATTTGTTCTATTCACCGCCCGGTTCTGGCGGGGCTGAGCTGCTGGTTCCATATGTGACGCGCCAGATCGCAAGGCCAGATCGCAAGGCGAGTATGCCCAGCGCCTCGTATCAATCGCGGAAATTGCGGCTTTCTTTGATCTGATCCCAGGCCCAGACAACTTCTTGTAGACGTTCTTCGTCCGAGCGGTCGCCGCCGTTCAGATCAGGATGAAGTATCTTTATCAACCCTTTGTAACACTTTCTAATTTCAGCTTTAGTCCAGTGATCCTTGGCTTCGAGTATCTCAACCGCGCGCCGTTCCGTGGGTGGCAGTTTACGCGTACCAGTAATCGATTTGCCCGGATTGCGCGTGGCATTTGCACCCAAGACTTGATGCGGGTCTTCAATGCCCAAACGGGCCCAAGCGCGTTCCTCCGCCGTTTGCTTGAATGACTTGGTGGGGCGATCCCAAACACGGTCACGGTCGAGCTGTTCTTCCATCTCTGCTTCAGTCGCGCCGTCGAAGAAATTCCACTTAAGATTGTATTCGCGCACATGATCGCGGCAAAACCAGTAATACTCGTCGAGCGTGTCGGGTGATTTCGGCGCGCGGTACTGGCCGGCTTCTTCACACCCGGGGTGGTCACATTTGCGCTGCGACGTCTCAAATGCACCCGACATGCCGCGCCGCCCGCCGCGGCGTTTCTTCTTATCTGTCGATACGCGAAGATCGAAGTTGAACGGGTCTTTGGACATCGCTTGCGGCCTTCTCGACTCGGGGCAGCCTAGTTTAGACTTCTGATCGCAGAGGTGAAGAGGAAAGGTTGAAAAAGGTGAGCCGAGCAGAGCGGATCCATGCCGCATTGACGGGCGCGTTTGCGCCGATCCGCCTGGATGTTGTCGATGAAAGTGAGGCCCATCGCGGGCATGCGGGCTTCCAGGAGGGCGGTGAAAGCCACTTTCGCGTGACGCTGGTTTCGGCGGCCTTTGCCGGGCAAAGCAGGCTTGCGCGCCACCGCGCCGTCCATGCCGCATTGGGGCCGGAATTGATCAGCGAAATCCATGCCTTAGCGCTTGACTTGTCAGAGGCTTAATCCTCGTTCACCGGCCTGACATGGGTTGCGTCTTCGTCGCTTTGGCCGAGCGCTTCTCGGCGCTGTTCGCGGGCCATTTCCAGGCGCCGGGTAAAGACCGGCATGCGGCGTTCGGTTTCGACCTCTGGTGCCGGCTCGGGCGCCGGCATGGGTTCCGGCACCGGCGCGAGCGTTGGATCGGGAACGGGGGTCAGAATTGGCGCGGTAAGGGCGCGTTCCAGTTGCGGGCGTCGGAAGACAAGCAGGTGTCTTTCTATTTGTTTTGAACCGGTTAGGCCCGCTCGCTCGGTCGAGGGCAGACGCTCCGCGCGCCAATATTCCCAACCATCCAAGCCAAGCTGGTTCATCGCCACCTCAACCGCATGGGCAAACCGTGCCCCGGGCTGCTTTATCCCCTTGGCTTTCAAGCCTTTTTCGGGGGCTTCAATAACTTTGTACTCGTAGCGGTCCATGGTTGCGCCCTTTGCTGCTCGGGGCGAGGATGTAGACCAGTTAACGCCGGATTTGAAGGAAAAACGGGCCGATAGAACTGGTATATCTGCGGTATATCCTGGGTATATCCGACGATACGGCCCTGGGAATGACGCGCGAAGCTTACCGGTGGCGCCCGTCGTTAACGTTCGATCAAGTTTTTCAGCCGTCGAGCGCTGCCAGCGCGGCCACAATCTCGTCCCGGAGTATCTCGGCCTTTTCGAGGTAGAACCCGGTATTTTCGTCATAGACCGTAAGTGCGGCCTCAACATGTGACAGCGCGGCGGTCAAATGGGACTGCGAGCCTTTGGTCGCGTCGTGTTCGGCCAGGGCCTTTTCAGCGATGGCGATGTTTCTCTGAATTTGTGCCCAATGAAATAGATGGTCGGCCTCGGTGAATACCCGCAAAGCGGCGCGGTAGCTCTCGACGGCCTCAGCCAGCAGGGCCGGGCCGAGCGCGCCCTGGGTGCGGGTGCCCTGGGTTTTCAGAGCGACGCCCATGTTCTGCATGGTCATGGCCCAATCCAGCGGATAATCGGCCTCGGTCCTGACCCGCAAGGCGGCGCGGTAGCTGTCGACAGCCTCAGCCAGTAGTGCCGAGCCGGGCGCGCCTCCGGTGCGGCTGCCTTGGGTTTCCAGAGCGATGCCCATGTTCTGCATTGTCATGGCCCAATCCAGCGGATGGTCGGCCTCGGTGAATACCCGCAAAGCGGCGCGGTAGCTCTCGACGGCCTCAGCC
>JBCCXT010000103.1:0-5811 GCA_039191215.1 Pseudomonadota bacterium
AGGTCCGAGCGTGCCGTCGGCGTTGATGGACCCGCGCAACGCCCCCGACAAAGGCGCCCGAAGCGGCTCCAACCAGGCCAGCGCCAGCGATTGACTGGCAATGTCGCGCGCCGGCACATCAGACAGGGTCAAGCCAAATGTCGCTTCTGTTTCGCCTATTTGCGAGGCATAGTTCACCTCGACCGTCGAGGCAAAATCGCGCGCACTCAGGACAGAGATGTTTGCCCCAAGGTTCAATTCATCCGCATCCCGCGTGAGCCGAACCGAGCCGCTGTCGACGGTCCATGTCTGCCCGGACATGGCGTCTTCATAGTGTAACCTGATTTGCGATGCCGACAGCTCTGTCAGAGCCGCAAACGCGGGAATTTCAAAGACTGCATCGACCTCTTCGATCAACGAGGGCAAGGTCCGGTCGGTCGCAACCTGACCAGAGCCACCCTCAAAGGCCAGTGCGAACGCCCCGTTGCGATCGCGGCGCAACGAGATTAACGCGCCCGTCATCTCAATCTGCTTTGGCTGAACCTGCCCCCGCAGCAGCGGCCGCATTGCCACAGACGACCGCAGATCGCTCAAGGTCAGGATAGGGCGACCATCGGCTTCGGTGATCACAACGTCGCGCAGCGAAACCCGCGGACGCCATCCTTCGTGAATGACCATCTGAACGTCACCGAACGACATCTGCAAACCGCCCATATTCTGTTCGAGCCGGCTTGCGATGCGCTCGCGCAGCCATTCCGGCGCGCGGACCGTCTGATCAAGGATCAGCAGCACAGCCAGCCCGGACAGAATGCCAATCACGGACAGGCTCAGGATCGACCATTTGCCCGCCCGGCGCGCACGACGGGCGCGGCGCATCCGGCGCAGTTTACGCAATCGGGCCTCTCGGCCGGGGCGGATCAGATCAGACACTGCGAATGGGCCATGAGATGTTGTGGCATGTTGCCTTTATTCTTGCGGGCCGCGTCCTAGTATGAAACCCACAATCCCTTGAAGATGTCTAGATATGAGTGAGGTTTCCCGATGGTGGATGTCAGCGACATGGCTCCGGAATTTACACTGCCGCGCGATGGTGGCGAAGAGGTCAGCTTGTCCCAGTTAAAAGGACACCCGGTCGTTCTGTTTTTTTACCCGCGCGATGATACGCCGGGCTGCACAAAAGAATCCGTTGGATTTTCCGAGAGCAAAGCCGCGTTTGAAGAGGCTGGCGCGGCCGTTTTTGGCATCTCAAAAGACAGCGTTGCAAGCCATGACAAATTCGTCAAAAAGCGCGAGCTGACTGTGCCACTTTTGTCTGACGAACACGGATCGACCAGCGAAGACTATGGCGTTTGGAAAGAAAAAAGCATGTATGGCAAGACCTACATGGGCATCGAACGTTCGACCTTTTTGATCGATGCGCAAGGAAAGGTCGCCCAGGTCTGGCGCAAGGTCAAAGTGCCCGGCCATGTTGATGCGGTTCTGGCCGCTGTCAAAGAGCTTGGCTGACGTGACGGCCTCGCTGGCAGAGCGTGCGGTCGAGGTTCTGACCACGGCCGACGGGCGCAGGAAAACCGCTGTGTCACAGGCGCATGCGGCCGAATGGCGGGCGTCGCGTGCAGGCGATGCCCCCGAGATACCCGTCGGCACCGCCGCGCCACCTGACTACCCCTCGCGCCCCGCGCGGCCCGAATTGCTGTCGCCTCGGGATGTGCCGCGTCGCAAGCCCGGTTCAGAAGCCGGGCGCAACGCGCTGCTGCACGCGGTTGCCCATATCGAACTGAATGCCGTCGATCTGCATTGGGATATCATCGCGCGCTTTTCGCACATCCCCATGCCGATTGGTTTCTTTGATGACTGGGTCAAATCGGCCGACGAAGAATCCAAACATTTCAATCTGATGTGCGACTGTCTTGAAGAGAATGGCAGTTATTATGGCGCGTTGCCCGCGCATGCAGGCATGTGGCGTGCCGCCGCCGATACAGCCGAGGATCTGATGGGTCGCCTCGCCGTCGTTCCCATGGTGCTCGAGGCGCGCGGGCTGGATGTGACACCCGGCATGATCGAGCTGTTTCGCAAAGCCGGCGCGCAATCGGCCGTCGATGCGCTGGAGATTATTTACGCCGAAGAGGTGCACCACGTCTCTTACGGGGCGAAATGGTTCAACTTTCTGTGCGGGCGCGACAACATCGATCCGACAGACAAATTTCACGAGTTGGTACGACGCTACTTCCATGGGGGTTTGAAACCGCCCTTCAACGAGGAAAAGCGTGCCGAAGCCGGCATCCCGCCAGACTTTTACTGGCCGCTTGTGCCAGATAAAGCGCCACAGACTGCCTAAAAAATAGGCGAAAACGTCTGGGCAAACTGGGCTCGCAACCTCTCGGGAATCGGCGGTTTTTTGCCAAACGGCATGTTTATTGGGCGGTTTGGTAACAGAATTGGACAATAACCTTGCCCAATATCGTGGCTGTGGATAAAGAACCCGGGACGGAAAATGAGCCAGTGCAGGCTGGTGGATGCCGTCACGACTGGGATGGGACAAGGAAGGGCGCGTGCGAACTCGTCTGGCAATAAAATTACATTCTCTGCTCGAGCGGTACTTTCCCGAACGCAGAGTATTTCTGAAATCAGATACCGACACGCGGTTCATTCGACTGCGCCCGGGCACACAGCTGCTGGCTTTTGCGGGCGGGGCGCTTATTGTGTCCTGGGCGATCATTGCCACGGCGATCTTGTTGATGGATTCGATCGGCGCGGGCAATTTTCGGGAACAGGCGAAACGGGATCAGGCGCTCTACCAAGAGCGCTTGAATGTGCTGTCAGCCGAACGCGATCTGCGGATCGAAGAAGCCCTTGCCGCGCAAGAGCGGTTCAACGCAGCACTCAATCAGATCTCGGTGATGCAATCGCAGCTGTTGGAATCCGAGACCCACAGACGCGAGTTGGAAACCGGAATCGAGGTGATCCAAACGACCCTGCGCGATACGATGAACCATCGGGAAGCGTTGCGCCGGGATCTGGCATCGATCAAGGAAGAAAAGGCCGAGGTGCTGGCGGCAAACCCCGGATCGGGCCTGGGGGCCAGTGCACCGGTGACGTTCCTGGCCGAGGCTTTGGCAGAGACCGCGGCCGAACGTGACAAGATCCACCAGGATGCACAAGCCGCGCTTGACCGTGCCGAGGATATGGAGCTCGAAATCGCTCTGATGAAAGATCAGAACGACGAGATTTTCCGCCAACTCGAAGAGGCGATGGCCGTCTCTGTCGAACCGCTCGACAAGATGTTTCGTCAGGCAGGCATGCCGACGGATCAGATTATAGAGCAGGTGCGGCGCGGCTATTCGGGGCAAGGCGGTCCGCTCACGCCGCTGACCTTTTCCACCAGCGGAGAAGAACCTTCGCCCGACACGGTGCGGGCGAACCGTCTGCTGAGCCAGATGGATACACTCAACCTTTACCGCATTGCCGCCGAGCAGGCACCCTTCGCCGCTCCGACGCGGGCAGCGGTGCGCATGACTTCTGGTTTTGGATATCGCCGTGATCCCTTTACGGGCGGGCGCCGGATGCATTCCGGTGTCGATTTCGCGGGGCGTCACGGCACCGATATCTTTGCAACCGCAGATGGCGTGGTGGAGTTTGAGGGCTGGAAATCAGGCTATGGGCGCGTGGTCATTATCCAACATGCGTTCGGTATTGAAACGGTCTATGCGCATAACACGCGGAACCGTGTGAAAAAGGGTCAAAGGGTCTCGCGCGGCGATCACATAGCTGATATGGGTAGCACTGGTCGGTCGACCGGCACCCATCTCCACTACGAAGTGCGCATCAACGGGCGACCCGTAAACCCCATGATCTATATCAAGGCTGCAAACGATGTTTTCTAAAAGCAAAATCAACGAACCCGGGCCGAAAGCAACCGATGCGGCCAGCCCGGTCGCCCCTAAACCGACCCCTTCTGCACCACCAGCACCAGGAGACAGCAAACCTGTGGCATCCAAAGCCAAGCCCCCCGCATCCACGCTATCGGCGGATCTGCACGTCACCGGCAATATGAAAACCACCGGAGATATCCAGGTAGAGGGCACCGTCGAAGGCGATATTCGCGCCCATCTGCTGACCATCGGTGAATCGGCCACAATCAAGGGCGAAGTCACCGCCGACGATGTGGTCATCAACGGGCGCATCGTCGGCCGCGTGCGCGGCTTGAAAGTACGCCTGACCTCCACCGCGCGGGTCGAAGGCGATATCATTCACAAAACCATCGCGATCGAAAGCGGTGCCCATTTCGAAGGGTCGGTGCAACGTCAAGACGACCCTTTAAACCCGGGCCGCGGGACCAAGCCGGAAACGGCGAATCCGGCCGCGGCCAAGGCGGACACAGCTTCGTAAGTCGACGCGCATGACAGACGAACAGGCGTCGGAGCTGGGTGCTTCGGCGCCTGTTTTTCATTCAGAGTTCTGCGAGCCGCGCGCGCGGACATATCTGCTGATCGCGGCCATTCTGGCATCGGCGCTTGGCTTTATCGATGGCACGGTGATCGCCATCGCCATTCCCGCCATCCGCGATACGCTCGGCGCTTCACTTGTCCAGGCGCAATGGGTGCACAACGCGTATATGCTCACCCTCGCCGCTTTGATCCTTGTCGGCGGGGCGGCGGGTGACAGGTTTGGCCTGGCGCGCATGTTCGGCTTTGGCATTGCCGCCTTTGTTGGGGCCTCGGTTCTCTGCGCGCTTGCACCCGGTCCGGGCTTTCTGATTGTGATGCGCGCCATCCAGGGGGTCGGGGCCGCGATCATGGTGCCTGGCTCGCTCGCGCTGATAGCGCGCGCCTATCCCAAATCGGAACGCGGTCGCGCAATCGGCATCTGGGCGGCCGCATCCGCACTCACAACGGCCCTGGGCCCCATAGTGGGCGGTCTGGCGCTCAGCCTGGGCGGGCCGGACATGTGGCGCTGGATCTTTGCGGTTAATCTGCCGCTGGGGTTGGCGGCCCTTTTCCTGCTGCGACGGCACGTGAAATCCGACCCGGTCGCACCTGACACGCCTCTCGACTACGGGGGTGCGGTTCTGATTACGGTGTCGCTTTTGGCTTTGGCCTGGGGGCTGACATCACTGGATCATGGCGCGCCTGCCGTGCCCGGTCTCTGGATCTGCGCGGGCACCGCATTGCTCGGCGCATTTGTGCTCTTCGAGGCCCGCACCCCAGCCCCCATGATGCCTCTGTCGCTCTTTGCCCGGCGGAATTTCTGGGTGGTGAACCTTTTGTGTTTTACGCTCTACGGTGCGCTCAATATCGTCCTGTTCTTTCTGCCGATGACGATGATCACCGGCTGGGGCATCGGCGAATTTCAGTCGGCCGCAGCCTTTGCGCCCCTGTCGGTTTTTATCTCGGCGCTCTCGGCACGCATGGGACGTCTGGCAGATCGATTTGGACCGGGCCCGTTGCTTTGTGCCGGCGCGTCGCTTGTTGCGCTCGGCTATGCCGGTCTTGCCCTTGTGGCGCCATCCCAGTCATTCTGGACAGGCGTTATTCCGGCCATGTGCCTTGTGGGTCTTGGGATGGCGATGGTCGTTGCCCCGCTCTCAACCGCAGTGATGGGCGCCGTCGACGACACGCAATCGGGCATCGCCTCGGGCGTGAACAATGCGATTTCGCGGCTCTCCGGCCTGATCTGGGTGGCAGCGGTCGGTGGCCTTGCGGCAGGTGCTTATACGCGGGCGGGCGGCACGGCGAGTTTCGGGGCCCTGTCTGACACAGCCACGCACGCTGCCGCCACGACCTCCGGCTTTGTTGCCCTCGCCTGGCTTGCCGCGCTCTTATGCGCGCTCAG
>JBCCXT010000104.1:0-5555 GCA_039191215.1 Pseudomonadota bacterium
AGACCACGACGAGGTTGACGAGCCGTCCGACCACATCGAGATTCACGATCCGTCAGACGAGGCAGAAGCAGAAGATGCATTGGACGAGGCACAAGCAGAAGAAGAATTGGACGCGGCACAAGCAGAAGAAGAATTGGGTGACGCACAAGCCGAAGAAGCGTTAGACGAGGCAAAAGCCGAAGAAGCATTAGACGCCGCGCAAGCAGAAGAAGAATTGGATGACGCGCAAGCAGAAGAAGCGTTAGACGCGGCACAAGCCGAAGAAGCGTTAGACGAGGCGCAAGCCGAAGAAGAATTAGATGCCGCGCAAGCAGATGAGGTATCTGAGGCCCAGGCAGATGCGGTGTTTGATGAAGCTCAGGCCGCAGCCGCATCCGATGAGGCATTGATGCCTGAGACTGCGGATGCCGCCGAGACCCAAGAGGATTTCACAACCGAAGGGGCCGGTGAGGTCGAAGCCGATGATGCTCAAGCGACCCATGACAGGCCTTATTTCACGTCGGTCACCTTTAAGGATGCCGATGACCGAACGGATGAACTGACCGATGAGGTCGTGGCTGAGGATGCTGCTATGCTGGACGCGCAGGCCGATGAGTTGGATGATCTCAACGACCAACAAACAGATGAGTCACAGCCGGAAGCGCAGGACGGCGAAGAGCTTCCGGCAGAAGCCTCCGGTGACGCAGAGCCCGAGCTCGGCGAGACGGAGGCGGAAGCATCCGCATATTTCGCTGGTCACGATGCTGAGGAGAACGACCAACCGATCGACGCGACGGATGACGGCATGGATGCGCCGGTCAGCCAGGTTGTCGAGGCGTTCATGGGCACGCCCGACGCCGACCATTTCGGTTTGACCGCCATTTTGGGTGGAATTTCAGGAGAGGCCATCGCCAGTGTCGAAGAGCCATCGGCCGATGCGGACGAGCCGTTGTCAGACGCTGCCATGCCGCCTTTTGCCAACCGTGACGGAAGTGATGACGTCCCGGCATTCGAATCCGAGACCGGCGATGAGGAGTGGAGCGACATCGACAGCGTGCGGCCGGCGATTGAGATGGCCGAGGCGCGTCAAGCAAGGAGCGACGAAGCCGCCTCACCCGCCGAAGACGAACCCGCAGACACGCCGCAGGCGGACGATAATAGTGCTGAGGCCGCAGCCATCGCGCTTACATCGACCGCAGTCTTCAGCCGAGCGCTGCGCCGCGACGCAATGATCGATCCGATCAACCCGCAAGAGCCGGTCGCGCCCGTTTTCGTGCCTGCCGCCCAAACAGATTTGGCCACCGACGCTGCGGCGCCGGACACACCGGAGGCATTGGCGGAACATTCTGAAATCGATGCGCCGTCCGATGCCGATCAACCGGACGGGGCTGGGGCCGCGCCCGATACCGGCGCTGATACTGCCCCTTTGGGCGACATTGGTGATGGAACGCATCCGCCCGAGCAAGCGGGTGGGCGTCCTGGCTTGGCTGATGAGGATTATGAGCCGGAGCAAGAGGCCGCCGAAGCACTGGCCAGTTTGGACGAAGTGGCCTTGCGCGAATTGGTAGCACAGGTCGTGCGGGAGGAATTGCAGGGAGCACTCGGCCAGAGGATCACGCGCAATGTCCGCAAAATGGTGCGGCGTGAGATACGGCTCGCGCTGGTTGCGGAAGACTACGAATGAGGGGCCCGCGCGGTTGACTTAGGCCGCGCTCTGCCCAACTCATATCCATGTTTCCAATCCGCGATCATAACCCGTCCATGCGAGTACCGTTCATCACCTGGGCGCTGATCGCGGCGAACATCGTCGTGTTTTTGATGTATTTTCCGGAGCTTTCGTCAAACCCGAGGGCGCTCTTTGCGTTTTACGGGGAATGGGCGCTGGTTCCCGCAGAGGTCTCCACTGGTCTTGAGCGCCAGACCCTGCTGACATCCATGTTTCTGCATGGCGGCTGGCTGCATCTGATCATGAACATGCTGTTTCTCTACATCTTCGGCGACAATATCGAAGATCAACTCGGCCATATCGGCTTTTTGATCTTCTACCTGGCCGCTGGTGTGGCGGCCGCATACGCCCAGGTTTGGGCCGATGCGTCCTCGACCGTGCCGGTGGTCGGCGCATCCGGCGCCATCGCCGGGGTGATGGGCGGTTATCTTCTTTTGTTTCCCCGCGCACGCGTCGACATATTGGTGATATTGGTTGTTATCTTTCGGATTTTCACGATCCCTGCCTGGATTGTATTGGGTCTTTGGTTTGCCTTGCAGCTTGTCAATGGTGCCGCGTCAGGTGCGGCAGGCGGCGGCGTTGCCTATTGGGCCCATGCGGGAGGCTTTATTGCCGGTGTAGCGCTTCTACTGCCGCTCTGGCTGCGTCGCGGCGGCCCGGATTACTGGACCCAAACGCATGGCGCGCCGCCGCATGCGGAAACGCGGCCAACGGGCGCTGCGGCCGGGCGTGATCAGTTTGCCGACGGCCCGATCCGTTCCTATTCCCGCGAAAGCACGGTGCCAGCGCCGATCCGCCGCGATCTGCAGTCCTCTCGCATCCCGAGCGCCGGGCGCAGACGGCCCGCTGAGACTGAATCTCAAGGAACCACGCCGCGCGGGCCCTGGTCCGGCAACTGAAGTTGAACTGAGGCTCAGGCGCGCTCGGAATATTCCATCGTCTCGGTGTTGACGACGATGGCTTCGTCTTGGCCGACAAAAGGCGGGACCATCACCTTCACCCCATTATCCAGCATGGCCGGTTTGAAACTGTTGGCGGCGGTTTGCCCTTTCACAACAGGTTCGGTCTCAACCACCGTGCAGGTCACTTTCTGCGGCAAGGTCGCATTTAGCGCCTCGGCCTCGTAATACTCGATTTGGATGGTCATGCCATCCTGCAAAAACGGGCGACGGTCGCCCAGGATGTCGGATGGCAGCTCAATCTGCTCGTAAGTCTCTGTATCCATGAAAACAAGCATGCCGTCGCTTTCATAGAGAAACTGCTGGTCTTTTTGTTCCAGCCGCACGCGCTCGACTTTGTCGGCGGAGCGAAAACGCTCATTCAATTTTGAGCCGCTGCGCAGATTTTTCAGCTCGACCTGGGCAAAAGCTCCGCCCTTGCCTGGTTTCACGTGATCGACCTTCACAGCCGCCCAAAGGCCACCATTGTGCTCCAGGACGTTTCCTGGGCGAATCTCGTTGCCATTGATCTTTGGCATGGCTCGCTCCTCCGACAATCCTTGTGAGAGCTACTTGTTAGAATTCTTCGCAATCCTATATCCTGGGGTCTAAAGGGTGGCAATACACCGGGTTGTGTAGTATCTATCCACAAGCTATGCATGATAGGAATGGCTGATTTGCTAAAATCGCATGCCAGAATCGGGCATTTTTTGGGCATAACGGTCGCCACGCCAAAAAAACGCAAGAGCAAAAAAAGGACGACGGAATGCGAGATTTCGTTGATGGCACGGCCTACAACTTTGAACAGGGTCAACGTGCACGAAAACTATTTGCAGCCGTAGTGCTGGCTGCGTTGGATGATGCCATCGCTGATGACAAGAAGTATGGCAACGGTCCAGATCAGATCGCACGCTGGGCGCGCTCGCGCGACGGCCGTGAGGTTCTGAGCTGTGCCGGCATCGATCCAAACGAACGGGTTGTCGGCGGTCTGATGACCTTCGTCGCCAATGGGGTGCGTACATCCGTGGCGTTGAGCCGGGAGGAAAGCGAGCGTCGCATGCAAGCACTGGCCGCAGAAGCAGCGTAAAGCCGCGCTGATTTTGCTGGACGAAACGCGCCCCTCAGGGGCGCGTTTTGTTTTTTTTGACTTACCTTGGCGATCTAAAGCGAAAAACCGCTCGGGCAATGGGCTTAGCGGGTGTCTGCCGTCGAAAGGATTGATCTGGATCCCAGAGCCTTCGGCCCGGCAGTCACGGCAAACGATCAATGCTGTGTTGGACGGTGATGCCACGCCTGGGTGAAGTCGTGGGTCAAAACATGAACCGCCCAGATCGCGGCATTTGAGGCGTAGAGTGGCCCGGTTCGCTAAAAGAGTAACCTGATATTGCCGCCCTAGCCCGCCAAAGGAAAAGCGGCCGACGAGATTGACGATGAACGGGCAAAAGCACTGCGAGCCAAAACCGTTGGCTGAGCCAAGACGGCACGAGCGTCCGATATTCTGGCGGGCATCAGCAATCGCATTGTCGTGTTTTGGTGGATCCGGCCGACCTGGTTGAGCAGCGCGCCGCGGATCGCGTGCAACAAGCAATGCGTTCCGCGTCATCAATCTTTCACCAATTGCACTTGCGGTCAGGGCTATCCGGCCTGAAAGACTTTCGTCGCGTTGTGAATTCGATGGTTCGGTGTGTCACAATTCACCTCGCAGGCCGTGTGATGGCGGGGCGTATCAGTGTCGTTGTCGTTGTCGGTGTCGTTGTCGGTGTCCCTGTCGGCCCATCCGGTGTCGGCAAGGACAGCCTCATGGAGGCGCTATGTGTCGCGCGCCCAGACCTGCATCGCGCGCGCCGGGTTATCACCGGAGACGTAAGCGCAGCTGATGAGGACTTTGAGCCGATTTCCGATTGTCTCTTTGCGGCCCGTGCAGCGGGTGGCGTTTTGCGCTTTATTGGACGGCTCATGCCCTTCGCTACGCTATCCCGAAGGACGTCCATAAGGTGTTGGCGCGCGACAGGGATGTATTGGCGAACATTTCACGCGGGGTTGTGCGGGACGCCGACGCATAGTTTGAGAATTTGGTCGTGCTGCCTGCGACGGCCAACGCGAAGATACGCGCCCCTCCTTTGGCGCAGCGGGGCCGCAAGCCTGGGCAAGAGTTCGACCAGCGGCTTGTTCGGCCGAGACCTGTGATGCCTCCGGGCGTGACGACAATCACCATCGATAATTCGGGGCCTCTGGCCGATAGCGTGGCCGCCGCCGCAGCGGCACTTCATCCGGAAAGGGCGTAGCGTTCGATCAGGTGAAACATGCCGTCGAAATCCTCACCCATCACTGCAAGACTGTCGATCACGAAGGGACGCGGCAGCGCTGGAACAAAATGATCTTCCAACGCTGCACAGACAGCATCGGCCTGACCCGTGCGGCCGGTCAGGGTTAGGTGGAAGCGAAACTCTTCCATCACATAAGGGTAGCCCCACTTACTCAGCAGCGTCTCCTGCCGCGGGCTGAGGCCAGCTTGGCGGCGTAGCGAGAGCTCAACCGGCGAAGGCGGCGCGCGAAAAGCATCCAGTGCAGCCACGGTTGCCGCCGCGAAATCGGCCAGTGCGGCGGATGGCTCCGACGGGGTAACGGCGACAAAGCCGCCCACACGACGCAGCTGCAATTTTGGGATCACAACGGGCTCATGGCCCGCGCAGAACGCGCGGGTCGCCTGGTCCAGTTCAGCGAAGCTGTGACCTTCGGCCAAAGCAAAAGGTGGCTTGACGGTGCCGTGAAAGCCGTATTTGCGCGGCGTGGAGGTCAATGCCTCAACCGTGTCGGGCAGGCCCGGTACTTCCGGTTGCATGATCCTCTCACCTGCGACACTGTCCCACCCGAGCCAGGCGGAGGCCAGGTCGAAGAACGCGCCCTCCGGC
>JBCCXT010000105.1:0-5477 GCA_039191215.1 Pseudomonadota bacterium
CTACGCCGCGCCATTTCTCCGCCTCCTGCCGCGGCTCCTTTAGCGACACCGCTGGACAGCCGCCTAGGCCCACTTCATGGCGCCGACCGAATGATGTGTATGGCAAAAACCACCGATCGCGGTCGTCCCCATCTCCACGCATATGAAGCCAAGGACCACCGCCGTCAAAATGCTTGCCTGGCGCAAATCCGGGAATCTATCGTCCATCAAGCTTGTGGAGCGCCCGCGCCACCAGCATCCACCTTTCTATCCGCCCTAGCATACGGTGTGCTTTGGGGCGTGATGAAATGATTTGGAACAAAAATTCCAGCTGAAGCCCTTGAAAGGCCGTCGCTTTCGGTGTTCCATGCTGTCCCAGGATACGGCAGCTATGTGCCTCTCCCGGGGACCAACACATTTCCGGCCCACGGCCCCGGGGCACCGTGCGGGTATAGATTGGCCCACATTCCCTGCGCCGGTTTGAGCTTTGTCGCCGAGCGGAGGGAGCTTTGCCAAAAACTGTGCTTCATAAGGGTGACCTGCCGGCGCAACACGGCCTGGGCCCCGTCGTTGCCATTGATACCGAAACGATGGGCTTGAACCCGCATCGCGACCGACTTTGCCTTGTGCAAATTTGCGACGGGTCCGAAAAGGTCCATCTTCTGCAGATCGAAAACGGCCAGCAGGAAGCGCCTGAGCTGGCTGCCGTTTTGACCGACCCGGACCGGCTCAAGCTTTTTCATTTCGGCCGGTTCGACATCGCCGTGCTGTTTCACGCCTTCGGCGCACTGGCAGCACCAGTTTACTGTACAAAGATCGCCTCGAAACTGGTGCGGACCTATACTGACCGGCACGGGCTGAAAAATCTTGTCCAGGAGATTCTCGACATCGACATCTCCAAGGCCAGCCAAAGCTCCGATTGGGGCGCGGCAGAGCTGACCGAGGCGCAACTGTCCTACGCCGCATCGGATGTGTTATACTTGCACCAATTGAAAGACGCGCTCGACGCGCGATTGGACCGCGAAGGCCGCTTGCAGATCGCCGAGGCCTGTTTCGATTTCCTACCCGCGCGCGCGCTTTTGGACCTGTCAGGTTGGCCGGAGATCGACATCTTTGATCACTAGGATCGCACCCAATCGGTATTCGACCATCGTGGCCTGGGTGAAAATCATCTTGCCGCTGGTCGCAATCGGGGTGCTGTCGACGCTCTTTCTGTTTTCCGGCCGTCCGGACCCGGCTGATGCCCTGATCGTGTCAGAGATCGATGTTGCCGAGCTGGCCGATGAGCAACGCCTCGGCCGACCCAGATTTGCCGGTATCCTCGAGGGGGGCCAGGCGCTGCGGTTTGCCGCCGAAGAGGCCGCACCACTGGCCGATGCGACCGATCTTTTCACGGCGGAGACAATCTCGGCCCGGTTAACGCTGGAGCCCGGGCTTGAGGCGCTGCTTGAAGCGGGCGGCGCACTGATCGATATGAGCAACGAGATTGCCGAGCTTTCCGGCGGGGTGCTGGTCCGGCGCACCGATGGGATGCGGCTTCAAACCGAACAGATGCGGTTTGGGCTGGCGGTGTTGATGGTCGAAACGCCAGGGCCGATCGCCGTCGAAGGGCCAGGCCTAATCCTCGATGCCGGGCAGATGCGCGTGGATGCCTCAGCCCAAATGCATTTCACCGGCGGGGTTCGGATGCTATATCAACCGCAACCGGGTGAGGAGCGTCCATGAAAACCCTGACCGCCGTCATGCTTTGCGTGCTGAGCTTTTGCGCGGCGCAGGCCGCCTTGGCGCAAGTTGGCATTGGCTTCGGCGGCGTGGCCCATGATGGAAGCCAACCGGTTGAAGTTACAGCGGATTCTCTGACCGTCGATCGTGAAAACGGCAATGCCGTCTTTGCCGGTAACGTGCTGATCATCCAGGGTGACCTACGCATGACCGCCGGTGAGGTCGAGATCATCTATAGCGGCGATGACATCGACCGTGTTGTTGCCAGCGGCGGGGTGCTGGTTACCCGGGGCGATGATGCCGCCGAGGGCAGCGAGGCCGAATACACCGTGACCGATGCCAACCTGACGCTGAGCGGTGATGTGCTGGTCACGCAAGGTCCGACTGCAATTGCCGGGGACCGGATGGTTGTCGATCTTGCTACCGGGTCCGGCACGGTCTCAGGCCGCGTCCGCACCACGCTGCAAGGGCAGGATCAATGAACCTGCGGGTCGCGGAAGGCGGCCAGGGTCTTGTCGTCGAACATCTGCGCAAAAGCTACCGACGCAGGCCGGTGATCCGCGACGTCTCGATGACGCTGCGCCGGGGAGAGGTGGTGGCACTTTTAGGGCCGAACGGATCGGGCAAAACGACGTGCTTTTATGCCATTGCCGGGCTTGTTACACCGGATGGCGGAACGGTCACCCTGGACGGCCAGGATGTTACCCTTTTGCCGATGTATCGCCGGGCCAAGGCCGGGATCGGATATCTGCCGCAGGAAATGTCGATCTTTCGCGGCCTGTCGGTCGAAGACAACATCATGGCGATTCTTGAAATAGCCGAGCCGGAGCGTCGCACACGGCTCGATCGGCTGGAAGAATTGCTCAGCGAGTTTTCAATCGGCCATTTGCGCCGCGCCTCGGCGCTGTCGCTGTCAGGCGGCGAACGGCGCCGGGTCGAAATCGCCCGCTGTTTGGCCGCCAATCCTGCCTATGTGCTGCTCGATGAGCCCTTTGCCGGGGTCGACCCGATCGCTGTGGCTGAGATTCGCGCCCTGGTCAGTGATCTGAAAACCCGCGGCTTGGGTGTTTTGATCACCGATCACAATGTGCGCGAGACCCTGCAGATCGTGGAGCGCGCCTATATTCTACATGATGGCGCGATTTTGATGTCGGGCAGTGCCGATGACGTGGTGCAGGACGAAAATGTTCGCCGCGTCTATCTCGGCCAAGGCTTCCGGATCGGATGAGCGCGGGCAGCCATGGCAGCGCTTTGCGGATCGGCTGTGAACTGGCCGCGCCCCACGTCTCAGAGTTGACATGGGCCCGGCTTCTGGCGCCAAATGGCGGGGATGACGTCTTTGCCCGGACCATCTTCAAGATCGTATCCAGCCCTCTCAGGCGGGCGCGGGCCGGCGGCATCCATCGCCATGACGATACGGGAAGGGAGGACGGATGAGGACTAAGGTCTCAGGCCGCCACATAGAAATTGGCGCGGCATTGCAAACCCATGTGGAGGACAGTCTAGGCGCGGCGATGGAGAAGTATTCCGGGCGACCGACCGATGCCCATGTGATCTTCTCCAAGAGCGGTGCGGAGTTTGTGTGCGAAGCGAATGTTCATTTATCAACCGGGCTCAATTGTGCCGCCAAAGCCTCCGCGCATGACATTTACGCCGCTTTTGATCAGTGCTGCGACAAGATGGAGAAGCAGTTGCGCCGCTACAAGCGGCGTCTGAAGGACCATAGCCGAGCGCGTGAGCAACCCGTTGAAATCTCCGAAGGCGCCTCGTATATCCTCGCCGCGTCCGACTCTGGTAGCGCTGAGGAGGAGCCGGAGACGCTTCAGCCGATCATCGTGGCTGAGATGGAGACAACGATACCCTCGCTGTCGGTTGGCGAGGCGGTGATGCAGATGGAACTGGCCGGGGCACCGCTTTTGGTGTTTCGCAACGAAGGACAGGATCGGGTCAACGTGGTCTACCGCCGCGATGATGGCAATGTGGGCTGGATCGATCCGCGCACGTGACTTTACACTGGCCGGGACAGGCCGGGATGGGGACAAATATGGATCTGCCTAGCCTGCTGCGCCCAGAGGCCGTGCGCGTCCTGTCGGACGTGACATCCAAAAAGCGACTGATGCAAAAGATCGCGGAGCTCGCCTCGGGCTTGGTTGATAAGCCGCAAACCGAGATTTTCGACGCCCTGCAAGAGCGGGAAAGCCTGGGGCCGACTGGTGTGGGCCAAGGCGTGGCGCTGCCACATGCAAGGCTTGCCGGTCTTGAGGCGGTAAACGGCGCCTTTTTAAAGCTCGAACACGCGATTGATTTCGACGCAGTGGACCGTCAGCCAGTCGATCTGATTTTTGCTCTCTTCGCGCCGGCTGATTCCGGTGTGGATCACCTAAAGGCGCTGGCGCTTGTGTCACGAACACTGCGCAATGAGGCGCTTTGCACCAAGTTGCGGGCCAATACCGACCCCGTGGCCCTGCACACATTGATCACCGAAGGTGCTGCCCCTCAGGCGGCGTAATCGGCCGCGGGCCAATCCTCGTAGCCGAAAAAGACGTAGTCGCGCCGATAGGCCTGACGCGCCAGCGCTTCCAGCTCGGCATTATAGATCGCACCAAGTTCAAATGGGCTGTCCTGGCCAAGCGGTGGCGCGGGTTTGCGCAGGCTGAGGCGTGCTAGACCCGCCGCCAAGTCTTCAGCGCGCAATATATGATCCGGCAGCGCAAATGTGCCGATGCCTTGCAGACATGTAAGCTGGCCGACCCATGGGGCAGGCGGGGTCAAACTGGTCTGACCAGCCAAACAAGAGCTCAAGAATCGCAACCATGCGCCGAAGGCCGCTCGATGCGCCTTCTGGTCATATTCTGGCGCCGGCCAATCCTGCGGAAGCGGGATGTCGTAGCGCTTTCGCAGGCGACGGCGGGTTTCCGCATGAATGGGCAGGCGCGGCAGAACCGAGGCGCAAAATACCGTATGCGCGCGGGCCAGGGGATGGCGGATGATGGTGAACTTCTGGTGCCCGGGATGGCGCCGCATCCACTGCCGAAGCGCACGCTGGTTCAGACCGGATACCGGCGCGGCTGCATCGCTGTCATACCCCCCCAGATCGGCAAGACAGGCTTGCATCTCGTCCTCGGCCACGCCGGGCACAGGCATCCACATAAGGCCGGGCCCCTCGGTGACCACGATCCGTTTGACCGCTGGACCGCGCGGGCGCTCAACCGTGCCAGATCGATCAAGCAAAAACGGGTCTAACTTTGCGATTTTAGCCTTCATTTCATCCGGGTTGGAAACCTTTTCGCGCGGCCCGCCGGGGTTCTGCGGCTTGAGTTTGGAGCCTGTTGGATCGATCTCTGCCTCGACCCGCAAAAACCGCAACAAGCCGGCCAGCACGGCTTTGTCCTGCAAATCGTCATAGCCGATCTCAAATGCGGTCTGACCCTGGGCTTGCAGCAGATGGCGCAGCCTCGCGGCAAAATCCGACCACTCATCCAGCATGGCCTGAAACTCAGCAGGCTCAAATTCAATCTTCTGCGACATTCCCGCCCGGCTGTCGGTCATCCGCCATTGCCCGGTCTGCGCGGCAATTTTGCGCGAGATATAGCTGTCGAGCGGGTTGCGCCGCAGGATCACTTTGGCCACGCGCGGGTCACCCACGAGCGGCGCCACCATCCGCCGATCATGATCGTGGAAAAACCGGATCACGGGAAGATTGTGGCCAGCCTCGGCCCGGATGGCGGCCAAAAGACCATCCGGCTCTGCCTCGCGCCGGGTCAGATCGAAACCAA
>JBCCXT010000106.1:0-5283 GCA_039191215.1 Pseudomonadota bacterium
ACAACATCGGCGCGCTTCTGCGGGGTGTTGACCGGGACGGCGTGGAGCGTGGCCAGGTGCTGTGTAAGCCCGGTTCGGTGACGCCGCACACCAAGTTCGAGGCCGAAGCCTATATCTTGACCAAGGAAGAGGGCGGCCGCCACACGCCGTTTTTCGCCAATTACCGTCCGCAGTTTTACTTCCGCACGACCGATGTGACGGGCACGGTGCAGCTCAAAGAGGGCACCGAGATGGTGATGCCGGGCGACAATGTCAGCTTCTCGGTTGAGTTGATCGCACCGATTGCGATGGAAGACGGCCTGCGCTTTGCCATCCGCGAAGGCGGCCGCACCGTCGGCGCCGGCGTGGTCTCGAAGATCATCGAGTAAGCGCGCGGACAGCCGGACCCGGCGGGATTGCGAAAAGCAAGCCCTGCCAGCCACAGGCGGGCGCGGTCGCAAACCCGCCAACCGGCACCTCGAACGACCGGACGCGGCCAATAGGGCCGCGCCCAAACCAAAGCGGTTCGAAGAGGGAAAAACCAAACCCCTCCTCTCAACTGAAAGGAAAATGAGATGGCCATCCAAAGCCAGAATATCCGCATCCGCCTGAAGGCGTTTGACTACCGGGTTCTCGACGCCTCGACGCAGGAGATCGTGAACACGGCCAAACGCACAGGCGCCCAGGTGCGCGGTCCGATCCCGCTGCCCAACAAGATCGAGAAATTCACCGTTCTGCGCGGGCCCCATATCGACAAGAAATCCCGCGATCAGTGGGAAATCCGCACGCATAAGCGGCTGCTGGATATCGTCGACCCGACACCGCAAACCGTTGACGCGCTGATGAAGCTCGACCTCGCCGCAGGCGTGGACGTGCAAATCTCGGTCTAAGGGAGGGCACCGATATGTTACGCTCTGGCGTAATTGCAAAAAAGGTCGGGATGACCCGGCTGTTCATGGCGGATGGTAAGCAGATCCCCGTCACCGTTCTGCAGCTCGATAAGCTTCAAGTCGTGGCGCAGCGGACCGCCGACAAAGACGGCTACTCGGCCGTTCAACTCGGCGCGGGCACGGCGAAAGCAAAGCGAACTTCGGCACCAATGCGCGGCCATTTTGCCGCCGCCAAGGTGGAGCCTAAGCGCAAGGTCGCGGAGTTTCGGGTTGATCCGGAAAACCTCATCGGCGTGGGCGAGGAAATCACTGCGGCGCATTATTTCGAGGGCCAGTTTGTTGATGTCTCCGGCACCTCGATCGGTAAAGGCTTTGCCGGCGCGATGAAGCGGCACAATTTTGGTGGTTTGCGTGCAACGCATGGTGTCTCCATCAGCCACCGCAGCCATGGCTCCACCGGTCAGTGTCAGGACCCGGGCCGGGTCTTCAAAGGCAAAAAGATGGCCGGTCATATGGGCGCCGCCAAGGTCACCACGCAGAACCTACAAGTGGTGCGCACCGATGCCGATCGCGGCCTGATCATGATCAAGGGCGCCGTGCCGGGCTCAAAAGGCGGATGGGTGACGATTAAGGACGCGGTCAAAAAGCCGTTTCCGGATAATGCCCCGTTGCCAGCGGCGCTGCGGCAAGCCAATGCACCGGCTGAGGCGCCTCAGGTTGAGGAGCCCCAGGTCGACGAAGCCCCCGCTGAGGGAGGTGAGGAATAATGAAACTGGACGTCATCAAACTGGACGGAAAAAAGGCTGGCTCTGTCGATCTCGGCGATGAGATCTTCGGGCTGGAGCCGCGTGCCGACATCCTGCATCGCATGGTCCGCTGGCAGCGGGCCAAAAAGCAAGCCGGGACACACAAAGTAAAGACGCGGTCTGAGACCTCATATTCGACCAAGAAGATCTACCGCCAGAAGGGCACTGGCGGCGCGCGCCACGGCGACCGCAACGCGCCCATCTTTCGCAAAGGCGGCGTCTACAAGGGCCCGACGCCCCGCAGCCACGCCCATGACCTGCCGAAGAAATTCCGCAAGCTGGGGCTGTGCCACGCGCTAAGCGCTAAGGCGCAGGCCGGGCAATTGGTGATCATTGACGAGGCCGTCGCCGCAGAGCCCAAGACCAAAGTTGTCGCAAAACAAGTGCGGGAGCTTGGCTGGAAGCGGGCGCTGGTGATCGACGGGGCCCAGGTCAATGAAAACTTCGCCCGCGCGGCGCAGAACATCGAAGGCCTCGATGTGCTGCCGTCGATGGGCGCCAATGTCTATGACATCCTCAGGCGTGACACGCTTGTGCTCACCAAAGCAGGGGTCGAAGCGCTGGAGGCTCGATTGAAATGAGCGTGAAGCCAGAACAATACGATGTGATCCGCAAGCCGGTCATCACCGAGAAATCGACGATGGCGTCAGAGAATGGCGCGGTGGTGTTCGAAGTCGCGATGGAGGCAAACAAGCCGCAGATCAAAGACGCCGTTGAGGCGCTCTTTGGCGTCAAGGTGAAGGCCGTGAACACGACCATCACCAAAGGCAAGGTCAAACGCTTCCGCGGCCGCCTGGGCAGCCGCAAGGACGTAAAAAAGGCCTATGTGACGCTTGAAGAGGGCAACACGATCGACGTGTCGACCGGTCTTTGATCGGGCGGCTCGCAGGGTTTTTTGGGGCCCCGGCTGCAGCAGCATCCGGGGCCTATTTCGTTTCCGCAGACACCTTGGCGGCCTGTCACCAATCGATTAGCGCGATTGACGCAGACCCTTACCTTGCATTGGCAGACGCGAAGCTTGGATTGATTTCCGTTTTTGACGATCTGAAATATGATCGTGCCGATGCTGATATGCTGTCGCCCGCCATGCGCCGACATGCGGTCAAACGGCTGACACCGCTTGGCTTTAGCCAAGTCTCTGGCACAGTTCTGCGCCATGGTGACACCGGGATCGCTGTCATCATGCCAAAATCCCACGCGCTTGGCGCATCCCCCTTTGACATCACGCGCTACACGCCCAAACGGGCGGATGACTATTACCTACTGACACCGACACAAACGGCCTGCCTATTCATTGATAACTACCCGCTTGACCAGGCGGTTGAGCGCATCAAGGAATTGATCACCAAGCATCCGATCAATCTCTACCGACTGCTGGACTATCTCGATCGCTCACCGGCGCACCAGGAATTCGCAGCCGCCATCGGCCATTTGAAATACGTGCAGCGCGCGGCAGTGAGCTCTGAGCCATTATGCAGAAGACGCGCATTAGGCTGATCTTCAATTCGCTGAACTCCTAGCCTCGCAGCCGTCGGCAACTCTCGCCGATTGCTGTGAGAGCGGCTCGTCCGATCTGCTTGACCCCAAAGCATTCCTCCCCTAAACGACTGCATCGGTTCAGCCCCGGATTCGTCCGGGGTTTGGCTTTTGGTTGTGTCACAACCGACTAAACAGATCGCCGGGACCACCCGGCACGAAGCAAACGGAAGAGAGCAAGCATGGCACTCAAGTCGTATAAACCGACGACGCCGGGCCAGCGCGGGCTGGTGCTGATCGACCGTTCGGAGCTTTGGAAAGGCCGCCCGGTCAAATCCCTCACCGAGGGTTTGACCAAGAAGGCGGGCCGGAACAATACCGGACGGATCACGATGCGCCGCCGCGGCGGTGGCGCGAAGCGTCTGTACCGGATCATTGATTTCAAACGTCGCAAGATGGACGTGGACGGCGTGGTGACACGGATCGAATACGATCCCAACCGTACGGCCTTCATCGCGCTGCTGACTTATACGGACGGAGAGCAGGCCTATATCCTCGCTCCGCAGCGCCTGGCTGTTGGCGACAAGGTGGTCGCAAGCGCGAAGGCCGATATCAAGCCCGGCAATGCAATGCCCTTTTCGGGCATGCCCATCGGCACCATCGTCCACAATATCGAGATGAAGCCTGGCAAAGGCGGCCAGATCGCACGCGCCGCGGGTACCTACGCCCAGTTTGTCGGTCGTGACGGCGGCTACGCGCAGATCCGGCTGAGCTCGGGCGAGCTGCGCCTTGTGCGCCAGGAATGCATGGCAACGGTTGGCGCGGTGTCGAACCCCGACAATTCCAACCAGAATTTCGGCAAGGCTGGCCGGTCGCGCCACATGGGCAAACGTCCGTCTGTGTGCGGTGTGGTCATGAACCCGGTCGATCACCCCCATGGCGGGGGTGAGGGTCGGACCTCTGGTGGCCGCCACCCTGTTACGCCTTGGGGCAAGCCGACAAAGGGTGCCCGCACCCGTGACAAGAACAAAGCGTCGTCGAAGCTGATCATCCGCTCGCGCCACGCCAAGAAGAAGGGGCGCTAAATGTCGCGTTCTGTTTGGAAGGGCCCATTTGTCGACAGCTATGTCCTCAAAAAGGCCGAAAAGTCCCGTGAGTCTGGGCGCAACGAAGTGATCAAGATCTGGTCGCGCCGTTCGACCATTCTACCGCAATTCGTGGGCCTGACATTTGGCGTCTATAACGGCCATAAGCATATCCCTGTGAATGTTTCTGAGGACATGATCGGCCAGAAATTCGGCGAATATTCACCCACGCGGACCTATTACGGCCACGCGGCTGATAAAAAAGCCAAAAGGAAGTAAGCCATGGGCAAGGATAAAAATCCCCGCCGTGTGGCGGATAATGAGGCGATGGCGAAGACGCGCATGTTGCGTACAAGCCCGCAGAAGTTGAACCTCGTTGCCGCACTGATCCGTGGCAAGAAGGTGGAAAAAGCGCTGAACGATCTGACCTTCTCAAAGAAGCGCATCGCAGGTGATGTCAAGAAATGCCTGCAATCGGCAATTGCGAATGCCGAAAACAACCATGGGCTTGATGTTGATGAGCTTGTGGTCGCCGAAGCATGGGTTGGCAAGAACCTGGTCATGAAGCGCGGACGTCCGCGGGCGCGCGGCCGGTATGGCCGGATCTTAAAGCCGTTTTCCGAACTGACCATCAAGGTTCGCCAAGTTGAGGAGCAAGCCTAATGGGCCATAAAGTCAACCCGATCGGCATGCGCCTGCAGGTCAACCGCACCTGGGACAGCCGTTGGTATGCCGACACAAAGGATTACGGGTATCTTCTGCTCGAAGACATCAAAATCCGCGAATTCATCGAAGGCGAGGCTAAGCAGGCCGGTGTGTCGAAGGTGATCATCGAACGCCCGCACCGGAAATGCCGCGTGACCGTGCATACTGCGCGCCCCGGCGTGATCATCGGCAAGAAAGGCGCGGATATCGAGACGCTGCGCTCCGTTTTTGTTGCTCTTCCTATATGGCCGACGCTGGGCGAGAGGTCTAGAGAGGCTCAAGGTCGCCCTCGGCCCTTTGTGCAAGGAATTCCGCCTCAAACTCGGCAAACCGCCCCTCGGC
>JBCCXT010000107.1:0-5228 GCA_039191215.1 Pseudomonadota bacterium
CTGCGCCTTCTTTGATGCCGGACGGCCAGCGCGAGGTGACGGTTTTGGTGCGAGTGTAGAATTTCACCGAATCCGGGCCGTGCTGGTTCAGGTCGCCGAAGGCGGATTTCTTCCAGCCGCCGAAGGTGTGATAGGCGAGCGGCACCGGGATCGGCACGTTGATCCCCACCATGCCGATGTTGATCCGGCTGGCAAAATCGCGCGCCGTATCTCCGTCACGGGTGAAGATCGCGGTGCCGTTGCCATATTCGTGGTCCATCGCGAGACCGATGGCCTCCTCGTAGGAGCCCGCACGCACGGTCGAGAGGACCGGACCGAAGATCTCTTGGCGGTAGATCTCCATGTCCGGCGTGACCTTGTCAAAGAGGTGCGGGCCGACAAAGAAGCCGTCTTCATAGCCCTGCAAAGAGAAGTCACGGTTGTCGACGACGAGCTCCGCGCCTTCTTCCACGCCTTTGTTGATCAATCCCATGATGCGCTGTTTGGCGGCCCCGGTGACGACCGGCCCCATGTCCACGTCATCGCCTGCCGTGTAGGGGCCGACCTTCAGCTTTTCGATGCGCGGGACAAGCTTGTCGATCAGACGGTCAGCGGTTTCTTCACCAACAGGCACGGCCACAGAGATCGCCATGCAGCGTTCGCCTGCCGCGCCGAAGCCAGCACCGACAAGCGCGTCAGCAGCCTGATCCATATCGGCGTCGGGCATAACGATCAGATGGTTTTTCGCGCCGCCAAAGCACTGGGCGCGCTTGCCGTTCGCGGTGGCGCGGGCGTAGATGTATTGCGCAATCGGGGTCGAGCCCACGAAGGACACGCCACCGATCAGGTCATGATCCAGAAGCGTGTCCACCGCTTCTTTGTCACCATTGACCACCTGGAAACAGCCCGCTGGCAGGCCTGCCTCAACGAAAAGCTCCGCGAGCATGAGTGGCACAGACGGATCACGCTCCGACGGCTTCAGCACCACGGCATTGCCGCAGGCCAGCGCCGGCCCCACATGCCAGAGCGGCATCATCGCGGGGAAGTTGAACGGCATGATTGCGGCCACAACACCCAGCGGCTGGCGCATCGAGTAGAGATCAATGCCCGGGCCCGCGCCATCGGTGTATTCGCCCTTCAGCAGGTGCGGTGCGCCGATGCAGAACTCAATCACTTCGAGACCACGCTGCAAATCTCCCTTGGCGTCCGGCAGGGTCTTGCCATGCTCGCGGCTCAGCGCCTCGGCTAGCTTGTCCATGTCGCGGTGCATCAGGCCCACCATGGCCATCATCACGCGGGCACGGCGCTGCGGATTTGTTGCGCCCCAGGCAACCTGCGCTTCTGCGGCTTTCTCAATCGCGTCGGCGGTCTCGGCGGCACTGGCCATCGGGCATTGGTACTGCACCTCGCCAGTGGCGGGATTGAACACGTCGTCAAAACGACCGGACGTGCCCGAAACAAGCGCGCCGTTGATGAAATGTGAAAGTTCGGACATGGGGCTCTCCTTGCAAACGTTGGCTGCACCATAGCTTGCATAAATATCGGTAAAAGAGGTAATTGCCCAAAAGCATCATGCATTTTTGCAAAACTGAATGCGAGGCCGTCTATGCACCCGCAATGGGATGATCTGAAAGTCTTTTTGGCCGTTGCCCGTGCCGAGACCCTGTCTCGGGCCGGGCAAAACCTGCGGATGGATCCCGCCACGGTCGGGCGGCGGATCGCCCGTATGGAGGCCGCATACGGGGCCGCGCTCTTTGCGAAATCGCAAAACGGCTACGCGCTAACGGATGCAGGCCAGCGGTTGATGGCGCCAGCCATTCGCGCTGAACAAGCGATGGAGGACGCCGCAGAAGAACTTGCAGGACCGACGGCGGGACTGTCCGGCCAAATCCGCATCGGGGCACCAGACGGGGCGGCGAATTTCCTGCTGCCGCAGGTCTGCGCGGCGATCGGCAAGGCCAACCCAGAGCTCGAGATTCAAATCCTCGCCCTGCCCCGCATCGTCAATCTGACACGGCGTGAGGCGGATATGGTGATCGCTGTCAGCCCACCCAGCGCCGGGCGGCTAACTGTGCAAAAGGTGTCAGACTATCAGCTGCACCTGGCCGCGAGTGACGCCTATCTTGCGGCGCACGCGCCCATCATGCAGGTGGAGGATCTCAAGGGGCATCGCGTGGTGGGCTACATTCAGGATATGATCTTTGACAAAGAGCTGGACTATCTCACGGAGGCCGGCCTGCAGGATGTCGCGCTCACTTCCAATTCGGCATCGGTTCAGCTCAATTGGATCCGTCAGGGCGCGGGCATCGGCATTGCCCATGACTTCGCGCTGCCCGCCTATCCGGGCCTCAGTAAAGTTTTGGCAGGTGAGATCAGCATCACCAGAAGCTTTTACCTAATCCGACACGCCGATGACCGTCGGCTGGATCGGCTCAACAGGTTTGCAGAAGCGTTGCGCAGCGGGCTCCGGGCGGAGATTGCACGGTTGGAAAACGGGTCTTAACCCCGCAGCGCTTGATCGAGATCAGCGATCAGATCCTCAGGGGCTTCCAGACCGATGGACAGTCGCAGCAGATTGCCGGGAATGCCGGATTGCGGCTCTACGGTCGCCCTATGCTCAACAAGCGTTTCCGTTCCGCCAAGCGACGTGGCGCGATGAATGAGCTGCAGGCGCCCTGCAGTGCCCAGCGCGTCATCCGCACTCCCTTTGACCAGCACAGACATCAGATAGCCTGATCCACCGCACATCTGCCGTTGCGCCAGCGCATGACCCGGGTGATGCGCCAGACCGGGATGCCAGACATCCTCGATCATAGGGTGAGCGATCATCGCCTCAGCCAAGGTGTGCGCGGTCGCGCACATCCGCTCAACGCGCAACGGCAGGGTGCGCATGCCGCGCATCAGCAGCCATGCCTCCATTGGACCAAGCAGCGCCCCCGCCTCGGCCCTTTGCGCGCAGATATCGCGCCAGATCGGCAACTCAGGCTGTCGGCAGGACAAAACCCCAGAGATAACGTCGCTGTGCCCGTTGATGGCCTTGGTGCCCGAATGCATGGAAATGTCCGCGCCAAGGGCCAGTGACTGGGTCAAAACCGGGGTGGCAGCCGTGCCATCCACCGCCAGCAGAGCGCCTGCCCCATGGGCAAGCTCTGCCACGCGGGCGATGTCGGCGATCTTGATCCACGGGTTCGAGGGCACTTCAATCCAGACAAGATCCGCCGGATCGGCAAGGGCTGCCTCTATGGCGGTAGGATCGGCGGCATCAACCTGTTCCAACGTGATCGCGCGTTTGGCGCAAAACCCGACCAGCCAATGGGTGACGCCCCAGTAAATCCCGGATTGCACAACGGCCCGCGCGCCATTGGGCAAAGCTTGAAAAACCGCCGAGACCGCCGCCATGCCAGAGCCAAAAAGGCGCGTCTCCGCCGCCCCTTCCAATTGGCGCAAGACCTCCTCGGCTTGCGCCACAGTGGCGTTTCGATCACGCCCATAACTGCCGTCGCCTGTCAGAGCATAGTCTGCATCACGCGCGAATGTCGTGGCCACTTCCACCCCGGGAACAACAGCCCCGCATGCCCCCATGGCGCCCCCCGCCTGCGCCGCGATGGTTGCTGGTCGAAACGGTTTATTGGCCATCTGTCTCCCTTCCCAATGCGTCAAACAGCATGTCGCGCAGCATCTCATTTCCGGTATCGCTGAGATGCACCTGATCAAAGTAAAGCGGCATCCCGTCTTTTTCGATGATACAGGTCCCGGTCTCACACAGAACATCCTGCGGCGAGATGATTGTCGCGCCGTATCTCAAAGCGAGCGCTTCAACGGCCGCGTTGGTGCGGGCCTCGCGCGCTTCATAATCAGCCCTCGTTTGAACCGGCACTTGCGCGCCAAACCGCACATTCCTCAACATCGCCTTGGGAATGGACGTATCGTATTTGGGGAAGGTCTGAATGATGATGATGTTGTGCTTTGGGCTGATCCGCTCAAAGGTCATCTCGAGGCGCTTCATGAATTCCGGGAAGTTATCCGGCGCTATGGTGCCGTCATCAAGATACATGGGCACCTGCCCCGGCACATCGCCGTAATGCCCCAACCCTTCCGCGAGATAAGACCAGCGCGACAAGAGGAAGACATCCATCGGCTCGGCCGCTTCAAGATAGTCGAGCACGGCCGCATTGCGCTCAAGGCACTGCAGATCCGGCGCGCCGCCGTCAATGGGCGCGCATCCCGGCGACGTGGCCAGGCGACCCGCCTCACCTCGTGCACGACCGTAGGCATCCAATGCCGGGAACGCGCTGTTGGACATGCTGTCGCCCCATAAGAAAAAGTCCGGTACGTCCTTGTCGACACCCATCCGACAGAACGTGTCCGCCGTCACCTGACCCCAGCACAGATCCCATCGGTCATGTGTCTTGTCGACTTGCTCTTTCAGCGCTGAGATGCGCGGCGCTTCTTCTGCGTCCGCTTTGCCGGATTGGTGAAAGATGTAGAACACCAAGGCCAGTAGCAGCGCGGTTTGCACCGCGAAGAACACAAACAGTTTGCCTTTGTTCTTGACCGAGACGGCGCGAAATGGCGTTTCAATAAAGTGATACGACATCGCGCCGAGGATGAACGAGACGATCATGATCACCGTCCGGATCACATCGGTCATATGCGTGCCGTAATAGATGACGGCCACGATCAGCGGCCAGTGCCACAGATATGTGCCGTATGTGATCTTGCCCAGATAGACCATCGGGCGCACCGCAAAGGCCCGGCCTGTCAGGCTCTGGCCCGTGTCGCCGTAAAACAGCATCAGGAGCGTGCCACCCACAGGCAAGATCGTGATCCAGGAGGGATACAGATAACTGCTGTCAAAGACAAAGATCGGCACAAGGATCATCAGCGCGCCCACAAACGCAAGCCCTCTGATCCGGCGTGGCACCAGCCCGTGATGGATCATGAGAAACGCAAGCCCGCCCGCCGCGACCGCCCAGATCCGGTAGAGCGTCGAGAAATAGCGCTCGTCCTTGGTGTAAATCTGATCGGTGGTGAAGAGATTGAGCGCAAGCGAGACCGCAAACACGATACCCAGCACCCAGACAAAGGCCCGCGCGTTGCGCATGAAAAGCAAAATCAAGAGCGGCATCACGATGTAGAACTGCTCTTCTATCGAAAGCGACCACGTGTGCAGAAACGGATTTTCCGTATTGGGCCCGGCAAAGTATCCCGCTGACCCCATCAGATTGAAGTTGTTGGTAAAGGTGATC
>JBCCXT010000108.1:0-5199 GCA_039191215.1 Pseudomonadota bacterium
CAACTCACCTGCACCGCTCGACATCTCTTCGGCCTGGTTGGCCACATCGTCGCTGGTCTTGCGGATCTGCGCGACCAGCACGCGAAACTTCTCAACCGTGTCCTGTGTGTTGCGCTCCAACTCCTTAAACGCGCCCGAGAAGGTTCCGTTGGCGTCGATCTCAAGATTGCCCTCTGACATACGCAGCATGGCATTGAGAGTGAACTCGACACCGGACCGGACCGTTTCGAGCAGCCGGTTGACGCCATCGGCCAAGTGATTGAGCTCAGCATCCGGAAATTTGGCCGGCACGCGCACATCAAAATTGCCATCAACGGCAGCATCGACAACGGTTCCGAAGGCCTGCTGCAGCTCTGTCATCATCCGATGACGCTCCTGCTCGGCCGCCTGCTCTTGCATCTTTTTATCTCGTGCAAGCTGTTCGATCTGCCGGGCGTTTTCGAGGAATGTCTCAAGCGCACGTGCCATCCGGCCGAGCTCGTGGTCATGCTCGGTCCCCACAATCGCGACATCAAGATTGCCGCCTGCAAGCTCGTCCATAGCGCCGGCTGTTTCAGAAATGCGGCGCGAGAGATTCCGGCCGATCAACATTGCAAACGCCGTTCCGACCAGGAGTGCCACCACCGTGAGCACAAGCATAAGCAGCGAAGCATTTTCGACTATCTCAACGCCCCGCGGGCCAAGTTGGTCTTGCCGCATCGAAGACGAGTCTGCCAGACGGTCGATCTCGGCGGCGATCAGCGGACCCAACCGATCAAGCTGCTCCGAGGCAATGCCATTGCTCTGCGCCGCAACGGTGCGCAGCTCGTCGATCGCGCTGCGCAAACCCTCAGCCTGTTCGAGAACGCCAGCATCGTTTGATGCCCGCGACGCCAGCGAGCGGAGGTTTCGCACAATCTCTTCACTGGTTTCAGACGCCGTCTCGAGCCAGGTCAAGGATCCCGTCGCCAAAAACTGCGCAATGGCGAGCCGCATGCTGACGATGCGCTTCGACGCGGCCTCGGCAAGCATGACAGACTCGGCATCGTCATTCGCTGTCGCGTTTGTTGCGCGCGATGCCGTCCATTCCTCGATCCCGCCGCCAATTGCGTCAAGCTCGCCCAGCAGAGCCTGCCGACGAATGTGAAGCGTTGAAAAGGTCTCAAAAGCGCTTTGATACGCGGCAATATTGCTTGCGATGTTTTCGAGCGTGCTGAGTTGGACTGGGTCGTTTTCGAACCTGGCGCGCAATTCAGTGCTCGCGGCAATCACCTCGGCCACGTTCGCCTCAACCTCAGATTTCTTATCGGGATTTGACGTAAGCCTGTAGTTGAATGCCGCCATCCGTGCCTCAAGCACATTGGCTTTGACAAGCAACAGATCGCGCGTCTTCCGACCGGTTTCCCGATACTCGTAGAACACGCCACCAAGGCGAAGTGTCTCATAAATACCAAAACCACCCAGCACCAACAGGATTGCAAGGACTGAGCCGAACCCAACATAGATCCGTTTGGAGATTTTCCAGGATGACATACTGACCCCCAAAAATGAAGTAACTGACGCGTCTGTAGGGCGAGAAGGTAACCCCAGTCTTACGAAGCCGCGTTTTTTTGGTTGGAATCCAAATCACGTTTGCCGGGCCGCGGTTCGTTTCGCACAAATCGTAAATCGCGCGGACTTGCATGCCCGGCCCAGGGCCACCAGGTGATGGGCAAATGCGGTGCGCTGGGATACCGCACGGTCCGTCCCATGCCGGCAAGATGGCGGTTTTGCTTCACGGAACTGGCTGTCCGAGTATGGGGGCACCCACACTCCAGCGCCGCGCCTATGCTCCTAGAAAGGGGTCAATTCATTGAAATTTCTCAAGAAGTAATAGGTCTCCACTTTTGGAGCCAGACCTGTCGACCCAGCGGGTCCGGGCATTCA
Organism: Pseudomonadota bacterium; assembly: GCA_039191215.1. Taxonomy (GTDB): domain Bacteria; phylum Pseudomonadota; class Alphaproteobacteria; order Rhodobacterales; family Rhodobacteraceae; genus HKCCE3408. The sequence continues at coordinate 1,906 of JBCCXT010000108.1, forward strand.
AGATATTTGCGTTGAACCGGATCCTGTATACAGTTCGGCCAATGGAGGGATGGATCCCGTCGCGTCCCGCGCATGTCGTCCCAAGCAATGGCAGCGCGCGCGATCGGGAGACGCAAAACAGGGAGACGGGTCAATGAAGACGACACTTGCCGCGGTCACACGCAGATCGGTTTTGGGATTTGGCTTTGCGGCCGCCCTGGTGCTGCCGGCCGCAGCCGAGACTTTTGTGCGTGTCGGCGGCGGCTTGGCCGGCACCTATCCGGTATTTGCGGCAAAACTGGTCGAGCTCATCAACCGCGATATTGACGGGGTGACGGCGAATGTCGTCTCGGGCGATATCGAAAAATCGCTGATCGGCATCCAGTCCGGCGATCTGACGATCACGATCGCCCCGAGCTTCAACACAAAACAGGTGTTTGACGGGCTGGGGACGCTGGGCGTGCCGACCCCGGATGTACGCCATATCATCACGCTTTACGGCTCGCCGATCCAACCCGTGGCCGCGCTCGATGGGCCAAAATCGATTGCCGAGCTTGCGGCGGGTCCGAACCGGGTCTGGATGGGCCAGCGCGCGGGGTTCTTTTACCAGATCTATGTGCCGATCATGGAAGCGGCCGGCATCTCGCCGGACGATATTGAAGCCGCGGGCGGTGTCATCGAGGAGTATGGCTATCTGGACGAGGTGCAGGGCTTTCAGGACCGGCGCCTGGATGCGGGGATCTTTGCCGGGCCGGTTCCATATGGTCTGCTCACCCAAATCGAAGACAGCCCCGGCTTCCGGCTGATCGGCATGAGCGAGGCCGAGCTTGACAAGCTGGAGGCGCTGCGTCCCGGCATGGGCCGGATCACGGTGCCCGCCGGCTCTTACAAGAACCAGGACAGTGCGGTCATGCTGCCCTATTACGTGAACCACCTGGTTGCCAGCGCCGATGCCGACCCGGAACTGATCTATCAGATCACCAAGCTGATGTATGAAAACTACGCCGAGTTCCACGGCCTGTTCGCGGGCTCCGAGGAAATCGACGATGTCGATGTCCTGAAATACAACGTGCTGCCCGTGCATCCAGCCTCCGAGCGCTTCTATCAGGAAGTGGGCGCCATGTAGGGGCTCTTCGCCCACCGAGAAGACGCCGATTTTGGGTTCGGTCCAAAGATGGGCTGGACATGACCACAGGGGCCGCGACGGCACGCTTGACCGAGGGCGGCCCGGGCAGCGCGTTGCTGGCCTGGGCCGTGCTCTGTCTTGGCAGCTTTTTCGTCTTGATCCATCTCTATGCAGGGATCTACGGCGCACCGGACGCCCTTCTCTATCGCGCGGTGCATGTCTGCACGGCGCTGGCGCTGGTCTTTCTGATCAAACCGCTACCCGGCCGCTGGCGATGGCTCGATCTGCTTGGCATTGCCGGGACGCTTTGGGTGCAGGTCTATTTCTTCATCGAGCTCGAGACCTGGCACATCCGCACCGTGTTCTTCAGGCCCATCGACTATGCCACCGCGGTGCTTTTCATTTTGCTGATCTTGGAGGCCACGCGCCGCGTGGTCGGCGCGATCCTGGTGCTGATCTGCGCCTTCTTCCTGGCGCATGCGCTCTCTGCCAATCACTTCCCGGGTGTGTTTTACGGCCCGCCCTCAAGCCTTCAGAACCTCCTGCAAGCCGTCTTTCTCGACAGCAACGGCATTTTCGGCACCGCTGTGTCGGTCATGGCGAATTTTGTGGTGCTGTTCATTCTCTTTGGAACCCTGCTCAATGCCTGCGGCGGTGGGGCGTTTTTCACCCGGCTTGCCTTTGCCCTGTTCGGCCACCGCACCGGGGGCCCGGCCAAAGCCGCCGTGATGTCCTCGGCGATGATGGGCTCGCTCTCGGGCTCGGCCATCGGCAATGTGCTGACCACCGGCGTCTTTACCATCCCGCTGATGATCCGGCTGGGATATCGCCGCGCCTTTGCCGGCGGGGTCGAGGCGGCGGCCTCGAATGGCGGGATCATCATGCCGCCCGTCATGGGCGCGGTGGCCTTCATCATGACCGAGTTTCTCGACCGCGCTTATCTTGACATCGTCGCCGCCGCGTTGATCCCGGCACTGCTTTACTTTCTGGTGATCTTCGTCTCGGTCCATACCGAGGCCCGAAAGCTGGGGCTGCCCCGGATGCCGCGGGCGCTGCTGCCACCGGCCTGGGCGATCCTGCGGCGCGAGGGGTATCTGCTGGCCCCGATCCTGCTGATCATCGGTGCGCTCATCGCCGGCCGGTCCATCGTCTATGTCGCGGTGATGATCACTGGCGTGACCTTTTTGATCGCCGTTTTGCAGCCGCGGCGCCGGATCACCCCGCGCGGGCTGGTCTCGGTCATCGAGGAGACCGCGCGGGCAACAGTCGGCCTGTCGGTCGCAGCCGCGGCGGCCGGCATCATCCTGGGCGCGATCTTTGCCGTTGGCTTGAGCTTTCAGATCGCCCAGGCGGCGGCAAACGCGGCGGGCGGCCAGATCTGGGCGCTGCTTTTGCTCTCCGCACTGCTGTCGGTGATCATGGGCATGGGCATGACGGCCGTGGCCATCTACCTCACGCTTGTTGCCACGATCATCCCGATCTTGACCGTCGCGGGCGTTCCGCCCATGGCAGCGCATTTCTTTGCCTTTTACTACGGGATTATTTCCAACATCACCCCGCCCGTCGCCCTCACTGCCTTTGCCGCCGCCCCGATTGCCAAGTCCAATCCGATGCCGGTCGGCCTCGCGGCTTCGCGACTGGGCATCGCCTGCTTTCTTTTGCCAATCCTGTTTGTCTATGCACCCGGATTGTTGCTGGAGACCACTTGGCAGGACACGTTGCATGTCACGGTGATGTCGGCCCTGGGCCTCAGCGCCTTTGCCGTGGCGATGACCGGGCATGCCTTTGCGCCTCTGCACGCATGGCAGCGCGCCGGGGCGCTGGCCGTGTTCGTTCTGGGCGTGGCGCCTGACTGGCGGCTCAACCTCGCCGCCCTTGCGCTCGCCGCACTGGTGTTTGCCACGAATTTGCGCGACGGCGCCGCGGCGGCGAGGCGGGGAAGTGCGACCGACGGCACCGTGCCCGAAGCCGGTGCCGAAGAACGCCGGATCCTGGCCGACATTATGGAGGAGCGCTCGGCGCCCGATAACGACACCCTGCCCATCGGCGAAGCCCGGGGCCGCTGGTTCTGGTGCGCCTGGGCGGTGGTTCTTGGCGTTGCCATTGCCTTTGAGGTCAGCGCTCAGATCTTTTTGCAAGCGCGCGCGCCGCTGCTCTGGACGCTTCTGATGGCGCTTACGGCCTGCGGC
>JBCCXT010000109.1:0-5068 GCA_039191215.1 Pseudomonadota bacterium
CATGTTCTGCATGGCCATGGCCCAATCCAGCGGATGGTCGGTCTCGGTGAAAACCCGCAAGGCGGCGCGGAAGCTGTCGACGGCCTCGGCCAGCAGGGCCGGGCCAAGCGCGCCCTGGGTGCGGGTGCCTTGGGTTTGCAGAGCACCGCCCATGTTCTGCATTGTCATGGCCCAATCCAGCGGATGGTCGGTCTCGGTGAAAACCCGCAAGGCGGCGCGGTAGCTGTCGACGGCCTCGGCCTGCAGGGCCGAGCCGGGCGCGCCTCCGGTGCGGCTGCCTTGGGTTTGCAGGGCGGTGCCCATGTTCTGCATGGCCATGGCCCAATCCAGCGGATGGTCGGTCTCGGTGAAAACCCGCAAGGCGGCGCGGAAGCTGTCGACGGCCTCGGCCAGCAGGGCGGTGCCGGGCGCGCCCTGGGTGCGGGTGCCTTGGGTTTGCAGAGCACCGCCCATGTTCTGCATAGTCGTGGCCCTTCGTAGCGGATGGTCGGTCTCGGTGAAAACCCGCAAGGCGGCGCGGAAGCTGTCGACGGCCTCAGTCAGCAGGGCGGCGCCGGGCGCGCCCTGGGTGCGGGTGCCTTGGTTTGCGAGCGCGATGCCGAGATTGTTTTCTGCATTGCCGAATTCAACGGGGTTGGCCTGCGGATCCAGAGTGTCGGTCGCCGGACGGATAAGGTCGACGGCACGGGCAAGACCCCGGCCACCGTAGCGCAGGCCATGATCGTGGAGATAGCGTTGCAGGCTATTGCGCCGACGGGCCTTTTCGATCGGGTCGCTGAAGGCAGAGGCGGCGCTGGCGAGGAGGCGATAGGCTTGGTCGACCTGGCCGCGGAGGAGGGCGTTTTGGGCGCGGGTGACTTTGGTTTCGGCGGCAATTTCGGTTTCGACCTCATCTACGCGGGCCAAAAGCGCCTCCACCTCATCGAAGTTGAGCTTTGCGGCGGCGTTTTGGGCGGCGCCTTTGAGGTTAGCGATGGCAGCGACGCGGTCGTCGAGGCTGTCGATCTGTTTGCGGTAGGTACGGTATTCCTCGGCCTTATTGGTGAGAAACTCCCGCAGCATGGCGTCGGTCTCCTTTTCAGGCGCGCCAGCGCCGAAGAGTTCGGCCAAGAACACCAATTGCGCGCGGGTCAGGCCTTCGGGGTCGTTCAGCGCTTGCGCAATCGGACCGGCATCTTCTTCGAATTCCTGCCGCTCCGCGTCTGCCTGTTCCGATTTGTCGGAGGCCGCGCTTTTCATGGCGCGGATGTCTTCGCGCGGGATGTTGAGCGTGTCGCAGAGCGGTTGGTAGGTTTTGGGGCGCGGGTTGGGATAGGTCCCGGCCTCAATCTCCCGCACCCGGCGTTCGGCGCTGTCGATATCGCGGTCGGGGTAGGACTCAGTGGCAAGGTCGCGTTGCGTCATGGCGGCGGTTTCGCGGGCCTCGCGGATTTCGGCCCCGATCAATTCGCCAAAAGTTTTACGCATTCCGCCTGAAACCGCCTGTTCCCGCCCGAACCCGCCGGTTTCCGCCGTGAGCCGCCGTTACGTGGCGATGGCAGAGCGCGCAGATTGGTCCCCATTAATGAGTTTGAACCATAACCGAGACGGCGCGCGCCGCTCAAGCATCTGGAGAGAAAAGATGATTGAACGGATGAAACAATACGGACGTAAAGTTTTGTCATTCCTGTGGTGCCAACGGGCGGTTTACATCTGCCTGGCCTGCACATACGGGGCCGCGTGTTTGGGTGTTGATAAGGAGGTGGTCAACCAAGCGGCCACTGCGTTTTACGCGATGTTGTCTTTGCAGCGGCATTAAGTGGTCTCTGGGCGAGACTGCTGGCCGTTAACTTCCGTAAGATCAACGGGCCATTGCTATGTTGGGACGGGGGCGACGCTCGACCTTCGGTCGTCGCCCCACCCGCCGTCCCGCTTATAGTCCGAGCTTGGCGCTGATGATCTGGTTGACGGTTTTGGGGTTGGCCTTGCCGCCGGTGGCTTTCATGACCTGGCCCACGAACCAGCCCGCAAGCTTGGGGTTGGCTTTGGCCTTTTCCGCCTGGGCGGGGTTGGCGGCGATGATCTCGTCGACGGCGGCCTCAATGGCGCCGGTATCGGTGACCTGTTTGAGGCCGTCGGTCTCGACGATCTCTTCGGGCGCGCGGCCTGAAGTGTAGGCGGTCTCAAACACGTCCTTGGCGATCTTGCCGGAGATTGTGTCGGATTTGATCAGGCTGATGATTTGCGCCAGGGCCTGCGGTGTGATCGGGCTGTCGCTGATCGATTTTTCGTCCTTTTTCAGGCGTCCGAAAAGCTCGTTGATCACCCAGTTGGCGGCAAGCTTGCCGTCACCTGCCGCCCCGGCCACGGTCTCGAAATACTCAGCCGCGGCGAGATCGGCGGTCAGCACGGTGGCGTCGTAATCGGCCAGGCCGAAATCGCCCATGAAGCGAGATTTCTTGGCATCGGGCAGCTCGGGCAAGCTCGCGGCGATGTCGTCGACCCAAGCCTGTTCGATCTCCAGCGGCAGCAAGTCGGGATCGGGGAAATAGCGGTAATCATGCGCCTCTTCCTTCGACCGCATCGAACGGGTTTCGTTCTTGTCGGCGTCATAGAGCCGGGTTTCCTGATCGATCGTGCCGCCGGCTTCGAGAATGGCGATCTGGCGGCGTGCCTCGTAATCGATGGCCATCTGGATGAAGCGCATCGAGTTCATGTTCTTGATCTCACACCGCGTGCCGAGATGGGCGAAATCCTGGCTCTCCTGGTATTTCTCGTATTGGCCTGGGCGGCAGACCGAGACATTGACGTCCGCGCGCAGGTTGCCGTTTTGCATATTGCCGTCGCAGGTGCCGAGATAGAGCATGATGAGGCGCAGTTTTGCCAGATAGGCGGCGGCTTCTTCGGGGCCGCGGATGTCGGGGCGCGAGACGATCTCCATCAAGGCGACCCCCGTGCGGTTGAGATCGACGAAAGACAGGGCCGGGTCCATGTCGTGGATCGACTTACCGGCATCCTGTTCAAGATGGATCCGTTCGATCCGAACGACGCGCGCCGTGCCGTCGCCCATCTCGACCAAAACTTCGCCCTCACCCACGATCGGGTGGTAGAGCTGGCTGATCTGATAGCCCTGCGGCAGGTCGGGGTAGAAATAGTTCTTTCGGTCAAAGGCCGAGGTCAGGTGGATGTCAGCCTTGAGCCCCAGGCCGGTGCGCACGGCTTGCGCCACGCAGGCCTCGTTGATCACCGGCAGCATGCCGGGCATGCCCGCATCGATGAAACTGACATTGGAATTGGGCTCTGCCCCGAACTGCGTTGAGGCGGCGGAGAAGAGCTTGGCCTGGGTTGCGACCTGGGCGTGAACCTCCATCCCGATGACAAGTTCCCAATCGTGCTTGGCGCCGGCAATGACTTTTGGCGCGGGCGCATCGTAGGTGAGATCGAGCATGGCTGCCTCTTTCGGGTCCAAAGCAGCACTGGGTGTATGCCGCGACGGCTGGCAGAGCAAGCGCAGAAAGAATTGCGCACGCGATGCTTGGCACATGCACAGATCTTGGCGTAGTATCGCCATATTTTCAAAATCACTTTGAGTTGTGGATACATGTTATGAATGAGCATACGGAGCTGCCACCGCCGCGCGTCGCTGACGAAACTGAACGCGAAAATCTGTGCAAAATCCCCCAAAATATTCGCGTGACCAAGGGCAAACCAGACCCGCTTGACGATGAGGTCGACAAAATCTTTATCGGTACGGATCGCTTCATCATCTACTCGGTCCTGCAAGAAGATCCGCAACTTGACTTAAGCCAGACCGACCAAGACGGCGAAAAGCCAGACAGCCTCGCAACCCGATTGCGCAGCCACCTAAACCCACGCTTTGATCATGTCTGGCTGCGCACCCAATATCCCGAAGATTACGAATGTGCCCGATTGCTGCGCAAAAAGCTGAGCGGGATTGCCGCGAAACTGGCCTATCTGTGTGATGCTGTTGACAGCCTTTGCCGCTCCGGCAGTCTCGATCAGGGCAGCTCTCACTCCCTGCGCCGCCGCGCCACCGAGATGATGGCCCGCGCAATGGAGATGGCCTATGAGGGCAATGAAGACGGGGCGAAAGAACTGCTTGCCAATTTGCGCAAGAACGTCACCACGATGCGCGATAGCAAGAACAGGATGCGCTATGTTCAGGGCAATTTGCTCGCCCTGGCAGCCATCCTTGTCACCTGGGGCGTGCTGAGATTTGCCGTCCTGCCCAATGAACTGACGATTGGCGACACGCCAGGCATCCATGCCTTAGACATCCTTGCGCTTGGTGCGATTGGCGCGTTTTTTGCGGTATCGGCCTCTGTCAGCAGCATCAAGGTCGATCACGCGGTCACCTTCTGGGAGATGGTGTATTCGGGTTTTGTCCGCATCCCCATTGGGGTTATCGCCGCGGGCGTGTCGATCTTTCTGATCTCGGGCGGCTGGCTGATGGCGTCGATTGAGCAAACGCTTCTGCCTTGGACATTTCTTCTGTTTGGTTTCTTGGCCGGCTTTAGCGAGCTTTTTGTGCCGAACGCGCTGAAGAATGTTGAGGCCGCATCGACGGTCAATTCGCCCGCACAAGGCAGTGGCAGCGAGGACTGAGCGCGCCAAGTCGTGGCGCGGCAGGGCCCGTTTAGGTGACGCTGACCAAACGGCGCTTATTGCCGCCGGAAGGTGACGCGCAGGTCGTGGAGCGCGTCGCGCTGCGTGTCGGTGAGCCCGCCTTGCCCGGCCGCGACATCGTTGATTACCAAAAGCGCGGGATCAAGCGCGCCGCTGCCGCCCAACCGGTTGAGCTGGCGCCCCAGACGGCTGACCGCCGGGCTCGGCCCGTTGCATTCATTCACAAACCACGGGCAATATCTCTTCGGCTTCGGCCTTGCTCACTTCCAGATGCGTTTGCAGGGATCGCAAATGACGGTTGCGGTCTTCCTCGGTCAGCCTCGGGCCCAGGTCGAGAAACGCCACGGTGAGGACGCCTGCGGCAAGCGATTGCTGTTCGATTGCATCGACGGGGTGCACATTCGTGCGGTAGCGAAAGCCAAGTCGCCGGGCGGCGGCCAGC
>JBCCXT010000110.1:0-4899 GCA_039191215.1 Pseudomonadota bacterium
AGGTACTGTGATCATTCGAGCCCTTTCTGCACGATCCGAAACTAATTCCCATGACTCAGCACTAACCCTATTCCTCAAATCTTCCAGTAGGACCATCAAACCGTTCAATTCGGTAAGCGCGTTGATGCGACCAATATTCTCTAAGGTCTTCTTGGACGCATCTTTCGCAGCGACGGCCGCCGATTTTGCTTGGCGAGAAAATAGGATTGTGAGAGCCGCGCCAATGATGGAAGCGAACATTCCTATGTAGGTTGAGATCTCTCCTACGGTCACTTCCGAGTCTCAAATTATCACAAAACTAAACGCCTTAGTCAGAAAGCTATCGGCTGCAGTTTGATCATGCAACTCTGACTTGCGCTACGTTACCCAAACCGCTTCTCTAAGTCCCCCCATTCCGGGCGTGGCGCGTTGGGCGCGCGTTCCTTGAACGCGTCGAGCGTCTCGTCGCCCTTCAACAGCCCCGCAAGCTTCGCGCGCATGAAGCCTTTCAGCACGTCGTTCATCCGCCGTTGATACCCGGGCCCCATGGATCGGAACCATTTCAGCACATCCTCTTCGACCGAGAAGCAGATCTTCTTTTTCGCGCTTTCACGCCGGGTCGAGATCTCATGCCATTCGCTGGGGATCCGATAGTTGATCTCGATGGCGTGGTGCATGTCCCATTCAAAGCGCTGCAGCGCCTCCACCATGTAATAGTGATGCTCGGATTGTTTCTTGGTCAGCTTGTGTTCCATGCCCGTGCCCGCGATTGCTCACGGGGCAAAATCGACGAAATTGGTTAAAATTCTACTGGCTATCCAGGGATATCCGCGAGATATCCGTCAGATATACCGGTTCTATCCCCAGGTTTTTCCCTTACAATGGCATAGCTTAACGCCCGCCCCAGGGGGTTACGCGGCCCCGCACGCCCGCCCAATCGCCGGTGCCCAGCACGCGGGCGGGGTTGGTTGGCGGCGGCATCTCGACATCGGCCAGGCGGGAAAACCCGTGGCGCCCGTAATAGGGCTCATCGCCCACCAACATCACCCGCGGCCAGCGCAGCGCTTGCGCTTTTTCAAGGCTTTCGCGGATCAATCGGCCGGCCAGGCCTTCACCCTGGCGCGTCGGGTGTACGGCGACGGGGCCCAAAAGCAGCGCCTCGACCGCGCCGACCCTGACCGGCCAGTACCGGATCGCACCTGCAAGGATACCGTCTAAATCTCTGGCACAAAAACATAAATCGCCAATCGGCGGGACCCGGTCACGCAACCTGTAGCTTGACAATGCCTCCCGGCCCGGCGCGAAAGAGAGGTCAAAAAGTGCCTCAACCTCCCACCAATCCTCAGCCCGTTCCCGGATCAGATCATACATCGCCATCTGCCTGAATTTTCGAGCGAAAATTCACTTCCACCTGCCCTGGACAACAGCCCTAACATGCGGGCAAGGTCACCTGCAAATGCCTGAGGTGGCCAATGTTTTACGAACCCAAAGACGGGCATGGGCTGCCCCATAACCCGTTCAACGCCATCGTGACGCCGCGTCCGATCGGCTGGATCTCGTCGCGCGGCGCAGACGGGTCAGACAATCTTGCGCCCTACAGCTTCTTTAACGCCGTGGCCTATGTGCCCCCGCAGGTCATGTTCGCCTCGACCGGGCGCAAACCGGACCGTGATGACACCAAAGACAGCGTCAGTAACATACGGGAAACACGCGTCTTTTGCGTGAACACGGTGGGTGCGGCGATGTCGGAGGCCATGAACCAAACCTCCGGCAGCTGGGATCGTGGAACGGACGAATTTTCGCTGACAGGCCTGGCACGCGCGGCTTGTGAGACCATTGACTGCGCCCGTGTGGCAGACGCGCCGGCAAATCTCGAATGCCGTCTGGTCGACGTGATCAGCTTGCGCGGCACATCGAACTTCCTGGTGCTGGGTGAGGTGACCGGCGTGCATCTGCGCGACGATTGCGTGATAGACGGGCGCTTTGATGTCACCCTATTTCAGCCGCTCGCACGCATGGGCTATCGCGATTACGCCAAGGTCACGGACGTGTTTGAGCTCAAACGCCCCGGTGAATAGGTGCCGCGCAGGGCGTCGCGCCACAGCTGATCCGCTGGTTTGTGGCCTGCCCGTCAATTGCGCGGCACCGTATCGTCTCGGGTGTCGCCGGTCGTCGACACCGTGATGGTAGTGCGCATTCGTTCAAAGGCAAAAACCGCGAAGTGCCTGCGCGCGATTAGTTGCCTAAAAACCGAGCAATCGTAAAAACACCGGAAAAGCAAGCGCTTGGCCCGGCATTTGCGATTAACGCAGGCGCCGAATTGCGCTAGCTTCAGCCGCAATAACGGGCGAGGTTGATATGGCACGAAAGATCGGGATCATCGGCGGATCGGGTCTTTATGAGATCGAGGGGCTAGAGGCGGCGGAGTGGATACGCGTCGAAAGCGCGTTCGGTACACCGTCAGATGCCATCCTGACGGGCCGTCTGGGCGGGACGGATATGGCGTTCCTGCCGCGCCACGGACGCGGGCATGTACACACACCAAGCTCAGTGCCCTATCGCGCAAATATCGATGCGCTCAAACGTCTGGGTGTGACCGATATCGTCTCGATCTCGGCGTGTGGGTCATTCCGGGAGGCCATGGCGCCGGGTGATTTTGTCTGTGTCGATCAGTTCATCGACCGCACCTTCGCGCGGGAGAAAAGCTTTTTCGGGCCCGGTCTTGTTGCCCATGTCTCTGTCGCGCATCCGGTCTGCCCGCGGCTCAGCCAAGTGGCAGTGGAAGCCGCGCGCGCTGCTGGTGTGACCGTGCATGAGGGGGGGACGTATCTGGCAATGGAGGGGCCGCAGTTTTCCTCGATCGCGGAAAGCCGGATGTACCGCGACACCTGGGGCGCGGACGTCATTGGGATGACCAATATGCCTGAGGCCAAACTCGCCCGCGAGGCCGAGATCTGTTATGCGTCACTGGCGATGGTCACCGATTACGACAGCTGGCACCCCGACCATGGCAGCGTGGAAATTACCGATATCATTGCCGTTTTAGGCGGTAACGCGGAAAAGGCGCGGGCTACTGTCAAAGGCCTGCCCAGCCGGATCGGCCCGCCCGGACCCTGCCCCTATGGCTGCGACCGGGCGCTCGATCATGCGATCCTGACCGCGCCCGACAAGCGCGACCCGGAGCTTGTTTCCAAGCTGGGCGCGGTGGCAGGCCGGGTGCTGTAGGCAAGCCACAGCGCTTTGCTTTGCGATGTCACCGCGCTTGCATTGCCGGGCGCTTGAGCCAATTTGGCCCGCATGTTGACCCGCCGCGCCTTCCTTCTTGGCCTAATGCCCACGCCGCTGCTGGCACAGGAATTCATCCAAGTTGGTCGCGTTTTGACCGATGACGAATTCTACCGTCTGGTCGCTTGCGCCGCCCCGCCGGACGGACCCTGCTCCAAACAGGTGGTGCGCTGGCCGGAACACCGCCGCCGCGCGCTGCGCGTCGGCATCGCTGATGTCAGCCCGGCCTTCCCTAGCTACAAGTTCGATTTGGTCGATCAGGCCATCGACCGGGCCATTGCTGAGATTAACGCGGTCGGCGCGGACCTTTTCCTTGAACGGCGGTTTGGCGCCCCGTTTGATGTCCCCATTTACCTGACGGATGCGACCGAAGGCGGGTTGATCGAGGGCACCGGCAACAGCCAAATCGACGGCTCGGCCATTTCGATCGGGCGCGTTGTACTGCGCTCGCGCGGTGAGGAAATTTTTGAGGCAGCCATTGCCATTAGCCGCGATATCAGCCGGCGCGAGATTGCCTCGGTCGTGCTGGAGGAACTCGTGCAAGCGATGGGGCTGCCAACCGATATCGACGGCGCGGCCTATGACCGGTCGATTTTCGCAGAGCAGGGAAATTCGGTGGTTTGGCTGCGCGGCCAAGATGCTGCCGCGCTGCGCCTGCACTATGCGCGTTGACGGACGCGCCCTGGCCCGTAAGGTGCGCAAGGTTGGCATTTGGGGGCGCGTATGCTCGATCATAAACCTATCGAGGATTACATCCGCACGATCCCCGATTTCCCGAAACCGGGCATTCTATTTCGCGACGTAACAACGCTTTTTGAGGACCCCAGGGGCTTTCGGTTGGCAATCGATCAATTGCTCGCGCCGTTTGTCGGCCAGCAAATCGACAAAGTTGCCGGGCTTGAGGCGCGGGGCTTCATTCTGGGCGGCGCGGTCGCGCACCAACTTTCAAAGGGTTTCGTGCCGATCCGCAAAGCCGGAAAGCTGCCGAGCAAGACAATCTCCCAAAGCTACGAGCTGGAATACGGCACCGCGACGATGGAGCTTCATGAAGATGCGATCAGCCCTGGTGAGACCGTTCTGATCGTCGATGATCTCTTGGCTACGGGCGGTACCGCCGAGGCGGGCATTAAGCTGGTCGAGCGTTTGGGCGGCGATGTGATCGGCACGGCGTTTGTCATCGATCTGCCCGAGATCGGCGGACGTGCCAGGCTGGAGGCCATGGGTCTCGGCGTGCACGCTCTGACCACCTTTCCCGGCCATTAAAGCGCGACAGCGCGGATCCGGTTTGACCGCATGGGTGGGTTAGGTGCGACGGGCCCGCGCCGCCCAGTTGTGATCGAGGTACCAAGATGCACGGCCAACATCCCGCCCGTTCTATTGGGAAGCGCATTGTTTTCATGGCCTTGTGGCCGTACTGAGTATTCGGGCCCTATATGGGCTCCGCACGCTTAGCCCGCGTGGTGGAATGGTAGACACAAGAGACTTAAAATCTCTGGGCCGGAAGGCCGTGCCGGTTCGAGTCCGGCCGCGGGTACCAAAAGCCGTTTAAATGGTGCTTCTGGTTTAGTCCCTGTCTACCCCCCGGCAGCTGGGCCATTTCTTCGTGGGGTCTCTGGCGCGGGCGGTCGCGTGCTG
>JBCCXT010000111.1:0-4537 GCA_039191215.1 Pseudomonadota bacterium
CTGGTCGGAAAGTAACCGTCTTAGCCGCCACGAAGCCTTGCAGCACTGGACGGCGGCAGGAGCCTGGTTCAGCCGCGAGACCGGCAAGAAGGGCCAGATTGCGCCGGGACAATTTGCGGATTTTGCCGTGCTCGACCGCGATTACTTTTCGGTGTCCGAGGATCAGATCGGGGATATCGAAGCGGATCTAACCTGCGTCGGCGGCAAAATCGTGCACGCCAAATCCGCTTTCTCCGCCCATGCGCCCGACGCACTGCCGGAGCTGCCGGATTGGTCTCCTGTGTCTGTCTTCGGCGCACCGGGCGCACCAAAAACACCAACCGCGCGCGCCGCATGACCCTCATAAACTAAGGAGGAAAAACGATGCGCATGGTATTTCTCAGCCTGACCATCCTTTCGGGCTTGTCCGTGCAGGCGCCGGCTGAAACGCTGGAATTTGAAGGCCGGATCGAAGCGGTCAACCGGGCGTTGGTCTACAGCCGTGCCGAGGGTCGCGTCGATGGCATCTACGTCACTGCCGGTGATCGGGTCGCGAAAGGCGCGTTGCTCGCCAGGATTGAACCCGACCTCGCCGAGCTGGCGGTTGCAGCCGCAAAGGCGGAGCTCGATCGCCAAGAGGCGCTGCTGGTCCGGGCCAAGGACAAGCTACAACGCGCGGAGCGGCTGTCGCAATCGGGCGCATCGTCGACGGTGGCTCTGCAAGACGCGCGCACCGAACAACAATTGGCACAGGCGGAGCACCGCGCAGCGCGCGTGGCACTGGACCGCGCCAGAATTGAGTTGGAAGACACAAACATCCGCGCGCCCCTATCCGGAATTGTTGAGGCACCGCAAATCGGCCTTGGCGTTCTGCTTGAATTTGATGCAGGTGCGCCGCCACTTTTTGAGATCGTTCAGCTTGATCCGGTGCGTGTGGTCTACGAAGTGCCCTATGCCGAACGGCTGGCACAGCTGGCGCGAAACGGCGCGCTCAGCACCGAGGCATTGTTGCAGCGCGTGCGCCTCGATCTGGTGCTGCCGGGTGGCCCGGTTTTGGCCGAAGATATAACGCCGCAGGCAACATCAGTCCGTCTCAATTCTGACAATGGCACAGTGCTGGTCTGGGCCGAGGTGCCCAACCCCGATGGCACCCTGCGCCCAGGTATGCGGCTGACCGTGCACTCTGAAATCACACAACAAAATCAGCAAGGAGGCACCCAGTGACCACCATCACAATCACCTATTCAGAAAGCGACAGCAAAGCGCGCTATGGCGCATCTGTTGACGGCATTCTGGTCGAAGCGGAATTGACACTTTCCAAAGTCAGCCCGAGCCTTGTCATCGCCGATCATACCTTTGTGCCGGATGAATTGCGCGGCCAAGGTATTGCCGGTGCTTTGGCCGAACAGCTGATCAAGGATTCCCGTAGCAAGGGTCAGCGCATTGTGCCGCTTTGCCCATTTGTCCGCGCATATGCTTTGAAGCGCAAAGAGGAGCTGGCCGATGTCTTCCAGTGGTAGCGCTGCGCTCTCTTCTCCGGCGGCAACGCCTGTCGGTGGGGCGTTCTCACCTTTCCGTCACACCGCCTTTGCCCTGCTTTGGACGGCCACGCTGATCTCAAACATTGGCACCTGGATGCACGAGGTCGGCGCCGGGTGGCTGATGACAACGCTGAACCCAAGCCCTGCCGTCGTGACATTGGTGCAGGCCGCCACAACGCTGCCGGTTTTTCTGTTCGCTTTGCTGGCCGGTGCGCTGGCCGACCGCGTCGACAAACGGCGCATGCTGATTGCCATAAATCTTGGCCTGACAGCGGTGATCGCAGTGCTGGCGTTGCTGGTCTGGCAAGAGCGGATGACGCCAACGCTGCTCATCCTTTTTACGCTGACCATCGGCACTGGCGTGGCCTTCATGGCTCCGGCTTGGCAGGCGGTGGTGCCGCAACTGGTGCCGCGCGAAAAACTCAAGCCCGCCATCGCGCTCAACTCCATGGGTATCAATATAAGCCGCGCCATTGGTCCGGCTTTGGCGGGCGTGCTGATCGCCAGCATCGGGCTTGCGGCACCATTTGCGCTTAATGCGGCAAGCCATCTGGTGATTTTGCTGGCGCTGGTGCTCTGGCGCCCTGAAACGCCTGCAAAACCCGCCTATCGTGGCCCGATCCTCGGAGACATGGCCACCGGGCTGCGTCATGTCCGCCATAACGAGGCAATGCGCGCCACGGCGATCCGGGCGGCCGCATTTTTCATCTTCGCCTCGGCCTACTGGTCGCTGCTGCCGCTGATTGCGCGCAATGCCGAAGGCGGCGGCTCCGAGCTTTACGGCGCGCTGATGGCAATGGTCGGAGGCGGTGCGGTAGCCGGTGCATTTCTGCTGCCGCAGCTTCAGAGGATCGCCTCATCGGATTCCGTCGTGCGCATAGGCACCTTTGGTACGATCATCGCTTTAACGGCGATGGCGATTTCTACAACGCCCTTCGCATTGATGAGCTCTGCCTTCCTGTGCGGAGTGTCATGGATCGCAGTGCTCACCTCTTTCAACGTCTCGGCGCAAACTGCGCTGCCCGATTGGGTGCGTGCCCGAGGTCTTGCTGTGTTTCTGATGGTGTTTTTCGGATCCATGTCACTGGGCTCGCTGCTCTGGGGGCAGGTCGCCAGCCTCACCTCCATCCCCACAGCGCTGCTGATCGCGGCGGCCGGTCTTGGCCTCGGAGCTTTGCTCACACGAAAATCGGTTATTGGCCAAGGCGAATCCCTTGATCTCGCGCCTGCTGCCATGTGGCCCGATGCACCAGCGCTTGGTGCGGCGCAAGCCGCCGACCGCTCTGCGATGGTGACCGTTGACTACCGCATTCAAGGCACCGACCGCTCTTCATTTCTTGAGGCCATACATGCCTTGTCCAAGGAACGATTGCGCGATGGCGCAACGCGATGGTCACTGCATGAAAGCGTCGACACCCCTGGGCACTGGATTGAATGCTTCCACCTGCCCAGCTGGGCCGAACATCTCGAACAGCACCGGCGTGTGACCCGCGAAGATGCCGATGCGCAAACCAAACTGAACGCATTCGACACCCGTGACTCCGGGCCTGTTGTGCGTCACTTTATTGCACCGGAATAAGGAAACAAAATGAGCTGGAACCCCACCCACGGGCCGGATTGCCCGCAGGCAGACCCGAACCTTCTCGAAACCCTGATCATCCCGCGTGCCCGAGATCTTGGTGGGTTCGAGGTGCGCCGTGCCTTGCCTTCACCCAAGCGGCAGATGGTCGGCCCCTTCATTTTCTTTGACCAGAAGGGCCCGGCCGAGTTCATCACCGATGGCGGCATTGACGTGCGCCCGCATCCACATATCGGGCTGGGCACGGTGACGTACCTGTATCAAGGCGAATTCGAGCACCGCGACAGCCTCGGCACCCACCAGATGATCTACCCGGGCGAGGTCAACTGGATGGTCGCAGGGCGGGGTGTCACCCATTCCGAGCGCACCAGCGCAGACACCCGCGCCACGCGCCATAAGCTCTTCGGCATTCAGACCTGGATCGCGTTGCCCGAGGATCGCGAAGATATGGCCCCGGACTTTGAGCATCACAAACAGGCCGCACTGCCTGTCCTCGAAGCAGAAGGCATCGAGACCCGCCTGATCCTGGGCCACGCCTATGGCCAGCAAAGCCCGGTTACGATGCAATCCGAGACCTTCTATCTCGACGTCACCCTGCAGCCCGGCGCAGCCTTCCCGCTGCCCGACGACCACGAAGACCGCGGCGTTTACGTCACCCAAGGCGAGGTCGAGATCGCCGGAGAGAGTTTTGCGGCCGGCCGAATGATGGTGTTCCGCCCCGGCGATGCGATCTCGGTCAAGGCCGGACCTCAAGGCGCGCGCCTGATGGCTCTGGGCGGCGAGACTATGAATGAAGGGCGGTATCTTTGGTGGAACTTTGTGTCGTCGTCAAAAGACAAGATCATCGAGGCAAAAGAAGCTTGGAAAGAGGCCGACTGGCAGAACGGCCCATTCACGTTGCCCCCAAGTGACGATCACGAGCACATTCCTATTACAGAAGAGCTCGATCGAACCGAAGTCAGAAAGCCATGAAGGTGCCCATCGGGAACAGTGAGACAAACAGCACCATGCTCGGATGCTGCAATAGCGGCCCGCCTTCCGACCGTTCGCCGCATTTGCAAAATCACGATACCCGCGAACTCAAAGTCTGCGGACTTTGCTGCCATTGGGCTGTGGCAGATCAATGTCCGCTGTCGATCGATGCCAGTTTTACCGACTCACAACCATCTGCGGGTCACTTTACGATACTGATGATAGGTATCGCCGAACTGACTGGTCAGGTATTCTTCCTCCGCACGAACAAAATAGCGGTCCAGCAAGAGGATCGAAATTGTAGCGCCAGCAACAAGCCAAAGACTGTCAAGCAATACTGACAGGCCCGCGAAACAAACCAATGCTCCAAGATAAGCTGGATTGCGCGAGTACCGAAAAATGTCGTGCTGCAAAAGTTGGGTTGTTGGCTTCCCGGGAGAACTCGGCTGCGCTGCGCGTTTCATGA
>JBCCXT010000112.1:0-4388 GCA_039191215.1 Pseudomonadota bacterium
CTGGCGGCCGGTCAAACCTTCGGCCTTGATCGCGGCAATCTCTGCGTCGTCGGCCTGGCGCCCCTGGGGTGGCGACAATGGCATGCTGCCGGGTAGCGCGGGCCCAGCCGGGCCTTCTGCCCTGTCCGGCGGTGTCGTTGGGTCGGGTGTGGCGGCGGCTTGTGGGGCGGCATCCTCCGGCGCGGGTTTTGGCTCCGCCACAGGTTTCGGCGGTATAACGGCCGATGCAGGCTGCGTCGCGGCAGCAGGTGGCACCGGAGCTGTGGCCGCAGCGGGTGGGATTGCGGAGGGCGGCGGCGTCTGGCTGGCCGTGTCAGGTGGCGGCGGGGCAGGCCGAGGCTGAGACATCGGCGCGGCGGAATTTGCGCCCGGCTCAGGTGCCGCGGCCTTTTGCGCCGGACTGACAGGCCCACTTGTGTGCGTTTTGTCGTCGGGGACGCCAAATCCCCGACGGATCCGAAATTTTCGGCCCTTAGGTCGCGTAGTCATAGAGCTGTTTCGCTTCCTCAAGGTTGTCGAAATGATAGAGCGTGCCGTGTTTGAGGACCGCCGCGCGGTGGGCAAACTTCTCTAACACATCGGCCTGGTGCGATACGATCACAATGGTCGCGGTTTTCAACCTTTCTGACAGGATCGCGCCAGCGCGGCGGTTAAACTCTGCATCAACGGATGCGGGCATGCCTTCATCGATCAGGTAGATGTCAAATTCAAGCGCCAGCATGAGCGAAAAGTTCACGCGTGCGCGCATGCCCGAGGAGTAGGTCCCGATCGGCATGTCGAAATACTCTTTGATGCCGCAAAGCCAGCGGCAAAAGGCTGATACGTAATCGGGATCGAGCCCATAGAGCTGCGCGATGTAGCGGGCGTTTTCATTGGCGGAGAGCTTGTTGATCACGCCGCCCATAAAGCCAAGCGGAAACGATATCCGGCAGCCGCGGACAATCTCACCCTCATCGGGTTTTTCTAGGCCCGCCATCATGTTGATGAGCGTGGTCTTGCCGGTGCCGTTGGGTGCAAGAATACCAAGCGACTGTCCCAAAGGTACCCGAAAAGATGCCTGATCCAGGATCACCTTTCTTTGGGTCCCAGTCCAAAAAGACTTGGAGACGTTTATAAACTCGAGCATTCGGCTAATAGCCTTCCAACACTGCGCCCCCCGCATTAGGGCTTTAGGGTTATTGATCCGTTTACGGCCCGGAATACGTGGCAAGTATGGCGGTGAAAATGCCGTCTTCCAAGGTAAATATCCACAGGCAAGTGCTGGCCGGTCAGACTGTTACAGATCGGCCAGGGATCGCCGATATTTAAACCTCTTGCTTTTCCACGCGACAAATTCGGCCCGCGATAAGCGATAAAATCGCCGCAAAGAAACTCAACAGCGCGCCCATCTTCGCAGCATCCTGAACGGGCCCCGCATCAAACGCCACTGAGGCGACGAAAAGCGACACAGTAAACCCGATGGCGGCGACAAACCCGATCACAACCAGGTCGATGATCCGCATGCCCTCGGGTATGCCCAGTTTCAGGGGCACAGCCGCCAGCCAACCGAAAAATAAGATGCCTATCGGTTTGCCGATGATCAGCCCGGCCAGGACCAGCCATGTCGCAGCCCCCATAGAGCTGAACTCGACCCCGGCATTCATCAGGCCAAAGAGGCCCAAAATGATCTCCACGGGAAGCTTTAGGGCGTGTTCGATCTGATTTAGTAGGTCGTGCAAGTGGACTTCCGCGGCTGAGAAAATGCCAAAGGCGCGGTCGGCATGGGGAATGGTCGGCACAATCGGCAATAGGCCAAGGGCGGGGTGCAAGCCACTTTGTTGGAACCCGTACCAGCTTAGGCAACCGGCGATCAGATAGGGCCAAAACGACAGCGTCTTGCGCATCCAGGTGGAATTCGGCCGGATCTGGTTGCCGCGGTCGAGGCGCCGTGGCAGCCAGTTGAAAAGCACAAACACGGCGATTGCTGCACCAAGGCTGAGAAGCAACCATTCCGGTGCCAATTCGCTGGACGGGTAAAAGATCGCCAGGATCAGCAGGCCGGCCGCGTCGTCTGCGATAGCCAAAAGCAGCAAGAAACGCACAGCCGGATGCCCGGCGCCGAACACCATGCGACCCACCAGGTAGGAAAACGCGATATCGGTCGCTGTTGGGATCGCCCATCCATTGGCAACCGCATCATAGGTCGTGGATCCCAAGATGGCCGCGAGGCCCAAATAGATCGAGATCGGGCCGACCATGCCGCCGACGGTGGCAATCAGCGGTGTAGCAGCCTTGCGCCCCCTAAGGCTGCCATTTTTCAGGATCACCGCTTCCCAAACCTCTTTCGCCGCGATGGCAAAAAAGAACGCCATCAGCACATCATTGACGAAGTAATGCAGGGTCAGCGACCGCACCTCATGGCCGGTTTCATAGTCAATATGGAGATGCCCGATGATGAAGTCATGGAATATCTCGAACTCAACAAAGTGGTGGTAGCTATCGGGAGAAATGTTGGCCCAGATCAGCGCAATGATCGCGCCAGCGATCAAAAACAGTGAGTAATTCGAGATGAAATCCCAAACGCGGTACATCGGGTCCCTCCGGTCATTTTGCCAAGCGATACCGGAAGAGCTCTGATGACACAATTGGTGCCGTGAAGCGGCAGGTTAGGTGTTAAGTAATTAGACCCCAGACGAAACCTGCCAGCACGGCGCCACTGAATGCCACTGAAAGGTAGGCGGCAAAGACACGCGGCTTGACCAGCGCCCAGACCGCAACGGCGGCCGGGATACTGCTTACGCCACCGGCGATCATGAAGGCCATCGCGGCGCCCTGGCTCATGCCCTGGTTCAACAGCCCCTCAATCAATGGCACTGCGGCATAGCCGTTAAGATAGGCCGGTGCCCCGACTAATGCGGCCAGAACGATCGGTCCGACACCATCGCCGCCAATGATGGTCGCAATCAGCTCTGCCGGTACATAGCGGATCAGGAGGGCCTGCAAGAGATACGCCAAGGCCAGCCATTTGCCGAGAAAAAGAAGGTTCTCCCACGCGGCCCGCGCGAAGACGCGCCGCCGCTCGGCCTCCTGCCAAAAGCGCCAGTTAAGCGTCAGTTTTTTCGCGCTGCAGCAGCCGCCCACAGCCATGGTCTCAGGCAGCGGGTTGGCGAAAACGGCACTTCTCGCCAAGATCATCACGGTCAGCCCGCCGGCAAGTCCAAGGGATATGGCAGCAATCGTTTTGGCGATGGCAAAGTCAAATCCCAATCCGCCGGCCGTGATCGCAAACATCGCCGGGTCCATCAATGGGGAGGCAAGCCAGAACGCCATCACCGCCGAAAGCGGTGCGCCCGCCGTCAGAAGTGCCGCGACAAACGGAATGACTTCGCAAGAGCAAAACGGCGACAGCCCGCCCACCGTTGCGCCGATGCCGATCATCCGCGGCTCTCGCCCGGTGAAAGCGCCATCAAGCAGCCGCTCGGACCCGGTGGCTTTCAGGGCCGCGATGGCTGCGACAGCGAACAGGATGAAAGGCAACGTGCCGTAAAAATGCGCCCATGCCTCAGCCAGGATCGGCGCCACGGCGCCACCGTCGCGCAGCGCCAGGATCCCCACGATGGCCAGAAACGTCAGCACAACCTTGTCGGCCTTGCGCCATAGGCTGCGCAATTCGGTCCCCCGGGTCGGGTGCGAGATATCAGCCATCTGCGTGTTCCCTATTGTCGCTTCCGCGATCGGCACAGCATTCCAGGACGAGAAAGGCAGACAGGTCTTCAACGGCATTGTAATCGACCGAGCACAAGATGCGCCGACCGTCGCGGCACTGCTGCACAAGACCGGCTGAGGCCAATTGCTTCAGGTGGTGGGTCAGGACCGATCCGTTAATCCCGACATCATCGCCGAGTGCGCCGATCGGCAAGCCCTCTGGCCCGGCCCGGACCAGGCGCCGCAAGATCGACAGCCGCTGTTCAGAGCCGAGCGCGGCAAAGCAGGTCGCCGCTTTGGTCAAGGTGGGGATGTTTGTGCTATGTTCCATGATTCGATAATTATAGAAATGTAGAAACGTTGTCTAGCCCTTTTCGTCGGCCTGCTTCCTGCTATGCCTTTGACTATGCTTGATGTGCTCACCTCAGAAATTTCCGGATGCAGGATTTGTGCGGACCGGTTTGCGGCCACCGCAACAGGCCACGCGCCGCGACCGGTTGTCTGGATCGGGACGCGCGCGCCGCGCATTCTGATCGTTGGCCAGGCACCTGGCGCGCGTGTCCACGCCTCGGGCCAGCCCTTTACCGACCCGTCAGGCGACCGCTTACGCGACTGGATGGGGATAGATCAGGACGTGTTCTACGATCGCCAGCGTATCGCAATCGTGCCGATGGCGTTTTGCTTTCCCGGCTATGATGCAAAAG
>JBCCXT010000113.1:0-4267 GCA_039191215.1 Pseudomonadota bacterium
CCGGCACGCCCAGGTCATAGCCGTATTTGGCGCGGAAGCGTTCCTGCAGGTCGGGCCGGTCGAACCAGTCCTTGCGGAACCAATAGAGGTTGGCGAATTGCTGGTCGGGCAACTGATAAAGCTTGCCATCGGGCCCGGTCGTGAAGCTGATCCCCATGAAATCGTCGAGATCGAGGCCGGGATTGGTCACATCCGCGAAATCGCCCGCCATCATGTCCGTCAGGTTATAGGCCAAGTTCAGCCGGGCATGGGTGCCGATCAGGTCGCTGTCATTGACATAGGCGTCATAGAGGTTGCGCTTGGTCTGCATCTGGGTCTGGACGGCCTGCACCACCTCGCCCTCGCCCAGGATCTGGTGATTGACCTTGATGCCGGTGATCTCTTCGAAGGCCTTGGTGAGCACTTCGGATTCGTAGGAATGGGTCGGAATGCCCTCGGAGAGCACGTTGATCTCCATTCCCGCAAACGGGGCGGCGGCGTCGACGAACCACTGCATCTCGGCCATCTGCTCGTCCTGGCTGAGCACCGATGGCTGAAACTCTTCCGTGATCCATTTCTCGGCCGCGGCCATATCGGCATGCGCCATCGGCGCTGCCGCCAGAACGGCGACAAGCGCCGTGGCGGACAGTAGGTGGCTCCGCATCATTTCCTCCCGTTTTTCATTCGCGCCGGTTTTCCGGCTGAGGAAGTGTTCGCGCGCCGCGACGGCTCTGTCAACGTGCGTCAGAGCGAGCGACCGCAGCGTTGTCCCAGAACGCAGCCGACGCCGGTGCTGGAGCGCATGCGCGCAATGCTCTGCAGCAAAGCCGGCGCGCGGGGACGTGTTTGGGCATGCGAAACGGTTGGCGGCGCGCGCGCCAGGCCGCCTTCCAGCCCGCGGCTCAGCACCTGCCCGGTTCAAGCATCACGCCGCAAAATGATCATTTGGGTGACCAAGTAAATGGGCCAATTCACACCTTTGGCTGCTGCAATTTTGCTATGAAAGCTGATCTCTGACGCGAAACTCATTGCCATAGGTAACCATTTTCGGTACCAATTTTTGGCCCAAAGAGCGCTTGATGTCAAAGGACCTGACTCGAATGATTAACCTCTATACATGGACAACGCCGAACGGCCGCAAGGTCTCGATCCTCTTGGAGGAGCTGGGCATCGATTACAGCGTGCACCCAATTGATATCTCCAAGGATGAGCAGTTTGACCCGGCGTTTCTGAAGATTGCGCCCAACAACCGCATACCCGCGATCGTCGATCAAGATAACGGCCAAACGCTTATGGAGACCGGCGCGATCATGCTCTACCTGTCGTCAAAGCACGGCCAGTTCCAAGTGGACGGGTCGGAATACTGGCGAATGGTGGAATGGTTGATGTGGCAGATGGGCGGCTTGGGGCCCATGCTGGGGCAGGTGCATCACTTCGTGAAATACAACAAGGGCAAGTCCGAATATGGCGAGACGCGCTATTCAACCGAAGCGCGGCGCCTTTACAAGGTTCTCAACACGCGTCTCGATGGGCGCGAGTATGTGGCCGGTGACGGGCGCGGGATCTATACCATCGCCGATATGTCGATGTTTCCGTGGATCGCGCGCCATGACTGGCAGGAGATTGACCTGAACGCCTATCCGAACGTGCGGGACTGGTACCTGCGCATCGTGGACCGACCGGCGGTTCAAACGGGCTATCACATTCCAAAATACACCACGGACATTCCGATGCCGTGATCCAATCGGCGCGGGCGGCCTGCGCCTGCGCAACCTCAACCTGGCAGAGGGGAGCGTTCGATTTGACCGCGTCACAGGGCCAACTTTATCCGCCGGACCAAAAATTCGGCCAGATCCCCATGGAGCTTGCGACCACATTGTCGGGGATGGAGGTCTATGAGCGCATGATCTCCGGGGCCCTGCCGCCGCCGCCGATGTATAAGGTTGCGAATATCCGTCTGATCAGCGCCGAATCCGGACGCACGAAGCTGGAGGCGGTGCCGCTCGAAGATCACTACAACCCGATCGGCACCATCCATGGCGGCTGGATCGCCACCTTGCTGGACGCGGCGCTGGCCTCTTGCGTGCACACCTGCGTGCCGCTTGGCTCGGGCTTTACGACGGCCGAGTTCAAGACCAACCTGGTGCGTCCGGTGACGGTGGCAACGGGGCGGCTTCTTTGCGAAGGCACGGTGCTTTACATGGGCCGTTCCATTGCCACCAGCGAGGCCAAGATCATGACCGAGGCCGGCAAGATGGTGGCCCATGGGGTTGAAACCTGCGCGATCTTCGAGATCCCGAGCCGGTAGCGTTCCGCGCGACCGCCGCTGTCTCGCCGCAGCGGCCCCCTAGTGAACGTTTGGATCGCGCACTTCCGGCTTGAGGCGCGCGATCGCTTTGCCGCGGGTCAGTCGGCGGTTCGGATCCCACGAATTGGGTTCTCAATCGCGTCCATCAACAGCTCATTGGGCGTCATTTGCTCATATTTCGCGACCGATGCGCGCAGATCTGCAAGCATTTGCTTGGCCGGCAGCCCATCGGCCTCGCGCTCGGCAACCCAGTTCTCTTCCAGAACCGAGATGCGGTCGCGCCAACGCTCCATTTCAGCCTCGCTCAGCGTGATCGATTCCATCTCATACTGCTCGGTCATGAACTGCACGGCCTTGGGTCCAGCAATGTCATATTCGATGATCGCTTCGACGACGGTGACCTGATAGGCCCAGCGGTCCAAGACATCCTGAAGATCTGGCGGCAGCGAGGCGTAGGTGTCGGGATTTATGCAATATTGCAGCGGGTTGGTGTTGAAGCTGTTGACGGTGCGGTATTTGACCAGCTCGCCGAGACGAAAGATCGGCGCGGCGATATCTGCAAAATGCAGGCCATCGGTGGTCCCGCTTTGCAGCGACGTGTAGATTTCCGCTGCGGTTCCGCTGACCAGCGTGGCGCCGAGCAGCTCGAGAATTTGCGGCGACGCGGCGGTGGGGAAGCGCAGCCCTTCGAGGTCCTCCATCGTGCGGACCGGCTCCCTGGTGTAGAGATTGAACGGCCCGTTCATGGCCACCCGCAGCAGCGACACGCCATATCGCTCAAATTCCGATTTCAGATAGTCGGGATAGATCTGTTGAACCGAAAGAACTGCGCCGGTGGTGCTTTCAAAGATGAACGGCAACTCCAGCCCGCTCACCATCTTATAGTCTCGGGGGTAGAACAGGGTAAAGCAGGGTGAAACATCCGAAAGACCGGTGCGCACGGCTTCGCGCCCTTCTTTGATGCTGTGCACCGTGCCCGACCAAGCTTCGGTGGTCACGATCTTCCCGTTCGACATCAGTTCCAGGATTTCGTTGGCTTGGGTCTGGAACTTTGCCAGACCCGACACCTCCGGCAAATGCGACGAGAACCTGATCTCGATCGGCGGCCCGTCATAGGTCACCTCGAAATCGCCGTAGCTTTCCAATGTGCCATCCAGCCATGCATAGGCCATGCTGGCATCTGCCCTGTCCTCGGCCGCCACCTGTGCTGCCGCGGCACCGGCGCAGAACGCCACTGCGCAAAGCAGTTTTGCTTTCATCATGTTTCCTCCTCCTGTGTGAGCTTCTTGGGTTTGACCCAATTCGGGCCAATTAAACCATTTTGACGATTCCGGCGCAAAACTCGGATTCTGTCAAGTATTGGTTGAATCACAGCAACGCAAAAGCCTTGTATTTATGTTGAAATCAGCGCTAGCATAATGGTTAACCAATCCGAGAGAGCTCAGATGTTGTGCCGATCATGACACCCGACGAGATTTTGAAGAATCTGCGCATTTCGATCGACCGCGGCGCGATCGGATTTGACGGGCGCTTGCCGCCGGAACGCGAAATCGCCGAAAAGTTCAGCGTGTCGCGCGGCACGATCCGCAAGGCGTTTTCTGTGCTTGAAGCGGAAGGCCGGATTCAACGGCATGTGGGGCGCGGAACCTTTGTGCGCCGTCATGCCGAGCCATTGAAACCATCCTCCGAGCGGATCGCAGAATACACCAGCCCGCCAGAGGCGATGGAGGCGCGCCTGTTGGTTGAGCCCGAGCTGGCCAGGTTGGCCGCCTTGCGGGCAACGACCGCACAGATCAACGATTTGAAGCGTTTGGCGAACGCGATGCGCACAGCCAAGACCTGGGCGCAGTATCAGGAGTTCGATTACGGCTTTCACGATAAGGTTGCAGAAGCCTCCGGCAACGGGCTGCTGGTGGAGGTGGAGCGGCTGATCAATGCCGTCCGGCGCTCGGTCGTCTGGGGCCATCTGAGCCTGGCCGA
>JBCCXT010000114.1:0-4181 GCA_039191215.1 Pseudomonadota bacterium
ATCCTGTTCAAACTACGCGCCAGCGCTAAGCAGCATCCGCTTATTGGCCAGTATCCCTTATTGGCCAGTATCCCTCACCAAACCGCCACCTGCGCATGACCGGCCGTAAACGCTGTTGGTCGGAAAACCATCTCCCAGGCATTGTTCACGTGATATCTAACACAGCACACCGCGTGCGAGACCCCCATCTGCGCCAACAGAAACATGCTGAGTTTCAGCAGCAACAGTATCGGAGCACCCCATGAATGCTCGGACCCTTATCACGGCGTTGACCCTGGCAGCATTGGTGTATGCGCCGCAGCCCATGTCGGCCGACACTGGCTTTGATCTTCTGACCCCCGGCGAGATCGCCTTGCGCCGCGACACTGCGCCAACGCGCAACCTCAATCCGCTGAAAACCGACGGGCCGGAGATCAAGATCCACGCCCCGCAAAGCTCGACCCTTGCCTCGCCAGTGGATTTCGATGTTGAGATCCTTCCGCGCGACGGGGTAGAGCCCGACTTGGGCAGTCTTCAAATCGAGTATCGCATTGGGCCGATCTGGACCGATGTCACCGACCGGCTTCGTGCGAATGCTGAGTTTGTCGGGTTGCGCATGCGCGCACCCGGAGCGCGTTTGCCGAGCGGAAAGCACAATCTCAGATTGACTATTGAGGACATCCATGGCGGCGTCACCGTCGCGCGGTTGAGCTTTACGGTGAATGACTGAGCTCAAAGTGCGGTTCGGACCGTCCAAAGCTCGGGAAACAGAACAACATCGAGCATCCGCCGCAGATAGCTCACCCCGCCGGTTCCGCCGGTGCCGCGCTTCAGCCCAATCACACGTTCGACCGTCGTGACATGGTTGAAGCGCCAGCGTCGGAAATAGTCTTCGAAATCGACAAGCTTCTCGGCGAGCTGGTACAGCGCCCAGTGGCGTTCTGGGTCACGGTAAATCTCGGCCCATGCCTCGATGACCGCGTCGTCTGAGTGATACGGTTTGGCGACATCGCGCGTGATCACCGTATCAGGCAGTGAAACGCCGTGCTGTTTCACCAGACGCAACGCCGTGTCATAAATACTCGGCCGCGCCAATTCGGCTTGCAAACGGGCAAGCAGGTCGGGTCGATGGGCATGAGGGCGCAACATGGCGTGGTTGCGATTGCCGGAGATGTACTCGATCTCGCGATACTGGTGGGATTGAAACCCCGAGGATTGGCCCAGCTTGTCGCGAAAATGCGTGTACTCGCTGGGCGTCATCGTCCGCAACACATCCCAGGCGCCGTTGAGTTGTTCGAAAATGCGCGCAACCCGGGTGAGCATCTTGAAGGCGGGTTCCAGTCGGTTGGCCGTCAGCGCCTCGCGCGCACCGTTGAGTTCGTGGATCGCCAGCCGCATCCACAGTTCGGAGGTTTGATGCTGGATGATGAACAGCATTTCGTCATGGCTGTCGGTGCGCAGAGCTTGCGCGCCGAGAAGACTGTCAAGCTGCAGATAATCCGAATAGGACATCCGCCCGTCGAACGACATCTGCGCGCCTTCGCGCGAGGGATCATAGGGATCGCTCATGTCACAGCCGCCCGCGTGTGGAACGTGGCCTGGTCCCAGCTTCCGCTGCGCATGATCTCGGCCAGGATCGCCACCGCGCCACGCACCTCTTCCTCGCCAATATAGAGCGGTGTGAAGCCAAAGCGCAGGATGTCCGGCGCACGGAAATCACCGATCACGCCCTGCGCTATAAGCGCCTGCATGATCGCGTAGCCATGCGTATGGCGCAAGGATACCTGGCTGCCCCGATGTCGGGCGTCTCTTGGCGATGCAAGCGTAAGCTCTGGACATTGCCTTGAAACTTCGTCGATAAACAGCTCACAAAGGTCAATCGATCGCTTCCGCACGTCGTTGATCGACACGCCGTCCCATGCATCCAACGCCGCATCAAGCACTGCCAAGGCAAGTATCGGCGGCGTGCCGACGCGCATCCGCTCAACCCCTGCGGCCGGACGATACGCCGGGTCGAAAGCAAAGGGCGCCTCATGGCCAAACCACCCCGCCAATGCCGGTTGCACCTGATCCGCAAGATCCCAAGCCACGTAGATAAAGGCCGGCGCACCAGGGCCGCCATTGAGGTATTTATAGGTGCATCCAACGGCAAAATCCGCACCGGCTGTGCTGACATTCACGGGCAGCGCACCGGCCGAATGGGCCAGATCCCAAATCGTCACCACCCCCGCCTCGCGCGCGCGGGCCGTAAGCCGCGCCATGTCATGGAGGCGGCCGGTGCGATAATCGACCTCGGTCAGCATCAAAACCGCCACGCTGTCGTCGATGGCTTGTTCCACATCCTCCGGATCCGGGGTGCGCAGAACATGCCCGCCCTTGAGCATGCCCATAAGCCCCTGGGCCATGTAAAGATCCGTGGGGAAATTGCCGTGGTCCGACAGGATGACACGGCGCTCAGGCCGCAGCGCCAAAGCGCTCGCCAGGGCCTGATACACTTTGATTGAGAGGGTGTCGCCCATTGTCACGGTGCCGGGCGGCGCGCCGATGAGACGCCCAACCCGGTCCCCCACGCGCCGGGGAAGATCGACCCAGCCGGCCGAGTTCCAGGCCCGGATCAGTTCGGTCCCCCATTCAGCCCGCAGCACATGGGTTGCCGCGGCCTCGGCGGTGCGGGGAAGTGGGCCGAGCGAGTTCCCATCCAGATAGATCACGCCGTCGGGAATGTGGAACAGCTGGCGTGTCGCGGCGAAATCGGTCATCCGCATCCTCCTTTTCGCGGCGACACGCTAGTGCCGGGGGATCGATCTGTCCATGAGACCCAGCCATGCATTCCATGCATAGAAAATGGCTAGGCCTCGCACAGCTTTGGCGCCTGCTGCGCGCGTTTCTCAATGATATCATAGTCGCCTGGCTCAAACTCGGACAGGGCAGTCAGATCAAGGGCTGATTTGTCATGCGCCGAAAGCATAACGATCGCCTCCGCCACAGCCCGGCGCACTGCGGCAGCATCGACATCCAGCCCGCATAAAAGCGGCAGGCCAGGTGTGGGTTCGGTACGGGCCAGCACCCGAAGCTCAGCCGCTTGGATCATGTGACGCAGAGCCAAGCGCCAGGACACATAGTCGATGGCGGCAATGTCAGCCTCGCCCTGGGCCACGGAGAGAACCGAGGCCCGGTGCGCACCCGTGAGAACGCAGCGTGAAAAGAACGGCGCATCCGGTCCTTCGGCGGCCGAGTGATGGGCAAGTGCGGCATAGCCCGATTGCGAGCCGGTGCCATTGATCGCCGCAACGCTCCCTTTGAATTCCGCAAACTCCGAACGCGGATCCTCGCACCGCACCACGATGGCCGAGCGGTACCAGCCCGGCGGACAGCCGGGAACGCTGTAATCCGGTGCGCCCAGAAGCGTCATCCGCCCGCGCAAAGAGCGGATATAGGGAAGGCCGCAGCTTTGCGTCAGGATCATATCGGCCGAGCCCCACAGCGCCTCGGCCGCGCCATCGCGGGTCAAAGCGTTCGGCGGGTGCATGCCCTGTAGATGCAGCCGGTCCCGGATCAAGCCCCAAAACCGGTCGGTCGCAGGCCGGATTTCCGGCCAGTCATACATCGGCAGGGCTGCGCGCCAACTGGGTCGCTGGGTCATCGCTGCGCCTTCAAAACTGCGGCCATGCACCCTCAGTTGCATGTCACCGAGCGCGCATGCAATCGGATTGCGGGCCAGGTTCACATCCGCGCGCCGGCGCGTGTCAATAAATTGACCGAATGACAGGTTGGACCGGAAAACCAGTGACGAAAAATCCCTTTTCAAACATTTAGTTTGTGCGGTCGTGACAAGATCGGCTTAGGGTTTTGCGAAGAGAAGGCCGGTGGCGGCGAACCTCCGGCCGGCACAAGGAGGATGCCATGGTAGATGCCGCAAACGCGTCCGGCGCCACCGCATTGCGCGCGCCCGACCCTGCATTGGCCGCAGCCGCACATGCTGATGCGGCGACCTATGAGCGGATGTATGCCGCATCGATCGCGGATCCCGACGCGTTCTGGGCCGAGCAGGCCCGGCGGATCGACTGGATGCGACCGCCCACTAAGATCAAAACCAGCTCCTTTGACAGCGACGCTCTCTCGATCAAATGGTTCGAAGACGGCACGCTGAACGTCTGCGCCAATTGCGTCGACCGCCATCTTGACCAGCGCGCGCATCAGAC
>JBCCXT010000115.1:0-4147 GCA_039191215.1 Pseudomonadota bacterium
AGGCGCGCGCGCCGATCTCGGTGCGGTGCTTCATCACGCCATCATAATTGCAGGTGATTGCGCCGGCGCCGATATTGGCGTCCTCGCCGATCTGCGCATCACCCACATAGCTCAGATGGTTGATCTTGGCGCCCTGCGCGATCTGCGCCTCCTTCACCTCGACGAAATTGCCGATGCGGGCCCCGGCGCCGATCTCGGCCCCCGGGCGCAAGCGCGCATGCGGACCGATGCGTGCGCCCTGCGAGACATGGCATCCTTCAAGATGCGAAAAGGGCAGGATTTCGGCGCCGTTCTCCACCGTCACGCCGGGGCCGAAGACCACGAAAGGCCCGACCACACTGTCCGGCCCGATCACCGTGTCGAGCGCCAGATGCACCGTTTCGGGCGCCGTCAAAGTCACCCCGGCGGAGAGGATCTCGGCCCGCTTGCGGGTCTGGAAGGCCGCCTCGGCGGTCGCGAGCCCGGCGCGGTCATTGACGCCCAGCGTCTCCTCTTCCGCACAGCGGATGACGGCACAGCTTTGCTCTGCCTTGCGGGCCAGCGCGACAATATCGGTGAAGTAGTACTCGCCCTTGGCATTGTCGGTGCCGATCTGCGGCACCAGCGACCGCAGCGTGGCCGCCTCCACGCACATCACACCGGAATTGCACAAGGTGACGGCGCGTTCGGCCGGGCCGGCATCGCGATGCTCGACAATGGCCACCAGGCTGCCGTCTTCCTCGATCAGCCGGCCATAGCCGGTTGGATCGACCGCCTCAAACCCCAAAACCGTAACCGCCGCTGGGCTGTCGATCATGCGCTGGAGCGTTTCGCTGCGCACAAGCGGCGTGTCGCCAAACAGCACCAGCACCTTGGACATGGCGCCATCGACCGCCGGCGGAAGGGCGGGCAAGGCCTGTGCCACTGCATGTCCGGTTCCCAGCATATCACCTTGCTCGATGCAGGTTGCATCGGCGTGAAGGGCGGAGACGGTTTTGACAACCGCCGCCGCGCCATGCCCGACCACCGCGATTACACAGCGCGGCGTCAGAGGCGCGACGGCGGAGATCACATGCGCAATCAACGGAGCCTGGCCGATGCAATGCAGCACCTTTGGCATCTCCGAGAGCATCCGCGACCCGAGGCCCGCGGCAAGCACGATTACATCTACGACCATCAGCCCCAACCCGATGTTGTTGATCTGGTTAACAGATCGGATTTGACTTGAACACTGGGCCACGGGCGGGGTGAATGTCACTTATCATTTCGCTCCATTGCCAAATCGGACCCAGAATGCGCACGCTTCTCTTTGATCTCGATGGAACTCTTGCCGACACTGCCGACGATCTGATCCGGGCGGCCAATGCCTGTTTGGGCCCGGCAGGGGGGCGGTTGCTGGACCCGGTGCGGGACCGCGCCCTGGCCTATCGGGGAGGGCGGGTGATGCTGCGCGCCGGGCTGGGGCCGGACCGCGAGGCCGAGGTCGAGCCGCTCTACCCGCGTCTCATTGCCGCCTATGCCGAGGATATCTGTGGCCAGACCCGGCTTTACGACGGGGTCGAGACTGCATTGGAGCGTTTGGCCGCGCGTGGTTTCGCGCTGGGCCTGTGCACGAATAAGCCCGAAGGGCTCGCGCGCGACCTGATCGCCCGGCTCGGCATCGATGGCTTTTTCGGGGCGCTCAATGGCGGCGACAGCTTTCCGGTGCGCAAGCCCGACCCGCGCCCGCTGCGCGAAGCGCTCGCGCTGCTCGGTGGCACTGCCGCGGCCTGCCTGATGGTGGGCGATACGGTGACGGATCTTGATGCCGCGCGGGCGGCCGGTGCAAAGATCGCCCTGGTCGGGTTCGGGCCGGAGGGAACAAGCGTGCACAGGCTGGCGCCCGATGCGGTGTTTGAGCACTACGACGCACTGCCCGATCTTGCTGAGCGGCTGTTGCCCCAGGGCATAGCGCCGGCCGAAAGCGCTTGACCCCTTCCCTCGGCTGACCCTATATCCCGCGCACCGGGACGTTAGCTCAGTTGGTAGAGCACAGTGTTCACATCGCTGGGGTCACTGGTTCGAATCCAGTACGTCCCACCAGACCCTCCTGCGCCCAACGGTTTTTCAGCCACTTAGCGGGCTTGCTGGCGATGCCGATGGCGTCGAGCGCCGGTACCATATCCAAAAACTGGACTGCATTGGTCAGCCTGAAAGAACGCATTTACTGCAGCGCTTCCTTGCGGCCACCGAGGACTCGTCGAAATACGAGATCGCTCATTTCGCGGAACATCCGGACCGATTGATGAGATCAGTGAGCCGATGCCTCTGCATCGCCTGTTTCCAGGCGAGGCCGTGGTCGACCCGTCATGAAGTGTGGGTCTTGGGCGCGCAGCGCGCGGCTCTGACAGCTTAGGGTCTCGCACGTTAGGGTCTCACCCGGCTCTCGCCGGATCGTGAGCGGAAATGATCCAAAAGTCCGTCGAGATGACAGTCTGAGCACTTGCAGCACTTTTCCTGACCATCCAACTTTGGTTAACGGTGAGTGGAACGCGCTCAAGCTGCGCGCTGGGGACCATTTGATGAAGCATAAACCGCAAGGTGAACTGCAAAGGGAGAAACGGCGACTTGCTCATGTAAACAGGTTATTACATGAAAGTGAGGACCTGCTTTCCACTGAAGACCTGAAGACCGCATTTTTTCTGCCAGGTCTGACGACGCTCGCCTGGGGGCTTTCGAGGAAGCAATGGCTCAGCCTGGCACAAGCAATATCACACTATCGTGTGCAGGCTGTGCTTCCCAATATTGCGTGGCGAGCGACGGTGATCGACAGGTTTTTGGATCTTGGACCCGATCGATCCTTTGAGGTGCAGCGCCAGGCGGCGGTCGAGACGCTCTTTGCAACGCTCGAGATACTGCGTCTGCATCGCCCTTGGGCCGCCCTCCCGGAGATCGACATCGAAGGTTCGGAAGGCCCGGCAGAGGCCCGACGACAGGGCCGCCCGGTGGTCTGCTGGTGCGCCGCGACGCTGCATAGCGGCCTGATCGCGAAGATCGCGTTTGCGCGGATGGGGCTTTCGGTCGCCTATATCGGCCGCGAGGGTCATGGTTTTTCCCCCACCCGATTTGGACGCGGCGTGCTCAACCCCATCATCCAACGCGTCGAGAACCGGTTCTTGAAGGAGCGTGTCTTTATCAATCTCAAAGCACCGGCGGGCGCGACATTGAAACTGCTGCGCGAGTTGAAGCGCGGTGGGACCGTCGGCGTCTCGATGGCCAGCTCACGGCATCGCGGCGCGTCCGCGCCTGTTCGGGTCCCGTTTCACAACGCGCATCTTGAGGTTGCGCCGGGCGCTGCCAGCTTGGCCGCCAAAGCGGATGCGGCGCTTTTTCCGATCATGGCCCTGCGCGACGGTCTGCGATACCGCGTGATCGTGGGCCCGGAACTTGCGCCGCGCGGGCCAAACATTCGGCCGGTGGTGCGGGATTTTGCCGATTGGAATGCGGCGGTTGCCAAGGCGCATCCCGCGCAATGGTCGGGTTGGTTTTCAAAAACGCCCCGAAGGGCAAACCCGGCACGCCTCGCCGATCAGGGCCGGTGATCGGGCACGATCTGGCAATGACAGACAGATGGGGGCGGGCATTGGATCTGCGGCACTTCCATCTCTACCAAGATCTTAGTTGCGATCGGTTCTCGCCCTGTCGGATCAGGATGAGCCCGGCAAGCGCGCTCAGAGTTAACCAAATTGAAGCTGGAACAGGAACTTGGGTCAAAAATACCCCGCTCTCGCCAAACCCCTCCTCAATAAGCATGATAGGATCGCCAAATGGATTTCCGATATACTGAGCATAATCGATTGAGGTGTTTGTATTCAACTGCGTGAAATCAAAACTCAGAATCAGTAGCTTTGAAAAATCCTGCTCGCCTAAAAAGAAAGTTCCAGCATCGTCGGTGGCCGTGCCATACTTCAGCACAGCGTCATCGCTGGTCCCTTCAACAGCCAACTCCGTCGCGCTTATTCGGCCCAGATGAGATTTGTACTCAACAAATCCGCTTATGGTAAACCGATCAGTCGGAACAAAGCCGTCGATTGTATTGATGCCACTGACAAAACCGTGGTCACGGATTTCCCATCTAAGGGTTGCTGCGGTCGCGATGTTCGCCAAGACCATGAAAAAAACTGCAAGC
>JBCCXT010000116.1:0-4047 GCA_039191215.1 Pseudomonadota bacterium
CTGCTCCAGATGCCCCATCCAGTCAGCGGTTTTTCATTCGCCTTTTCCAGCAGGATATCTTCGTTATAGACCCGCGCATAGAACGACCGCGCCCGCGACGGGTTGATGGATTCCGCGATGTTAAAAACGGTATCAACCGGCACCACATCAGCGCCACGCGCGATCGGATAGAGAATCACCACGATGGCAAAAAAGGCTGCGATCAAAAGGCGTATTTTCCGACCGAAGATCACGACGACCGGAACTATTAGCACCGCCAACGCGAATGCGCCTAAGGATTTGGTCAGGAAAAGTACGCCAAACAACCAAATTCCCGCCAATACCCAGACAGCAGGGTTTCGGTCCTTCGCATCTCCGGCCTTTGACAGCGAAAACGCCGCGATCACCGCGTAGCAAATAAATATTGAAAGCCAAAGACCGTGCTGCAGGAATACGATCGGCCGAAAGCCGTCACCGCGCAAGTGCTGGCTCCATGAATGGGGGAAGAAGCCGTAGACTTTGCGGTTGAGCTGTGGGCTCATGCGAACTTCGTAAAGCGCCAGCAAAGAATACGCCAAACACGCGATGACAAGGATTTTCAACAGCGCCTTGTGATCTTCCTCAGAACTCAGAAAGCGCCGCGCCAGCAAAAAGGGGATGATCTGAACCAACAGCGTCGAATTCATCGACATCGCGTCATAAAGCGACATGCCCTGAATGGACCTCGTGCCAACGATCAGCGTTTCACCATTTTGCATGGCTGTCAGGATCGGTGTTGAAAATAGGAAGATCATCAAAGCCCAAAACAGCCTCGTGCCGCGTTTAGGCTCAAACGCTCCGACGTCCAGGCTCTTGAGCTTCTGATCTAATATGGCCCCGCCCATTTTGGCCTGTTGCGCTTCTAGGATGCGTCGTTTGAAAACTAGGCCAAAGCACATGATTGCGGCCGCTAAAGACGGCACCAGCGTCTTATCCACCGGCGGCAAGACCGGAAGGTCAAAACCGGTGCGCGTGGGCAATATCAGATAGCCAGCCACGATCGACCACACCAACGCCTCGCGCAAGGGCAGCCGCTGGAACAGGATATAAACGACCAAAGGCCAGGAAAAAAGCACCAGCTGTGCGATACTGTTCGACATGGTTTTGCAGTCGGCGACTTACATTGCGGCTCGGCTAGGGTTTTGCGTCTTTCGCATTGATTTGTGCGCGATGCTAGCAGGTTGCACAGCGGCATCATAGACGGAAAGCTGCAACGATCTGTTTTCAAATTTTATCGCTAGGTCATTCACGGACGCGCCGAAATGGCATAGCAAGCTGGCACGAGCTATCGCGCGGGCTCATCCGAGCGACCAATACACGAAAGAAATGCATCGAGCTCTAATGGAAAAACCTTTGTCGCCCGCCGAGACGAATTTGCCAACCGCCTTGGTCAACGTATCAATCATCAACTACCGAACGCCCGATCTTACCATTCAATGCGCGCAGTCGGTGCTGGACGACACGCGCGATTTCGATTGCATGGTGTCGATTGTCGACAACGCCTCGGGCGATGGCTCCTTGGAGCAGTTGCAAGCTTGGCGCAATTGCGAGCCGCAAAAGGACCGGGTTCAGGTGATTGCCTCCGCCTCCAACACTGGGTTTTCCGGCGGCCATAATCAGGGCATGGCGGCTTGCAATGCTGACTATCATCTCATTCTGAATTCCGACGCAGTGGTGCGTACCGGCTTTTTCAAAGCGCTGCTCGCCGCCGCTGAAGCAGAGCCGGATCGCGGCCTCTTCGCCCCTCGGATCGACTATGACGATGGCGGTCAGCAGATCAGCTGCTTTCGTCTTCACACCCCGTGGAGCGAGCTGATCCGCGGGGCTGAGACCGGGCCGGTCACCCGGCTGCTGCAGCGATACAAGGTGCCGTTGACACTGCCTCCGCGCGATGCGCAGATTGGCTGGGCCTCCTTTGCCTGCATTCTTCTGCGCGATAAAATGGTCCAAGAGGTGGGCGCGATGGACGAAGGCTATTTCCTCTATTTCGAAGACGTGGATTACTGCTGGAAAGCACGCCAGTCCGGTTGGCGTATCCGCTATGTGCCTGACGCGCAGCTGGTGCATTTTCGTGGCGGCAGCGGCCCTGTTAAATCATTGATAAAAGAGCAAAAGCGCCTTCCTGCCTACTACTATGCCTCGCGCACGCGGGTGTTTTACCGGATGCACGGCTTTGCTGGTTTGTTCTTGGCCAATATGCTCTGGTGCCTTGGACGCGTCATCGCCCAGCTTCGCCGGTTTCTGGGCAAACCGGTGCCGCCGACAAACCACCGGGAGTTCCAGGATCTTTGGATCAATTTCCTCACCCCGCTCGGCGATGACCGTGCCGCGCGGGACAACTGACATGCTGCCCGATTTTATCATCATTGGGGCGATGAAATGCGGGACCAGCACGCTGGCTGATCAGCTCCGGGCGCAGCCGGGCATTTTCGTCACCGATCCCAAAGAACCAAATTTTTTCTCCGACGATGACGTGTTTGCAAAGGGGCTCGATTGGTATCGTGATCTCTTCGCCGCCGCCCAGCCCGGGGATCTCAAGGGCGAGGCCAGCACCCATTACACCAAACGGCCCACCTACCCTGCTTGTGCGGATCGCTTGGCATCTGCGCTCAGCGCGCCCAAATTGATCTATATGATCCGTGATCCAATGTCGCGCGCGGTCAGCCACTACATCCATGAATGGTCGATGGGCGTCATTTCTGAAGGGCTCGATGCCGCGCTGGATACGCATCCCGAGTTGATTTCTTACGGCTGCTACATGCAACAGCTGCGCCCATATGTCGAACGCTATGGCGCTGCAAACATTTGCGTAATGGCGCTTGAGACCATGCAAAAATCCCCTCAGGACTGCTTGCAAACGCTTGGCAACTTCATCGGGTTCGATGGCACCATGGAATGGCAATCAGAGCAATCGCGCAGCAATGTCTCCTCAGAACGGATGCGCCGCTTTCCTATGCAAAAGCTGCTCATTGACAATGCGGTGGCGCGGGGTCTGCGCCGAGCGCTTGTGCCGCAATCCCTGCGCGACAAAGTCAAGCAAAGCCGCCAAATGCACGAGCGTCCTGAGATGTCGCCGGACAAGGTGGTGCGGCTGCAGGAGATTTTCGCCGAGGACTATGCCGAGTTGCGGCAAGTCTTTCCAGATCGGCCGGACCTTGATGTCTGCTATCCATTTGTCACGACATGATTGACGAGGCGACGATAGGGGTCGTGATCATCGGCCGCAACGAAGGTGAGCGGCTGGTCCAGGGGTTGAACGCCATACCGGATAGCGTAGACCGCATTGTCTATGTCGATTCCGGTTCGACCGACGGCAGTGTCGCGGCGGCGCGAGCGGTCGGCGCAGAGATTGTCGAGCTTGATATGTCGCAGCCATTCACCGCCGCGCGCGCCCGCAATGCCGGGGTGGATCTACTACAGGATGCGGGCCTGCCCGATCTGATCCAATTCATCGACGGCGATTGTGAACTGCGCGAAGGCTGGATCGCCCATGGCGCGGCGTTTCTTGCGGAACATGATCGGGTGGCCGCGGTTTGTGGCCGTCGGCGCGAACGCTTTGCACAAGCCTCGATCTACAACCAGCTTTGCGATTGGGAATGGGACACGCCAGTGGGCGTCTGCAAATCTTGCGGCGGCGACGCTTTGATCCGGTCGAAGGCGTTGATCGCGGTCGGCGGGTATGATCCCACGTTGATCGCCGGGGAAGAGCCCGAGCTTTGCGTGCGTTTGCGTCAGGCCGGGTGGCAAATTCACCGTCTCGATCATGAAATGACCTGGCACGACGCCGCCATGACCCGGTTTTCGCAGTGGTGGAAACGCGCGCGCCGGGGTGGCCACGCCTATGCCGAGGGGACTGCGATACACGGCGCCCCGCCCGAACGCCACTTCGTCCACCAAACCCGACGGGCCGTGCTTTGGGGGCTGTTGATCCCGGGTGTCACCCTCCTCGGCCTCTTCATTTCCGTCTGGAGCTTGCTTTTGCTGGCCCTCTACCCGCTGCAAATTCTGCGTCTGTCAAAGCGTTTGGGA
>JBCCXT010000117.1:0-4043 GCA_039191215.1 Pseudomonadota bacterium
AAAGCCTTCTATCCCGACCCCAAACCGGAGACCGCGGCATGAAACGTCCCGAATGTACAATGCCCAAACGGCCGTCGTCAGCGGCGGGTGCGATTGCGCGAAATCGCAAGCAAGCCGCAATCCAGATGGTCCGGCTTGAATTTGAAGCCAGCCGGTTGGAACTCGCAACCGCACAGGCAGAAGCGCGGGCCGCCATCCACAAACGCGACCTGGCCAATCTCAGCGCGCGGCGCCAACGCTTGATCTCGGCCCTCAACCGATAGGCAAGATCGAAGATGGAGCAACCTAAATCCAAATCCTTTGATGCCGCTAATCCAGCAGCGCTTG
Source organism: Pseudomonadota bacterium (assembly GCA_039191215.1). Lineage (GTDB taxonomy): Bacteria > Pseudomonadota > Alphaproteobacteria > Rhodobacterales > Rhodobacteraceae > HKCCE3408. The sequence continues at coordinate 328 of JBCCXT010000117.1, forward strand.
GCATGGCGGAGGTCGTGAAACGCGCGCGCGCTGAACTGGCCGCGATCAACAACTACCCGGTTGACGCCGTCATCCGCTGCGACAAGGACGCCGACGGGGCCTGGACGGTTGTGCTGGAAGTCATCGAAAGCCCTGCACGCATGGGCGAGAACGATTTTTTGGCAGCCTATGCGCTGACCATCGATGGCCATGGCGATGTGACAGCGATTGACCGAACGGATCGCTACCGGCGCGAGGACGGTCGCAGCGCATGAGCCTCACTGTAAACAGCCCCATTCACGGCGACAGCCTGGCCGACGTGCTGGAACGAATTCTCGACAAAGGCGTGGTCATAGCCGGCGATGTCTCGATCTCACTTGTCGGCATTGAGCTGCTTACGATCCGGCTGAGATTGCTGATTGCGACCGTCGACAAGGCGAAAGAGCTTGGGATCAACTGGTGGGAAGCAGACCCGCGTTTGACCACCGATGCCGCACGGCTGACCGACGAAAACGCTGATTTAACGCGCCGCATAGAGGCGCTTGAAGCCCAGCTCGTCCGAGCCAAAAAATCAAAGGCAACGATATGACGGAAAACCGAAAATCACCCTTTGACAACATCCAGTCCGAAATCGACCTTCGCTTGGGCGGTCTGTTGGGTGAGCTTGGATCGGCCCTGTCCGAGGCCATCAATCGCCTGGATGCCAATGGCGAGGGGGTGGTTCATCAGGAAAAGACCTTCGATATCGGCAATGGTCCCATTCGCGCCTCGGCGGGGATTCGCATTCGTCCCCTCGGGGCTGGCGCGGCGTCGACACCGTCTCGCGCGCCAGAAAAACCGGTCAATGCCCCAGAACCCCAGGCGCCCGCGCCGCGACCGATCACGGCAACGGTTTTTGATACCGCAGAGAGTTGGCAATTGGTGGCCGATCTTCCCGGGATCGAGGCCGACGGCATCAGCCTGTCCCGCGCCGATGGCGACCTCATCGTGGAGGCGCGGGGCCGCGGGCGGCACTATCGGGGCAGCTTCCCCATGCCAGCCGATGCAAATCTCTCGGATCTCAAAACCGCGTCGCAGAACGGCATCGTTGAGATCCGGTTTGCCAAGCCCGAGCCGACCGAATGATCTATCTTTACGGCTTGGCCGACACTGGCCCCGACAGGTCGGACCTCGCTGAACTCACTGGCGTTACGGGACCTGTCGAGATGGCCAAAACCGGCGCGGGATGGCTGCTTTTCAGCCGCGCGGCCAGCGATGACCTGCTGCCGAAACGGCGCCATTTGCTCGCCCATACCCGCATATTGGAAACGCTCGGCGAGAGCGCCACAATCCTTCCGATGAGGTTTGGCATGTTTGCCAGAGATCTCGACAGCGTCGAGGCGATGCAAGCCGATAGCCTGGCGCAAATCGATGCGGCCTTTAACCGTGTGCGCGGACATGTCGAATTGGGCATACGCATCGACCTTGATCGCGACGCGAGCCTGTCGGCCACCTTGGCCGCCGACCGGGCCTTGGCGCGGGAGCATGCGCGGCTCGCAAATCTCTCCCCCGCCCCGCATTTTGAGGCCGCCGCCTTCGGTCGCCGGCTGGCCGAAGCGCTCGACCGGCGCCGTGGCCAAGCGCAAAAGACCCTGATTGCCACGTTGCGCGACCGATGCGCCGACTACCGCTTAAAATCGCCTGAAACCGATGTGCAAATCCTCGCAGCCGATATCCTTTTGCCTCGTACCGACCAATCCAGCATCGCCCAAGACCTCATGGCGGCCGCAACGCATGTCGCGGCGGATTTTGCCCCCGAGAGCGAGCCGAAAATCCGCCTCGTCGGACCGGTGCCGCCATTCAATTTCACCGATCTCGCGCTTAGCCAAAGTCCGAAGGAGGTGGCCTGACATGGGATTGCTGTCTTCGATATTGACCGCGCCGATTTCCGCACCCGGCAAAGCAACGCTTTGGCTGGCCCGCCGTCTCGCCCAGGCAGCCGAAGACGAAGCCAATAATCCCGCAGCCTTGCGCGCGGCGTTGGCGGACGCAGAATCTCAGCTCTTGGCCGGTGAGATATCCGAGGACACGTATGACGCCATCGAGCACGACTTGCTGACGCGCTTGCAGGTGATCCAAGGATGACAGCCCACCGCGTGAGCCAAACCAACGCCGACGCGCGCGGGATCGTCCGGCTATCGCCCGACGATTTGCAGGCCGCCAACCTCAATCCGGGCGACACCGTGTCGCTCGACGCAGCCCGCCGTGTCTATGCCCGCGCAGCACCCGGCCACATTAAGGTCGGTGAGGTCGCGCTTGATGCCACAACCGCACAAAATGCCGGCGTCAGTATCGGCGACGATGTGGCGGTCGCGCGTGCGCCGCTTGGCCTGATCGAAGCACTGCACCTGCGGCTGCCGCAACGCGTTGCTGCAACGCCGGCCGATCTCCAAGAGGCCCTCTTTGACATGGCCCTAACCGATGGCGACGAGGTCGGCATTGCGCTTCCCGGTTATGGCCAATCGCGCGCGCACGTCGCCCGAGTGGAGCCCAATGGCGCGGGCCTTGTCGGCGATGCAACCGCAATTGTCATCGAAACTCCGCCCGAGGCGGCATCCGATCAAACCCCAGCCTATGCCGGTATTGCCGGGATGCGATCCCAAATCGAACGCGTTCATGAAATCGTTTCAACCCCGCTTTTGCGGCCCGATCTGTTTGCGCATTTGGGTTTATCGGCACCAAAGGGGTTGCTGTTCACCGGCCCGCCAGGCTCTGGCAAAACGCTATTGGCCCGCGCGGTCGCCAAACGCACCAAGGCGGCGTTTTTCCAGATCGATGGGGCGGAAATTCTGTCGAAGCATTACGGCGAAAGCGAAGCGGCCCTGCGCCGTGTTTTCGAGGCGGCCAGCACGGCCCAACCGGCGATTATTTTCATCGACGAGATTGACGCCTTGGCCCCGCGACGCGCCGATCTATCGGGCGAAAAACAGGTCGAGCGTCGGGTCGTTGCCCAGCTGCTCACACTTTTGGATGGTTTGGGGGATCGCGGCCGCGTGGTGGTCATGGCCGCCACCAATCTGCCCGATGCGATCGATGCAGCACTGCGCCGGCCGGGCCGGTTCGACCGGGAAATCGCCTTTACGCCGCCCTCCGAGACGGAGCGCGCGGAAATTCTCGCCTTGCACCTGGCCGAAGCACCATTGGCCGCGGACACCGATTTGGCAGCAATTGCGCGCCAGGCAGTTGGCTATGTCGGCGCAGATTTGGCCGCGCTGGCGCGAGAGGCCGGCATGGCCGCGCTCGCCCGCTCGGTCCGCGCCGCAGGTGGCGAGACCAAGCTGGCCACCCAAGACGTCGCGCTCACGCAAGCGGATTTGGAGGCTGGATTGGCAAAATCCGCGCCCGCAGCCTTGCGCAGCCACGCAAGCGCCGCCCGGCCCGTCACATGGGATGATATCGGGGGATTGGAGGCGGCGAAGACAAATCTGCTGCAAGCCGTGGAATGGCCGCGTAAGCACCCCAAAAGCCTGGCCGCGCTCGGCCTCTCCGCGCCACGCGGCATTCTTTTGACCGGTCCGCCCGGCGGTGGCAAAACGCTTTTGGCCCGGGCGCTTGCAGGCGCCGAGGCGATGAATTTCATTCCGGTGCGGCCACCAGATTTGCTGTCGCAATTCCTGGGTCAGGCCGAACGCGGCCTGGCGCAGCTGTTCGAAACCGCGCGCCTTACGGCTCCAAGCTTGTTGTTTTTTGACGAAATC
>JBCCXT010000118.1:0-4001 GCA_039191215.1 Pseudomonadota bacterium
GGCGGGCCTCCGGGTTGCCGCCGCTGCCGAACTTTGCGGTGAACCTTTATGTGGCTGATGATCAGAAGAACTTGGCGGCCCAGGAGCTGGCGCGCCATGTTCGGGCAAGCGTGGCCCAGGAGCGGGTTTAGCCCGCCAAGAGCGCGCCCAGCGCCATTGCAACTGCCGCCTGCGTCGGGTCGATCACCGGAATGCTGAGCGTCTCCTCCAGTGCTTTGCGATGCCTCGCCATTCCAGCACAGCCCAAAACGATGGCGCCGGCGCCGTCTTCCACCAGCTTGCGGCCGGTGCGGTCCAACGCCGCGAACGTGTCCTTGCCCGTCGCGGTCTCGGCCACCGACATGTTCAAGGCGCGCTCACCGGCAAGCCGGTCCAGCACGCCCATTCTGCGCAGATAGCGCCGATGCCGTGCAATGGAGCCTTCTGAGATCGCGATGACGCCGAACAGATCGCCTCGCGCCAGTGCGGCCAGAACGCCGCTTTCCTGAATGCCGAACACCGCGGCAGGGGTGATGCTGCGGCATGCCTCCAGGCCGGGGTCGGAATAGCACGCGATGATGAAGGCGCTGGCATCGGCCCGGCGCTTCACAAGTTCCATCAACGGCGCAACGACCAGGTCGCTGTCAGCCTGGCTTTCGATGCCGAATGGACCTTCCGCCAAGGTCAGACACTCAATGGCCGGACCACCGCGAAGCTGAAATCCAGACAGCGCATCGGCCAGACCGTCGGTCACCGCCTGATTGGAGTTTGGATTGATAACGAGGATGGGACCGGTCATGGCGCGATCTTCGCGCCAAAGTTCGTCGCGGGATCCAGTTCCGGTGTGTGCGTGCCAGCAAAGCCGGTGAGATCAACCGGAGCGCGGGCGATGAAACGCCCGTCACCGGGCTTGCCCGTAAGCGCGCCGTCCACAACCACGCGCCGCCCGCGGTTCAATACGGTTTTCGGGCGCCCGGTCAGGCGCCAGCCTTCGAACGGATTGTAGTCCATATCGTCATGACACGCGCCGGCCACCCACTCCTCGCTGGGGTCCCAGATGGCGATGTCGGCGTCTGCGCCAACGGCAACGACGCCCTTGTCCTTCATGCCGAACAGACGCGCAGGATTGGTGGCGGTCAAATACACAAACCGCTCCAGAGAGATCCGCCCTTTGACGACGCCTTCGGAGAACATCAGCGGCAGGCGCATCTCAATCCCGGGCATGCCGTTGGCGATCTTTGTGAAGGGAACGTCGTGGCCGTTTGCGAATTTGCCCTTCTCATCAAAGCTGAACGGCGCGTGGTCGGACGTCACGGTCTCAAACGTGCCGCGTTGCAGGTGGTCCCACAGAATGTCCTGTGTGCGTGGGTCCCGCACCGGAGGCGAGCAGATGTATTTCGCACCTTCCAGTCCCGGGCGATCAAGGTCATCTGCCGTGAGGAACAGGTAATGCGGACAGGTTTCCGCAAACACCTTGGCGCCCTCGCGCCGCGCCTTGCGCACCGCCTCAGCCCCGCCTTTCGTGGAGACGTGGACGATGAACAACGGTGCATCCACCATGCGGGCAAGGCTTATGGCTCTGTTGATCGCCTCAACCTCCGCTGCGGCGGGGCGGGACGGTGCGTGGTACTTTGGTTCGGTATGACCGGCCGCGAGCAGGCGGGCCGTTGTCCAGGCGATCATGTCCCGGTTTTCCGCATGGACCATGGTGATCGCGCCGTGGGCCTTGGCGACGGACAGGATGTCCAGGAACTGTTTGTCATTAAGCGCAATGTCGTAGGTCATGAAGACCTTGAATGACGTCACGCCGCGCTCAAACGCTTTGGGCAGTTCTGCCAGGACGGCCTCGGTCGGGTCGGAGATGATCAGGTGATAGCCCCAGTCGAGATAAGACTTTGGCGCGGCGCGGCCGTCATAGGTATCCAACGTTTCCAGCACACCCCAGCCCTTGCGCTGGGCGGCGAAGGGGACGAATGATGAATGCCCGCCAAACGCGGCGGCGCGCGATCCGCTCTCATAGTCATCGGTACACATCAGCCCCATGCCGCTTTCCTGGGCAATGTGACAGTGGGTTTCGATCCCCCCCGGCAGAACAAGGCGGCCTTGGGCGTTGATTTCATCTGAGCCTGATAGCCCCTCGGAGATTGCCGCTATCTTGCCGTCCTTAATGCCGATGTCTGCGGGGTAGCGGGCCTCGGCGGTGGCGATCTCACCACCTTTGATCACAAGGTCAAAGGTCATCCCGCTGTGCCGTCCGGATAGATCACGCCGGTCTGCGATGCGATGCGTGAGTAGTGTTCAACCCGCCGATGCTTCTTGAAATCAAAGATTGTGCGCTTGCCAAACAGCGCCTTGTCCATGTCGCAGGCGTGAACCAGCAGCTCATCGCCATCCGTGGTCGCCTGTTCAACCACCATCCCGTCCGGATCAACAATGACCGAACCGCCGAACAGCCCGTGCCCATCCTCAACCCCGGCCTTCGCAACGCCGACCACCCAGCAGGAGTTTTGGTAGGCGCCTGCCTGCATCGACATCGTTGAATGAAAGATCCGCTTTTCAAGATCTTCATTGCCGCCCTGGCCGTTGGTCGTCGGCGTGTTGTAGCCGAGCATGACCAGTTCGACGCCCTGCAGGCCCATTTCGCGATAGGCCTCCGGCCAGCGGCGGTCATTGCAGATCAGCATGCCCATCCAGGCATCGAGATTGTGCCAGACCGGAAAGCCAAGGTCGCCCGGCTCAAAGTAGCGCTTTTCAAGGTGCTGGTGGCTGCGTTCAGGCTCGTACTCCACGTGGCCCGGCAGGTGGACCTTGCGGTAGCGGCCGATGATCTCCGCATCCCGGTTGGTGAGGATCTGCGTGTTGAAGTGGCGCCCCTGTTGCGTCAGTTCAGCAAAGCCAAGCGAAACTGCCACATTCGCCGCCGCCGCCCGGTCGAACAGGGGTTGGGTTACGGCGTTCGGCATTTGGGTTTCGAACCAAGTATCGACCTCAGCCTGGTCCTCCATCATCCAGCGGGGGAAAAAGGTGGTGAGGCAGAGTTCGGGAAAGACGACGAGGTCGCATTTGGCGGCGATGGCCTGATCCAGCAGCGCGTTCATGCGCGCCACGACCGCCTCACGACTGTCCGCTTTCTGGATCGGGCCCATCTGGGCGCCGCCGATGACTATCTCGCGCATTGTGCTTGCTCCATTGGTTCGGCCTGGCAGGACGACCAGTGATGGTGACTTTGACGACCCCGTTCGATCCGCTTGCCCAACATTAGTAACGGAGTGCAAGCGCTATCAAGCATCTTTTGCCTCAGGGTAACCCATCAACCAAGAGTGCCCGCGCGAACATCCAGCGCGCGCCGGTCGCTTGATGCGATTGCGCGTGCTAACTTTTGATGCGTCACCTTTGAGACATTTGCGTGCGATAGGGTGGACAACAGAGCGGAGGATCTCATGACATATGTGGACGGATTCGTAGCGGCGGTGCCGAACGCCAATAAGCAAGCCTTTATCGAGCACGCCAAGGAGGCAGCTCAGATCTTCAAGGACCATGGTGCTTTAAAGGTGGTGGAAAACTGGGGGGATGATGTGCCCGATGGCGAGCTGACCTCGTTCCCCATGGCCGTTAAGAAGGAGGAGGACGAAACAGTCGTGTTCTCCTGGGTGGTCTGGGCCTCAAAGGAAGCGCACGCTGCCGGTTGGGAGAAGATCATGGCCGATGAGCGCATGTCACCGGAAAAGATGACCATGCCGTTTGACGGCAAGCGCATCGTCTATGGCCGGTTCGAGACGGTCATGGAAGCCTAAGAGAAGCGCGGGCGCAATCAGATCGGCTGCGCCCTGGCGAACGCAGCGATAGAAAAAGCCCCGCTGCGCGGCAGCGGGGCCAGGCGTATCAGACTTGGGGCAAAGAAGCTTATTGGTACTTGCCGGAGAAGCGGAACCCGTCGCCGCGGAAGCCGAAGCCGCTGAAGCGGTCGCTGGCTTTGCGCGTGGTGTGGTGGCGCTTCTTCTTGGCATAGTGCTGCGTGTTCA
>JBCCXT010000119.1:0-3980 GCA_039191215.1 Pseudomonadota bacterium
GCAGAGCCAGTCGTTGGCGCGACACTGGGCGCAGTACCCGCTATTGGGGACTATTTCATGCGCATCCGAGATATCTGCGACCGCTACGGCGTGCTGTTGATTTTGGACGAAGTGATGTGCGGCATGGGACGTACCGGGCATTTGTTCGCCTGTGAGGCCGACGGCATCGCGCCGGATATCCTGTGCATCGCAAAAGGCTTGGGCGGGGGCTACCAGCCGATTGGTGCCATGCTTTGCACCGGCGAGATCTATGACCGGATCGCCGAAGGCAGCGGCTTTTTTCAACACGGGCATACCTATCTTGGTCACCCCGTTGCGACCGCGGCCGGGCTGGCCGTGGTCGAAGAACTGGTCGGCCGCGATATGCCCGCCGAGATTCGGCGCAAGGGCGCCGATCTTGAGACCCGCCTGCGCGCCACGTTCGGCCAAAGCGCCCATATCGGCGATATTCGCGGCCGTGGGCTGTTTTGGGGTATCGAATTGGTTTCCGACCGCGCCAGCAAGGCGCCGTTTGCGCCGGACCTGAATGTGGCAGGCCGGATAAAAGCGGCGGCCCTGGCCGAAGGTTTGATCTGCTATCCGATGCAGGGCACGCGCGATGGGGTTTGGGGCGATCACGTGCTTCTCGCCCCACCTTTCATTATCTCAGACGCACAGATGGATGAGGTCACCGACAAACTCCAGCGCGCGATTGATACAGCCTTGAATCGCGCTGTGCCCTGATCGCTCGACCTTGGTTGGCGCCAATCGCGTGCGTGGGCACACTCACGGCTTAAAGGGCCCACTTCCCCCTAATCAGGCTGGGCGCTAAGCTGGGGCGGACCCCGGTATTAAGGGCGCATGTTGACGTTACAAATCTCGCAAAACTTCAACGTCCTGGTGATCGCACAAGCTGGGCGGCTGCAATATGAAGCAGCACTTTTTTGCGCGTCGTTGCGGCAGTTCTCACCCGGCTTCTCCGGCAGGCTTTTTGTGGCCGAGCCGCAGCCCGGCCCGCTTTGGTCGCGCGACCCGCGGATCAATGACCCGCGCGCGCGGGAGATATTCGACCGCCTCGACGCCGAAATTTTAGCATTTGAAAACAGCGTCTTCGGCGAGAGCTATCCGCAAGGCAACAAGATCGAGGCGCTGTCGGCGATGCCGCCGGAGCCGTTTGTTTTCTTCGATAGCGACACACTCATCACAGGGGACCTGAGCGCGGTCCCGTTTGATTTCGCGCGCCCCTCCGCCAGCCTACGCCGGACCGCGACCTGGCCCAAACCTGCGCTCTACGGGCCTGGCTATAGCGGCATCTGGCGATCGCTTTATGACCGGTTCGGGCTTGATTTCGAAAGCTCGCTCGACCTCAGCCAACCTGATGAGTATTGGCAGCGCTACCTCTATTTCAACGCCGGCTACTTCTTTGCACAAAATGCCCCGGAATTTGGCCAACGCTTCCGCGAAATCGCGGCCTCGATCCGCGATGATGCGCCGGAGGAGCTTGCTTGCCAGGCGCTGGATCCCTGGCTTGATCAAATCGCGCTCCCGCTTGTCATTCACGCGTTTGGTGGCGGACGCGATAGCCTGGAGCCGGGTTGGCTCGACGGTACGACCAGCTGCCATTACCGCCATCTCCCGCTTCTTTATGCCCGGGAAAGTGATGCCGTTGTTGCTGCACTCAATACTGTTGCATCCCCCAACTGGTTGAAAAAGTTCCTCAAATCGTGGGAACCCGCGCACCGCATGATCTACCAAGGCAAAGGTGCCCAGGCCCGCGCGCTTTTCGATCGCGACGCGCTGCCCCGCCGCGAACAAGCCATCCGCAATCAGCTGCGACGCGCAAATCTATGGATGCGTTGAGGTAGGGCTTGGGTTTTTCGGCAAAGCCGGTAGCCTTGAACGGTCTGACCGTAGGAGCCTTTTCATGCGACCGATCCTTTTTGCCACAGCCCTTACCCTAACCGCCTCGGCCGCCTTGGCCGAAGACATGTGGACGACCCTGCCCGAACCCGCGCCGATGCCCGATGCCGCAATCGCCGGAACTGCAGCGGTCAATGGGATCGAGATGTATTACGCGCTTTACGGTGAGCCGACAGACACGGCACCGATCCTGCTCATCCATGGCGGCTTGGGTCACGCCGATATCTGGGGTGCGCAAGTGACGGATCTGATTGCGGATTATCAGGTGCTGGTTGCCGATACGCGCGGCCATGGCCGCTCCACCAATGACGGGAGCGCGTATTCCATTGAGCTTTTGGCGCAGGATTATCTGGCGCTGATGGATCATCTGGAGATCGAGACCGTGCATCTGGTCGGTTGGTCGGACGGTGCCAATATCGGCTACGAGATCTCTAAAGTGGCGCCGGAGCGTCTGGCGAGCCATTTCGCCCATGCTGGAAACGTTACACTGACCGATGCCATTGATCCCGGCGTCAATGAAGACCCGGTTTTTGGAAATTACGTCATGAGCATGGGCGCGGCTTACGCCGAAATGTCACCGACGCCCGACGGGTTTGAGGATTTCCTGAACGGCGTTGCGGCCATGTGGTTTACCGACAAACCGGACGGCTTGATCGAGGCACAAGAGATCACCGTGCCGACAATTGTGGTGCATTCCCAGCATGATGAAGCGATTTTGCTGGGCCATTCCACGGCCATCGCCGAGGCGATGCCGGAAGGAGAGCTGCTGGTGCTCGAAGACGTCAGCCATTTCGCAATGCTGCAAGACCCCGACGGCTATACAGCCGCGATCCGTGCATTTGTGGAAGAATGAATGACCCTGTGACCCGTCAGCTTGCGCTGGCGGGTTCGTCTTTACGATCTGAGTAGATCAGCAGCGGCGCGGTGTCAGCGGCGACAGCCTCTTCATTCACCACAACCTCTTCGACGCCATCGGTACCGGGCAGATCGAACATCGTATCAAGCAGGATGTCTTCCATGATCGACCGCAATCCGCGGGCGCCGGTTTTGCGCTCAATCGCGCGTTTGGCGATTGCAGAGAGCGCATCATCGGTGAAGGTCAACTTTGCGTCTTCCAGCTCAAAAAGCCGCTGATACTGCTTCACCAGCGCGTTCTTTGGTGCTGTGAGGATGGTCACCAAGGCCTCTTTGTCGAGGTCCTGCAGCGTGGCAATGACTGGCAAGCGGCCGACAAATTCCGGGATCAGGCCAAATTTCAGCAGGTCCTCAGGCTCAAGCTCCCCGAACAGCTCCCCCACGCCACGCGCATCGGGATCCTTTACGTCGGCGCCGAAGCCCATGGCAGAGCCTTTGCCGCGCTGCGCGATAATTTTTTCCAGGCCCGCAAAGGCCCCGCCGCAGATAAAAAGGATATTGGTTGTATCAACCTGCAGAAATTCCTGCTGCGGATGCTTGCGGCCACCCTGCGGCGGCACCGAGGCAACAGTGCCTTCCATGATCTTCAGAAGCGCCTGCTGCACGCCCTCACCCGAGACGTCCCGGGTGATCGAGGGGTTGTCGGATTTGCGGGTGATCTTGTCGACTTCATCGATATAGACGATGCCGCGCTGCGCCCGGTCCACATTGTATTCCGAGGCCTGGAGCAGCTTCAGAATGATATTCTCCACATCCTCGCCGACATAGCCCGCCTCGGTCAGCGTGGTGGCATCGGCCATGGTGAACGGCACATCGAGAATGCGCGCGAGCGTCTGCGCCAGAAGCGTCTTGCCACAGCCGGTCGGGCCGATCAGCAGAATGTTGGACTTCTGCAATTCGATGTCGCCGGACTTTGCGGCATGGTTCAGACGCTTGTAGTGATTGTGGACCGCAACCGACAAGACCCGCTTGGCCACGGCCTGCCCGATTACATAATCGTCCAGAACCTCGCAGATTTCCTTAGGCGTCGGCACACCGTCCGAGGATTTCAGACCCGAGGATTTGGTTTCCTCGCGAATGATGTCCATGCAAAGCTCGACGCATTCATCGCAGATGAACACCGTCGGCCCGGCAATGAGCTTGCGCACCTCGTGCTGCGATTTCCC
>JBCCXT010000120.1:0-3968 GCA_039191215.1 Pseudomonadota bacterium
CGGTCGCAACCCGATGGGAATGTAATACCCCGCAATGCCGTGCCGCCGCAGCCAGTGACCATGCACCAGCGGCGAGCGGCTGTGCCCCACCGGCCAGCCGATGACAGCGGCAAGATGTGGGCTTTCGTCGGTCATGTCATACAAAATCCATGGCGGCGCAGCGTATCAAGGACCGCAAACAGGGGCAGCCCCAGAACGGTAAAATAGTCGCCCTGAACCCGGGCAAAGAGCTGCGCCCCGGGCCCTTCGAGCCGGTAGGCGCCGACCGAGGAGAGAACCAGTTCACCTTCCGCGTCAAGATACCGATCAAGGAACGCGTCACTGAAGACACGCATTGTGAGCTGCACCTCGTCGACATGCCGCATCAGCGTCTCGCCGTCTCGGATGATCACCGCGGCTGACAAAAGCCGGTGGGTCTTGCCGCGCAGGCTGCTCAACTGCGCGCGCGCCGCGTCAAGGCTCGCTGGCTTGTCAAAAAGCGTGGTGTCGAGCACCAGGATTTGGTCGGCGCCAAGCACCAGCCGGCCGGGATGACGCCGGGCGATTTTGGCGGCCTTGAGCTCGGCAAGCTTGTCGGCAATGTCGCGGGCCGGTGCACCTTCGGCCGTCAGCCCGGCCTTTATCGCGGCTTCATCGATGGCGGCGGGCACTGCCACGACCGCGACGCCCGCTGCCTCCAGCATTGACCGCCGCGCCGCGCTTGCCGAGGCAAGGATCACAGGCTCAACCAATAGACACCCCCTGCGCACGTCCGCGCAGGTACTGCCGGATCGCGGCTGCGGTCTCTTCGATCGACCGGCGCGTAACATCGATCACCGGCAACCCATGGCGCTCAAAGAGCAAACGCGCCTCGGTCACCTCTTCGCGAATGCTGTCGACATTGGCGTAGTCGGCTTGCGGCGACATATCGAGGCGGTCCACCCGATGCGCGCGGATCTGCGCCAGGCGCTGTGGGCTTGCGGTGAGCCCGATCACCGCGGTGCCGGAGGCCAGCGCCTCCATCAGCGGGACGGGAAGGGCGGCACCGCGGACAAGCGGCACATTGGCCGCGCGCACACCCTGATAGGCGAGATAAATACAGGTTGGGGTTTTTGAGGTGCGCGACACCCCGATCAGCACGACATCCGCACGGGCCAGCCGGTCGGGCGACAGCCCATCATCATGGGCGATGGCATAGTCAATGGCATCGACCCGGTCCAAATAGGCGCGGTCCACCCGATGCTGGCCGCCCGGGCGGATTGCCGGTGCACCGCCGGCAAACTCCGAAAGAGCCGAAATCGTTGGCGCCAGCACATCGACGGCCGCCTGGCCCCGCGCCTGGGCGCCGCGCTGAAGCAGGCGGCGCAGCTCCGGATCGGCCACTGTGAAAAAGACCGGACCCGGCCGGCGATCGAGCGCCTCGAACACCGGGTCAAGCCCGTCGCGGCTGCGCACGAACACATGGATCTGCAAGTCCAGGGAGAGATCAGGAAACTGGCCCGCGGCCGCGTTTATGGCCGAAACCACCGTCTCGCCGGTTGAATCGGACACCACGTGGAGCGACTTGCCGGAAGCGGCGTCACCAAGCTTGCCTCCCATGCTCCGCTCCACCTCGCAACGCTGCCCGGACCGCCGCATCACCTCATCCGGAGACAGACCATAGCGGGGATTTCTTGGTTGAGAAACGCTGGGCGGCGTGTTGATTTCGGTGCGCTCGGAACCGTGACTGGAGAACTCTGCGGTCTCTGCCGGAGACAGGGGCAAGGCATCAACATGTGAACAGACCGCCCCCGCCGCGACCATGACTTGTGGATGGATCCGCGCCACGGGCCAAAGCAGCGGCAAGCGATCAATGCGAACAGCCAGTTGCGGACGGATCCGGCTGTGCGACCAGCTGTTGAGAACCTGGTTGAGGAAACCACGGGGTCCGGCATTCCGGGTTATCCACGGCCTATACCACCACCACATTCCTTTTTTCTTTTTTCTTGATTAGGAGAAGGTTAAGCCCAACGGAGCGCCCGGAATGTTCACCGATTTCCTTGCCAGCGCCTATTTCTGGATCAAGGCCCTGCACATCATCTCGGTCATCGCCTGGATGGCAGGCCTTTTTTATCTGCCAAGATTGTATGTCTATCACGTCGAACATGCTGCAAGTAACGTGGAGCTTTCAAATACGTTCAAAACTATGGAACTAAAACTGCTTAGAGTGATCATGAATCCGGCAATGATCTTGACATGGATATTTGGAATTTTACTTTTGCTCACTCCAGGGGTTGTGGATTGGTACAGTGAGTTTTGGGTCTATGTAAAGCTGGCAGCACTTTTTGCACTGACCTGGTTTCATCATTCTCTTGCCCAGTGGCGCAAGACCTTTGCCGCCGACGCCAACACCAGACCCGGCCGGTACTATCGCGGCATGAACGAGGTGCCGACCCTGCTGATGGCGGTGATCGTCATCATGGTGGTTGTCAAACCATTCTGAACCTTTCTGGTTGGATTTGACAAAGCGCGAGAGCCGACGTATCTACTGTTCACGGCTATGAACCGGGTTCCCCCTTTGCCCCGTTCCCGTTTTTCCCATTTGCCGGACCCCCGAATGGACACCCTAGAATCTATCCAAGAAATAACGCTTGCTGATCTTAAGGCCAAAAGCCCGGCTGATTTGTTGGGCATCGCCGAGCAGCTCGAACTGGACAATGCCTCATCTATGCGAAAGCAGGAGATGATGTTTGCCATTCTCAAGGAGATGGCAGAGCGCGAGGTGGAAATCTCGGGCGACGGCGTGCTGGAAGTGCTGCAGGACGGTTTTGGCTTTCTGCGCTCGCCCGAGGCGAACTATTTGCCCGGGCCGGATGACATCTATGTCAGCCCCAATCAGATCCGCCGTTTTTCGCTGCGCACCGGCGATACGGTCGAAGGGCTGATCCGATCGCCCAAGGACAATGAGCGCTATTTCGCGATCACCAAAGTCTCGAAGATCAATTTCGAGGATCCCGAAAAGGCGCGCCACAAAGTCCATTTCGACAATCTCACGCCGCTTTATCCCGATGAGCGGTTCAAGATGGAGATCGAGGATCCGACGATCCGCGATCGCTCAGCCCGGGTGATCGATCTGGTCGCACCGCTGGGCAAGGGCCAGCGCGCGCTGATCGTGGCGCCGCCCCGGACCGGTAAAACGGTGCTTCTGCAGAATATCGCGCATTCGATCGCGGCCAATCATCCGGATTGCTACCTCATCGTTCTGCTGATCGATGAGCGGCCGGAGGAGGTGACCGACATGCAACGCTCGGTTCGCGGCGAGGTGGTGTCCTCGACCTTCGACGAACCGGCAACCCGGCATGTGGCGGTCAGCGAGATGGTGATCGAAAAGGCCAAGCGGCTGGTCGAACATGGCCGCGACGTGGTGATCCTGCTCGATTCGATCACCCGGCTGGGCCGCGCCTACAACACCGTGGTGCCCTCTTCGGGCAAGGTGCTGACCGGTGGCGTTGACGCCAACGCGCTGCAGCGGCCCAAGCGCTTCTTTGGCGCGGCACGCAACATTGAAGAGGGCGGAAGCCTGACCATCATCGCCACAGCGCTGATCGACACCGGCAGCCGGATGGACGAGGTGATCTTTGAAGAGTTCAAGGGCACCGGCAATTCCGAAATTGTGCTGGATCGCAAGGTCGCGGACAAACGCGTCTTCCCCTCCATCGACATCCTCAAATCCGGCACCCGGAAAGAGGAGCTGCTGGTCCCCAAGGCCGATCTCACCAAGATGTTCGTGCTGCGGCGGATCCTGAACCCGATGGGCAGCACAGACGCCATAGATTTCCTGTTGGGCAAGCTCAAACAGACGAAAACGAATGGCGAGTTCTTCGATTCGATGAACACCTGAGACGGGATCAGGCGGTGCGGTGGCAGAGGCGCTGGGCGACACCATTTTTGCACCGGCCACCGCGCGCGGCGTCTCGGCCATTGCCGTTCTGCGCATTTCTGGCCCGGCC
>JBCCXT010000121.1:0-3917 GCA_039191215.1 Pseudomonadota bacterium
CCCAACCCACACCGAGACCAGCCCAAGCGCAAGCCCCCAGACGCGCCACAGCATGTCGCATGCGCGGAAAACCTCCGCCGCGCCGATGTCGCGCGGTGCATCGCCGTTGACCCAGGCGAGGTCCCGCACCTGCCCGTCATAGCTGCGCGGCCCGGCCAAGGCGACGTTCAGCGCGCGCGCCATTGCAGCTTCGGGCCAGCCCGCGTTGGGTGAGATATGGCGGCTTGCATCCTGTACCATCCCACCCCAGCGGGCCCATTGGCCCGACAGCGCCACGATCATCACAAAGGTCAGGCGTGCCGGGATCAGGTTCAGCACATCGTCCAGCCGCGCGGCGGCCCAGCCAAAGGCACGGTATTTCTCGTTGCGATAGCCGATCATGCTGTCAGCCGTGTTGACCGCCTTGTAGATCAGCAACCCCGGCAAACCCGCGACCAGAAACCAGAAGGCCGGGGCGATCACCCCGTCGCTTAGGTTTTCAGCGGCGCTTTCGATGGCAGAGCGTGCGACCTGCGCCTCGGTCATGTCGCGCGTATCGCGCGAGACAATCATCGCAACCTGCGCTCGTCCCTCGCTTAGCGATGCATTCAGCCCGTTGTCAACAGCGCGTACATGATCGACCAGTGATCGCTGCGCCAGCAGGATCGCGCAGATCACGATCTCGGCCACCGGACCCAGCACAGATAACCCCCTGCCCAGCAGGTAAGCCCCCAGAACCAGCAGCAGTACAACACCAATCCCCTTGATCCGCCGCTGCTGCCCATGGTTCAGGCGCTTGTCGAGCCACGCGATGACAGTGCCGATCATTACCGCCGGATGGCGTATCCGGGACCACAACCAGTCAGGCTCTCCCAACGCGGCGTCAAGACAAAGCGCGCAGACCAGAATGAAGGCTGTGCTCACAGCGCGGCCTCCAACCGCGCCCAAGCGTCTGTCGGAGGGAGCCCGAGGCGCAGATAGGTTCGGGAATAGGGGAAGATACGGCTCCAGATATGCGCGCGGCCCAGCCGGGCCTGCCACGCAGCCGCGTCATCAACGTCATAGAGCCGGAACAGGCTCGTCCCACCGACCAGCCGCGCACCCTTGGCCGTGACAAGCTGGTCCAGCCGCGCGGCCTCGGCCGCCAGACGGCTACGGGTTGCCACCGCCCAATCCGTGTTAAGCAGCGCCTGCGTGCCGATCCGAAGGGCAGGGCCGGAAACCGCCCAGGGCCCCGTCAGATCATTCAGTCGCGCAACCAGGTCCGGCTCACCGATCGCGAACCCCAGCCGCAGGCCGGCCAGCCCCCAGAACTTGCCAAAGCTTTTCAGCACGATCACACCGGGCCGCGCGGACAGAGGGATCAGTGAGGCATCGAGCGCCACGTCACAAAAGCTCTCGTCAATCACGGTCAGCGGGGCATCGGCATCGGCTTCGCCCCACAGACGTCCATCGGGATTGTTGGGATGTACGATCACCCGCGCCTCGGCCGGGCCGGTTTCCTGCACCTGCCAACCTTGCGCGGCGAATGCGGCGGCGTGTTCATTATAGGTGGGCGTGGTGATCTGAACCCGGCCTGTCGCCGCCAGCGCGGGCAGGCGGGCGATCACCGCCGATGCGCCGGGCGCGGGCAAGATCGCGGCCCCATCGGGCACATTCCAGAACCGCCGCGCCGCGTCCGACAATCGCGCGAACGCGCCGTGGTCGGGCAGGTCCATCCAGTCCGCGGGTTGCAGCCCCGATACTTCATAGCCATGTGGATTGATCCCGGTTGACAGGTCGATCCAGTCACCCCGTACCCCGCCAAAGCGGGCGATGGCCGCGTCCAGCCCACCGCCATGATCACGCGCGCGCCGCGGGTTCAATCTGTCGTCCTGTCCAACCATCTGCCCCTGCCGGAATCGCCGTATTGCGCCGTTTCAAGCGGATTTTTGCCAGTCTTACAAGCGAATCCACGCGATCTCGGCCTTCTGGGGGTGCCGTTAACAGTTTGTTAAGGAAATAACGTGATCACCGTGATCAGGGGCCGGCACCACTCATCTTATTATGTGCCGAGGTTGTTGCAAATGAAAGTATTGATTGTTGAGAGTAACCCCGACCTCGGTCGGGTCTGGCAACGGCATCTGCAAAGGCAGGGGGCCGAAGTCACTGTGGTCGAAACGCAAGAGGCGGCGATTCTCGCCCTCTACGGAACGGCCTTCGATATCATTGTGCTGGATCTGGTTCTGGAAACCGGCAGCGCATTGGCGGTGGCGGACTTTGCCAGCTATCGCCGCCCGGACACGCGGGTGATCTTTGTCACCAACACCACCTTCTTCTCGGACGGTTCGATCTTTGCCCACAGCGCCAATGCCTGCGCATATGTCCAAAGCTCGACCCCGCCCGAGGATCTGGCGGCGATGGTTGAACACTACGCCGCAGGGCGCTGATCCCGACCATGCGGTTCTGAATAATCCAGCATCGGGTTCACCGGAATGATCCGGTGCGGATTGATGCTGTCGTGGCTATAGTGATAGTGACGCACAATGTGGTTCAGGTTCACCGTCTGCGCCACGCCGGGCCACTGATAAAGCTCTCGGGTATAGGCCCAGAGGTTCGGGTAATCGACCAGCCGCCGCCGGTTGCATTTGAAATGCAGGTGGTAAACCGGGTCGAACCGGATCAGTGTCGTGAACAGCCGCCAATCCGCCTCGGTCATACGGTCACCCATCAGATAGCGGTTCCGTCCCAAACGGTCCTCAAGCCAGTCCAATGTGTCGAACAGCGGGCCAATGGCGGAATCATAGGCCTCTTGCGTGGTGGCAAAACCGCATTTGTAGACGCCATTGTTCACGTCCGAATAGATACGCGCGTTGACCTCTTCAATCGCGTCCCGCATCGCCTCGGGCCAGTAATCATCGCTGTTGCCAGTGATGCCGTCAAAAGCCGAGTTGAACATGCGGATGATTTCCGAGCTTTCGTTCGACACGATGGTTTTGCCCACCTTGTCCCACAGGATCGGCACCGTCACACGCCCCGAATAGCTTGGATCGGCGCGGGTATAGATCTGATGCGCGAAATCTGATCCAAACAGCTTGTCCCCCGTCGCGCCGTGGTCATCTGTTTCAAAGGTCCAGCCCTTGTCCAGCATGTCGGGATGCACAACCGAGACCGAGATATGGTCGCTCAGCCCCTTCAACTCGCCAAAAATCAGCGTGCGATGCGCCCAGGGGCAGGCGTGTGAGACATAAAGGTGATAGCGCCCGCTTTCGGCTTCGAACCCGCCACGCCCCGAGGGGCCGGGCGCACCATCGGCGGTGATCCAGTTGCGAAACTGCGCGGCCGAGCGTTTGAACGCCCCGCCGGTGGATTTGGTGTCATACCAAGTGTCATGCCATTCGCCGTCGACCAGAAGGCCCATCATCATTCCTCCGCATTGCGATTGGCATAAAGATAGAGAGTTGCGGGTGTCGTTCCTATTTCACCGCGCGCGCACGATCCCTGCGTCCATGCACAGCCCGGAACACGATACCTGCGCAACGGATCGCAAATCGTAACGCCCAAGTGACGCAGTTCACTGGATTTTCACACAATCTTGCCCACAATAGAGACAGCACGCGGGGGAAATTTATTATGAGTACCTATGTTTCAAAGGAAATTCGCGCTGAATTAGACGCTGCCCGAATCGCCGCCCTGAAAAAATCCAGCCGTTTGCGGGTGGAAATTGGCGACAATAGCTTCAAAATACTGGCATTGTGGAAAGATGGCTTCACCGTCGAGGCTGAGACCACGCCGCGTTTGCGCGGACTTGTCGATATCTATGACGGGGCCAACCACCTCTACCAATGCCTGATCATCGCGGATGAGGAAGCGGCGGGTGAGATGCGTTATGAGTTCAAGCGCAACACCGTGGCCGCCGACAAGGCCCCACTTGATTTCTACCGCGCGCCGGATGCCCC
>JBCCXT010000122.1:0-3751 GCA_039191215.1 Pseudomonadota bacterium
CCGAGGTGTATTTGACGGCGTGGTGATCCTCGAAATAGGGCTTGAGGCCTTTGAGGATCTTCACTGCATCGGCGACCGTCGGCTCGTTCACGTCGATCTTCTGGAACCGCCGGCTGAGCGCGCGATCTTTGTCGAAATGCTGGCGGTATTCCTTGTAGGTGGTCGAACCGATGCAGCGCAGCTCGCCCGATTGCAGCGCCGGTTTCAAAAGGTTCGACGCATCCATCGCCCCGCCCGAGGTGGCGCCAGCACCGATCACGGTGTGGATCTCGTCGATGAACAGCACCGCATCGGGATGCTCCTCAAGCTCCTTGACCACCGCTTTCAGCCGTTCTTCGAAATCGCCGCGATAGCGGGTGCCGGCCAGAAGCGCGCCCATGTCCAGCGAGAAGATCGTCGCCTTTGCCAGGATCTGCGGCGTCTCGCCCTCAACAATCTTGCGGGCGAGCCCCTCGGCAATCGCGGTCTTGCCCACGCCCGGATCGCCGACCAATAGCGGGTTGTTCTTGCCCCGCCGGCACAGAACCTGAATGCAGCGCTCAACCTCGAACGCGCGCCAGATCAGCGGGTCGACCCCGCCTTTCCGAGCCTTGTCGTTGAGATTGACGCAGTATTTGTCGAGCGCTTTTTCCCGCTTTTCATCCCCCGAAGGCGCTGCCACTTCCTCAACCTCCTCGTCGGCCCCGCGGACCGAACGCTGTTCACCGAAGCCTGGGTTCTTGGCGACGCCGTGGGAAATGAAGTTCACGGCATCGTATCGGGTCATGTCTTGTTCTTGCAGGAAGTAGGCGGCATGCGACTCACGCTCAGCAAAGATCGCGACGAGCACATTTGCCCCGGACACTTCGGTCCGCCCAGAGCTCTGAACATGGATGGCAGCGCGCTGGATGACGCGCTGAAATCCCGTGGTTGGTGCGGCCTCGGAGCTTTCAAGCTGCGAGACCAGCGCATCAAGCTCCTCGTCGATGAACCGGGTGAGCGTCTTGCGAAGCTCCTCCAAATCCACACCACAGGCCCGCATGACCCGCGCTGCATCGGCATCATCGATCAGGGCAAGAAGCAAATGTTCCAGGGTTGCAAGCTCATGCTTGCGGCTGTTCGCGAGCGCCAACGCGTTGTGGATGGCAGCCTCGAGAGACTTCGAAAACGATGGCATCGCGTGCTCCCATTCAGTTACCGGCGGCGGGCGCCGGCACCGAGTCAGCGCCGGGTGTGCTTAGGCTAGGATTGCACCATTAAACTTCGGTTTTGTCAGCCCCGTATCAAGGGGTGCGGACAGGATGCCGCGAATTTGTGCACGACAGGTTGAGGCTGATCGGTCCGGCGCCAGATCACTCTTTTTCCATTGTGCATTGCAAAGGGTGCTGATTTCGGCGCGCGTAATCCATGACCTGGGTGACTTTGGTCTCGGCGATCTCAAACGAAAAAACGCCCACCACGGCCAGGCCCTTGCGGTGGACCGTCAGCATCAGTTCCAGCGCGCGCTGATGGTTCATGCCGAAGAACCGCTCAAGCACGTGAACCACAAACTCCATCGGTGTGTAGTCATCGTTCAAAAGCAGCACCTTATAGAGCGGTGGCCGCTGGGTTTTCGGCTTGGTCTTGGTCAGGATGCTCGTGTCACCGTCGCGGCCGTCTGCGTCCTGGTCGTCATTCTGATCGGGCGGGCTGGCCATTGCATAGCTCGCTGGCACCCGGCGACGGGGGTCGCGGGTGGGCGCGGTTCTGGCGCCGCGGGTCTGAACGGTCATGATGACGCGACTCTCCTGCATCTGGGCTGCCAATATATGGCCGGTCGTCAAAGAGAAAAGGGGGCCGTGGCCCCCTTTCGCGTCGTGTCGCGGATCTGTCTGCGTCTGGCTCAGGCAGTCATGCCCTTGAGCATGTCGGTGGCGGCGGTGACGCGGGCGCTGAGCGGCTCAACGGCCGACCGGGTGGCCGACATGTACATCTCGTTGACCTTTGCGGCTTGCTTCATGAAGCCGTCCATCGAGGTCTTGGCAAAGTCGGCCTGCTTTTCCATCAGCTCGGCGACCGATTTGGCCGAGGCAAAGTCCTTGGTCGCGGCAACGCCCTCTTCGAACGACTTTTTGGTGAAATCGGCGAGTTCGGCGTTCAGGCCTTCCATTGCCTTGGTGGCAATTTCGGAGGACTTCATCACCGCATCCATGTTTTCATGGCCGAAGGTTGCGGCGGATTCGAAGCCCTTGGAGAGCTTTTCCATCTGGGCGCCCATGGCTTTTTGGGTGTCGGCCGCGAAAGATTCGACGCGCTCGCTGGCTTCTTTCATCATGTCGGTCGCGGCTTTGGTGGTGTCGGTCTTGGCGGGATCGGTCTTGGCAGGCATAGCATGGCTCCTTGGTTCAATTGGAGCCGGCATGGCTCCGCGGTCATCACGAGCGGAAGATAGGAGCGATGCTGCGGTGCGTCAAGTGGATTGTTGCACTGCACAATAATTCGTTCCCCACACATAGCAACTTTGGAATTGCAACCGTTTTTCAATGTGCTACAGTGCGTTTCAAACACAAGAAGTTAATCGTTCCGTACACAATGTGTGCGTGAGGCAGTGACATCAGCAGCAAGGAGCCGGTT
This sequence comes from Pseudomonadota bacterium, assembly GCA_039191215.1. Classification (GTDB taxonomy): domain Bacteria; phylum Pseudomonadota; class Alphaproteobacteria; order Rhodobacterales; family Rhodobacteraceae; genus HKCCE3408. The sequence goes on from JBCCXT010000122.1 coordinate 2,593, forward strand.
CGTGCCGAGGTTGACCCCCGTGCGGCTGCTCATTCTTCTGTTCGCCCTAACGGCCGGTTCGCCGGTCGGGGCGGCGGAGTATGCGGCCATCGTGATCGATGCCCGCAACGGCGCCATTCTTCACCAGGACAATGCCGATGCGCGGCTGCATCCGGCCTCGTTGACCAAGATGATGACGGCCTATCTGGCCTTTGAGGCAGTGCGCGACGGCCGGCTCAAGCTCGACCAGCGGGTGACCGTGTCGCGCAACGCCGCGCGCGAGCCACCCTCGCGCATCGGGCTGAAGCAGGGCCAGCGGGTGCGGGTGCGCGACCTGATCCGCGCCACGGTCGTGCGATCGGCCAATGATGCCGCAACCGTGCTGGCCGAGGCGATTGCCGGATCGGAAAAAGCCTTTGGCCTGCGCATGACGGCCAAGGCCAAGGCGCTGGGCATGAGCCGGACGCGGTTCTTCAACGCCCATGGCCTGACCCGCAACGGGCATTTGAGCACAGCGCGCGACATGGCCATCCTGGCGCGGCATCTGCTGTTTGATTTTCCACAATACTACAACCTCTTCGGCCGCAAGCAGACACCGGCCATGGGCAAGACCCTCAACAACACCAACCGGCTGCTGCACAGCTACCATGGTGCGGACGGCATCAAGACCGGATACACCCGCGCGGCAGGGTTCAACCTGGCGGCCTCGGCAAAACGGGGCAATGAGCGGGTGATCGTCGTGCTCTTTGGCGCCCGTTCCTCGGCCACACGCAACCGAAAGGTGGCGGCCTTGCTGGATCTGGGCTTTCGAAAAGCGCCCAGCAATGTGCGCACTGTGCCGCCGGGGTTGCAGCGGCTTGACCCGAAGGTGCGCGTCTCGGCCGCGCCGCCACGCCGCGGGACACCGCCGGCCACGCTGATTGCACGCAGCGTCGACGCTGTGGCCCGCGCCGTTGTTCCGGCCGCCGCTGCGGCCACCTGGCCTCCCGGTCATCATTCGATCGCGATCGCCAGCGCACCCCGACCGCGGCCGCGCCCCGGCCCGCAACAGCCCGCCACAGCCGCGTTGCCGGACACAACGCTCAATCCATCGGCGCCGCCCGGTCCGCCGACGGCGCTCAGTCCACCGACGGCGCCCAGTCTACCGACGGCGCTCGATCCATCGACGGCACCGGTTTCG
>JBCCXT010000123.1:0-3626 GCA_039191215.1 Pseudomonadota bacterium
GCGGACCCGACAACCGGACCCCGAGCGCACCTGCCATGGCCGCCTCCGGCCAACCGGCATTGGGCGAGCGATGGCGCCCTGCATCCCTCAACATGGTCCGCCATGCCGTCCGGCGCACGCCCCGGGCGACCAATCCGACCAAAACACCCGTCAGCCGCGCGGGGACAAGATTGACCAGATCATCCAAGCGTGCGGCCACGAAGCCAAAATCGCGATAACGCGCGTTGCGGTAGCCGATCATCGAATCAAGCGTGTTGATCGCCTTATAGGTCGCGATGCCGGAAAGGCCGAAAAGCGCGCCCCAGAACAGCGGCGCCACAACACCATCCGACGCGTTTTCAGCGAGGCTCTCGAGCGCCGCCCGTGCAATTGCGGGCGCGTCCATCGTCTCTGGGTTGCGACCCACGATCATCGAGACCGCATGCCGGGCACCCTCCAGATCGCCCGCCGCCAACGGGGCGGCCACGTCTGCCACATGTGTGTGAAGCGATCTCGCCGCCAGAAAAGGCCAGGCCAGAAGCCCTGTCATGACCACGCCAACCCAGCCGCCCGGCAAAAAGGACGACAGCGCGGTACTTATCAGGACGACCACAACAAGCACCAGACCGACAAGAACACCGCCTAGAATCGTCCTCCGCAGCCCGGATCCGGCGTTGAAAGCCGCCTCGCCTCTGGCGATAATCCCCCCGATCCAGCTGACCGGATGCCCAATCCGCTTATAAAACGCATCCGGCCAACCAAGCACAGAATCAATGCAAAGCGCGATCAGCATTGCGACGGCAAACACTAGAAAAGCTGCTCATTCACAGCGGTCACGGCAAAGCCACTGGCATAACACGTGAGCCGCGTGGCCCCGAGGTAACTGATCTGAAACGACAGCGCCGCAGCCGCATTGCCCATCGCCATCGCCAGGGCGACCCGAACAATCCCGGCATGGGCGACAAGGACCACCGGCCCATCCGCGCCCCGAGCCAGCATCGCCGCCTCGCGCAATGCAGGCTCGGCACGCGCAACCATGTCATGGAAATTCTCGCCACCCTTGGCACGCAAATCCGCCAAATCCGCCTTGGACAGCACACCAATATCCGGCAGATCACGGAAGGGCGTCCCGTCAATCGCACCGAAATCCTGCTCCCAGAGCCTCTCATCCGCCCGGAGCTCAACGCCCGGGAAAAGCCCGGTCGCGGTGTCCTGCGCGCGAATAGCGGGGCTCGCCCAAAGCGCGGTGGGAACAAGCACCACCGGGTTAGGAGGTTCCGCCAACGCAACATCCGTCCGACCGTTCAACCTATCTGGGCTCACGGTCATTCCGTGTCGGATGACGATCAACTCTCCCGCTGCCATTGTGCCCTGCCCGCTTTTCAATCCAGTTGTGATCTGATTTGTCATGTCGCCATGGCGAAGTCGATACTCATCACCGGCGGGGCGCGATCTGGCAAGAGCCGCATCGCAGAAGGCTGGGCTCAGGAGCTCGGACCTTCACCCATCTATATCGCCACGGGGCAGGCAATTGACGATGAGATGGCCGCGCGCATCGCCGACCATAAGGCACGGCGGGGGCCCGAGTGGTCCACTGTACCGGAACCGCTTGATGTGCTTCGCGCGCTTGAGGACACTGACGGCACAGGACCCCGACTGGTCGACTGCCTGACATTGTGGCTTTCGAACATGATGCACCACGGACGAGACTGGAAGACCGCAGCGGAAACGCTTGCAGCCGCGCTCGGGCATCTGGAAAGTCCCGTTATCCTTGTCACCAACGAGGTCGGGCTTGGCATCGTCCCGGAAAACGCGTTGGCGCGTGCGTTTCGGGATGCTCAGGGCCAGCTCAACCAGCGGCTTGCCGCTGCGGTCGACGCCGTCTATCTGGCGGTCGCCGGATACCCCATGAAAGTGAAGTGAATGCCGCTCGATATTGCATGCCTTTCCGACATAAAGACTGCCGCCGCAGTGCTGCCCAAAGCGGACCAGGCTGCGATCAATGCGGCTCGCGATCGGCAGGACCAACTGACCAAGCCGCCCGGATCGCTCGGAACACTCGAAGATATCGCGCTTTTTATTGCTGGTTGGCAGAATAGCGAACGTCCCACAGCAGATTACGCTCAAGCCCTTGTTTTTGCCGGAAACCACGGGATCTGCAACCGGGGCGTAAACCCGTTTCCGCAGGCGGTCACGGCACAGATGGTGGCGAATTTCGAAGCAGGTGGCGCCGCGATCAACCAGCTCTGCCAGGTAAACGGCGCCACGCTGACAGTCATTCCGCTAGAGCTTGAGCGCCCAACGCTGGATTTCACAAAAGGCCTTGCGATGAGCGAAGAAGAAACCGTTGCGGCAATCAGTGCCGGGGCAACTGCCGTCGATACCGAGGCGGACATTCTGCTTCTCGGCGAAATGGGCATCGGGAATTCAACAATTGCCGCCGCTTTGGCCTGCGTCAGCTTCGGCGGCACGCCCGAAGATTGGGTGGGCGCGGGAACCGGGTCGGATGCCGCAGGCATGGCACTGAAAGCACAGGTCATTGCAGAAGGCTTGGCGCTTCATGGAACCGGCGAGCCGATCATGGCTCTCGCGCATTTCGGAGGTCGGGAACAGGCCGCAATCTGCGGCGCGGTTCTGGCGGCACGCGCCACGCGCATTCCTGTCTTGCTGGACGGTTTTATCTGCACTGCCGCTGTTGCCCCGCTTGCGGCAACCGACGCCGCACTTCTTGACCATTGCCTTGTCGGGCACGCAAGCGCCGAGCCCGGCCACGCCCGATTAACCCAAGCGATGGGCAAAACACCGATCCTCGACTTTGGAATGCGCCTTGGCGAAGGGACAGGCGCGGCGCTGGCCCTCAACATCGTCCGGAGCGCGCTGGCCTGTCACAATGGTATGGCAACCTTCGCCGAAGCTGGGGTGGCAGACGGGTGATCCGGCACCTGCGGTATGCACAGGCTGCCGGGATGATCCTGACCCGTTTGCCGATGGGGCGGATCGACGGCGCGCTTCCACCGCTCGCGCATTCGGTCTGGGCCTTTCCCCTGATTGGTGCCGTCCTGGGTCTTGGCATGGGCCTTGCGTATCTCGCCGCGCTCGGACTTGGGCTGCCATCGCTTGTCGGGGCGTTTCTGGCTCTTGGTCTCGGCATCCTTGCCACTGGCGGGCTTCACGAGGACGGTCTGGCGGACATGGCCGATGGCTTTGGCGGCGGGCACACAGTCCAGCGCAAACTGGAGATCATGCGGGACAGCCGCATCGGCAGCTATGGTGTCCTTGCTTTGATCTTGGTGATCGGATTGACGGCAACAGCGATCGAGGCGGCGGGCGGGCTTACCGCGTTCATCGCCATCGGCGCCGCAAGCCGCACTGCCATATTGCTGCCCATGGCGCTTTTGCCGCCCGCGCGCAATGACGGTCTGGGCCACAGCGCAAAGCTTGGCTGGAGCCGCGCGACGAGTGCTGCGTTTGTCCTGACACTCGCCATCGCTGTCGCCACGCAATCCATTTTAGCAACGCTGGCCATCCTTGCAACGGCGCTCGCATTCACCCTTGTCGCGCAACGCCAGATCGGCGGTCAAACCGGCGACGTCCTCGGTGCGACGCAAAAGCTCAGTGAATGCGCCGGTTGGCTGATCGTCGCGGCC
>JBCCXT010000124.1:0-3601 GCA_039191215.1 Pseudomonadota bacterium
CCCTGAATTGACGCGGGCCCGCCCGGATGGCACCGGTCCTTTCATGCATATCGGTTTGATTGGCGGCATCGGGGTTGCGGCAACTCTGGTCTATTATGAGCGTCTGACAAGCGCGATCCTGGCGCGTGGGCATGTGCCGGAGCTGACAATCGTGCACGCCGATGCCGCGACATTACTGGCCAACAACACAGCAGACAACCGCACCGCCCAGACCGATATCTATTGCAGGCTGATCGCGCGCCTCGCCGCGGCGGGTGCAGAATGCGCCGCCATCACCTCGCTTGGCGGGCATTTTTGTTTTGCCGAAACAAAGGCAGTCTCACCGCTGCCGCTGGTCTCCGGGATCGCCCCGCTGGACCAGGTCTTTGCCGACAAAGGGATCACGCGGGTCGGGCTTTTGGGCACCGAAAGTGCGATGCGCACCCGGCTGTACGGCCAGATGCATACGCATGCGATTGCACCGGCTGATCCGGGCGCGGTCGGGACGGCATATGGCGCGATGGCCGTGCACGGCCGCGCGTCTGAGCAGGACGTTGATTTCATTCTTGCGGCAGGCCAGGCGCTGATCGATGCGGGCGCAGAAGCGGTTTTGCTGGCGGGCACCGATTTGGGGCTGGTCTTTGACAGGGTTGACCCGCCCTACCCGGTGATCGATGCACTCGATGCGCATGTCGCGCATTTGGCCGATCTGGCCACTGGTGCGGTGCAATTGACCTCGCGCGCGGGCTCTGACAGCGTCGCGCCATGCTAAACCCTACGCCTGCTGAGATTAAAGCCGCCGCCACCCGCCTGAAGGGTCGCATCCGTCGCACGCCCGTCCTCGACCTGCCCACCGAAGTCTTTGGTCATCCGCTGGCCTTCAAATTAGAGCAACTCCAGATCAGCGGGTCGTTTAAGGTCCGAGGCGCGTTCAACAACATGCTGGCGCGTGACGTGCCCCCGGCTGGTGTGGTCGCGGCCTCCGGCGGCAATCATGGCGCAGGCGTCGCCTATGCCGCGACCAATCTGGGCCATCCGTCGAAGATTTTTGTGCCGCGCGCGATTGCAAAAGAAGAAAAGCTCGCCCGGATGCGCGGCTTTGGCGCCGAAGTGATCCTGACCGATGGCAGCGTGGCAGACTGCATGTCCGCGTATGAGGCCCACGCAATCGAGACTGGCGCGCTTTCTGTACATCCCTATGACACCCTTTGGACGCTTGCGGGCCAGGGGACATTGGCGGCAGAGATGGAAGCGCAGATCGAAGGCCTCGACACCGTTTTGATCGCCGTTGGGGGCGGCGGGCTGATCGGCGGTGTCGCGGCCTGGTTCGGAGACCGCGTTCGCGTTGTCGGGGTGGAAACCGAAAACACCAACACCTTAAAAAAATCCTTGGCTGAAGGGCCCGAAATCGAGACCGTGCCATCGGGCATCTCGGCGGGCTCGCTTGGCGGGCCGCGCTTGGGGGATTTGCCTTATCTGATCGCTAAAGAACGCATCGAAACGGCACTATTGGTACCGGATGCGGCCGTGTTCGAGGCCGGGCGCCTGTTATGGGAGGCCACGCGCATGGTCGTTGAACCGGGTGCGGCAACAGCGCTGGCCGCGATTACCTCTGGCGCTTATGTGCCGGAGCCAGATGAGCGCGTCGCGGTCTTACTATGTGGCAGCAACGCCGCGCCGGATTGGTTTTTGGCCGGGTAGCGGGGTTGTACAGAAAATGCCAGCAGATGTTTACGGCGCAGGCTTAACGCCTGGCCGATGCCAAAACCACGCCCGCCTTTCGGCCTTCACCCAACCGCTTTGTAATGTCGCTTGGGGCGCCGCGCTTGGCGCGCTGCGCGCAGCTTGCTGCGGTTTGTCTGGTCGATTACAGCTTTTGTACGCAGCAATTGGCCAAGCTCTGCGTCGCTGAGCGCTTGCGCAAACTGCACCCCCGCAAAGCCACGACCAGACCGCGCAACACGCGCTTTGCGCTGCTGGCCGCCAACGTCCAGCAACATATCCGTCCCGGCCTCAGGTGCTGCGGCCATCAGCAGCTTTGCCCCTGTTTGCGAGACATCGAAGAACCGCGCCTCCAGTTGGACACCGTCCGCATCGACGATCGTCGGTTGTGAATAGACATGACGCTCCGACCGGCGCCGCTTGCGCACCTCTCGTGCGGCCATAACCGGGATCAAGATCACAAGTGTCGACAGGCAGCCCAAGATGACCGCGCGTTCAACCCGGTTGTTCTGGCTGGCCTGCATCAACGCCGCGCGCAGACTGACGACACCGTCGGCTGAGAGTTGGCGTAAGCCGCGGGCAAGGCTTTCTGCGGTCGGTCCTGTCGTCTGACCGTTCACGGGCAGCAGGCCCACATCCGTGGAGGGGCCGCTTTCGGCCTCGTCGCAGCGCCAGCGCCCATGCAACCCCTGGCCCGCGCGCCCGATTTGCTGCGCCATAATGGCCAATTCTTCCCGGTTGCCGGACTGAGCGGCTGACAGCGCAGCACTTGCAGCGCGCGCCAGAAGCGATAACTCACCTGTCTGCGTGCTCGGCAAGGCCGCCATCTCTTGTCCAAGTGTGCTGAGCGAGGCCGCAATTGCCGGGCCATAAGTTGCGCCCAGATCATTGCCCGTGCCGCCAGCAACCTGCATCAGGTCGGTTGCCAGCAGTAAATGCCCCAACGCGGTGCAGGTGGCTTGCGCCTGTGCCGCGCCCGGCAACAGTAGCCACGTTATGATCGCCACATTCTGCAGCCGTCGTCGCATAGCAGCCCCCCGGCTTTTGACTGCCGAGGCCATACCCCGGAAACATTTAAGGCCGGACTAATTGCACCGATTGCCCCCCGGCGCTGTCAGCGCCATATAGAGGGCATGAAGAACGCATCCGACAATCCGGCGGAGCCGTTTAAGAAGGCGCTGGCCGAGACAACCCGGACCCTGGCCGATGACCGCGAGCTGGGCGTCAGCTATACCGTCGACCCGCCTGGTGCGACGCAAGAGGGCGTGCGCCTGCCACAGGTCAGCCGCCGTATGACGCGCGAAGAGGTGGTGATGGCGCGTGGCACGGCCGACGCGCTGGCCCTGCGCCACCGTTACCATGATCAGGGAACAGCGGCCCGCTACCAGCCTGCAGGCACGATGGCGCGCGAATTGATGGATGCGATGGAAACCGCGCGTTGTGAGGCCGTGGGCGCGCGTAAGATGCCGGGAACGGCGTCCAATATCGAAGCAAAGATCGGTTCCGAGGCGCGCCGCAAGGGCTACGGCGAGATGCGCGAGGCCGCGGATGCGCCGCTGTCGGTGGCGGCGGGCTATCTCATCCGGGAAATGGCCACGGGCCGCGATCTGCCGCCCGAGGCCGGCAACGTATTGGAGCTGTGGCGCGACTTCATCGAGGATCGCTGCGGCGAGACGCTATCGGATCTGGAGGATAACCTCAGCAGCCAGGCAAGCTTTGCCAAGCTCGCACGACAATTGATCGATGATCTGGGCTATGGCGATCAGCTTGGCGATGATCCAGACGATCTTGAAGACGACAGCGACGAAGAAAGTGCCGCCGACGAGGAGGACGAACCAGATTCCACCGGTCAGGAGGACGGCGCCGAGGAAGAAGATGCCGACGCCAATCCCGATCGGAG
>JBCCXT010000125.1:0-3504 GCA_039191215.1 Pseudomonadota bacterium
GGGCACCTCAAAATCGACAACCCACCTGCCCCGATCCTGATGGTCGGTCTGCAAGGTGGCGGTAAGACAACAACAACCGCCAAGCTCGCCAAACGGCTAAAAGACCGCGACGGCAAGCGTGTGCTGATGGCCTCGCTCGACGTGAACCGCCCAGCCGCGATGGAACAACTCGCCATCCTCGGCGTGCAAATCGGCGTCGACACGCTCCCTATCGTGAAAGGCGAAGATCCCGTTGCCATCGCTAAACGCGCCAAAACCCAAGCGGGTCTCGGTGGATATGACGTCTATATGCTCGACACCGCCGGGCGACTGTCCATCGACGAAGAACTGATGGCGCAGGTCGAGGCGGTACGAGACGTGGCTGATCCACGCGAAACGTTGCTTGTCGTTGACGGCCTAACGGGTCAAGACGCCGTGCATACGGCAGAAAACTTCGATGAACGCATCGGCATTTCCGGCGTCGTCCTCACCCGGATGGATGGCGACGGGCGCGGTGGTGCGGCCCTGTCCATGCGCGCCGTCACTGGCAAACCAATCAAATTCGTCGGCCTCGGCGAAAAGATGGACGCGCTTGAAACGTTCGAACCTGACCGCATCGCGGGCCGCATCCTGGGCATGGGTGACATCGTTTCCCTCGTCGAAAAGGCGCAGGAAACCATCGAGGCTGAGCAAGCCGAAAAGATGATGCGCCGCATGTCCAAAGGTCAGTTCAACATGAACGACCTCAAGATGCAGTTTGAACAAATGGCCAAAATGGGCGGCATGGAGGGCATGATGTCAATGATGCCTGGCATGGGCAAAATGGCCAAACAAATCGAAAGTGCAGGCTTTGACGATAAGGTCCTCAAACGCCAGATCGCAATGATCGACTCCATGACCAAGAAAGAACGCGCCGCGCCGCAGATCCTGCAAGCCAGCCGCAAGAAACGCATCGCGCGCGGATCAGGGATGGAGGTTAGCGACCTTAACAAACTGCTGAAAATGCACCGCCAGATGTCGGACATGATGAAAAAGCTCGGCAAGGGCAAAGGCGGCATGATGAAAAAAGCCATGCAAGCCATGATGGGCGGCAAAGGCGGCATGCCCGGCGGATTGCCCGCTGATATGGACCCCAAACAGCTCGAAGCCGCGGCCAAGCAATTGGGCGGCGTGGGCAAAATGCCTGGCGGCCTGCCCGGTCTGGGCGGCGGCGGAATGCCCCTGCCCCCAGGGCTGAGCGGATTTGGAAAGAAAAAGTGACGAGTGCGCCCATTATAAACACGGATCGGCTGACGCTGCGCCCGCATCAGATCGGTGATTTTGATGCCTATGCAGATATGTTCGCCTCGGACCGTGCTACGTATATGGGCAAGCTGAAGCGTCGACATGCCTGGTACAGCTTTACGTCCGATGTGGCGCAATGGGCATTGCTGGGGACCGGGGCCTGGGCCATTGCGGACAAGGCAGATGGCACATTCCTGGGCCAAACAGCCGTCATGCGGCCCGATCATTTTCCGGAAACGGAGCTTGGTTGGTTTGTGTTTCAAAACGCAGAAGGCAAAGGGATCGCGCAAGAAGCCGCCAGCGCGGCGCGCGATTGGTACTGGCAACAGGATTTTGCCGACACTCTGGTCAGCTATATCGATCCGGACAATGACCGGTCGATCAAACTGGCAACGCGCCTTGGGGCGGTGCCGGACGCGGACGCGCCTTTGCCGGACGGCGAAACGCCAGACGAAACCGTGGTTTACCGCCACACGAGGCCACAATGACCGTCACCCTGTCCAACACCCCGGTCCTGGAAACAGACCGCCTGATCCTGCGCGCACCGCATGGTGGCGACTGGCCCTATTGGAAGGATATGGCGCTGAGCGATAGAGCCGAATACATCACTGCACCCGGTGTGAACGAAAGCATCGCGTGGCGCGGCATGGGCCATATCATCGGCCACTGGGTTATGCATGGCTGGGGCAGCTTTATCATCACGCGCAAAGGCGACGATGCCGCCCTTGGCATGACCGGCCCATGGTTCCCGGTGGGCTGGCCGGAAAAAGAACTCGGCTGGGCAATCTGGTCACCAGAGATCGAAGGCACCAGTATCGCATTCGAAGCCGCCGCCGCCGTACGTGACTACGCGTTTGAGACACTTGGTTGGCCAACGGCCGTCAGCTACATCCACCGCGACAATGCGCGTTCAATCAAACTCGCCGAACGGCTCGGCGCTGTGCTGGAACCGGGTTCACCGACACCCGCGCAAGCTGCACCCTCAGAGACCGACAGCGAAGAAGATAACATTCTGGTCTATCGCCACCCCACTCCGGAGGCGCCGTCATGACAACGACCATCACCATCCCAACTCTGCACACACAAAATCTGACCCTGCGCGCGCCCAAGCCTGCAGACCTGCCAGCCTACACCGCCTTCCGCTCCGACTCGGTGCAAACCAAACATCTGGGCGGTCCTTTCAATGACGAACAAGCGTTCTCGCAACTTGGTGAGATTGCCGGACATTGGCAGTTGCGCGGCTTTGGCCGCTTCATCGTGGCGGACAGAACAACAGACGAAGCACTTGGTGTGGTCGGTCCGTTTTTCCCACCCGATTGGCCAGAACGCGAAATCGCGTGGTCCGTCTTCGCCAACGCCCAAGGGCGCAGCATCGCCTATGAAGCTGTCCTGGCGGCACGCAAGTTCGCCTATGACACGCTCGGCTGGACCACCGCGATCAGCATGATCGCGGATGAAAACATCCGCTCCATCAAACTGGCACAGCGCGTCGGCTGCACCCGCGACGCTGATTACCAGCACCCCGAATTTGGCGCGATGCAGGTCTGGCGGCATCCATCACCGGAGGCGCTGACATGATGCCGACATGCGCACCGACGCAATACCGACGTAATACCGACGTGATACCGACGTTGGTTTTTGCCCTGACAGGAGGCTGGACATGACCGACGCCGTGACACGCGCAGCCGAGATTTTGAAAGGCCACCGCGCCAGTATCGACCGCCTTGATGCGGTCCTGGTCTATACTCTCGCCGAACGCTTTGCCCACACCACAGCCGTCGGCAAACTCAAGGCTGAACACGACCTTCCCCCGTCCGATCCGACCCGCGAAGCAGCGCAGATCGAGCGGCTTGAAGATTTGGCAAAACGGGCCGATCTCGACCCAGAATTCGCCAAGAAGTTTCTCAACTTCATCATCGCTGAAGTCATTCAGCATCACAAAAAACACCAGACATAAACTCAAGGAAAACAATACGATGGCAATGAAAATCAGACTGGCCCGCGGCGGCTCCAAGAAGCGTCCGTTTTATCGGATCGTTGCAGCCGACAGCCGTATGCCCCGCGATGGCCGCTTTATCGAAAAGCTCGGCACCTATAACCCGCTGCTACCCAAAGACAGCGAAGAGCGCGTGAAAATGAACATGGAGCGCGTTCAGTACTGGCTCGACCAGGGTGCGCAGCCGACTGACCGGATCGCGCGTATGCTCGAAGCGGCAGGCGTTCGCGAAAAAGCGGAACGCA
>JBCCXT010000126.1:0-3459 GCA_039191215.1 Pseudomonadota bacterium
CGGGATTGAGCCTGGCAAGCCGATCATCCAGGTCGATCATGAGCGCATGCAACTGGGCAAGTTCCATCCTGTGACACTGCCCGTTTGGGGGGACATCGCGGCCTTTTGCCAGGCGGTCGCGCCGCGGCTGGCTGCCCGTGGTGACGGGCCGGATCAGGTCGCTGAATTGGCGGAGCGGTGGCGCATCTGGCGCGATGAAAAAGCGCGCCGCCTTGATGAAGAAGGCAGCAATGGCGTGGCGTCGGTTGCCATATTTGAGGCGCTGTCCCGTGTCGCCCCGCCTGACGCGATTATCGCAGTCGATGTGGGTAACAATACATATAGTTTTGGTCGCTATTTCGAGACCAAAGGCCAACGCGTGCTGATGTCGGGGTATTTGGGCTCAATCGGCTTTGGCCTGCCCGCGGCGATGGGCGCCTGGGCGGCATCGCAGGATTTTGAGCAATTCCGCGGCGCCAAAATCATTTCGGTCTCTGGCGACGGGGGCTTCGGTCAATACGCGATGGAGCTGACGACGGCGGTGAAATACGGCATGGACATCACCCATGTGCTTTTGCACAACGACGAGCTTGGCAAGATCTCCAAGGAACAACGCGCCGGCGAATGGCCGGTCTGGGAGACATCCTTGGTCAACCCGTCCTTCGCCGCCTTTGCGCGGCTCTGCGGTGCGCATGGCGCAAAGGTCACCAGCGGCGCAGAGGTCGAGGCCGCTTTGGCCGAGGCTTTGGCCGTTGAAGGACCCGCATTGGTGGAGATTATGACAGATGCGGAGCTCATCTAGATGAGTCCTGCAGCTGTCCTGACATTGGTTGAGATCTGGCTTTGGATCGGTGCGGCGGTGGCCGCGGCGTTTCTGTTTGTTGGCATTGACCGGATCGATGAAGACGCCCGCGGCGCGTATGTCTTCCGCCCTCTGCTGGTGCCGGGTATTTTGCTGATCTGGCCGCTGGTCTTGTGGCGCTGGTGGGTTCTGGAGACCGGCCGCGATCAATGGCGCGCGCGTCATATGCCGCCCAGGATTGCCCATCGCGCGGCCAGCGTGTTTCTGGCGGCCGCGATCTTGGCCCTGATCATTGCCGGGGTGGTCCATCGCCCACCCTGGGACCGCATCATCGAGCCGGTGCAACTGAGCGAGGCTGGATCGTGAGCGTCAAATACATTCCCGTCCAATGGAATTCCAATAAGTGGCTCTATGATGCGGTGCTGCTTGTGTCGGTTGCTGTCTTTGTCTGGCTCTTTCTTTATGTCGTCCCAGACTGGCTCGGCCATGCGCGACCGGCCGATCCGGCGGTCACCAATGCGCGCGCCTTTGGCCTTTGTGCCTTCACGATGATGAGCGTTATTTTGGCAATCGGTCCGTTGGCGCGGCTCGATGAGCGGTTTTTGCCGCTTCTGTACAACCGCCGCCATTTTGGTGTTTTGACGCTCTTCGTGGCGCTCACGCATACCGGCTATATCTTGGGCTGGTATTTTGCGTTTTCACCCGTGGGCCAGTTGGAAAACCTGCTTTCCGCGCGCACGGACTGGACCCAAGTCGCGGGCTTTCCATTCGAATTCTTTGGCGTATTTTCGATCATCTGCCTGATGATCCTGGCCACGACAAGCCATGATTTCTGGATGAAGTTTCTCACCCCGCCGATCTGGAAAGGCCTGCATTATCTGATTTATCCGGCTTATGCTGCGGTTGTTGGCCATGTCGCTTGGGGTGTGCTGATGGATCAGCGCAATCAGGCGTTGACATGGGTGATCTTGGTCATGGCGGTTGTCGTGGCCGGCCTGCATCTGGCTGCTGCCTGGGCAGACCGCAAGGGCGGTGACGCGCGGGCCGAGTCGTCGCGGGATGGCTGGGTGCGGATCGGCTCGGTTGACGAGATCGCCGAGGGTCGTGCCAAGATCGCCGTTCTGCCGGGTGGAGATCGCGTTGCCGTCTTTCGCCATAAGGGCGCGCTGTCGGCGATATCGAACCATTGTGCGCATCAAAACGGCCCTTTGGGCGAGGGGCGGATCGTCGATTGCTTGGTGACCTGTCCTTGGCATGGTTTCCAATACGATGTGCGCACCGGCCAAAGCCCTGCACCCTTTACCGAAAAGGTGCCGACCTATGCGGTGGTGCTTGAGGGGCGCGATGTGTTGGTCAACCCATTGGCCAATCCGCCCGGCACGCCAACTGATGCCGCACCGATCCCGGAGGCTGTGTGATGTCCGACCAACCGTATTTCATCGGCTATGCGGGCATCCCTAGCGGCCTGAGGTTGTTTTTGCTTTTTGTTGCGGCGGCCATCATTGGGCTCTTTGCCGGGGTCTCGCTGGTATCGGGCTCTGCCCAGGATGATCCGGGTGATGCTTCATTTCGGTTCGATCTCGGCCGCCAGACCGTGACCGGCGTGTTGGAAGTGACGCCATATCCGATCCTGCATGTGACAGAAGGGTCCGAACATATCGAGGCTGGCACGACAATCATGTTGTCGGGGCAGGGCAAGAACGGCGTGCTTGAACGCGGCGCCAATCTGGCGGGTCAGGTGGTTGTGGCCTCAGGCGTGATGCTGACGCGGGGTGAGCTGCAGATGCTCCAGTTGCGCGGCGGCCGAAATGGGTTGGCCGCGGCTGACGAGGCGGTACCGGTTGTTATGCCGGAGGGTCAAAGCCTGGGTCGCTGGCGCCTGGCCGGTGAGATTTGTGACGGCAAATGTGCCGCCGGTGCGATGCGGCCTGGCACGGGCCTGCGTCACAGGGCCTGCGCTGAGGTTTGCCTCGTGGGCGGGATCCCCCCGGTCTTTATCTCTGCCGCGCCCGTTGAGGGGGAGGAATTTTTATTGATCACGGGCCCGGGCGGGTCAGAGCTGCCGAATGAGGCCTATGACCACATCGCAACTTTTGTCAGCGTCGAAGGTGAGATCACACGTCGAGGTGATCTTATGGTGTTCGAGATCGACCCAGCGACATTGGAGCGAGTGCAATGATGCGGGTCGTGGGCTTAGCCGCAGCGGCATTTTTATTTGTGGTTTTGTTTTATAGCTCCAGATTTTGGCCGTTTCAGTGGTGGGGCCGCGATGGGCTTTTGGGCATCGAGGCGCTGCCGCCCCGCGGCAATGTGTTGCGCGGTTGGCTGCGCGGCACGGATGTGGCGCCGTTTGATCTTCTTCTTTGGGCGGTGGGCGCGATTTTGCTGCTCAGTTTCGTGCAGGCGGTGGTGAGTTTTTTCAATCGCGGCGCGTGACTTGCAGGCCAAGCGCTCCCGCCTGGCTCGGCCTGCGGCCTGCGCCAGTTGGGCGTTGCGCGCGGCGGGGCTTCGCGCCAGCCCGCGCGGTGTTGCGCATCTTTCAGGTGCCGGTCAGTTGAAGCGCGGCGGGTCTTAGGATCAGCAAACATTGATATCGGTGATTTCGGTTTTGTTGCGTGACTGACGGCTCGAAAATCGAGCGGTGAACATGTCTTATCTTTACTGGCTGACTGATGCAC
>JBCCXT010000127.1:0-3429 GCA_039191215.1 Pseudomonadota bacterium
CGGACTGCTTGGTGCCGCCAAATGGCATCGCATCAAGCCGATAATCCGTGCTGTCGTTGATCATGACTGCACCGACGTCGAGCCTGTCTATCGCTGTGCGGGCTTGGGCCAAGTCATGGGTGAAAATGGCGCCCTGCAATCCGAAAGGCGCGGCATTGGCGCGGGCAATAGCATCATCCAAATCCTCGGCCACCGACAGAACCGTGACCGGGCCAAAAACCTCATCCCGGTGCAGGGGATCGGTATCGTCAACGGTTTCAATCAAGGTCGGTGCAACATGTACGCCGTCGCGCTGTCCACCCGACAGGACGTGCCCGCCGCCTATCACTGCAGCATCGACAAAGCCTTGCACACGGGCCGCGGCACACGCGTCAATCATACAGCCCATCTGGCTCGTTTCATCCAACTTTGGTCGTATGCGAACCGCGTCAAAACCTGCCGTCAGCCGATCCCGCAGGTCGGCATAGACCTCCTTTTGCGCGATGATACGCTGCACGTGCAGACAATTCTGGCCGGACGCCGCAATCGCACCAGACACACAGGACGCCGTGGCAAGATCAAGATCGGCATCCGCCATCACCAGCGTCGCGCAGTTTGAACCCAGCTCCATCACGAGCCGCGTGAGCCCGGCGGCTGCCGCGATCTTTCGGCCGGTGGTCAAACCACCCGTGAAAGACACCATCCGGATCCGGTCGTCTGCGAGTAACGGCGGAACCAGATCAGCGCCATGACCGGTCAGCACCTCTACACCGCCTCGCGGCAAGCTGTCTCGTAGCAGATCAACGAGCAAAAGCGCGCTAAGGGGTGTCGCCTCATGCGGTTTCAGGATCATCGGGCATCCGGCGGCCACAGCCGGGCCAAGCTTATGCGCCACAAGGTTCAAAGGATCGTTGAATGGCGTGATACCAAGCACGACGCCTATTGGCATAGGCGCGGCCCACCCGGTGCGATTGGTGCCATTGGGGTGTTGGTCAAAGGGAATGAGAGACCCGTCTTGCCCGCGCGCGGCCTCGGCCGACAAACGCAGAACACCCGCCGCGCGTCGGACCTCGCCACGCGCTTCGATGATTGTTTTGACCCCTTCGCGCGCGATTAGGTTCGCGGCTGCCTCAGCTTTCGCAACCAGCTTGTCCGCAGCGATATCAAGGATATCCGCCCGTGCATGTATCGGTAGGGCCGCCATGTCCGCGCGGGCCTTGGACGCGCGATCCAGCGCTGCGACCGCGTCTTTGGCCGTGAGACGGAGCACCTCGCCAACGTGTTCGCTTGTCTCAGGATCAGTGACAGGCATGAACCTCCCTGCTTCTTGCGACGTTGCGATCACACTCAGACCTCCAACACGTGCCCAAGGTCGAGGTGAAAATCGCGGACATGGCATGCGATGGCCGTGTCCTGTACGCCGGTTCCGGTCAGATCGCAGATGGTCACGTCTGTCTCACGTGTTCGCCCGGTTGCCTTGCCCACAATGATCGCGCCAAGCTCCGGCGGCGGAGCACCTTGCCAAAGCCCTTCGGCCATGGCCGCGCGCAACTCGCCAGCACCTTCACACTGCGCGACGCGGTCGCAAACGTAGAGGTCAGCGGCCACAAGTGCTGATGGCGCGATTTCCGTCTTGCCTGCCTGATCTGACCCCATGGCCGTGATGTGCAGGCCGGGATGCAGCATCTCGGCGGTGATGATCGGCGTACGAGCAGGGGTCGTGGTGATCACCAGCTGGCTAGCTGCGACCAAGTCCCCCGGCGTTTGCACAACAGCGCCGGGAATATCGAGGGCCTTGGCGATGTCGGCAGCGCAGCTTTGGGCTTTCTGCGCGTCACGCCCCCAGACAAGTGCTTGCCGAAACGGTCTCACCAGATGCGCGGCCTGCATTTGCAGCCGCGCCTGCGCGCCCGTTCCGATGACGCCCGCCACCTGCACATCTGAAGGAGCCAGATGCCGCGCCGCCACGGCACCTGCAGCCGCTGTTCTAAGATCAGTGAGATACCCGTTGTCCAGAAACACCGCCTGCACCCGCCCGGTGCGTGAAGACAAAAGAACCATTAATCCGTTCAAACTGGGCAGGCCCAGCGATGGGTTGTCAAAAAAGCCGGGGCTGATCTTGACGGCAAACCCCGTCGCACCGGGCAGAAATGCCGTCTTCACATCGACCTCGCCATTCACAGCGGGCAAGTCCATCGATAGGATCGGCGGCATCACCACATCGCCTGTCACAAGCGATGCAAACGCGCCTTCGATCACATCGACCAGAGGTAGATCCAAGCCAACCGCCTTGCGCAGCTCGGCTTCGGTCACGATACAGACCTCATGCGACATAAGTGCGACCCTCCAAGTGTAGATCACCCAGCGTGACATCGCGACCCGCCATGAGGCGGGTGAACACCTCCATATCGACGTTGCGCCCGGTGATGATCGTGGCAATCGGGCCGGGGTGCGGTGACACGCGTGCGGCCATCAGGGCGGCAATGCCTACAACACACGCCCCTTCCGCCACGAGCCGGTCTTCAAAGTAAAGAACCTGCATGGCATCGCGAATCTCGGTCTCCGACACCAGGGCAATGTCGTCCAGTAAATCGCGACAGAGCGGAAAGGTAAGTTGGTTTTCAAGCCCAATTCCGCCCCCAAGACTGTCAGCAAGCGATGCAACTTCTTCTACTTCGACCGGATGCCCGGCTTCGACCGAGGCCGCCATGGCCGCACCCCGATCCATTGAGACGCCCACAAGCCGAATGCTGGGATTGATCGACCGCGCCGCAAGGGCCACACCGGCTGCCAGACCACCGCCAGACAGAGGGATCAGGATCGTGCCGATATCGGGTCTCGCCTCTAACATCTCCAGCCCAATGGTGCCCTGACCCGCAACCACATACGGGTCATCAAAGGGTGAGATGTTGGCAAAACCTTCCTCGCGCGCCAGCCGTTCGGCCTCATGCATGGCCTCATCCTGGCTGGTGCCGACAATACGCACGTCCGCACCCAGCTTTCTGATACCGGCGCGCTTTGTCTCGGGCACCAGGTCCGACATGCAGATCAGGGCGGGTATGCCGTGTCGACCGGCAGCATAGGCGACGGCGCGACCATGGTTGCCAGTCGAACAACAGGTCACGCCTTTCGTGCCTTCCGGCACGTGGGCAATAGCGTTGATCGCGCCACGCAGTTTGAAGGCCCCGATGGGTTGCATCATTTCCAGCTTCAGCAGCACCTCTTGCTCAAATCTTTCACTGAGATGCGGCGAAGGAACCATCGGGGTGCCATCGGCCACACCTGCAATGATTTGCCGGGCAGACAAGATATCGGTCAAAGACAAACCCATGGTCACGGATCAACCCGTCTGTGACGCGCGCGTCAGCATGGCAAGCTCTTCCAGCATCTCATCGGTGCTGCGGGTGCGACAGTAATGCCCGCGCATCTGTTCAATGGAAACATCATGCC
>JBCCXT010000128.1:0-3347 GCA_039191215.1 Pseudomonadota bacterium
GCGATCACCCGGTCTTTGACGGGGTGAAATCAGGCGATCACACCTATTTCGTGCATTCCTACCACTTCCGCGTCAGCTATCCGGCACAGCGGCTGGCCTATGTGGATTATGGGCAGGAAGTCACGGCCGTAATTGGCCGCGACACGATGGTTGGGATGCAGTTCCACCCGGAAAAAAGCCAGGATGTGGGCCTGCGGATTATCAGGAACTTCCTGACATGGACGCCCTGAGGGCCTATTGCACGCGCGTCCAGACCTGCCCGCGGCAGACCAGACCACCCGCGACACAGCCCTTGACGGTCAGCTTGTTTTCGTTGTCCAGCGTCATTTTTGAGCTGTAGGTCCTGTCACGCTCGGGGTCCCAGATCTTTCCGTTGTCATAGGTGCCGCCGCCTTCGGGCACCATTTCCGAGATGATCTGTTTGCCGAGGTTTTCGTATTCCAACTGCTGATTGCCTTCGGCGTCGAACGCGCTGTCGATGGTGCCGCAGATGGCGCTGCCACATTCGGAAATCGTGACGTGCAGGTAGCCGCCGGTATCGCCGGGTGCCGTTTTCCACAGGCCGTCGACCGGATCATCCGCAACGGCGGCGGTGGCCAATGCGGCGAAGGCTGCCGCAAGTGTGACTGTCTTCATGGTTATCTCCCTGTTTTGCGGTCAGTCTGACCTGCGCATGGCGCGCGGGCAAGATTGACTTAGCGTCGCGTTGCATCCCCTGCCCCGCTTGTGCGATATGCCGCGCATGTAACAGAGATATAGGGCCGCCCGACATGATCCTCTACCCCGCTATCGACCTAAAAGACGGCCAGGCCGTGCGCCTGCTGCGCGGTGAAATGGACAAGGCGACCGTCTTTAACGATGATCCCGCGGCGCAGGCCCGCGCTTTTGTCGAGGCCGGGTGCGAATGGCTGCATCTGGTGGACCTGAACGGGGCGTTTGCGGGCACGCCGGTCAATGCCGCTCCGGTCGAGGCCATCCTCAAAGCCTGCAACGTACCCGCGCAGCTGGGCGGTGGTATCCGCGACATGGCAACAATCGAGGCGTGGATCGACAAAGGACTGGCGCGCGTCATTCTGGGCACGGTTGCGGTCGAAAACCCCGAGCTTGTACGCGAAGCGGCCAAGGCTTTTCCCGGCAAGGTCGCCGTGGGCATCGATGCCCGCAATGGCCTGGTCGCCACCAAGGGTTGGGCCGAAGAGACGGATGTGCAAGTCACGGACCTCGCACGCAGTTTCGAGGACGCGGGCGTTGCCGCGATCATCTACACCGACATCAACCGCGACGGAGCGATGCAAGGCCCCAATGTCGAAGCCACCGCCGCGCTTGCACAGGCGGTTGATATTCCTGTCATTGCGTCCGGCGGGGTATCCTCAATCGCCGACCTGATTGCCCTGCGCGATTGTGGCGCGGGCCTGAACGGTGCGATTTCGGGCCGTGCGCTGTATGATGGGGCGATTGATCTGAAAGAGGCGCTAATGGCGCTCGGAGGGCACTCAGATGTTTAACTCCCGCGTGAAACGAACCGAGCTTCCTGCAAAAAGCCTGCTGCATAAACGCCGGACAGACGGGGATTTTCTGGACTGCTACAGCGTCGCATCGGACCTGCCCCCGCGTCAGGCGGCAGAGATCATCACCCGCTTTCCCGCGTGGGCCGAGGCCTTACTGCGCTTACGCGGCATATTGGTGGCGCCATTCGGGCTGAGCAAATCGGGGCCCGAGGCCGCCGACAAAATGGGCATATTTCCGGTTGAACATGATGACGAGACCGAGGTGATCGCCGGGTTCAACGACCGGCACCTCGATTTCCGTGTTTCGGTAATGTCGGATAACGGACGGATTTCGCTCGCCACATGGGTGCATCGGCATAATCTGGGCGGACGGCTGTATCTTGCCGCGATCATGCCGTTTCACATCCTGATCGCACGGAACGCGCTTGCGCGGGTGCGCCGCGCAAGCACCTGACACCGCGCCGGATCAGCCCGCAGCGGCGGCTGTGAGGTTTTTCAATGCGCCGCGCATTTTCTCGATGACCGGTGAATTCTCGACCTCATCGAGCTCGTCCATCGTTTCTTTTGGATCTTCATAGGCCAGCCAGACCTGTCCATTTGCATCCTCATAAGCCTGCACCTTGAGCGGCAGGAACAGCCCGGCGCGCGGATCGATCTGCATCGCGGGTGTGCCAAGGGCCGGGTTGCCGAAAATCAGAACCTGATTGGGCGGGATCGGCGTGCCGACTTTTTCCGCCCCCGCCGCGTGGTCGACACGGGCGAAGACGGTTGCGCCTGCATTACCAACGGCGGCTTCAAGCGCATCCAGCGCCTCGGCCACGGATTTGTCGGTTTGGACCTTGATGATGTCGTCAGCCATGGCGGACAGGGTGCCTCCGATCGTGAGCAGTGAAGCCAGCAGAAGATGTTTCATATCAGAATTCCTTTTGGTGAATTTCATCCCTAATTTCCACGGCTTCGCGGCAGATCACAATCACAAGTCTGGCATCGGCGGGGCTTTGCCGGTAGAGGTGCCCCCAATAGAGGACACCGCATGCTGAAAACCAGCATCATTCCCTGTCTGGATGTCGCCGATGGCCGCGTCGTCAAAGGTGTGAACTTTGTTGGTCTGCGCGATGCGGGCGACCCGGTGGAGTCGGCCAAGGCCTATGACACTGCCGGTGCGGATGAGATTTGCTTTCTGGACATCCATGCCACGCATGAAAATCGCGGCACCATGTTCGATGTGGTGCAGCGCACGGCGGAACAGTGCTTTGTGCCCCTGACCGTGGGCGGTGGCGTGCGCACCAAGGAAGACGTGCGCGCCCTGTTGTTGGCGGGGGCGGACAAGGTCAGCTTCAACTCGGCCGCGGTGGCCAACCCGGATGTGATCGCCCAAGCCGCGGATCAGTTCGGAAGCCAATGCATCGTCTGCGCCATCGACGCCAAGACCGTCAGCCCCGGCAAGTGGGAGATTTTCACCCATGGCGGGCGCAAACCCACCGGCATTGACGCAGTGGAGTTCGCCAAAACCGTTGTTGCCAAGGGCGCGGGGGAAATCCTGCTGACCTCGATGGATCGTGACGGCACCAAGGCCGGGTTCAACCTGCCCCTGACCCGCGCGATCAGCGACGCGGTGGATGTGCCGGTGATCGCCAGCGGCGGCGTCGGCACTCTGGACCATCTGGTCGAAGGTGTGACCAAGGGCGGGGCCAGCGCGGTTCTGGCGGCATCAATCTTCCATTTCGGTGAATACACCATCCGCGAGGCCAAGGAACACATGGCCGCCGCCGGCATTCCGATGAGGCTGACATGAGCATTCTGCACGATCTGGCGGCAACGATCGAGGCCCGCAAAGGA
>JBCCXT010000129.1:0-3337 GCA_039191215.1 Pseudomonadota bacterium
GAACAGAACCGTGACAGACAGTATGAGAGCACGCCAGAACATGCTGCTACCCTAGCGGCTCTGTCCCGGATTGCACCTGACTTTTCGGTGCGATCGCGGCATGACATCGGTGCTGGCAGATACCAGGCTCAAAGCGGCATAAGCGCCCAGTAATCGAGGTCCAGCAAGACATCAGGCAGATACTTCCCGTCGCCGTCGCGCAACGCAAAGGGCGCCCCACCTTTGTGCGCCACAAGGCGCAAGCGGATGGCCCCCACGCCCGGCGCTTGGGTCTCTGCCTTGTCCAGCACTTCGGACCATGCCCGAACGGTATCGCCGCTGGTGCAGGGATTGGCGTGCGCGCCCCCATTGAGGCCAACAACCATCTGCGCATTGGCCAAGCCGTTGAACGAGAGCGTCCGGGCCAGCGAAATCACGTGTCCGCCGTAGATGAGACGTGTGCCATCGGGCCGCGCCGAGGTGTCAAAATGCACCTTGGCCGTGTTTTGCCACAAGCGCGTGGCCATCATGTGCTCGGCCTCCTCGATGGTGACCCCGTCCACATGATCGATTTTCTCCCCGATCTCATAATCGCCCCAGCGATGGCGCTCTCCGGCCTGCGTGAAGTCGTAGGCGCTGAAATCCAGACCTTCCGCGATCTTCAACGTTTCAGGCGCCACGACTTTTTCCAAAGCAGGGACAACCGGATCCGGCGCGCTGACATCAGGATCCGCCTTGCGCACCATCACCCAGCGCACGTAGTCCATGACCGTTTCGTCTTTTTGATTGGTGCCCGTTGTGCGCACCCAGACGACGCCCGACTTGCCGTTCGAATTCTGCTTGACGCCAATCACCTCGGATCGCGAACGCAGCGTGTCACCCGGCCAGAGCGGCCTGTGCCAGCGCCCTTCGGCATAGCCCAGGTTGGCCACCGCATTGAGCGAGATGTCCGGCACCGTTTTGCCGAAAACCACATGGAACGCAATCATATCGTCCAGCGGTGACGCGGGCAGTCCTGAGGCCTGTGCAAAAGGATCCGACGAATACAGCGCGTGCCGCGCCGGGTAGAGCATATGGTAAAGTGCCCGCTCCGCGCTCCCGACAGTGCGCGGCACAGCGTGTTCGATCACATCTCCGACCGCGTAGTGCTCAAAGAACCGTCCGGCGTTTGTCTTAGTGCGCATCACTGCTCTCCCAGTTTGATCTCGGGCGTGTAGTGGCCCGGCACATCCTTGGTCACGGCCTGCCCGCAGCGCATGACACCCGCTGCATGATCCCAGGTTTGCGTCGGATCGCCGTAGAGCGCCCAGCCATTGTTCAGCGCTTCGGTGACTTTATGGCAAAAGGCGAATGTGTCCTCTTCAGAGAGAAAGCGATAAAGCTTCATTTGCGCACCTGCAGGTCAGACCGGGAACGGCCAGACACCTGACCAGATGTGGATGGCGACCACCACCGAGAAGATAACGAGCGTAATGAGCGCGTGGCGGACATAGCCCTTTGCACCCGCATGCGCTGACGGGTTCCACTCCGGTTCCGCCTTGTTGATGAGGATCACCTCGCCAACCGCCCAGCCCAAAAGTCCCCCAAAGAGCAGGATCGAGGCAAGATCACCGTTCACCAGCAAATGCGCCAGCGTCCAGATCTTGAAGCCTATCAATTGCGGGTGGCGCATCCGGTATCCCGGCCAAACCTTGGCACCCTTTGCCGCTCCTGACCCATAGATCCAGAAAGCGAGCAACATCAGCGTGTTGTTGACATGCACCATGAAACCGGGCGGTTGCCACACCGGGATGAAATCGGCCATCTTGTAGCCCAGCACCAAAAGGCCAAGCGCGCCCAAAAGAGCGACCGCAACAATAATCTTGCCCGGCTCTCCCAGCGCTGCGCGTTGCGTGGGGAAAAGCCGTTTGAAGTAGTGAGCGACAATCCAAAGGATCAGTCCGGCGATCAGAATGAGCATCTCTTCACCCCGCGTTCAGGGCTGCGATCGCATCCCGTTTGGCCAGCGTTTCGCGCGCCGTCGCCACGTGGAGATTTTCGACGATGCGCCCGTCGACCACGGCTACGGCCTGCCCATCGGCCAAAGCCGCTTCGAACGCACTGATCTGGCGCTCGGCGAGATTGATCTCTTCTGGCGTCGGCGCAAAGGCCGCATTGGCGATATCGATTTGAGCGGGATGGATCAGTGTTTTGCCGTCGAATCCCATGTCGCGACCCTGTTCGCACTCTGCGCGCAGACCGTCGGCGTCCTTGAAAGCATTGTAGACCCCATCCACGATAGCAACGCCATGGGCTTTGGCGGCCAGCACACACAGCCCCAGGCCTGTGAGCAAGGGCATGCGGTCCGGGCGAAAGCGTGTGCCCATGTCCTTGGCGAGATCATTGGTGCCCATGACCATGCCCTGCATGAGCGGGTGGGCCGCGATGGCCGCCGCATCAAGCATGCCTTGCGGGGTCTCCATCATCGCCCAAAGCGGCAGCGCTCCTGTTGTCGCCGCCAACGCGTCGAGGTCTTTTAGCCCGTCTACCTTGGGCAACAACACTGCATCCGCGCCCATGGCTACGACCGCCTCCGCATCCTGCCGGCCCCAATCCGTATCGAGCCCGTTGATCCGTACGATTTTGAAGCGCCCGCCGTAGCCGCCCACCGACAAGGCCTCTTGCAGCGTCGAGCGCGCCGAGACCTTTTCCTCGGGCGCCACGGCATCTTCGAGATCAAAAATGATGGCGTCGACAGCAAGCCCGCGCGCCTTTTCAAGCGCACGCGGTTTCGAGCCGGGGATATAGAGGACAGAGCGCAAAGGCCGGGACGGATGTGGCATAACCAGAACTCTCAAACGGGCTGGAACCGGGATTTTCGGTGAAGAATCCCGCCCTAGCGATAGAAAATTGCGCGCAAAGGGCCATTTTTTTAACGAAACTTCAAGAGCTTTCGCGCCGCGCCGCAGCAAATTTCAACTTCGAGTCGTTTCAGCGCGGTACATTAACCATTATTTTAGGGCTGTCGTCGATGGTTTTGGCGTCGGATATCAGAGCCAGGGCCAAAACGGACACCTCGTTGGCAGAAATTCAGAAGTGATCGGACCGACGCATTAAAAACCGGGGCCACTCGGTCATCACCGGGAGACCGGACGGGCCAGATGACAGCGGGTGCAGCCTTTGACATGAGGCGGACGACCATGCACATCAAGACAAAACTCCTCCATCTGGGCGCGTTAACCGCGGCAGCTGCGATTTATCTGGCAGCGACATCGGGCGCGTCAGCGCAAAACAACCGCAACTGTGGACCGCGCGAGGCCGTGATCGACCGGCTCGCACATGGCTACGGCGAAACGCGTCAATCCATGGGCCTTGGAGC
>JBCCXT010000130.1:0-3249 GCA_039191215.1 Pseudomonadota bacterium
AGCGCCGCCATCACGGCCTCGGGCCGGATCGGGGTCTCTCGGCTTGCGGCAACTGGGTTGAACGCAGCCATCTTGGCCGCCCACGCGGCGCGGGCTTTGCGCGTGCCATCTTGGCCATTCAAGTCCTGGCGCGCCTCTAGCGCATCTGCCAAAGCTTCAAGCGCCAACCGAGCATCTGCACAGATCGCCACCTCGGTTTGATAGTTGGCTCCGATCACCATCGGATCACTATCGATATGGATAATCGTCGTGCCGCGTCCAGGGCTACTCCAGCGTTCGGTTGTGACTGAACCGGCGCGGCACCCGATGAACAGAACTACGTCGGCCTGATCAACCACAGCGCGGGTAGCGGGAACCCCTCCGTTCGAGCCGACAACGCCGAGTGCCAGCGGGTCGGTCTCGGCAATAGAACCCTGCCCCGAAACCGTTGTGGCAACCGGCATATCGAGCAGTTTGGCAACGCGGTGCAATGCGGGTTCGGCATCCGACAAGACCGGCCCGCCGCCGCAGATGGCAACAGCTGATTTTGCCTGCGCCAATAACTCTGCCGCTGCCTCGATCGCGTCCAGATCAGGCCCAGCTCGTTCTGCCGGATAGCTTCGGTGCCGCGCGTCGGCCCAGATCTCAGCCTCGTCCACCTGTCCCTTCTGGGTATCGAACGGCAACGCCAGATGCGTGGCACCGGGGGTTCCGGTTGTCATCGCCCTAAAGGCGGCCCGCACCATGGCTGGCAGGCGCGTCGCATCGTCAAGCGACGCGTTCCACTTGGCGAGCGGTTTAAACAATGCGGCTTGATCAAGCTCAGTCAAAGGGTACTTCCCCCGACTGGTCGTCGCCACGTCCGACGTTATCGCCAGAATGGGAACCGAGCTTTCATTCGCCTCGACCACGCCGGGTAGGATATAGGTCGCGCCGCCACCGGACGGCCCTTCGCAGACACCCGGCTTACCTGTAACCCGCGCATAACCATCGGCCATATAGGCGGCATGCCGTTCATCCCGTGTCAAAATGTGCTGAATACTGTGATCCATCCGCGCCAAGGCGTCATAGAACGGCAGGGTCGTATCACCGCAAAGGCCAAACATATGGGTCACGCCATGCGCCTCAAGCATGCGCACCATCGCCTCAGCCCCAGTAAGATAGTTTGTCCCCGTCATGGTCCGCGAATCCTTTGCATCAAATCTGCACACAATACTGTATACAATTTTGTATATTGATTTCAAGAAACACCTGTGTCACCTGTTGAAGGCACAATAAGGACAGAAGGTATGGCGGGTCCGCGGGTCGATGACATCTATGATCAGGTCAAGGCGATGGCGGTGTCCTTCCGCCTGCGCCCCGGCGACCGATTGAATGAGGTCGCCCTTTCCAAACAGTTGGGTGTCAGCCGTACGCCACTGCGCGAGGCGCTGAACCGGCTTGTTGCGGAAAGGCTCTTTGACTTTCGCCCCGGCCAAGGCTTTTTTTGCCGCCCTTTAGATGCACAGAGCGTGTTCGACCTGTTCGAACTGCGCCAGATCATCGAGGTAGCTGCCGTCCGCGCGGCTTGCACCAAGGCTTCGGACGCGGACCTAAAGGCGCTGCATGACGAACTCTATGCGACCGGGATCGACATCACCGGCTTGACCGTCAAGGAAGCGGTCCATCGGGATGAAGCCTTCCATCTGGGTATCGCCAAATTGTCCGGCAACATGGAACTTTTGCAGACCCTGACCCGGATCAACGAGCGCATACGCTATATCCGATGGGTGTCGATGGACCTCGAGCGGGTTCATCGTTCGAAGGATGAACACAAGCAGGTCATGGCGGCGTTGATTGCGCGTGACACGGATCAGGCGGCGCAGCTATTGGGCGCACATATCGCCAGACGGATGGATCAGGTGCAGGAGGCCGTGCGACAGGGTATTTCCAGCATCTATATGGAAGGCTCCGAAGTCCTTTCCGCCCGCATCATCGAGGAGGCCAAGGCATGATCGCACGAGGCGGGAAATCCATCTATGGTGCGTCGGTTGGGATCTTGATGCTCGATGCCCAGTTTCCGCGCACTCCCGGAGATATGGGCAACGCGCTGACTTGGCCCTTCCCAGTCCTCTATCGCATTGTCCGCGACGCCTCGCCGGATCGGGTTGTCAGGCAACGGGCCGAGGGCATGCTGGATGCTTTAATTGATGTCGCTCGTGAGTTGGTCAAAGACGGCGCTGACGGGATCACAACAAATTGCGGGTTTCTATCGCTGTTTCAGAAGGAACTGGCCGAGGCCGTTCAGGTTCCGGTCGCCACTTCATCGCTGATGCAGGTCGAGATGGTGAACCGGATGCTTCCGGCAAACAAACGAGCCGGAATTCTGACAATCTCGGCCTCGACGCTCACCCAAGAGCACCTGCAAGCAGCACATGTTCCGCAAGACACGCCGATTGGCACCACTGAAGGTGGTCAAGAATTCACGAGGGCAATTCTAGGAAACGAGATGGCGCTGGATACCGACAAAGCCCGCACCGACAATATCGAGGCCGCACTAGCGCTGAAATCGAACCACCCGGAGCTGGGCGCGATCGTTCTGGAATGCACGAATATGTGCCCTTATGCCGCCGACATCCAACAGGCGACGGGTCTACCGGTGTTTTCGATGGTGACGTTCGTCAGCTGGTTTCAGGCCGGACTCGCACCACCCAAGTATTAGCGGGATGCCAAAAGGGCCCCCAACCGAAGCGGTCCCGCGTTGATCATCAACACTCTTGCGGCACAGCAAATAATATATGCTAATGTTTCAATATGAGTCCTGCCACGGATGCGCATCGCGCCATTTACGGCTCTCATAGGGGGATATTGAATGACTTTTTTCCGGGTTTTGCTTGTGACTGCGTGCGTCGGCGCAACGACAGCGATGGCACAGGAAGACGCCATTCAACATGACGCCGAATTCTACGTGCTTCAGGCCCAACACGTTGATCACTGGGCCGAAGACGACCTTGCGGTGGATGAAGCACTGGCGGCCTTCCGCGAGCGCAATGGTGGAAAGCCACCTAATATTGTAAATGTGCTGATCGACGATCTGGGATTTGGGGACATGGGGATACCCGAGCTCAATGCGATACGCGGCTACGAGACGCCGAACATCAATGATTTCTCGGATCAGGCAATGCGTATGGTGCGCATGTATACCGAGCCCTCCTGCACGCCGACCCGCGTCGCGCAGATGACAGGCCGCCTGCCCGTCCGCATGGGCATGGGCGATACAACGGTCGATAT
>JBCCXT010000131.1:0-3213 GCA_039191215.1 Pseudomonadota bacterium
AAAAAGGCCGAGATCCTGGCCCGGGTCACCGCCACGCCGGATTATGCCGCGCTCAGAGGCGCTGATCTGATCGTCGAGGCGGTGTTTGAGGATGTCGGCATCAAGGCCGATGTGACCAAGCTGGCCGAGGCCGAGCTTGCCCCGGATGCGATCTTTGCCACCAACACCTCGACCCTGCCGATCACCCAGCTCGCCACCGCCAGCATGCGGCCCGAGAACTTCATCGGCATCCATTTCTTCAGCCCCGTGCACCGGATGATGCTGGTCGAGATCATCAAGGGCGCACAGACCGGCGATGTCGCCGTGGCCAAGGCGCTCGATTTCGTGCGCCAGATCCGCAAGACGCCGATCGTGGTCAATGATGCGCGCTTCTTCTATGCCAATCGCTGCATCATTCCTTACGCCACCGAAGCGGTGCGGATGATCGGCGAAGGAGTGGAGCCGGCGCTGATCGAAAACGGCGCCAAGCAGCTGGGCATGCCGCTGGGCCCGTTGCAGCTCAATGACGAGACCTCCATCGATCTGGGCGTGAAGATCGCCAAGGCCACCAAGGCCGCGCTCGGCAATGATTATGACAATGACGAAGCCGATGCCGTCACCTTCAAGCTTTTCGATCTGGGCCGGCTGGGGCGCAAATCGAATGCGGGCTTTTACGAGTATGACGAGAAGGGCAAGCGCGTGCAGCTCTGGCCCGGCCTGCGCGAGGAATGGCCCAATGCCGCGGATCAGCCCGAGGTGACCGAGGTGCAGCACCGGCTGGCCATGTGTCAGGCGCTGGAGGCGGTGCGGGCGCTGGAAGAGGGCGTGCTGACCGACATCCGCGAAGGCGATGTCGGCGCCATTTTGGGCTGGGGCTTCATGCCCTGGTCGGGCGGTCCCTTCTCCTGGCTCGATATGCTGGGCGCAGCCAAGGCGGTGGAGATCTGCGACGGGCTGACTGCGAAGTTCGGCAAGCGCTTTGCCACGCCGCCGCTGCTGCGCGAGATGGCCGAAAAGGGCGAGACCTTCTACACCCGCTTTGCGCCGGAGGCGAAGGCCGCCTGAGCCGAGCGGCCAGCTCTTTTGCACTGGACCCGCCCCCAGACCGGGGCGGGTCACACTGATCTGCCGATATGATCAACCGGCGTCCCGCAGCGCGCTCGCGATCAAAATACTGGTGAAAACGGGAAGCGCGCGATCGCCCGCAGACATGGTATACGCCAACCACGATAGGGCCGTGATGGATTTCGGATCGGCGGAAATCTGGAAGACGTGCCGGACCAATCGGCCCAATACCATGCGCATTGACTGACAATGTGATGTCACCGGCTTCGCGCCGCGAAGTCTCGGGCACAGGAAAGGAGCCTCCAGTGATCAAGCGGTCAGACATCTTGGGTGCGGTGTTGCTGATGGCACTTCCCTCGCTCGCTGTCGCCGGTTCGTGCCCCAAGGACAGCGTGCTCACAGAACCGCGCGATTTGGACAAGGTCTCCGGCCAGGCCGTGAGCGTCGAGACCTGGGAAACGGTTGAGCTTGAAGACTGGCGCGATGTCGGCCCGCTGCGGATGCGCCTGCGCCATTTCACCATAGAGCCCGGCGGTCGGGTTCCGGTGCATTCGCATGGCGATCGGCCGTCCATTCTCTATTTCGTGAGCGGCGAGGCCACCGAGCACAACGCCTATTGCGCCGAGCCGATCGTGCACAAGCCGGGCGAATCCGCCGCCGAATTCGGGCCGGGCATCGTCCATTGGTGGTCGAATGAGGGCGATGTGCCGGTTGTTCTTATTTCGGTCGACATCGTCCCGTCCAACTGAAACGGCGCGAGCCGCGCAGGCTGGCGATCCGAAAAAACACCCGACCAAGCCAGAATGGACATCGCTTGAAGCAGTCTTTGTGGCGCATTTGGCGCTGGCCAGCGCGCGCGTTTGACGAAACCTCAACCGTCCAGGTCAATGAGGACCAGACGCGCATGGACCTGCGCCGCTAAGACCTGGTTGCCTGTTTCGCTCAAGGGCCAGGCGGACTTGACCGCAAGCCATTGCGACTTGTCCTGTGGCTTCGCTGGCGAAGGAACCCCTGCGCTGTTTCTCGCAACCCCCGCGCCATACGCCCTGCAATATGGTGGGTTTTGCCAGATGGGGGCCGCCCTGGGCAAAATGCTCGATGGCGACCCGTAGGTGTGGCGCATCGCCGACGGCAAGCTCTTTGTCTACGCCTATCCCGCCACCAATGTCCGCGAAGGAGGTTTTTTGGAAACTGTTGAACTGGTCCGCGACTAGATGTAGGAATTGGTAGACAGTAATTGAAGGTCGGGACAGCCGACTGAATTCCATGAAAAAAGAAATTCAAGCACCGGCTGAGGTCGTTGCCAAATTTGATTGGTGGCAATCGCCCAGAAGAGGTGAAGCAAACCCTGAAAATCAAACGAACGTGGTTTGGTCTTGGCTTACAAGAACAAGAGCCTGGCCCTACGCAGCGCACAAGGCTGCTGGAACTGGTAAGAAGAAATCACCTGGATGGTGTTTTAGCCGCTCTGGGCGATCCAAAACTGAACTCTCAGATGGCTCCGTTATCTACATCGGCGGAGAGCATGAGGATCACTATGATCCCGACTTCTACATTTACAATGATGTTGTGCATTTGCGACCAGACGGATCAATTGAAATCTACGGCTATCCGACAGAGATTTTCCCTCCGACTGATTTTCACAGCGCAACCCTATTCGGTGATGAAGTTTTCATCCTTGGGGGATTGCGTTATCCTGACGACCGCGATCATAGCGACACCCTCGTGTTTCGTTTGCAACTTTCCGACTTCTCGATACACCGCGTCGTAGCTCACGGGAATGCTCCGTGCTGGCTACACCATCACACCGCTGAACTGGACGAAGCCCAGCAAAAGATAGTTTGTTCAGGTGGGCAGGTTACTCACCAACCCACGGGTCGGACTGTAGAGAATCTATCAACATGGGAATTCGATTTGCCGACGAAGACTTGGTCATCCCTAGAAACCAAATCGTTTCAAAGATGGCTACTGGTTCGCGAGGATGAGGATTTTAATGAGTTGTGGGGTATCGGGCAGGTTGCTTGGGCGAGCCGTTTGACAAGAAAAGATGGCTTTGCTGAGAGGTATCGGCAAGTTTTTGCTGCAAGAGGTCACGAAGTCGATGCCGAACTGTTCGAATCTCGGTTTACACCACAGCTTCCGCACACACCAATTGAAGCGACCGATCCC
>JBCCXT010000132.1:0-3045 GCA_039191215.1 Pseudomonadota bacterium
ACCCGGCCGCAACTCGCCCCGCGCTTTGGGTGGATTGCTTGGACTCACCGGGGGCGTTGAGGGGGGGGGGGATCCCCGCCCTCTTCTCGGGTGAGGCGGCCTCTTCGGTGATCCGTCTGGCGGCCACACCAAGTTCCAGCTGCGTAGCCGCAATCTCAGCAGGCGTGCCGGTTGGTGTGAGCGTGAAATTGCGGGTCTCGAACTCTGCCTGCCACAGGGCTTTATCGAGGGCGGCCATGGGCACGGCCGGATCAGAAAAGCGAAACGGCCCGGCATCGCTTGGATCCGGCGGGGTCTCAGGCGGGCCCATGACCTCCGCGGTGATGCGCGCAGCCGTCGAGAGCCACGGATTGGTCGGTGGCGGGGCCCAAGCTGAGAAAGAGAACACGGCGCCGGGCTTCAATGCCCGGGCGATGTTTGAAAAAGCGGCACCGGTATCGGCGAAGAACATGGTGCCCAGCATGGAAATGGCCGCATCGAACCGCGCTTGGGCAAATGGGTATGTCTGGGCATCTTCGGCGAGCAGTGTCACCTCGGCCGGGCCGCGTTCGGCGGTGCGGGCAACAAAGGGTGGCGCGATATCGATTGCAGTGACGTCTGGGCCGACCGTTTGAGCGATCAAAGCCGTGCTGCGTCCACTGCCCATGCCGATATCCAGAACCGCCTGACCCTGCTGCAAACCCGCCTGTGCCAAGAGCGCCTCCAAAACCGGGCCATGGGCGGCCTCCATACGGGCCTCATGTTTCAGCCACGGCGCCGCCAATTCCTCCCAATCACGCATCGGCTCTCCCCTTTACGGTTGTGCGGCCATTCCCTATATCTCTCAGCATAAAAAGAAAGGCCAGGACCGATGTCAGACCAGCCTGAACAGCTTGAGGGGACGCCGCTTATTCGGCCCTCAAGCACGCAGCACCCGCTCTATGAGCAGGTCGTTGAGGCGTGCAGGTCGGTCTATGACCCTGAAATTCCTGTGAACATCTACGATCTTGGTCTGGTCTACACGATCGATATCTCAGGCGAAAACGAAGTTCAGATCGTCATGACCCTGACAGCGCCGGGCTGCCCGGTTGCCGGCGAAATGCCCGGCTGGGTGGCCGACGCGGTAGAGCCTTTGGACGGCGTCAAACAGGTCGATGTGGATCTGACATGGGAGCCGCCCTGGGGCATGGATATGATGTCGGACGAGGCCCGGCTTGAATTGGGGTTCATGTGATGTTTGGCATCCCAGGCAAAGACGCGGTCACGATGACCGATGCCGCGGCGCGGCAGATCGCTAAACTGATGGACAAAGACGGCCATCAAGGCCTGCGCATTGGCGTGAAAAAAGGCGGCTGCGCGGGCATGGAATACACGATGGAATTTGCCGAGACGGTGGATCCGCATGACGAAGTGATCGAACGCGACGGCGCGCGGGTGATGATCGCGCCGATGGCACAGATGTTCCTGTTCGGCACCGAGATCGACTACCAAACGTCGCTGCTGGAATCCGGTTTCCAATTCAAAAACCCCAACGTTGTCGATGCATGTGGCTGCGGCGAGTCGATCAAATTCGACGAAAACCTCGCACAGCCTAAATCCTAACCCGGCAATCCCGCCGACACGTTTAGCCGCTCCAAACCGTGGAAATGGTAAATGTCGGCATATGCTGACGGCCCCTCCAGCCGAAGATTGGGCAGCCGCGCGAATAAGCGCGGTATGGCTATTTGTAGCTCCAGCCGGGCAAGCGGCGCACCGACGCAAAAGTGAAGCCCGGCGCCAAAGGCGATATGGGCCGGCGCATTGCGGGTCGGATCGAATTGATCCGGTCTGCCATAAACCGACGCGTCGCGCCCTGCGGAAGCCAAAAGCAGGCCAACCTCATCGCCGCGCTTAAATTCGTGCCCGAAACACGCCACCGGCTCATAGGCGGTGCGGGTGAAAAGATGCAGCGGCGGGTCGTAGCGCAGCACCTCCTCGATCAGGCGCGCATGGTCGACCCCGGGGCCGATGCCCGCCTGCAACAGCGCTTTCACGCCATTGCCGATCGTGTGCACGGTGGCTTCGTGGCCGGCATTCAAAAGCAGGATGCAAGTTGTGATAAGCTCATCGCTGCTGAGCTTGTCGCCCTCGGCCTCCGCCGCGATCAGCTCTGAGATCAGATCGTCACGCGGGCTTTTGCGCCGGTCCGCCACATAACCGCGCAGATAGGAGACAAAAGCATTGGTCGCGGCAACGGCCGCATCCTCATCGGCGCGGCTGCGCCCGGCCTGATACATTTTCACCATCGCATGACTCCAGTCCAGAAGTTGCGGGGCTTGCGTCTCAGGCACGCCCAAAAGCCGCGCGATGACGATCACGGGCAGCGGCTCGGCATAGGCTTTCAACAGATCGAACGGGCCGGGCGGAAATCCATCGATCAGGGCGTCGCACAAGGCCTCGATCTGCGCGGCAAAGCCCGTGATGCGGCGCGATGTGAAGGCGCGCAGAACCAAGCCGCGCAGCCGTGTGTGGCGTGGCGGCTCCAATTCCAGCATGGAATGGGCCTCAACCGCATAAAACGGTGCCAGATGCGGCGGCGCGGACGGCGGATCAACGGGTTCGCGGCCAAAGCGGCGGTCCTTCAGCAGCGCGCTGACAGCTTGATGGGTGGTGGCCACCGGCATGTCGTAGGCATCCCAATACACGAGGTCGCCTGCCGACCGGGCCTTGGCATAAAACGGGTACGGATCCTGCACGAATACGGGATCGGTTGGCGATTGGCTAAGCCGCTTCATGCATGTGGCTTAGCGCGCCTGCCACGCTGGCTCAATCCGCGCCGCGCACCGGGATTGAGGCACCAAGGCTTGGCCGCAACACGCGCTGGAGCACATAAAGTGCCACAGCCGCTGCGATCCCAATCGCATCTGTCGCAAGCCCGCCGGAGATCATGCAAAGGGCGGCGGCAATGAGCGCCACGCGCAGATACCAGACCGCACGCGCGCCAACAAACCAGCCCTGCACACCGGACGACAACAGAAAGACGCCAAAGGTGGCCGTGCAGGCAGCAATCGCGATCTCCCACCAGGC
>JBCCXT010000133.1:0-2952 GCA_039191215.1 Pseudomonadota bacterium
CCGGCCGCTTCTAGGTTGGTTGGTCGACCGCAAGATCGCGCCGCATATCCCCGTCATCGACAAAGCCGGGCGCAGCCGATGGCACCCGGTCCCGCATGCGCCAGTGTCGCTCGGACCGGTGGCGCGACTAGGCTCATCTTCGAATGGGACGCTGAGAACACCCGATACATCTGCCCCAAGGCCGCGGCCGTAAAGCAGTTCCGCTGCAACCACTCAGACCCCAATCGCGGCCCGACGGGCAAGGGTGTCGCTAAGTATCAGGCTCTCAAACGCACCGGCCAGGCATGCCTGTCAAAACCTTATGCTGCCCGAAAGCAGACTGCCGCAAAATCACCCGCGAGCAACACGAAGAAGCTCCAGGCGTGGCCTGGACCATCGCCAAAACGCCGCAATACAAGGTCGAGATGCTGTTTGCCCAGCTCACACGCATTCTTGGACCGGGGAGGCTCCGATCGCGCGGGCCGTGCAAAATACGACGAAGTCCCCCGCGCCGCCACCGCCCCGAACCTCCGCAAATTGGCCAAGACCTTCCCCGCACCGCAGCAAACGCCAAACGCCCGACCAGAAAGCCACGCGCGCCTAGTTCAAGGCGCTAGCCTCTGCGCCCGCAACACGTTGTTTTTCAATAGAATAAGTCCAACTTTCATTCGTCAGGTCGCAGCGAATGACTGGATTGCGAAATCTGCCTTTGCGACCGTGACTTTTTTCAACTGGCGCGCCATTCTTGATCGAACTCTCTTCGATGTCTCTCGACCCTTCTAGATCGACCTTGTTAGCCTCAGCAATGAGCCCCTCTACGCTCTCGTGCTCGCGCAGGCCCTTAAGCCAGTAAATGAGCAAGATCAGCAGCTGACATAGGCCAACGCGGGTGAAGAACGTAATCAGCAACCCGATTTGCGGTTCGATGTCATCGATGGTGGAGAGCGGATTGCTGAGCGCCATAATGCAGGAAATCGTGACCAGCAGAATGAGGATGTTAACCTTTTCCAGGATCATCATGGCTTTGATATCCCGTTGTTGATTGCATTAAGTGACGCTCGCTGATGACGGGCGGCACGTGATCGGCGCGCACCACCCGTCTGTGCGCCCTCATTACGCCGCCTGTGCTTGGGTCTGCGTCATCCAGAGAAGCCCGAAGAGAAGCAGCGCAGCCGATACGGCACAGGCGATGGTCCGCACAGAGTTCCACAAGGTCCAACGCGGCACATAGGTCTGAAGCCAATAGTCGCGCGTGCTGTCGGATGACATCTCCATGCCCGCCAAGGCCTCGTTCATGGGGACATTGAAGAAGACGGTCACGCCAAAGCACCCGACAAGATAGACCAGCCCGGCCAGCGTGATCAGCGTTCCGGCCGGTCCCGAAAGCCCGAATGCGCCGTAGCCCGAAATCACCAGCGAAACTGCGGCCATGCCAAGGAACAGAGCCATGAAGACCCAGCGGAACACTTCGCGGTTGATCACTTGCATCGCCTCGACACCGCCATAGCCGCCGGTCAGCGCGAGGGATCTCATGATGAAATCGGAGAAGGCGAGGAAAACGCCTCCCACAAGGGCATAGCCAAGGATTGCGAATTGAATGACAAAGAAAAGGACGGTGGACATTGAATTACTCCTATTTGAGGGTGATGCGGCAGGAGCACTGCGTCTCCTGCCGATTGTGCTTGGGGTGATCAGGCGGCGGCAGACCAGGCGCCTGCTTCCATGGCGGTCTCGGCGAATTCCGCGAAGTCACGCGGCTTGCGACCCAAGGCGCGCTCGACGCCGTCCGCCGTGTGGGCGTTGCGCCCGTCAAGCGTTTCCCGGGCGATCTGTGTGAAGACGTCGGCTACGAAGTCCCCGCCGGAGGCTGCGACATTGGCGTAGAAGTCCTCGAATGCGATGGGGATATGCTGGATCGGGCGGCCCAACGTGGTTGAAAGCACGTCCGCCATTTCAGCAAATGTCATGAGGCGCGGTCCGGTGACCTCGTACCGCTCTCCCAAATGCCCCTCTTCGGTCAGCGCGGCAACAACCACATCGGCGATGTCATCGATGTCGATGATCGGCTCGGCGATGTCGCCGCCGGGCATCGGCAGGACGCCGCCAAGGATCGGGTCACGCAGGTAACCTTCGGAGAAGTTTTGTGCAAACCAGGCCGAGCGCACGATGGTAAAGGGAATGCCGGAATTGCGGATCACGTCCTCGCCCATGCTGGCGAAATGTTCTCCCCGACCGGACAGCAACACGATGTGCTGCAAACCGGTCTCCAGGGCGATCTTGGCAAAAGCCGCCAACTTTTCCACCGCGCCCGGAAAGGCAAGATCGGGGAAATAAGTGACATAGGCTTTGGATACGCCGGTCAGGATCGGGGCCCAGGTGCTTTGGTCTTCCCAATCGAAGGGGGTGTCAGAGTGGCGCGTACCGCGGCGCACTGGCAGGCCCTTCGCTTCGAGTTTGGAAACAACGCGCGATCCGGTTTTGCCGGTGGCGCCAATAACGAGGATGGGTTGGTTTGTCATAGTATTCTCCTAGCGTGAGCAGGGGTTTTTGAATTTATTGGCTGGGCAAGGGGCTGGCGCAGATGGCTGTCTTCAAAGATACAGCGCAACCGCCCATCCCATCGCCATGATGCCGCTAAGCGATGAACCAAAAGTCAGGTACAACACGACCTGCGCGCCTCGACGCAAACGCGTGTTTGGAAACGCCTGGCGTGGCTTGGATACGATAATGTTGCGAGCCGGATGCGGTTCCGGGGTCGGGATTTGAGGATGTGTCATTTGCTTTTCCTTGGTTGAGGTTGACGACCAAGGTGTAAGAAAGCTGCAGCACGTCGGTATTGACCGAGCCAGCCATGGTTTTGACCGCCGCCGCCAAATCGGGGTCGCGCTCAAGCTTACCTATGGCAATCGAAAACGAGACGTGCGTCGCCGCTCAGTCGGTCATGTCAGGATTGAAGCCGAGGAGACCTCGCGA
>JBCCXT010000134.1:0-2928 GCA_039191215.1 Pseudomonadota bacterium
ATTCAATGCTGGGACCAACAATCTAAAAAACAAGTTTCAAAGTTTGGTTTTAACGTCCCTCACGAACATTTTTATTGGCCATATGAAGGACGGAGTAGTTTGGGTAGGAGTGATGCCACACAGAGATATCTGATCCGCTCACACCAGAATACCTCACCCAGTCACATTATTCTGACACCGGGCCGACCAGTTGCAGCAATAATCCCATAATGTCGAACGCCAGACGGGACATCTACTGCTACCGTTTTTATCTGTCTTCGGTATGACGCGACCCGGGATTGAACATGACCTTCTTCAAATCCATCGGCCGACATCTGCGCACGGGCGAACTGGATGAGCTGACCGTGACCACCAATGGCAGCCAGCTCTCGCGCTTTGCCGATCAACTGGCCGAGGCGGGGGTGCGGCGCATCAATGTCTCGCTGGATACGCTCAACGAGAACAAGTTCAAATTTGTCACCCGTTGGGGGCGCATGCATCAGGTGCTCGACGGGATCAAGGCGGCACAAGCGGCGGGCATTCGCGTCAAGATCAACACCGTGGCGCTGAAGGGCTTCAATGAGAACGAGCTTTTCAAGCTGGTGGAATGGTGCGCCGAGGAAGACATGGACATCACCTTTATCGAGGTGATGCCGATGGGCGATCTGGGCAATGAGAGCCGCCTCAACCAATATTGGGACCTCAAGGACCTGCGGGCCCAGCTGCGCGAACGCTACACGCTGACCGATCTGGCCGAGCGCACCGGCGGCCCGGCGCGCTATGTGCGTCTGGAGGAAAGCCAGCAGAAGATCGGCTTCATCACGCCGCTGACGCATAATTTCTGCGAGAGCTGCAACCGGGTGCGCCTGACCTGCACCGGTGAGCTCTATATGTGCCTTGGGCAGGAAGACATGGCTGATTTGCGCGCGCCGCTGCGCGGTTCAGAGGGCGATTTCATGCTGGAAGATGCCATTCGCGCTGCGATCGCGCGCAAGCCAAAAGGTCATGATTTCGACTATTCGCGTCAGAAGGTTGCAGGTCAGATGACCCGCCATATGAGCCATACCGGCGGCTGAGATGCCGGAGATCTTTGTCAGGTTCGACAAGGCCGACGCAGAAATCATCGGCGAAGACTATGTCGATCTGGCAATGCTGAGCAGCACGACATTTGACGCGTTCTTCGTGGCGCACGGCCAAAAACCCATCCTCAGCCTTGTCGGAATGACGCCTGAGGAACATGAGCTGCTGAATCAGGAAGTGCCCGAGCATATGCGCCGCCCCTGGCGGGACGAAGATTCGCCCTGGACAGAGGCTGAAACCGGCTTGTCCATGTGCGCTAAACTGCGCCGTGCCATGGTTGATCGGCCTGAGGATTTCGATGAATGGCCCGGCATGGTGTCGCATGTGATCGAGATTCTCGAACCCTTTGAGAGGGTCCTGTCGCGCGCCAAATCGCTCGGCGCGCGATTCCAGCTCTTCTCTATGTTCTGAGCCGATAATTCGGAGCGACTGCCACCGCCGCATTGAGCGAGGCCTATCGTCGTCACCGCGCGCGTTGATTTGCTAGATCCTTGGCTTGCTCGCGATCAGGTCAATCAGGGCAGAGCGCCCGCTATGCCCGGCGCCTTCATCCAGCTCTTTCTCATATTCGGCCAGACGTTCGATATGCCATCCCGCAAAGCTCTCTCGCAGCAGATCGCTGGTATACATACGCGCCGGATCAGGGGGGCCGCCGGTGCCATACTCCACCTGTTTCGGTGTGTAGCCATGCAGCATCAGCCGTCCGCCTGGCCGGAGCGCGCGTTTGAGGTCCTCGAACTGTCCAACGCGCGCCTGAGGGTCGGTGAACTGAACGAATATCGCCACCACCAAATCCCATTGCGGGCCCGCCCAATCCCAGCTCTCCCAGACCGAAACATTGGCATCCAGTGCCACGCCACGCGCCTCGGCCAGATCGCGGGCCCGACCGATGGCGGTGGGTGAGAGGTCGAAGCTGCTCACATCCAGCCCGCATTCGGCCAGAAACACCGAATTGCGCCCCTCGCCATCGGCCACGCAAAGCGTCCTGGCGCCTGGGGTCAGCCAGCCGAGGTTGTCGCGCAGAAAAGCTGCTGCCTCGGTGCCAAAGACATAGTCTTGTGAATTGCTGAACCGTTCTTCCCACATCACTTGTTACTCCACTTGGTTTCTAGGCAGGCATGCGCTGTTCGACGATCCCGGCCCACCAGGAACAGCCCGCCGGGATGGCCTCATCGTTGAAATTGTATTCGGGGTGGTGGACCATGGCGGTGTCGCCATTGCCGACCAGGATATAAGCGCCGGGGCGTTCCTCGAGCATGAAGGCGAAATCCTCGCCGCCCATGACCAGCGGTGCGTCTTCGCATTCGCCCGAAACCGAGGCTGCGACCTGGGCGGCAAACTCGGTCTGTTCCTCGGAATTGACCATCACGGGGTAGCCGCGGACATAGTTCAGCTCGGCCGTGCCGCCGAATGTTGCGGCCACGCCGGTCGCGATCTCGC
Source organism: Pseudomonadota bacterium (assembly GCA_039191215.1). Classification (GTDB taxonomy): domain Bacteria; phylum Pseudomonadota; class Alphaproteobacteria; order Rhodobacterales; family Rhodobacteraceae; genus HKCCE3408. Next base: position 2,500 of record JBCCXT010000134.1, read on the forward strand.
CCATGCGTGCCTCGGCCAGATCGCGAATCTCGGGGTCGAGCGTGCGCACCGTGCCGCGCAGATGCACGGTTTCGGGGATCACGTTATGGGCCTTGGTGCCGGTCTCGAAGGAAGTGACCGAGACCACCACATTCTTCACAGGATCGGCATTGCGGCTGGCGATGGTCTGCAGCGCGATCACCAGTTGCGAGGCCATCACCGTGGTGTCGATGGTCTCCTGCGGTTTGGCGGCGTGCCCGCCCTTGCCGGTCAGGTGAATGTCGAACTGATCGGCCGCAGCAAAGAAGGCTCCGGGACGGATGGCGAAGCTGCCCACAGGCTTGCCGGGCCAGTTATGCATGCCGTAGACCTCTTGGATGCCGAATTGCTCCATCATGCCGTCGTCGCACATCTCTTTGCCGCCGCCGCCGCCCTCCTCGGCGGGCTGGA
>JBCCXT010000135.1:0-2835 GCA_039191215.1 Pseudomonadota bacterium
CACACCATGCTGCGATACCGCGCCGTGCGAAATGGATTTAAACGCTATCCATCGCCGCTACCTTCAGCATATCGCTAATATTTGTAGTGGCCATACAATATATTGTGGCGCAGGCGCTCGTGCTTTCGGTCGTGACCCTGTTCATCTGGACCAGACCGGATGGCGGTGCTGCCACCGAACCGGTAGCGGACAAACCGCCTCAGTCGCCACCGCTCAAAAGCTGACAGAGCCCGTCAAGCTCATCGAGATCGCGATAGGCGATGCGCAGCTCGCCTGCAGCCCCGCGATGCGCAATGGTCACCTTCAGCCCAAGCTGCGCGGTCAGATCTGCTTCGAGCGCCCGGGTGTCGGCATCCTTTGCGGCCGTCGGTGCGGCAGTGGATGGTGCCCCGGCGGTCGGGGTTTCAGTGGCGCTGTCGCGGGCCAGCTTTTCTGCAGCACGCACCGACAGACCACGCCGAATGATCTCTGCCGCCAGCTTTGAAGGCTGCCGCGCCGTCACCAGAGTGCGCGCATGCCCGGGCGAGAGCGTGCCATCGCGCACCCAGGAAAGCACATCATCTGGCAGGGTCAGCAATCGCAGAAGATTGGCGATATGGCTCCGGCTCTTGCCCATGGCCTCGGCAAGCCGTTCCTGCGTGTGCCCGAACCGATCCATGAGCTGGCGATAACCCATGGCCTCTTCGACCGCATTCAGATCGGCACGCTGAATGTTCTCGATGATGCCAACCTCAAGCAAATCGGTGTCGGTGAAGTCCCGCACCAGAACCGGCACCTCATGCTGTCGGGCGATTTGGGCGGCCCGCCACCGGCGCTCGCCAGCCACAATCTGGTACTGCCCGGCAACTTTTGGATCCGGCCGGACGATAAGAGGCTGCAAAATGCCCTTCTGCTCGATCGAGGCCGCAAGCTCGGCCAGCTCGTCTTCGCCAAAATATCGCCGTGGCTGATCGGGATTCGGCGACAGCGCTTCGATGGGCAGCATGCTGTCTGGTGCTGGCGGTGCCGTGAGTGTTGCCGAGGGCGTGCCGACATCGGCAAGAAGCGCCGACAACCCCCGACCCAGACCCCGCTTTTCGGGTTTTTTCGGTGCGTCCATGTGCCGACCCTATCCTGCCTCCGCCAACACGCCGCGCTCACGCGACAGAAGCTCCGCCGCCAGCTTTTGATAGGCAATGCTGCCCGAACAGGTGTGGTCGTAGATGATCGCGGGCAACGCGTGCGAGGGCGCCTCCGACAACCGAACATTGCGCGGAATGACAGTGTCATAGACCAGCCCGGCCAGGTTCTCGCGAACATCGGCGGCAACCTGCGCCGACAGGTTGTTGCGGCGGTCATACATGGTCAGAACCACACCCATCAGGCGCAGCTCCGGATTGTGCGACTGCCGGATCTGGCGGATTGTGATCAGAAGCTGGCTGAGCCCTTCCAGCGCAAAGAACTCGCATTGCAGCGGGACAAGCACAGCATGTGCGGCGACCATCGCGTTGACGGTCAACATGTTGAGGGACGGGGGGCAATCGATGAGAACGTAATCATACTGCGCCATCGCCGATGCGGCCTCGTTCCCGTCCGGCGCATCCCCGCGCAAACCCTGCCGAAGACGGAACAGACGGTCGGAATCGCCAACCAACGACACATCGACCGAGCTGAGATCGGGCGTTGCGGGCACGATGTCGAGATTGGGCAGCCGGGTCGTGCTGCGCACCTCCTCCAGCGGCGCCCCATGCATGATCAGATCATACGTGTTCATGGAGCGCTGCGCGGTGCTCACGCCAAGCCCGGTCGATGCATTGCCCTGCGGATCGGCATCCACCAAGAGCACGCGCTTGCCCACAGCCGACAGCGCCGTGCCCAGATTGATGGCGGTCGTGGTTTTGCCGACGCCGCCTTTCTGGTTGGCGACGGCCACGACCTGACCTGGAAAGTCCATAAGATTGCCGTTAACTGGCACGCTGCACCCCCTCGATGCAGAGAATTGACGCCGTCGGATGAGTGAGACTTGGGATTGCCCTGACCTCACTATGCCAAGATTTCGCCGCCTCGGTCAATTCCGTTTCGTGGTCGGCGCCCTTCAAAAAGAGACATTGCGAGGTGGGTCCCATAAAGGGATGGGCAAGCGCGAGCAGTTTGGGGAGCGGTGCGAGGGCCCGGGCCGAGATGACATCGAACATGCCAGCGCTTCGATCTTCAATTCGACTGGTTTCAGTCTGACAATGCACGCCGGTTTTTCGAGCCACCTCCCGCAAGAAGGCACATTTGCGTAGATCGCTGTCAATCAGCGTGACGGAGAGGCCCGGTCGAAGCTCGGCGGCGAGAATTGCGACGACCAGGCCTGGGAACCCCCCGCCACTGCCCAGATCGATCCAGCTCCGAGCACTGGCATTTGCCAAAGTGAGAATCTGTGCCGAATCGGAGAAATGGCGCCACCACAGATCGGCCAGACTGGCCTTTGACACCAAATTGATGGTCTGGGACCACTTCTCCAAAAGCGCTGCATAGGTCTCAAGGCGCTCGAGTGTTTCACGTGAAACACCGAACGCTGCCTGAAACCGCTCCGGTCCGGTCATCGGGTGTTCGCGGCGCTCGCCCTTTGAGCACGTTTGACCTGGATGAGGATCAGAGTCAGCGCTGCGGGCGTCATGCCCTCAATGCGTCCAGCCTGCCCAAGGGTCTCCGGACGCACTCGCTCCAGCTTCTGCTGAAGCTCCTTGGACAGACCCGGCTGGTTCTGGAACGAGAAATCAGGTGGGATCAATGTCGATTCCTCGCCCGCGCACCAATTGCGGCTCGACCGGCTCATCCAGCGCCAGCATGCCCATCCGCGCGCCTGCG
>JBCCXT010000136.1:0-2826 GCA_039191215.1 Pseudomonadota bacterium
CGGCGGACGCGTTCGTTTTCGCGGTCGGCGGCGAAGAAGAACTGCTTGAGGTCATTACCGCCGATCGAGACGAAATCGGCCAACTCAAAAAATGAGCGCGGCGCGAAGGCGAGACTGGGGGTTTCCAGCATGGCGCCGATCTCCAGCGATTTGGGCAAGCGATGGCCAAGCGCCGCTTCTCGGTCCATTTCGCGCAGCAGCTGATCGCGCGCGGTGGCGAATTCGTCCAACTGGGCGACCATTGGGAACATTACGGTCAGTGGTCGCCCGTCAGCTGCACGGATGAGCGCCTGCAATTGCATCCGCATGACACCGGGTTTGTCGAGCCCGACCCGGATCGCGCGCCAGCCAAGCGCCGGGTTCGGCTCATCTGTCGGCTTCATATACGGCAGGACTTTGTCGGAGCCGATGTCGAGGGTGCGGAACACAACGCGTTTGCCATCGGCCGCGTCAAGCACGCGGCGGTAGAGGGCGGCCAGCTCACCCCGGCGCGGTACCTGGTTGCGCGTCAGAAACTGCAACTCGGTCCGAAAAAGGCCAACACCTTCCGCGCCCGACGACGGCAGAGAGGGTAGATCGGCCATCAGACCGGCATTCATCTGTAGCGATACAATCGCCCCATCGGGCGTTTCGGCGGCCATCTCGCGGATCGAGGCATAGCGCTTCTGAGCCTCGGCCTGCATAGCAAGCTTGTCGCGAAACGCATTCGCGACCGTGTCTTCGGGGCGCAGATGGACGACCGCCTGGTCGCCATCAACCAGGATCGCATCGCCATTTAGCGCCTCGGTTGTAATCCGGCCCACCTGGATCACCAGCGGCATGGCAAGCGCGCGCGCCACGATCGCGGCATGGCTGCCGACGGAGCCTTCCTCCAGCACCACGCCTTTGAGCTTGCGGCCATATTCCAGCAACTCACCCGGGCCGATATTGCGCGCAATCAAAATCGGATCGTCCGGCAGTTCGGCGCCTGTGTCGCTGCCCTGGCCGGTCAAAATCCGCAACAGGCGATTGGACAGATCATCGAGGTCCTGCAGACGCTCGCGCAGATAAGCGTCCGGGACCGTCTCCATCCGCGCGCGTGCGGCCGATTGTTCCTTCTCGACCGCAGCTTCGGCCGACAGGCCGCGGGCGATGTCTTCCTGCATGCGCCGCATCCAGCCGCGTGAATTGGCAAACATCCGGTAGGCTTCGAGCACTTGCACCTGCTCCCCCTCGCCGGGGGCAACATTCGACAGCATCTCATCAACTGAAATGCGCAACCGATCAACAGCCTCGGTCAGACGCTGAAGCTCCAGTTCGGGATCATCGGCCACGGGCCGGGTCACGACAACGCGCGGCTCATGCAAAAACACATGGCCCATTGCCGCACCTTCCTGGCCGACGACGCCGCGAAACTCGATCTGCTCGGTGTGGCGCGCGCTCAGTGCCTCGCCCTCGCCGACAAAAGCGCCAAGCTCGGTCATCTCGGCCAGCACCATCGCAACCACTTCGAGCGCATAGACTTCATCATCAGAGTATTCGCGCGAATCCTTCGATTGCACGACAAGTACGCCAAGACGGCTGCCAAGACGCTGTACCGGCACGCCAAGAAATGAGCTGAACCGTTCTTCCCCGGTCTCCGGCATATACCGAAAGCCGCGCTCAGCCGGGGCATTGGCGGTTTTGATCGCGCGCGCGCGCCGGGCCACACGGCCGACAAGGCCTTCGCCCAACCGCATGCGTGTGACATGCACAGCCTGCGGGTCGAGCCCTTCGGTGGCACAAAGCTCCAACGTGTCAGCATCGCGCAGCAGGTAGATAGAGCACACTTCGGTGCCCATCGAATCGGCGATCAGGTGGGTGATCCGATCAAGCCGTTCCTGGCCGGCGCCGCCTTCGGCCAAGGTTGCCTGCAAGCGGCTAAGAAGCTTGCGGCTTTCGGTTTCTGTGGCTTCTGCCATTGGGATCAATCGCTCTTTGCTCGCGCGCGGCCATAGGTAGATCATATTGCGCCGCAGATGGGAAAGGCGTTTATCGGCGGTTGACGTAATGCCGAGCCTGGCCAATACTTTGCGCGGGCGCAGGGGTCGGGCCGAACTTGTTTGGCCTGCAACCCGACGGATTGCGCCGATGAATCTGCAAACCCCTTCTTTCCTGCTAAGCTGTTGCCTGGCCCTCGCCCCCTGCGCCGCGATAGCTGATGGCGTGCGGATCACCGGCGCCGCCTCGGGCATGCCGATTGAAAACGACTTTGCCCGCAATCTGCCAGGCACATTGCTGCGTGCTGCCTCTTTGTCGCTGACAGAGCCCGCGCGGCTGACCTTCACCCCGGTTGCGGCCGAAAGCGGCAACCATAATGTGCTGACAGTGTCGGGGTTGGGATCATTGGCCGAAGACCGCGATTTCGGCTTTCGCCGCGGCACGCGCGACCAGATCTCAGGTGTATTTGCGCCCGGCGCGTTGGATCAAATTCTGATCTTTACATCCGACTTTGGCGACCGCGCCATTCCCGGAACGGACAGTTTTGGCGTCTTTGTCGATGGCGCGGCGGGTGAGGAGTTTACCAGCTTCTTTCTGGTCTACGATGACACGACCGGCACAGACGGCGATTACGACGATTACATCATCCGCGTCGATGTGGAGCCGGTGGAGTAGAGTCGACGATGGCTTGATTGGTAAACGGCGACATTTCGTGATGGGCGCTTAGCTTTGTGGCCGGGTCGGCGGCTGCTTGGGGGGGTGGCGTTTTTTGCACGTGTTGATCGCTGATGCGGCAATTTTGGGATTTGGCAGACCTTGTCTGACGATTGCGGTTTCTCAATCGGACAGGAGGGTCCCATCACACAG
>JBCCXT010000137.1:0-2739 GCA_039191215.1 Pseudomonadota bacterium
ATTTTAGCAACGCTGGCCATCCTTGCAACGGCGCTCGCATTCACCCTTGTCGCGCAACGCCAGATCGGCGGTCAAACCGGCGACGTCCTCGGTGCGACGCAAAAGCTCAGTGAATGCGCCGGTTGGCTGATCGTCGCGGCCTTGTCCTGAGGTCGTTCAAGCAATGTTCGCGGCTTGGCCAAGCCGTAAGGACCCGGCAAATTCACCTGCAAAAGGAAGCCTGCGATGACCACAAACACCCTCACCGGCGCTGAAGCCATGGTCCGCATGCTGGATGCCTATGACGTCCGCCACATCTTCGGTCTATGCGGTGACACCACCCTGCCATTTTATGACGCGCTTTACCGCCTCGATCATGGGATTGAACACATCCTGACCCGCGATGAACGCTCGGCGGCCTACATGGCAGACGGCTATGCCCGTGTGACCGACAAACCCGGCATCTGCGAGGGCCCGTCAGGCGGCGGCGCCACCTATATTCTGCCGGGTCTCGTCGAAGCGACCGAAAGTTCCGTACCGATCCTTGCCATCACCTCGGATGTCGGCACACGGTCGCGGGGTCATTACCCGCTAACAGAACTGGATCAGGCAAGGTTGATGGGGCCATTGACCAAGTCCACGCAGGTCATTCAGCATGCGGATCAAGTACCGAACGCCGTCCGCCACGCGTTTCGCAGCATGACCACAGGGCGCCCCGGTGCGGCGCATCTGGGGTTTCCCATCGATGTGCAGCGCGGTGCGGCAGACCCCGACGACCTGTGGCATGACCCGGCGCACCAGAGCTTTCCGGCCTATCCGGCAGCACCGGACCCGTCTGCTGTCGACGCACTTATGGACGCGCTGCTAGGCGCCAAATCGCCGCTTATCATCTGCGGCGGCGGCATTGTTATCGCAGGCGGCGAGGCCGTATTCGCCCAGTTCGTCGAGGCTTTGGATATTGCGGTGGCTACGACAATCTCCGGCCAGGGCGCGCTGCCGGAAACGCATCCGAATTGCCTTGGCGTAGTTGGCTCGAACGGCGGCGTGCCAGAGACCCGCGCCGTGGTCGATGCCGCGGATCTCGTGTTTTTCATCGGCTGCCGGGCCGGGTCCGTCACGACCGAGCTTTGGCACGCGCCGAGCAAGGGAACCCGCATCCTCCATATCGACAGCGATCCCGAAGTGATTGGAGCGTCTTACCCAACCGAGGTTGGCCTTGTCGCCGATGCACGTCTTGCTCTCGATGCCCTGACCGCGGCGGTTTATGACCGGGACATCACGCCGTTCGGAGGCGCCAAGCATATCGCGCCCTTCAAGGCCGAAAAGTGGCGCATTTTTCACGAGCGCGCCGCGTCCGGGCACCAACCGATCCGCCCCGAGCGCACCATTCACGCATTGCGGGCGGTGCTGAGTGATGACACGATCGTGGTCGGCGATCCCGGCACCCCCTGCCCCTATCTGTCGGCCTATTATGAATTGCGGCGACCCGGGCGCTGGCTGTTTTCCAACCGGGCCCATGGCGCGCTTGGATATGCCATGTCGGCCGCCATGGGCGCCGCGATCGGGCGGCCCGGACATAAGGTTGTGGCGCTGATGGGCGATGGCAGTTTCGGCTTCACCTGCGGCGAGTTAGAAACGGCAGTGCGCATGAAACTCCCCATAGCGTTCATCGTGTTTTCCAATGCCGTTTTCGGATGGATCAAGGCTGGCCAGAAAACGAAGTTCGACGAACGTTACTACTCGGTCGACTTCGATCGCACCGACCATGCCGCTGTTGCAGCCGCTTTTGGCGTTCCGTCCTGGAGAATCGAGAACCCGGAAGATCTTGAAACCGTGCTGAAAAAAGCGCTTGAGCATGCCGGCCCAACGCTGGTCGATGTGATCAGCCAGCCTTTGCAGGAGGCGACGGCTCCGGTCAGTGAGTGGATCGCGTGAGCTGTATCGACGTGCAATTCCTCTAATTCACCGAAAGCACCACCCGCACCCGGATGCCCTTGCCTGACTTTGTGTCACACACCGTGACGGACCCGCCATAGATACTCGCGATCTTTCGCAATATGGCCAGCCCCATGCCTGCGCCTGGGTCCACATCCCGAGACACCAGCTTGGTCATGGGCCGAAGCACGAAATCCCGCCGTTCCTTCGAAATGCCCGGGCCGTTATCCGAGACCTCAATCACCCAGTCTCGATCATTAAAGGGGCCCGCCACAACATCAATTCGTGGCGTTTTCTCCGGATGAAACCGCACGCAATTGGTGAGCAGTATCGAAAAGATGCGCGCAACATCCGCGTCGCCCATTTGCACGCTTCCCGTGTCGATACGCGCATTCAGATGCACGCTCGCAGGCAGTCCGAGATCCTCAACGACATCGGCAAAAATGGCGGCGGGTTTCACGGCCCTGATGGCCTGCATCCGGCCAATGCGCGAATACTCCAGCAAACCCGTGAGCATCAGGTCGAGGCGAACCGCATGGCTGGAGATCAGTTCCAGATGCCGACCGGTGGGTTGCGGCAGGCTTACATTCGACGCGTCCAAATCTTCGGCAATCCAGGTAGGCAATTCTTGTAACGCGCGGACCGAAGCCCGAAGATCATGCGAGATCCGATAGATCAACTCATCGGTTTCGCCATCCGCATCAGCCACTGGGATCGTTGGGTCAAAGCTCAAATTTACATTCATCAGAACTGGGGAACACCTTTTCACTCTTGTCCTACATCCATAGAACCCGTCCGTTTATGAGCCGTAAAAATTTTCGATCC
>JBCCXT010000138.1:0-2646 GCA_039191215.1 Pseudomonadota bacterium
AGCGTCGCCAAAGTCGGAGATCTGATAACTCACGCCCGGTTTGAGAATGTAACTGCGGCCGTCTCTCAGCTGACTTTCGAGCTCACCCTCCAACACATAGAGAATGTGGCCACGATCGCACCAGTGATCGGCGAGATAGCCGGGCGAATATTCCACGTAGCGCACGCGAATATCACCTATGTTGAGCGTCCGCCAAAGCGCTTCACCAGTCTCGCCGGCATGTACCGTTGGCTCCACGGCGGACCAGTCCGTGACGGTGAAAGGAAGCTCGGGGATCTTCATGCGCCATACCTTAGCTAGCTATGGCCTGTGCGGCCACACGCCATCAGATATCCGCCGCCAAGACTGCGCGCCGCAAGGGGCATGAACGGATCAACTAGTCTTGAGACCCACCGGGCAGCTGAGACCTGTGCCGCCAAGCCCACAATAGCCGTGCGGTACCTTTGCCAGATACTGTTGATGGTAGTCTTCGGCATAATAGTATGGCCCTGCATCTATGATCTCGGTGGTAATCGGACCGTAACCGTTGGCCGACAGGACACGCTGAAACTCATTGCGTGATGCTTCGGCAGCTGTCTTCTGGTCGGGAGATGTCACATAGATGCCCGAACGATACTGCGTGCCAACATCGTTGCCCTGGCGCATTCCCTGGGTCGGATCGTGTCCTTCCCAGAAGATTTTTAGCAGCTCCTCATAACCGGTCCTGTCGGGATCGAAAACAACGAGGACGACTTCGTTATGGCCGGTGCGGCCGGTGCAGACCTCTTCATAGTTTGGGTTCGGCGTAAAACCGCCGAGATAGCCGACCGCCGTCGTCCATACCTTTTCCGGGCCTAGGTTCCAAAACATACGTTCGGCGCCCCAAAAACAACCCATGCCAATAACCATGGTCTCCATGCCATCAGGAAACGGACCCTTCAGTGGACGGTCGAATACGAAATGGCGTTCGGCCGTGGGCAACTGCTCGGCGCGACCTGGTAGCGCGGTCTCGGCAGTGGGCATCTCGGCTGCTTTGCGGAAAAACATGGACTCGGCTCCATCGTTCTCGTGTTCGTGCAACACCTACCACAATAATACGCAATAGAGTGCTTGTTAGCTCAAACTATTGAGAGATATTATCGCGCACGTCGAATTTTTGGTTTGTCGCAGAAGTTGCGACGAGGAGTAACAAACCATGGCGGATACGGTTTTACCGGCTTCAGACCCTACGCCAACCGAAGAGCCCAGTCTGCCGACACAAACCTATTACGAGTGCGGTGCTGGCCGGAAAACGTTCTTCAGCTTTGCGTTCGTTTTACTTCTCCCGTTTTATGTCAGCTTGCCGATGATGTTGTTCCAACGGCTCAGCAATCAGCTCTGGCTCGACACGTGGCAACTGATGATCCTGGCTGCCCTGTTCACCGTGGTGATGCTGCTCATTCTCTTTGAACTGATTTTCTCATTGCGCTCGGAAGTGGAAATCGGGGAGAAGGCAGTTTCATTCACATTGCCTTCCGGTGGTGGCGGTGTCGTCCCTTGGCTCGCATATGAGTCCCGGCGCGTGCCTTACGATGAGATCGAAGCAATCGAGACGCGGCGTGAAATCTTTGGCGGAACCATGGCGCCGATGATGATGCAGACTGTGCGGATTATCACCAAGAGCGGTGAGCGCATCCAACTGGGCCGCACCAACGAGAAAGATGACGATCCTAAGTTCCCGTTTCCCACAATCGGTCGCCAGATAGCGGCGCGCGCCGGTGTCGACATTGTCGACCGCGGCAACATCATGCAGGAGTTTCACCGTCGGATGTTCGGTCTCGCCAATCAGGCCGAGTCTGGTGATACGCCAGAAATCGACAAGCTCAATAAGCAGCACAATAAATTCCTGACGCTGCTGATCAGCGTGCTCGTCATATTGCTGGCTCTCGGTGTTCTCAACGACGTCGTCCGTGTCGACTCTGACTCTGGTGAGCGTGGTCGCAACGGATTTGTCGAAGGCCGCGCTGGTGCCGGTCAGTAGTTCCAAGCAGCTTCTTTTGGCCCGATTAGTCTGACCGGCTAGGTGTCGGCAGCCGACAAGCGGCCCGATCAATTGATGTAGACGTTGATCCGCTTTGGTTCGCGCGCCGCGAATGCCGTCAACGCACTCAATACCGCAAAAAACAGCCACGCCGGAACGGCAAGCGCCGTCAGCACGATCGGATCCCAAGCGATGGGATGGATACCATTGCCAATTGCGCTTGCAACACCTTTAAAGGTTGCAGGCGCAAGCGTCCTGGCATGATCGGCGAGCGAGAAGAAAGTTGGCCCATCGGCGCCGACCTGCCAGCGCGTCACGTCCGAGGTCAGCAACATCACGGCCGCCAACAGCATAAGGGCGCTAATAAATCGAAATGCCGGACGCAGAATCGCCCATACCAGCCACCCGATTCCGCGAATGCCCCGCCAGATCAGTGAGAACAGTGCTGAGAATGCGCGCTTGACCATGCTGCTGGCTTAGCGGTGAACGGCGACGAAAACAAGGACCCTCTTGCATGCGCGCGCCCGATCGGTATATTCGCGCGTTCGTCGGACAAGGAGAGGTGGCCGAGTGGTTGAAGGCGCACGCCTGGAACGCGTGTAGGCGGGAAACCGTCTCGAGGGTTCGAATCCCTCTCTCTCCGCCAG
>JBCCXT010000139.1:0-2601 GCA_039191215.1 Pseudomonadota bacterium
CTTAATTTTTAATCATGTTGACGCAAGCGATTGCCACTGCATTCACCGCCCCCTAAACAATGCTTCAATTAGGAGAAACCGCGCATATGACAACAGCCGTCATCATCGTCGCCGCCGGGCGCGGCCAACGTGCCGGGGGCGGCGTGCCAAAACAGTGGCGCGCATTGGCTGGACGTCGCGTGGCCGACTGGACCATCGACCGGTTCCGCGGGCTGGTTGATCTGATCGTTCTGGTCCTGGCCGAGGAGGACACGGCCGCCTGGGACGAATTCAGCGGGACAGACCTGATCCTTGCGCCGGGGGGTGCAAACCGGGCCGGATCAGTCCGCAGCGGCCTGCAAACCTTGGCCCCGCATGGGGTTGAGAAAGTCCTGATTCACGATGTCGCACGTCCCTGCGTGAGCATCGGATTGATCGAGGATGTGCTGGCCGCGCTCGATACGCATCCCGCCGCCGCGCCGGGGCTCGCTGTAACTGATGCATTGTGGATAGGTGACGGGTCGATCGTGACCGGAACGCAGGATCGGTCGGGTCTTTATGCCGCGCAAACGCCGCAGGGGTTTCACTATGACCTGATCGCGGCGGCGCACGCGGCGCATTCTGGCGGCGCTGCAGATGATGTCGAGGTGGCGCGGGCTGCGGGGATCGATGTGGCGATCACGCCGGGCGATGCGGATAACCTTAAGATCACCCGGCCCGAGGATTTCGCCCGGGCCGAACGGATAATGGGTACGGATATGGATGTAAGGCTGGGCAACGGCTATGACGTGCATCGGTTTGGAGACGGCGACCATGTGATCTTGTGCGGGGTCAAGGTGCCACACGAGCGCGGGCTTCAAGGGCATTCGGATGCCGATGTCGGAATGCATGCCGTCACCGACGCGATCTATGGCGCATTGGCGCAAGGCGATATTGGGAGGCACTTCCCGCCCTCAGATCCCCAGTGGAAAGGCGTGGCAAGCGAGATCTTTCTGCGCCACGCGGTCGATCTGGCCAATCAGTTGGGATACCACATTTCAAACATCGACTGCACCCTGGTCTGTGAATTCCCCAAGATCGGGCCGCATGCTGATGCGATGCGCGCAGAAATGGCGCGGATCATGGACCTGCGCGCCGATCAAGTCTCGGTCAAGGCAACAACGTCCGAGCGGCTTGGCTTCACCGGCCGCAGCGAAGGCATCGCCGCGCTTGCGACGGCCTGTCTGGTGAAGTCATGATCGCGGCACGCATGGTCGGAACCGTTTGCGGCGTCGGCTATCTGCGCCCTGCCCCCGGCACATGGGGTTCGCTGGCCGCCCTGCCGCTGGCTTGGGGTCTGCATACGCTGGGTGGGTTTCCCTTGTTGGTAATTGCCACGCTCGCCGCGTTCTTCGGTGGCCTCTGGGCAACGCGCGTCATGACGGCTGGGCAATCCGATCACGATCCCTCGGAAATCGTCATTGACGAGGTCGCGGGCCAGTTCATCGCAATCTGGGCGATTTCCTATCCGTCTTGGGCGCATGGCATTGATATCACGGCACTTTGGCCCGGTTGGGTCGCGGCGTTTCTGCTGTTTCGCCTGTTCGACATCACCAAGCCCGGCCCTATCGGCTTGGCCGACCGGCGCGGGGACCCTATGGGCGTCATGCTGGACGACGTGATCGCAGGTGTCTTTGCCGGGATCGGGGTGGTCATCCTCGCGGGCATCGCGCATGGAGTGTTTGGACTATGACCGTTACCGACTTGCTGGACCGCGCCAAAACGCAAGGTGTCATGATCGCCACCGCAGAAAGCTGCACCGGAGGCATGGTCGCCGCCGCGCTGACCGACATTCCCGGCAGTTCCGCGGTGGTGGAGCGTGGCTTCGTCACCTACACCAACACTGCCAAGCAAGAGATGCTCGGCGTAAGCCCGGACACTCTGGAGGCGCACGGCGCCGTCTCGGAAGAAGTCGCGCAAGAGATGGCCGAAGGTGCGCTAGGCCATTCGCAGGCCCAATTGGCGGTGTCCGTCACCGGCATCGCAGGCCCCGGCGGGTCGGAATACAAACCCGAAGGGCGCGTTTGCTTTGGCCTAGCCGCCAAAGGCCAGCCAACGCAAACCGAAACCGTTGAATTCGGCGCGCTGGGGCGAGATAACGTACGCAAGGCCGCGCGCGATCACGCCTTGCAGATGCTGATGAACGGTCTTTCGTAGCCCGTACGAACTGGCGTCGTGCGTTCTGCTTCAGCCTATGCGTTCGAAAATCAAACTGTTTCGCTTTTAGAGCCTTCGCCTTTTTTTTGCAGGGCGGACCTCACACCTTAACCGACCAACTTTACGGGTTCCGTCGCGGCAGCCAGCGCGATTGTTTTGGTCAACCCCGTTGCGCCCCGCGCACCGTTTCGCATAGACAGCGGGTCCCAAACAAACGGGCGCGACCTTTCAGCAGATTAGGAACGCGCCCTGAACTTGAGCGGCTGAGCCCACCTTGGCCAGCTCGACTGCCCGCAAGGGCAAAGCGGACCTCTTGGGGGTCCGCTTTTCTTTTGTCCGGCCCCCTCGACTCTGACATGAGGCTCGGGCTATCAGCCTGCGACACCCGTTCAGCCCAGAGGTTTGCGCCATGATCCCCAGTTCGTA
>JBCCXT010000140.1:0-2463 GCA_039191215.1 Pseudomonadota bacterium
GACTCCTTCGACGGTCGGGACGACAAAACTCGGAAGATCGACGCCGGCCAGCAGCACGCCCCGGCCCAATGCGTAGGTGCTGTATTCGGCAATCGCAGGCGCCTCTTCGATGCGGATCTTCTCCCAATCGGCATCGAGCTCGTCAGCCAGCATCTGCGCCAGAGCGGTCTGCGCGCCCTGTCCCAGTTCCGAATGCGGTGCGATCACTGTGATCGTATTGTCCGTGTCGATCTTGACGAAGGCATGCACCAGGGTCTCGCCGTCACCGGCCATGACCGATTGCAGACCATCGGCCAGATTGCCCGGGCGCATCGCCACACCAAAGAGCACACCGCCGCCGGCCAGAACACCGGTCGTGATGAACGCGCGTCGTGTCCACTTGCCCATGATCTCAGCCCTCCCGCTTGGCGGCGGTTTTGATGGCGGCTTTGATCCGGCCATACATGCCGCATCGGCAGATGTTTCCTTCCATGGCATCGGTGATGTCCTGGTCGGTCGGGTTCGGATTGCGCTGCAGCAAAGCGGCGGCCGACATCAGTTGGCCCGATTGGCAATAGCCGCATTGCGGCACCTGATGCGCGATCCATGCCGCCTGCAACCGGTGCAGCGTGTCCTCGCTGGGCGCGAGGCCTTCAATCGTCACGATCTCTCGGCCTTCCAGACCGCCGACCGGCATCACGCAAGACCGCACCGCGACGCCATCGACCATAACGGTGCAGGCACCGCATTGCGCGATCCCACAGCCAAACTTGGTGCCCGTCAGGGTCAGGTTCTCTCTCAACACCCAAAGCAGGGGCGTCGAGGGATCGACCTCAACGTCGCTTTGCTGGCCATTCACGGTCAGGGTTGTTGTCACGTCTTGATCCTCCAATGGCTGGCGCGCGGGGCGCTGGCAGGGTCTGGGCAACCTCGATGGTCATGTTGAGTGAGGGCTCGGCATTCCGCTGTTTCAGGCCTTCTGTGCCGGCTTCTTGCGCGGATGGACGATGCTTGGCCCGCAGGCAAAGCGCATCTGCATGCCTGCTCTATCGACGGCCAGGCGGTGTGGCGCCGCAAGGACCACAGCATGGGGCGCACCATGATTGCGTCGCGTCGCATCGGTCCCTACACAGCGTGGCATGTGATTAGGCATAAGCCCTACTAAACACTGTTCAAACGATTCTGAACAGTGTTTAGTGCGGATGGATGTAAAAAAGTTGGCCCCATGACCGACCATACTCTCGGTCCGCGCGATCGGCTCATCGCCATCGCCATGGATCTGATCGATCGGGATCACCCCGAGGATCTGTCGCTGCGCGAGGTCGCGCGCCGCGCCGGGCTGACCAGTGGCGCGCCCGCGCATCACTTTGGCAATAAGATGGGGCTGCTTGTGGCCTGTGCGGAGGTGGCGTGGAAAGATCTGAGCCTTGCGATGGAGCGGACCGAGACTGACGCAACGCCGGCCGAGGCAATCCACCACAAGGCCCGCGCCTATATCGGGTTTGCCCTCTCCAAACCCGGGCCCTACCGGCTGTTGATGTCGCGGCGCTTCGTCGACAAATCCGAGTTTGCGGTATTGTCGGCTTGGCGAACGCGCGCGGTGCAGGGCGTGGTTGAACAGGTCGAGCGCGCGCTGGGGCCGTCCGACGATCACAAGTTTCCCTACCGTCGCGGCGTGGCGATGTGGTCCCTTCTGCACGGCTTTGTCACGCTCAACCTCAATGAGGCCATATCCGCGGATATGCGCGAGGCCCTGATCGACGAGATCTGCGACTGCGCTGTCGAAGTCGCCCTCTCCCAGCCCAAAACCCGCTGAGCGTCCGCACCCAACCGAGGGCGTGCCGGGATGCCCTTCAGGCACGATCGGCCGCAAGGTCCAAGGACCCCGCCGCGCCGATCTTGAATGCCAGGCGCGGCGCGGCAGCATCTGCTTCTTGGTTCGGACCAATCCCAAGCCCGTGATCCCGCTTGGCACGGCTTCGCGCTAGAACATGCCGTTCGAATGCGCCATCTCGGCGGGGATCTCTTGGATCACATCCCAATGCTCGACGATTTGCCCCTCATCCACACGGAAGAGATCGTACAAGGCAACCGGCTTGTCGTTCCAAGACCCTTCGGACTGCGTGAGCACGAAATTTCCTTCGCCCACAACCCGGTGCAGCTTGGTGTTCTTGATTTCTCCCAGCACAGCCTTGAGCGCCTCGGGCCCGTCGGCCACCAGCGGGTTGTGCTGATCGTAGACCCCGTTGCTGATGTAGTCGTCCATCTTGTCGGTGTTCCCTTGCATCAGCACCACGCGCACGAAACTCTCGACCAGCGCTTTGTTTTGGGCGGTCTTCTCGGGGTCCACAATCTCGGTCATGCCATCGGTTTGAGAGCGGCCGCTGACGGTCTCGGCATATTTCGGGATGATAGCGTCCCAGTGCTCGGCAATCTGCCCGTTCTCAACGCGCCAGAGATCAAAGGCCACGACCTCATTGGCGC
>JBCCXT010000141.1:0-2395 GCA_039191215.1 Pseudomonadota bacterium
CGCTGTACCGACGTGGATGGCCGGTCAGGCCAAAGCCGTGGCGCTCTATCCCAAGCCGTTCTGGCGAAATGAAGGACTATCCGGCGACGCGATGAGCCAGCGCGGGCCACTGGTGGAGATACACGACGCCTCTCCCGAGAACGCCAGCGGCGGCGCGCTCTTCGGGTTTGTCGGTGTGCCCCCGCAGCACCGACAAGACCAGTCAGCGCTGAAGCAGGCCGTAACGGCACAACTGGTCCGGCTTTTCGGGGCGTCGGCCGCCACGCCGGACCGCGTCCTTCTTCGGGACTGGGCCCTTGAAGACCAAACAGCTACCGCAGCCGATCAAGCTCCGCTGATGGAACATCCGCGCTACGGATTGCCCTCGAAACTCAACGGAGTTTGGGACGGCACGCTTTGGTTCAGCGGAAGCGAGACCGCAAAAGAGTTCGGCGGATTTCTCGAAGGCGCGCTGGAAGCAGCCGAAGTCACCTGCGCCGCGCTCAATCAAACCGGGCGCACGGCAGCTATTGCCTAGAGGTCACCAAAGACACCGGGGCTCAAAGCCTCCCAGAATGCGAAAACAGTCGTGGCGTTAAGTGCAGACATCCTGCCATGCCCTTCAAAATTGCTGCGCGCTTTCCGTCGGCAGGCGCGCGAAACGGTCAGAATATATGGACCGATCTGGATCACTACGGACAAAGTACCGACCTGCACACATGTCATCTCTGAAAAGAACGCCTATTCGTTTCCCGGCCAAGAGATCCTGCATGTTGATCGCAAACGGAGAAATAACCGCAGTGAAAGTGATCATTCGGCGTTGATACGTATCACGGATCCTGGTCGTAGCGTCCAATCGCTACGAACGGCCAAGGCGACGTTGAGAGGTATCGAGGCATTCCGAATGATCAAACGTGGCCATATTTCTGACCCGCCACCAAATGTCACACGCGAAATCCGTCTGATCAACGAATTATTTGATCGAGCCGCCTGACTAAGGGCCAGTTCGGAGTTACAATCTGTCCTTCTGCAAACGATGCGACGGTCCCCAGTAACGTATTGTGGAGTAGCATGTTTTTTAGAAGCTGATGTCAGGACGTGGCACGACCGGATGCACTATTCTTGTCGAAACACCCAACATGTTACTGTTTTTAGCAATTGACAATTTTCTGTAACCTATTAGCTTGGAGGAAAGAACGAAAGTAAGTTATGAACGCCTTTATTCTAGATGCAGTGCGAACGCCAATCGGGCGCTATGGCGGCGCTTTATCTTCCGTCAGATCGGACGATCTGGCGGCCTTGCCGATTGCCGAGTTGATCAAGCGCAACCAGGATACCGACTTCGCGAAGGTTGATGACGTGATCTTCGGCGACGCCAATCAGGCAGGAGAAGACAATCGCAACGTCGCTCGGATGGCAGCCCTGCTTGCTGGATTGCCAGAGAGTGTTCCAGGCACAACGATCAACCGGCTATGCGCCAGCGGGATGGATGCCGTTGGAATGGCGGCCCGCGGGATCAAGGCGGGAGACTACCGCCTCGCGATTGCTGGCGGTGTCGAGAGCATGAGCCGCGCTCCATTTGTGATGCCAAAAGCAGAAGCTGGGTTTTCGCGCGCCAATGCAGTCTATGACACAACCATCGGTTGGCGGTTTGTGAACCCCAAGATGAAAGCTGAATTCGGTGTCGATTCAATGCCGGAAACTGCGGATAACGTGGCCGAGGATTATCAGGTCAGCCGTGACGATCAGGATGCATTCGCAGCCAGATCGCAAGCGCGCTACACCGCAGCAGACAAGGCCGGACGGTTCGCGGATGAGCTGATGTCGGTCAGCATCCCGCAACGCAAGGGCGACCCGATCCTGTTCACGCAAGACGAGCATCCCCGCCCCGGCACCTGCGCGGCCAACCTTGCCAAACTCACAGGCGTTAACGGGCCTGACAGAACGGTCACGGCCGGGAATGCCTCTGGCGTCAATGATGGTGCCGCGGCGCTGTTGCTCGGCGACGAAGCAGCGGCGATGTCGACAGAGCCATTGGCGAGGGTGGTCGGCATGGCCGCTGCTGGCGTGGCCCCCCGCGTGATGGGAATTGGCCCGGTGCCAGCGGTGAACAAGGTGCTGGCGCGCACAGGTCTGCGCCTTGACCAAATGGATGTAATTGAACTTAACGAGGCCTTTGCCTCTCAAGGGCTGGCAGTCTTGCGCCAATTGGGACTGCCGGACGATGCCGAGCATGTGAACCCCAATGGCGGTGCGATTGCTTTGGGGCACCCTTTGGGCATGTCCGGCGCCCGGCTGGTTATGACAGCCGCATACGAACTGCGCCGGCGCGGCGGGCGCTATGCGCTTTGCACCATGTGTGTCGGTGTCGGTCAGGGCGTCGCCATCATTATTGAACGCAGCTAGAGGAGGCCCG
>JBCCXT010000142.1:0-2199 GCA_039191215.1 Pseudomonadota bacterium
CTGCCCTGGCTGGGGACAGACTTCGGCAAGGGTGCCGTGCGCTGGTACTCGCTGGGGATCATCGGATTGCAACCGTCCGAGTTCCTGAAACCCGCTTTTGCGATCTTTGGGGCATGGTTGATGGCAGGTGCCATGGATCGGCACGGGCCACCGGGACGCGCAATTTCGGGCGCCTTTGCGTTAACGATTGCGATCATGCTTGCGCTGCAGCCGGATTTCGGACAGGCGATGCTGGTGCTGAGCCTATGGGCAGCTATGCTGTTTGTCTCGGGTGCGCCTGTCATACTGCTGATCGCTTTTGCGGTGGTTGTCGCGGGCGGCGGGACGTTGGCCTATTTGAACTCCGAACATGTTGCCAGGCGCATCGATGGCTATTTGGCCGAGGGGGTCGATCCACATTCGCAGCTTGCCTACGCGCAATCAGCCATCCGAGAGGGCGGTTTTCTTGGCGCAGGTGCGGCACAAGGGCAGGTAAAATGGGCGCTGCCCGACGCGCATACAGACTTCATCATCGCGGTTGCGGCGGAGGAGTTCGGCTTGATCCTGACGCTGTGCATCATCGCGCTTTATTTATTCATCACCATGCGCGCGCTGTCGCGTTTGTTGGATGCGCGTGATCCGTTTGTGCGGCTGTCTGGCACTGGACTGGCAGTTCTTTTCGGGCTGCAGGCATTCGTGAATTTCTCCGTTGCGATCCGGTTGCTGCCCGCCAAGGGCATGACTTTACCGTTCATCTCCTACGGCGGGTCCTCGATGATTGCAGGCGCGCTGGTCATGGGCGGGTTGTTGGCGATGACCCGCAGCAGAGCCTACGACTCCGATGGCCGGGTCAGGGGCTATTCATGACGGCCCCTCTGTTGGTGATCGCCGCCGGTGGTACTGGCGGGCACATGTTTCCGGCACAAGCGCTTGCCGAGGTTATGTTATCCCGCGGCTGGCGGGTACGCCTATCGACTGACGAGCGCGGCGCGCAGTATGCGAGCGGTTTCCCGGCCGAGGTTGAGCGGCAGGTCGTTGCCTCAGGCACCTTTGCGCGCGGGCTGGCTGACAAGATCAAAGCGCCATTCCAGATTTTCGCCGGGGTGCTCTCCGCAGTGTTGCGAATGCGTCGGGAGCGGCCCGCCTGCGTCGCCGGTTTCGGTGGTTACCCGGCTCTTCCTGCTATGACCGCCGCTTGGCTGCTGAAACGACCGCGTCTCGTGCACGAGCAGAATGGCGTATTGGGCCGGGTGAACGAAGTTTTTGCCTCGCGCGTCGATGAGGTCGCCTGCGGGACCTGGCCGACCACGATGCCGGATGGTGTCGAAGGTTTGCATGTCGGCAATCCGATCAGATCCGCGGTTTTGGACCGGGCGGCCTCGCCGTATACGCCGCCCGGAGATTGGCCTATGGATGTCTTGGTGATGGGAGGCTCTCAGGGCGCATCGATCCTGTCGCGTGTGGTGCCGGCCGCATTGGCCGCATTGCCGCAGGATGTGCGCGGGAAGCTTACGGTGTCGCACCAGGCGCGGCCCTCAGATCATCAGGGTGTTGTCGACGTCTATGCCGGTGCTGGGATCAACGCGACGGTAGAGCCTTTTTTTGCGGATGTGCCGGAACGGATCGCACAGGCGCAACTGGTGATTTCGCGCTCCGGTGCGTCGTCAGTTGCGGATATTGCCGCTATCGGTCGGCCTTCAATCCTTGTGCCTTTGGCGATTGCTAAGCGCGATGAGCAAACCGCCAATGCGCGCGGGCTTGTCGAAACGGGCGGAGCGATCATGCTGAAGGAGGCCGAGCTTTCGGTCGAGAGTCTTTCCGATGCGGTGGGGTCCATCCTTGGAGATGCCGCGTTGGCGTCTGACATGGCGGAGGCTGCATTGAGCCAGGGGAATCCGGAAGCGGCGCAGCGGCTGGCAGATCTGGTGGAGGACCTGGCAGATGTTGGGTAGCTGTCTTTCACATCCGGGATCGTTTGGGGTTTCTCTTTCGGGCCGTGGCGGCCAGCCGGCTGGAGCCGATCGCCGTATTGGGTCGGCTCAATGCGCCATTTCAACGGTTGGAATCGGTCAAAACCTTTCAGCGCAAAGAGCGCAACTTGCGTCGATGCGGCTCCAATCCGCATCGAAGGAGCTTTCCTCCCAAGTCTTGGCTCTATTTTCACACCCTGACAAAGGGCGCGCGCTTGCACATCGGAGTCGCCCGTGAACTCACCGCATA
>JBCCXT010000143.1:0-2147 GCA_039191215.1 Pseudomonadota bacterium
CGCCCACCCCGGCGCGCCGAGGCAAAGGCTTGGTCGGCCGCTTCAATTCTGTTAAGCCTGAGGCTTGAGGCACTATTCGGCGAAAGACCGATGCAACGGGCGATACTCTTTCTTTTTGTGGCGTTTTGGGCGTTGGCGGCGGTTGTGGCGCAGGCGCAGGGTTTTCGCGCGCTGGCGCGGGTCGATCCCGCCACGACGCAGGCCCAAAACCGCCCAGGCGGCGTTGAAATCACCCTGGGGCTCAGCCAATCGGTGCCTTACCGCTTGCGTATCTTTTCAGGACCGCCCCGACTGGCAATTGATTTTCGCGAGGTTGCCTGGTCGGGTTTTCCGCCTGACTTTAACCAGGCTGAGGGGATCGAGCGGGTCAGCACCGGCGCCGCTGCTGACGCGCCGGGCTGGTCGCGGATTGTGCTTGAGTTGGGCGGCCCATTTGCCATCACAAGTGCACAGATGCAGACCAACCCGGAGACCGGCGCTGCATCGGTCCAGGTCATCCTGTCCGATAGTGACGCGGCTGCTTTTGCGGCCATTGCTGAAGCCACAGAAGCGCCCGCGATTGCGCCGCTGCCAGGTGGGGCTGAGGATGTGCTGGTGATCGCGCTTGACCCGGGCCATGGCGGCGTTGATCCGGGCGCTGAGGCGGACGGGTTGCGCGAGGCGGATTTGATGCTGACCTTCGCGCGTGAGCTGGCCGAGATGCTGCTGCGCACGGGCTCGGCGGAGGTTGTGCTGACCCGCAATAGCGACGCGTTTGTCTCCCTGGCGCAACGCATCTCGATCGCGCGCGCGGCAGGTGCGGATGCCTTTGTGTCGCTGCATGCCGACGCGCTGGCTGACGGAAGCGCCACGGGTGCGACCGTCTATACGCTGTCCGATTCTGCGTCAGACGCGGCCGCCGCCGCCTTGGCGGAACGCTTTGACCGTGCTGACATGTTGACCGGTGTCGATCTGGCGGCAGCGGACGATGCGGTCGCCGGGATATTGATGGATTTGACGCGCCATGAGACAGGCGCGCGGGCAGATGCGTTGGCCGATGGGATTGTCGAGGCTTTTGCCGCCGCCGGTATCGCGCTGCACCCCAATCCGCGCCACCAGGCCGGCTTCACTGTGCTCAAGGCGGCGGATATTCCCAGTGTCCTCGTTGAGGTGGGGTTCCTGTCGGAAGAGGAAGACCGCGCGCGCATTGTCGACCCAATTTGGCGGGCTGAGATGCAGGCAGCCTTTGTCAGCGCTATTCTCAACTGGGCCGAAGCTGACTTGCTGCAATCGGGTCTGCGGCTGCAATAGCCGCTGCCTGTAGATCGCCGCGCGCGGCTTAAACTTGCGCCTGCGCGAGCCAGACCGAACGGCCGCCAAGCGCACGGTCTTTGCGCCGAAACCACATTTCATCAAATCCGTTCGCCGCCAGAAGCGCGCGGTATTCATCCGGGGCAAGGCTGGCGTGATAGACGGTCGATCCGCCGACCTGGCCCCAGGTCTCGCCGGCAGAATACCCCGTCGTCAGAACCAGCCGCGCGCCGGGCGCGGCATGCGCGGCGAAGGTTGGAAACATCGCCCGCTGATCGGTCGCCGAGAGATGAAAAAAGCTGTCGATGGCCAAGATCGCATCGAACCGCTCGCCCAAGGCCAGGCCGCGCATATCGGCACAGATCGCACGCGCGCCGGGCACATTCGCGCGCAGCAATTCGATCATCGCCGCCGCACCATCGACACCGGTGACCGTGGCTCCCTGGGCCTGGCACCAGGCCGCAACAGGCAGACCGGTGCCGCATCCCAAATCGAGAAGGCGCGGCGCGGCCAATCCCGCCAAGGCCTCTTGCAAAACCAGGCGTTCCCAGCCAAGTGCCGGTCGGTCACGCGCCCATTGTGCGGCCTCGCGTTCATAGATCGGCAGGATGTCTTGCGCCAACATGAGCGCAACATCGCTTATTTTCCCCGCAAACACGATCTATATCCGTTTTGACCGATGACGCCGAGGCGCGTATAACCGCGCTGCAGAAGGTGGAGGTCGCGAAGGCCCATGTTTCGGTTCGTCATCGGCTTTTTTGCCGCCACATTTAGCCTAATCACCAATGGGCTTGTGATGATCGCTGTCGGCGCGGGCGGCGTGATCTATATGTATTCGCGCGACCTGCCGGATCACG
>JBCCXT010000144.1:0-1949 GCA_039191215.1 Pseudomonadota bacterium
CACCCGCGCCAGCATAGCGCCGCCAACCGCATCCACGCAGCCGGCCCAGTTCTCACTCTCCAAGGGCCGCTTGACCGTTTCGGCCAGCTCTTCTCTTGCGACAATCTGGGTGGCGCCGAGGGATGTGAGGTAGTCGGCCGTTTCCGGGCGACCGGTGACGGCGGCGACCTCGTAGCCGCGTTTGCCAAGGATCGCCGTGGCGACGGAGCCGACGCCCCCGGCCGCCCCGGTGACCAGCACCGGTCCGGCGCCCGGCGCCAGCCCGTGATCTTCCAGGGCCATCACGGCGAGCATGGCGGTAAAGCCGGCCGTTCCCACGGCCATGGCGTCGCGGCTCGACAGACCATCCGGCAGCGGCACCAGCCAATCCGCCTTGACGCACGCCTTCTGCGCATAACCGCCCCACCAGGCCTCGCCCACGCGCCAACCTGTCAACACGACCCGGTCACCCGGCTTGTAGCGGTCATCGCTTGAACTTTCGACCGTGCCCGCCAAATCGATGCCCGGAACATGGGGGTAGTTGCGCACCAGCCCGCCGCCCGGCCCCAGGCACAGGCCGTCTTTGTAGTTCACCGTCGAATACTCGACAGCAACCGTCACGTCTCCGTCCGGCAGTTGCGCTTCATCCAGTTCCTGAACCGAAGCCTCGGTCTTGCCGTCATCATTCTTCGTAACAACCATGGCTTTGAACATGTGGTGCCATCTCCGTTTTCGTCATTCTTGAATTCATAAGGGCCGTAAGTGCGGGCCAAGTGTGCTCGCACGCTTCATAGCGGCCTTGGCCATGGGCGATCAACAGGTGTTTGGTTTTGTTCTGCGATGACGGCCGTATGGGGCGGCGCGGAAGACACAAGGCGTTTGCATTGGTGAGATCTAGAGCAGTTCTTTGTCATATGGAAACGCTTGATGGCGTCAAATCAGTCCATATCCAAGGCGCGAAGCGCAGTGCGATGTGGTGCATCGGACGAGCTTCGCAACGCCGGAGATGGGCTGATTTGGCCCACCGAAGGCCGGGTTTTCACGCCCGCTGAGCGTCGTTGCGGGCCGCTTGTGGTCGGCCAGACCAAGGCGCGACCCGCGCCTCGTCAGCGAACGCGAAAACCCGGTCAAGCGTTTCCATATGACAAAGAACTGCTCTATAGGGCCGCCTTGATCGCACGCAGAGCTTGCTCAATGTCGTCGGACGAATTGTACAGATGCGGGGAGAAGCGGATAAAGTCGCGCCGCAGCGATGCGATCACATCGGCCTGCTTCAGGGTCCTGGCAAAATCTGCCACATCCTTGCCCGGGAAGCGCGCCGCAACGGTGGCAGACCGCTGGGCGGGATCGCTCGGACCGAGGAGCTCTGCCCCCAGGGCGCGCAAGCCCTCAGCCAGGCGGCTCGCCAGCGCGCGGTTATGCTCTGCGATGCGCTCGATCGTCAGATCAAGCAGGTAGTTCGTGGCAACCGTTGCTCCGAACGCGGTGCCATAAGCCATGGTTCCGAACTCGTAGCGCTTTGCGCTGTCTGGATAGACGAGCCGGTCGGCCTGAAAGTCCCACATGTCGCGATGGGAACGCCACCCCACAATGCCCGGAGAGAGAGCCTGGAGCTCAGGCGAGACGTACATCATGCCTGTTCCGAAAGGCCCGCACAGCCATTTGTAGGTGGATGTTGCCACCGCATCCACACCGCACGACACAACATCGATGGGAACCTGCCCCGCTGACTGTGTCGCATCAACCACGCAGATCGCCCCGTGGGCGTGCGCGGCCTCCGCATGGCGCTTGAGGTCAAACAGTTGACCGGTGCCCCATTCCACCTGGGAGAGACAAACCACAGACGTGCGATCATCGATCAGCGCGTCCAGCTGGTCCGGTTGGATCGTCAGCGCGCCGTCCGCCTTTGCCCACCGAAGTTCTGCACCTGTGTGTTCGGCCACGCGCATCCAGGGATAGATCGTGCTGGG
>JBCCXT010000145.1:0-1613 GCA_039191215.1 Pseudomonadota bacterium
ATCGAGGATCACGGCGTTGTTTTGCGGCTCGAATGCGGCCACCGCCGATTTGATCCAGTGGACACCCTGCGGGATGAGTGAGCCCATGGTTTTGGCCGTCGTCTGCGCATCAAATACGCCACCGCCGACCATGGTCCAGCCAGGTTGGTAATAGTGAATGTCCGCCGGGTCGATCACCGCGATGTTGAGACCAGGTTTTCGCGCCTTGAGACTAGCGGCAACCGAAATGCCCCCAGCCCCTGCGCCCACGATCACCACTTCGAAATGCGCATCACCCGTGTCGGTCGGGGTCTTGCCGCCATTGGAAATACGCCGCGCGACACCGTTCATGTCATAGCCAGCGGCCTTTGTGGCCGCGAGAATTTCCGGCATCGGGCGTTTCTTGGATTCGTGGAACGACCACAGCGTCGCAGAGCGCGTGCCAGACCGGCAATATGCCAGCACCGGGCGCTGCACCTCCTTCAAAGCCGTGCCAAAGGCCGCAACGTCTTCATCGCGGACCATACCGGATTGCACAGGTACGTAACGTGCCTCGATGCCCGCAGCTTTGGCAGCGGCTTCAATTTCCTCGAACGAAGGTTGGTCCGCCCCTTCACCGTCTGGACGGTTGCAAATGATGGCGCGGAACCCTTGTGCCGCGATCTCTTCGACGTCTTCTGCAGAAATCTGCGGGCTGACCGAAACCTTGTCGGTGATTTTCTTGATATCCATAGGTGTCCTCCCGAAAAATGTGGTGTCAGGTGACACCGGGGTGCAGGCAGCGCCGCACCCCGGGTCTTAAGCGCTATTCAGCGGCCTGCGCCGTTTTTGTATCTTCGAAGATTTTTGCGAGGGCAGACTCGAACCGGTTGACGGGAACCCGGAAAGCAGCGCGGCCTCTGCCGTCAGGTTCCGGCAGTCGACCGCCGCGAATGTTGACCTGGAGCGCGTAGAGCATCCGGTCGGGCAACGCGAGCGTGGCATCGCGCGCGTCGCGGATGGCGATGAACTTTCCCTTGGTGATCCCGTGCTTGACGTGGATGTTGGATGCCTTGTGCTCTGCCACCGTGGCCATGCAGGCCTCTTCCCGGCCGCCCTTGCGGTAATCGTGACCCACGAAGATCCGCGTATCGCCGGGATTGGCGAGGATCGCCTGCAGCGTATCCCACATCTGGGCCGAAGAGCCGCCCGGGAAGTCGCAGCGCGATGTGCCGCTGTCGGGCACCATGAAAGTGTCATGGGCAAAAACCGCGTCCCCCATCGTGTAGGTGATAGAGGCCAGCGTGTGACCGCTGGACAGGGTCACGCCGATCTTGCAGGTGCCGACGGTAAAGCTGTCCCCGGGTTCGAACAAGCGATCCCAGTATTCGGGGTGACCGGCCAGGCTGTCATCGGCATACATGTCGGACCAGATTTCCTGCACGCGCAGAACGAGGGCGCCGATGGCCTGCTTGGGCGTACCGCCCAATTGGTTCTTGATGTAGTTGGCGGAAGAGAAGTGATCGGCATGGGGATGCGTATCCAGCACCCATTCCACGTCGAGCCCCTCAGCGCGCACATAGTCGATCAATTCATCCGCGCTATAGGTCCATGTGGCACCGGCATGGGGGTCGAAATCCATCACCGGATCGACG